>JAQWNC010000007.1 GCA_029246505.1 Arenicellaceae bacterium
GCCCATGCGGTCGGTACGTTGCTCAAGTGTGGCCATAGATAAACTCCTAATTGCTACCTATGAAAGACTACCAAACACCACAATAAATGGTAACACGGATGTATACTCCGCAATCCTAATGCATTTTAATACTTTATATACAATAGCTTATAAATATCCGTTTATATGTGTGGGACACTAGTGGGACAGTAAAGTTTATTTTAGTGTCCCATGAGTGTCCCACAGACATAATTTTAGGCATTAAAAAAGGCCCCTCATCTCTGCGAAGCCTTTGTTTATAATGGCTGGGGAAGAGGGATTTGAACCCCCGTTGGCGGAGTCAGAGTCCGCAGTCCTACCACTAGACGATTCCCCAATGTACGATCGTTTTTGTGTCTAACTGGGCACCGTAACAGTCAGACAAAAAAGCCGGAGACTCGCTCCGGCTCTAAGGCTAAACAGTCGAAACGTAATTAACGTTTTGAGAATTGTGGTTTTTTACGTGCACCGTGCAAGCCAACTTTCTTTCGCTCAACTTCACGTGCATCACGAGTTACAAAACCCGCTTTTCGCAATTGTGGCCGTAAAGCTTCGTCGTAATCAAGTAATGCACGAGTTATACCATGGCGTATTGCGCCAGCTTGGCCACTTGGGCCTCCGCCTTTTACATTCACATTGATATCAAACCGGCCTTCCATTTCCAGTAGCACCAATGGTTGACGAACAATCATTCGTGCTGTTTCACGGCCAAAAAATTGATCCAAGGTACGTGAATTAATATTTATTTCTCCCTTGCCTGAGCTTAAACGCACTCGAGCGGTAGAAGATTTACGACGGCCAGTACCGGTATAAACTTGTTCAGCAGTTGCCATTATTATAGTTCCAGAGCTTTAGGTTGCTGCGCTGTGTGGGAATGCTCTCCACCTACATACACGTGCAGTTTTTTAAACATTGCCCGGCCAAGTGAGTTGCTCGGCAACATACCGCGAACAGCATTTTCAATAATTCGCTCCGGGGCTTTTGCACGAAGAGCACGAAGGTTGATATCTTTTATACCACCCGGAAAACCGGTGTGATGGTAATAAATTTTATCTTCCTCTTTATTGCCTGTAACGGCAACTTTTTCGGCATTCACAATAACTATATGGTCACCGGTATCAACGTGAGGAGTGTATTCTGCTTTATGTTTGCCTCGCAGGCGACGAGCAATTTCTGTGGCAAGACGACCCAGAACTTTATCTGTGGCGTCGATTACGAACCATTCACGTCGTACATCTGCTGACTTTGCTGAAAATGTTTTCATTTGCTTGGAACCAAGAACAATCCAATGCTTTTAAGGACGCGAGATCATACTGAACGGGACCAAAAGTATCAAGCCTTTGTCAGCGACAAACCTAACATATTTGCTTCCTGCTTAAGGTTTTCAGGGTTGCCTGGAGCTAGCTAGAGAAAATTTGTCTCCCCTAGCTGCACAAATCGGGCTACGACGATCAATTATATTCAGCGCGTTGGGAAGACAATTATCAGCGCATCCATGCATTAACACATAAAAAAGCGCGGACAAAGTCCGCTCCCAAACCACCAAAAGAGGATGGAGAAGATAGCCACCAAAACTGCTTATAGTATTACGCAGCCCTGTATATATGATTTCTAAATACGAACTCAATATCTGTCATAGCTCGGTAACGGCCAACGAGTATGCAGTGCAATAATTAATATGTAATATCCTAACGTTAACATTAGAGATCCGATACACAGTTAACGATATAATCCGCTCATGCCTGCTAAACTCTCATTCATTGACCGAATTATCTGCGACCTTGACCAGGGCTTGCGTACGTTATTCACACGCAACCATGCTGCGCGCAAGATCCCATCCGATGGCCTTGCCGACAACCTGGGAGAATCTGGCAAGATCTTGTCAGCCTCGTTGATGCGAGTTAACCACACAGGCGAAGTCTGTGCCCAAGCACTCTACCAAGGACAAGGCCTGAGCAGCAAAAAAAGGCGCGTTAAAAACAAAATGCAACAAGCTGCCGAGGAAGAGATCGACCACTTGGCTTGGTGCCGGCAACGCATTGATGAGTTAGAGGGCCACACAAGCCGTTTAGACCCACTTTGGTATACTGCTTCACTTGGAGTGGGTTTTCTCGTCGGATTAGCCGGCGATCGCTGGAGCCTGGGATTTCTTGCCGAGACCGAGAGACAAGTAGTTGACCATTTAAATTCACATTTAGAACGATTACCCTCTGACGATACCTGCAGCAGAGCAATTGTAGAAAAAATGATTGAAGATGAGGCTAACCACGCAACGATGGCTTTAGATCAGGGAGCGAGCGAACTTCCGACTCCGATTAAGAAGTTGATGCGTTCCACCGCTAAAATTATGACTAATATCGCAGAGCGTATTTAGCAGTAAATAATTACGTTTTACCGCTTGGCATTGACCAATGTCTTCGATCGAAATAAAAATCTCGAATAAACAAAGCCAACGGTAAATCCATCCGAGGCGCGTAAAAGATCACTATCTTCGTAACTTGCGCCAGAATAATTTTCATAGCGCGCAAAAAATGCTATCCAGCTTGTTGGGCTTCTGGAAACCAAAGTAGCTATTCCGCGAAAGCCACTAAAGCCTGCACCAGCATCGAACTGACGACGCTCGGCTGTAATAAACTCAGGATCCACTTGATAGTAAAAATCATGGTATTTTTCAGAGCCAAATAACAATCCACCGGTCACCCCAAAACGCCAATCACGCTGCCATGCATCAAAACCTCTATACCAAGTAATCTGTGGATTGGTAGTAAAGCCGGTATCGTTAATATCGACACCGTCAACCGCAAATGCAGCTCGCAAACCTAGTTTAAACAGCCATTCGTCGTTGTCGTATTTTTTCAACACCCACTCTAATGACGGGCCAACTTGAACAACATTATTAAGATCTGGCATCCCTAATCGCTCCTCAACATCATCGCTATCTACCGCTATATTGAAATCGACGCTAAAATCGAGATCGAACCGGTCTGAATCGTAAAGCTCACCCCGCAAACCGTCATCGTCCAATTTTAAGTATTTGCCGCGATAAAGGGGGATCACTGCAGGAAATACAAAAGCGCGTGAACTAGCTGAACCAGGATAGAAAGGCAAACTAACAGCGCCTGCGCCTAAGGCCAACTCCCATTTTGGCAACTGCTGAGCAGTATCACCTGCATTCACTTTAGCCTGGTTTGATTCCTGCGCATATACCGAGAAATAACTACCTATTAATAATAGTAAAAAAGTGCCCGAAGTTTTGCTAGCTAACTTAAGCATTATATAACTCCTTTGCTATGACTTATGTAACTCTCATGCGGTTGGTCAAACCTGATTATCAAGACGTGTGGGTACCTCTTCCTGATTCCTTTTAACTGCACATTTAAATCATTCACTAATCTACACTATTGACTAACTAGCCACCTCTGCAGTTTGCAAAACGGGCTGTCGACGTACGGCATGCGCCATATATATTGATGCCGCTAATACAAATAAGGCACCGGCCTGATGGGTCGCGCCAAGAGAAATCGGAACGCTATTTAGCAAGGCCGCTATACCGAGAACGATCTGTATCAGCACTGTTGCAATAACCAATTCGGTACCAAGGCTCGAGTTATCTGGTGCTATTTTTAGTACTTTGCTAACCGCTATTGCGGCCACTAGCAAAACTAATATCGCCATGCAACGATGTACAAACTGAATAGTTACTACATTTTCAAATAAATTTCTCCAACCGGGCGTCATCGCCCATATTCCGCTAGGCAGCCACTCTCCATTCATGGTCGGAAAAGTATTAATAATAAACCCAGCTTTAGTTCCAGCCACGAAACCACCGCTAGCAATCATGATTAAAACGACAATAGGCAATAACGCACTCCAAATGCCAGCAGCACTAAACTCGGACTGTCGGCTTTCGAACAAAAAATCGAATGCATACCAAAGCATCACTGCATAAATTACAACAGCCAATATTAAGTGCGCAACTAAGCGATACTGACTTACGTGTGGATTGTCCACTAATCCACTAACGACCATATACCAGCCCATCACACCCTGCAGCCCGCCGAGCACCAGCAAACATACAAAACGTAAGGTCCATTGCTTGTTCAACCAACCCTTAAACAGAAAAAACAAGAATGGCACAAAGAACATTAGCCCTATAAACCGACCTAATACTCGATGGCTAAATTCCCACCAGAAAATTAACTTAAAATCCTCTAGCGACATTCCGAAATTTATTTTCTGGTATTCAGGAAACTGCTGATATTTTTCAAAAACAGCCTCCCAGGCATCAACACCTATTGGCGGTAAAATTCCAAACAAAGGGGCCCATTCGACCATCGATAAACCAGATTGAGTTAGGCGGGTAATTCCACCTACTACAACCATTGCGAAAATAACCATTGCCGACAGTAATAACCAACTGCCGATCGCTCGACGGTTTAAACCTAGCGCAGGATTCTCAGAACAAAACCTAAACATGTTATTTTCTTACGAATGCAACTTAATGTCGGTCAAACCTTTGAAAATACCAGCGTGGCATTAGTCCCACCAAAACCAAAGCTATTCGACATGACGGTATTAATTTTCGCGTCGCGCGTCTGCTTCACGATATCAAACCCTTCTGCCGCCGGGTCCAGATCCTGTACGTTAGCAGAACCGGCAATAAAACCATCTCGCATCATCATCATTGAATATATAGCTTCATTCACACCTGCCGCACCAAGTGCATGCCCGGTGAGCGATTTTGTAGCACTAATTGGGGGCACATTTTCATCGAACACGTTTTTAAGTGCACCTAATTCTTTCACATCACCAACCACAGTAGCGGTACCGTGAGTATTAATATAGTCAATTGGCGCATCAACAGCTGCTAATGCCTGTCGCATACAGCGCTCCGCACCCTCGCCTGAAGGCGCAACCATATCGAAACCATCAGAGGTAGCACCATAGCCCACCAACTCACAATAAATATTAGCACCACGTTTCTCCGCGCGCTCCATCTCTTCGAGCACTAACATGCCACCACCACCAGATATAACAAAACCATCTCGATTCGCGTCGTACGGTCGCGAAGCTTGTTCCGGTGTATCGTTATATTTTGAAGACATTGCGCCCATCGCGTCGAATAACACAGACATGGTCCAATGCACTTCTTCACCACCACCGGCAAACACCGTGTGATGACTTCCATTTTTAATCAAATCAGCGGCATGGCCTATACAATGAGCACTGGTCGCGCACGCAGAGCTAATCGAATAGCTTGTTCCCTGCACGCCAAACAGAGTTGCCAAAACCGCAGACGTGGTACTACACATAGTGCGCGGCACCATGTAAGGCCCAACTCGGCGCACCCCACGATCGCGCAATATATCGGCGGCGTTAACAATATGTTCAGTAGATCCGCCACCAGAGCCAGTAATTAACCCGACTTCAGGGTTCTTAATCTGTTCCGGCTCCAACCCAGCATCAGCTATTGCTTCTTGCATGGCCAAGTAGCTAAAAGCCGCAGCATCGCCCATAAAGCGATAGTGTTTTCGCTCAATATTAGCCGCCAAATCCAGATTAATTTCGCCAGACACCTGACTGCGCATAGCCATTTCCTGGTAAGTGGCATTTGCAGTTATGCCAGAAGCCATATTGCGTAGGCTTTTGGTAACCTCTTCTTTACCATTACCAATACTTGAAAGTATGCCAACGCCAGTGACCACTACTCTGCGCATATTAATTTTCCTGTTGTTCTGTGGGGGCAAATAGCCCCACACGTAAGTCATTTGCCACGTATATCACTTCACCATCGGCCAACACCCGACTATCTGCAATACCCATAAACAATCGGCGAGAAATTACTCGTTTAAGGTTTACCTCATAGCGCACCAGTTTTACGTCCGGTAAAATCTGCCCCGTAAACTTGACTTCACCAGCCCCCAGCGCGCGACCACGGCCAGGGGCCCCTAACCAACCTAAGTAAAAACCAACCATTTGCCATACAGCGTCAAGACCAAGGCAGCCAGGCATGACCGGGTCATTTTGGAAGTGACACTCAAAAAACCACAAATCGGGGTTCACATCCAGTTCCGCAACCATCGCACCTTTACCATAATCCCCACCATCTTCATTAATCGTCACTATACGATCAAACATAAGCATTGGTGGTTTCGGCAACTGAGCATTACCCGGACCAAATAATTCGCCGCGCCCACAGGCCAGTAACTCTTTATAATTATAACTATTTTGTTTTTGCATAAAAGCTCGTCGACATAGACGTAAATGCGAACCGCCAGACTAGCGCCTGGCCCTAAAAAATCAAGTTAAGTTTAGCTAACCAAACGCCCAAGCTGTGGCATATATTTTGCTTGAGCAGACTTTAGCGTGCTTCTGCTTACGAATACCCCGATCACACTCACTATGTGTTTACAAATATAAGGCTAATTTTGAGTTTAGTGATTGATAGTTCCTAATGTTGATACCTGGTCCGCTACGACATCGAAATATTTAAATGCACCTGCAGGAGTACCAAGATACACATCAATACCCAACGATCGGCCTCCTTCTAAATCGGTATTCGAAAAATTTTCGTTGTCATAGCGAGGATCGGGACCCGCATGAGTATGATAAGTCGCTCGGCGGGTAGTCCCCTCAGGAATCAAAAATCTTGGCGCGGGAATACTAACCCTAGCGACCTCACCAATAACTGGCTCTGTCCACGCGTAACTCCCATCTGCTGCTTGATAAATATAGCCGCCGTATTCACGATTAATAGTAACTGATTGTGGGTTAAATACATTAAGTACAGTTCTGGCAGCCGTGTGCTGTGCCTCTTTTTCATTTACCACTACACGTTCTGTAGTATCTTGTGCTCGGCTACCAGAACTTGCCACTAATGCAGCTGCGGCAACCCCCGCGCCTATCATTAATCCTCGCCCCATGCCGATACCGCGATTATCCTCAGCCTCTCCAGCAGTTTCCCCCCCAATATCAGTTGCGTAATTTATTAACTGACGTACACCGAGCGTGCGTTGCCAACTAAACATAACAACGGTATCAGTGTACTCATTTACTAATGCATTTTTATGTATGCTTAAATCTAGCCAATACCGATCGCGGATAGATTTATTCCAATTGAAACGAATGCGACGGGTTGAAACATCCGTTCGGGTAGACAACTCCTGATACCCTACATCTAGGCGACCAACACGCATCCCTGCCTCAATACCGTAACCCGCTGTATCTTCACCTCGCTCTACATGCGTATACCGCGCATAGATGTATTCGTTAGAGAAATCAAGATATGAAGATCGACGTGTTTCCAGACGATCTGCTTCCACCGTAACTTGTCCAAACTGCATATGGCCATTACGGCCAACATCTAAACCCAGAGCGGCACCAGAATACGAGAAATCAGAAAAATTTCCTCCATGATATGCATACGGATCCATCCCTGAATAGTCAGACGTATTACGAGCGTAAGATTCCCCACTTCCTACATTGACATATAAAGATAACTTACCAAGATCTATACCCATTGCAGCATTCTTTTCGCTTTCAGAATAAGTAGTGGAAAATGCCATCAAACTCGACCCTAAATTAGTTGCAGCGTAGCCACTAATAACTTCATCTCTAAAAAGCAAATGATCCGAACGATCCGAAATTTTTCGCACCCATTGGGTCGTAACAGATAGCTTATCGCTACCAGAGGTGTTCTGTATTTTCTGACTAGACGGAGTTAACCAATAATCTGAAAAGCCATTGTTAGCAGCCACTGAACTTTGCGAGGCGATCAATCCGGAGAACACCGCAACACAAATAAGCTGAGTATTTATTTTCAAAATAATGTCCTTTGCTTAAAATACTATTTAGAGTATTGACCAACAATTAAGTATAGCGCGATTATTAAACTTGCTGATTGCACTATAAAGTTGAAAGGCTAATTAATACTATGCCCAGGCCATTGAAACAAACCTTACTAAATATTCTATTCACACGCCATGCCGAGCCGTATCAAGTGGCTCTCATCTACCGGTCAAAAACTGATATGCTCATTAATCAATTAAACAGGATGGCCGTCACGGTCTAAAATAGAGGGTAGGCTTTGTTAGGACGTGTAGCGCAATTGTGCCATGTTGTATCGGCTTTCTGGGTTGTAGTGTTGGCGCTAATAATATTCGTCGATGTTAGCGGCCGGTATTTGTTTAATGCGCCCTTATTGGGCGCGGTTGAAGTTATCAAGAACTCGGTTGTCTCCATCACGTTCCTGCAGATACCTCTGGCTGTTTATCGAGGCGGCATGATTCGAACCACGCTGATTTATGATGCCGTGGGACCATTTTTTCAAAAGAATATACGATCCTTTACAAATATTCTTGGGTTACTATTTTTTCTGGGCACCTCTTTCAGCTCCTGGGGGCCGTTTGTTGAAGCCTGGAATATTGGCGAATACGAAGGTGAGGGTGCACTTCGTGTCCCTACTTATCCAGTACGATTTCTCGTTACTTTAACATCGGCATTTACCGCATTCATATATTTATATTTGTTGTATCTCGATTGGACCAACCAACTGCTGCCAGAGAGCGAAAAGGTAACCAATGCTTGACCGGAGTTATAAGCACCACCAACCGAAGAGATTTAACTAATGGGTCCCGAGGTAATCTTTTATTCGCTGGCGATTTTAATCGCTTTAGTATTGATTGGTGTACACATTGGTATAGCGCTCGGCGTATCCAGCGTTCTCGGTGTTTATCTCATTACCAACAACCTGGAAATCGCCTTATCTACACTCGGCACAACCGCATATGAATCAATTAGAAGCCATACGCTGGCGGTAATCCCATTATTTGTATTAATGGGAGAACTCATTAGTCGATCCGGAGCTGCAACTGATTTATACATGCTGTGTGAGCGCGCACTGCGCAGGCTACCTGGTCGTTTAGCTGTTGCGACTGTCATCGGTAATACTGCTTTTGCAGCGGTGTCTGGGGTCGCGATCGCTTCGGCAGCAACTTTCAGCCGTATTGCCTACCCTGAAATGCAAAAATTGGGGTACAACAGACCCTATTCCTTAGGAGTAATCACCGGCAGCGCTTGCCTCGGGATGTTAATACCACCAAGCATACTCATGATCATATGGGCCATTCTGACTGAAGGATCGGTGGGCGCACTTTTTATAGCCGGGATTATACCCGGCATTCTTCTCGGGTTTACCTTCATAAGTTACTGCGTTATCTCTGCCATGCTGAATCCGTCTATTGCGCCGAATGCAGTTGCATCACAAGACGCACAAGTAGAAAAGGCCGCGGTCAGATCGGAAATCTTCGGCTCATTAGGCGTTCTAACTCTAATCATCATTGTACTAGGCGGCCTATGGGGAGGAGTTTTTACACCCACAGAAGCAGCAGGGTTTGGTGTACTTAGTAGTATCCTGATCGGTGCGGTGAAGGGAATGCGCCGTAAAGATTTTATGGATGCGATTTATAGCGCAGGCCGGTCAACAGCACCGATCATGTTTTTATTAATCGCTGGTTCGTTATACGCGAGATTGTTGGCCATGAGTGGTGGTATCAACCTGGTCCAGGATATGTTTGTCGGATCCGGCCTATCTGTTATTGGCATGATGCTTATCATGACCGTTGTCTGGCTATTATTGGGTGTACTTATCGATTCCATCTCTGTTGCCCTAATAACCGCACCAATCTTTTTTCCAATTGCCGCCGCCGCAGGCTTCGACCAAATTGCATTCGCAATCTATGCGATTCTAGTCATAGAGGCCGGACTATTGACCCCCCCAGTCGGATTATTAGTGTTTACCGTCAAAGCGGCCATACCCGACCCCACGATAACACTTGGGGAAATATTCAAGGGTGCTATCCCTTATTGGATAATGCTGCTAACCGTTGCGATGTTAATTCTGGCTTTTCCTGAGCTAGCCTCCTGGTTACCCAGCAAGGTATTCTAAAGGCATTATTTATACCAGCGCACCACACCCATAACCCCATCGACGCCGACCTGCGCACCATCGGGTATTGTTTCTGTAGCATCAAGGACACCAAGAACCATAGGAATACCACGCTCGCGTGCAAGCGATGCAAGGTGTGAAGTGCTACCGCCCAACTCTGCTACCACACCTGCAACACGCGGTAGAACCTGACTTAGCGCCGGGCCGGCGACTTTAGTAACCAGAACATCACCAGCCGCAACTCTCCCTAATTCACATTCACAATTAATTACGCATGCTCTACCACTGCCCCAACCGATGCCGGATGGATGCCCCTTTATCCCAGGGTGTCTTAACCAAATCTCCTCCGGAACCACTGCAGCCTCCATTTGCAGCGGTCGTGCTTGAAGCATCTTAAAACCGGTGTCGTCTAACGACCATTCAATTTCTACAGAAGAACCAAGCAAACCTTCCGCCTTTAGCATCAACTCAGCAAGCACTTTTATTTGGCTTTTATCAAGACATGGTTCAGTTGATAGCTGCTTGGATATCGCCTCTGCACTTGGCTCCGCATGGTGTTGGCAAGACACACTGTGATCTTTACGACCAGCAGCTACCTCAGATAATTCGCCCTCACGGGTCACCTCGTAGCGGTCAGGCACAATTTCGCCTTGAGCGATAGCAGAACCGAGCCCCCAAGTCGCTGTTACAGCCATACTTCCGTCAGCCGTAAGACTCATTCCACCACCCGAAACACTTGCTTGCACTAACGGTTGAATCACCAATGCCATAGCTGTTTCCGCTGGAGACATGTCATGGGTATCCATATATTGGCGCGCTCTCGATGACCAAAGGGCAGCCCAGCAGGCACGCACAGCGGTAAGAAAATCCTCCTCGCTTTGCAAACCAAGAAAACTTTCAAATTGCCCGGCAAATAATGAACCCGCGCTGTCTTCCAATAATGATGATGAACGGACTACTACCGGGATATCGGTATTTTCAGTCAATTCCCTATACGCAGCCAACAATTGCGTACGTACTGGCTCTACGATTGACGCATCAAAAAGACCGATTCTCACATCAGAGATGTTGCTACGCGCCTCAATAGGGTCTAGTTCCGCTATTTTGCGTGCAAGGTCGTCAAAACCCAATGAAGCCAACTGCATGCGGTAGGCTTCGGCATCAACCCCGAAACCACCAGCAATCGGTAAACCCGCTTGTCCAAGTAGCGCTTGATTCGCAGCTTTCGGCCCAAAACGACTGTCATCGACAGCCGCCGGATCGCTAAGTTTAATTACCAATTGTGTCATTTTCGATTGATCTCTGAGAAGTTTGCCCACGAACGGGGCACTGTAAACAAATACGCTCCAAGCAAACAATGAAATGACACCTTGGTCAATTCATTGCCTACCCGGAGCATCTACATGCAGATCAAGCCAAGCCTGATATTCACTCCCTACTTCACTCCTTTCAAAAATAAAAAGAGTAATAAGGGTTAGGCTAAAACGGTATTGCTATCTATAGCCAGTAATAGGATCAACAACCGTAATCTCTTTAACCGGAAAGTTAGAAACAATCTCGACTCTGTCTTCATGTACGATAAGCATCTCTTCAATTCGCACACCAAACTCCAGTGGTTTGCCGTGCTGAGTTTCCAACGCGAACACCATACCAGCTTTAATTTCGACCGGGTGATCGAGAGACCAGATGCGCGAAATAACCGGAATATCGTACTGGGCAAGCCCGAGACCATGGCCCCAAAGATTTGCCGCAGCCTGATCTTCTTCTTCATAACCCCAAATTTTCTTGGCCGATGGCCATTTTTCAGCAATTTCACGTGTTGTAGTGCCAACCTTAACCGCATCAATGGAATCATATAGCCATTCCAGCGCCGTAGAGTAATAGTCCTTCATCTCCTGGGTTGGTTCTTTGCCTACACAGTAAGTTCGGTAGTAACAAGACTTATAGCCATTCCAGGTAAGAGCGGCCAAATCCATAAACGTAATATCACCTGGCTTAATAATACGATCCGAAAAGTTACGCCAGTTTGGCCAAGTGTTTGGGCCGGATGAAACGATGACGTCTTCAACATCTTCCATACCAGGAAATGAATACAGGTATTTCATGATGTGGGCAGTCACCTGATTTTCAGTAATACCAGGTCGAAGAAACTTCATTGTTTCCCAATGCGCAGCGTCACCGATGGTGCCAACCATACGCATACATTCTTGCTCGTCCTCATTTTTAATGGCACGAGCCTCCATCATTGGAGTCATACCATCTGTCCAGGTGATACCTGCGTCCTCAAAACCACGGATCATATTAATATCAGTAAAGTCGACGCCAAGCTTCTCACCTTCAACACCATACCGCTTCATTTCATACAAGATAGCATCGGTAAACTTCTTAACCTGATCTTTAGCCGCACCACCTGCCGCCCCCTTGATCCAACAATAAGAATAACGAATATTTTCTTCGGGAATCCATGGGCAATGTCGCTTGATCTGAACGCCGATGTCGCCTTGCTCAAACAAGATAGGCGCGCCATCACCACATAACAGTGCGTAGCGAAGCCCAGGTTTTAGTCGGCACCAGCCGGGTGTGATCGTGGCAGTGATGTAGCGAATGTTCTCGTCATACATACACAGCATGGCACCAAGTCCATGCGCCTTCATTCTGGCTCGGGCACTCTCTAATCGATATGTACGCAGTCGTTCCCAGTTAATGCGTTCTTGCCAGTCAACACCAGCCATACCAAAATCACTCATATAAATCTCCTGTCTCTAATTAGGACTATTGGTTAAAACGATTTCTAACCATTTTATATCTGTAACAAAATCTATAACGAGGCCTTGAAAGCCAACCATGATAGATGCGATCTCACCGGAAAAATGGACCCCGCTCAAGAAGAGCGAAGTTATTATACCTAAGAACTAGATTAGAATGAATGATTTTAAACTCCCTGAGCTTAAGCTTTTACATTTTGTTTAAAAACTTCCCAAAGCTAAGCAGTATGCTAGTATCGTTTTTTTACAAGGGGGATCTTTTAGATGGGGCATCAAGATTCATTGGGTGGCTCTCTGCAACTTTAGTGGGGCGCATCAAAAATCAACCAGTAAGCAGCGCGTATGCGCGGCAATTAATTTTATTTTAAGAGGAGTAAGTAGCATGAGTGATACACCGTGGAAAACTGACGACTGTTTTGTAAGCCCTTGGAACTTCGCCCCAGAGGTATTAGAGAACCTCAATTTCCCAAAGCAGATTAAAATCCATGATGTGACCCTGCGCGATGGAGAGCAACAGACAGGCGTCGCTTTTGATTTTGATGACAAGATTCGTATCGCAGAAGGTCTGGCAGAAGCCGGTGTACATCGTATTGAGGCAGGTATGCCCGTTGTTTCACCCCAAGATGCTGCAGCAATTACAGAGATTGTAAAACGTGATCTTGGGCCACAAATCTTTGCCTTCTCACGTTGCATGATAGACGACGTTAAACGTGCCATCGATACCGGCGTAAAAGGTATTGTAATGGAAGTTCCGTCAAGTGAGCACATCATCAAGTATGGCTATCAATGGCCAATGGAAAAAGCCGTAGATTTATCTATCGAATCAACGGCCTTTGCACATGAGCAGGGTCTGGAAGTTGTATTCTTTCCTATCGATTTTACTCGTGCAGATATGACCTGGGTATTGAATCTTATTACCAGAGTAGCTGACGAAGGCCACATGGATTCGCTCGCACTGGTTGACACCTTTGGTGCAACATCTCCTCATGCGATGCAATATTTTGTACGGCAGGTAAAATCAAGGTTTCCGGACACCCCACTTGAAGCCCATTTCCATATGGACTTCGGTATGGGTGTTGCCAATACCATAATGGCCTTGGCGGAAGGTGTAGAAGTAGTCCAGTCCACCGTACTAGGTATTGGTGAACGCGCTGGTAACACACCATGGGAAGAAACAGTACTAGCACTGCTAACACTTTATGGTATCGATGTTGGCGTTAATTATGACAAGCTATACAAACTTGCATTGATGGTCTCGGAAATAGCTAATCATCCTATCCCGGCTAGCAGACCAGTAGTTGGTGAACATGCATTCAATGTCGAGTCCGGTATCATTGCAACCTGGCTATTAAACTGTGGTGATGAACGCATCACCGAGGTGTTCCCGTATCGACCTTCGCTCATAGGCCGAGATGACCCACAGGTTGTTATGGGTAAAGGGAGTGGTATCGATTCAGTTAAACACTGGCTGCAACGTGCCAGCATCGAAGCGACAGAAGAGCAGGCAATGGAAGTTTTAGGCGCTGTTAAGTCATGGGGGCTTGAACGCAAATGCCTTATGACACAGGAAGAGTTTAATGCTTTGGCGAAAGGCGTTTTATCTGCATAAGCTTCTGGCAAGATGAAAAAGCCCGGGGATATTTTGCCGGGCTTTTTTTGGCATCCAATTTACTTCTAAGACGTGGAGGATGCCTTCTCGGCATTTGCTGCAGTCTGCGGATTTAGTTCGCAGGCTTGCTCCCAAGTAATAATATTAAGGGTGCGAACAAAACTTCCAGCACCTACATTCTCCGCACACCATAAACCAAGCTCTACAATTTCGGTTTCGGTGAAGTGTTCCTTTAATTCTGCATAAAAAGCGTCGTCATCGGCTTTGGCAATATCGTGTTTCAAATAATCAGCGAATTGTAAAGCTAGTTTTTCGCGCACACTAAATACATCGCTATTCTGGTAATCCCACACCTGTTGAATTTTATCTTCCAGTAATCCAGCGTCTTTGGCAACAGTCGAGCGCACCGTGCTGCAATAACCACAAGTATGTTCAAATGCAATTTTCACTCGGCAAAGTTCCTTTAAGTCCGCTGGCAATTCGCCCTCAATAACGAACGCGCGCCAATATCGATACCATGCCAAACCGGCGGGACTTTTGAACAACACACGCAGCACGCGAGCGTCCGGAGAACCGGCTTCCTCAGCTAATTTCAAAAATTCTTTTGCTTCAGCCGTCAGCACTTCGTCGCTAATATATTCTAAACGTGGCATTACATTCTCCTAAACAAATCCATTATGGATGGAATTTGTTAACCCTTACTTCGTACGACTAGACCTGAGTCTCGTAATAAGAATTTCCGGCTATTGGTAATCAAATTTAGTGTGCACCTCGGCCGGGAGTACTTCATTTTCATAGTAGCTTCTAAAGTCTTCACTAAATAAGAACTTTCTATCCCGCCAAAATACCTGGAAACCCGATAAATCTTTGAGGAAATAAAACTGTTCAGTCATTCCATGCCAATGCCTTGGTTCCAGCCCACCCGCACTTTTTAGATAGTACGCGTTCTCATAGAGACGGAAAAAATTATGCACAATCAGAGTAAAACGAAACTTATCGGCGACATTAATGTTCTCTATATCATGCATGCCGCTGCGAAAAATACCCGAGAGCTCCTCATCTTGCATCATTAATGTATACAAACTCCGAAATTCTTCCATCAGCTTGTGAGCTACACTTTCCCTTGCCACATCCACATATCCTCTTATCTGCATACCTATACAGACAAGTCCCAATATGACGGCAACAACAGCGACCGACACAATAAAATAATATACCTGCTCAGACATGATGCTTGTCCCAACTTGGTTGCGAATCAAAAACTTCAGTATAAAAAACCGACACCCATTCATAGGTGCCGGTTCTATTTTAAATGAAAAGCCAGACTAAAAGCGTTTAGTTGCCTCAAGGCCATAGGTGCGTAGTTTACCACTGGAATGGGCGGTTCCTTCAAACACAATGTTGAAGGTCTTAACATTTGTTGTTTCCTGCATAGATCACTCTACCTATTTAGGTCAGTTATTACGTTTTACTCGTGATTCTTAGATGCCAAGACCAACCTAAAACTCAATCTATTACATAGTTAACTGGCCATTGGTATCCACCTTCCGCGACTTCATCTATATAGCCACGCATGATTTCTGTACCTGGCATGCCACGTCCATTTGCGTCTTGAGCCATCTGATTAGGAAAATCTGCCAAGGAATTACCCCAGCCTTGCCTAACTTCCTCCGGCAATACACTGATGGTAGCACTAGAGCTTTCTAAACTGTCCAGTCCAGCGGTCTGAGCTATCTCCAATGCCTCTGCTGCTACTACTTCATATTCCTGCGAAACCTCTATAACGATTGCTCGTACTTCGGCGGGTAAATTCTGCAAAGAATCATTATTCATAGTCATAATCACTGCACCGCCAATGGCACCGAATCCTATTAAGGTATAGTACGGGGCAGGCTCATAGAATTTATAGCTATAATAAGCTGAGGGAAACATTAGCCAGCCGTCATATACGCCTGTTTGCATTGCTAAGTAACCGTCAGGCAAAGTAGATTGCACAGGAATCACTCCAGCAAACTCTAGCCACGGAAGATTAGGACCCGCACCCCCAATTTTGACTCCTATTAGGTCATCGATACTGCTCCAGGGCATGGTGGTTCCGAGGTGGTAATTATCATAGCCGTTTATGGCCAGCAACTGCTGCCCGTAAAGATCAGTCAACTGATTCTCAAGCCATGGGTACTTATCATAGACCTTTCGAGCGACCTGTATTGCTTGAACCGCGTCCTGAGGACCAAAAGGCGCGTAATAAGCAAAATTATGAAGAAAAAGTTTTGCTGGCTCGAAACATACGCAATATGCGCCAATATCTAAGATACCGTTTTGTACCGCTTCAAGAGTTTCCGCAACCTGCGCGATCGAACCACCGTAACCTTCAACAAAATTAATCGTGTATTCGGTTTCTGCCGCCACTCGGCGCTTAACCTCTGGCACGAAGAAATCTCGCATTTGCGTAGCATAAACGGATGGCCCGGCAGGATGGCCGGCACCAATTCTTACCGTTAATGAACTAGACTCTGAACAACCGTACAGAAAAATCGTCCCGATCAAGGCCGTTAACAGGGCCGCGGGTTTTAACAGGCCTTTATGCATCATTACTCACTCCTACATTTATTTATATTAAAATTATATGCGTCTTGCAGTTAAACCATAGCCACTTCATTGAGCGCAGTTTTTATTACACCAACATAATTATCGCGCAAAACAGTATCACGAATACTATCTATGCTCACTGATATAATAAATCTTGAATAGTAATAATCCTTAGCAATAAACTGTCTCTTTGACCTTGTGCCTACATGAGGAACGACACTATGGGTAATAACAAACAAACACTCCCCTACCTTAATCCGCGTTTTAAGATAAAACAGTACGATTGGGACGTTTTTGTCGGCCCTGCTGCTGGTGAGCCCGCCGTAGATTTTACGGTCACTGATTTCAGTGGAAAAGAGTACACACTTTTGGATTTTCTAGGCAAATGGGTTGTGCTGGAGACAGGGTCATCTACCTGTTCTCAATATACAAAAAATATTGACCAAATGAGGGGGCTTAGAGGTGAATTTCCTGATGTCGAATTTCTGCTTATCTATGTACGCGAAGCTCACCCTGGCGAACGCCTATCACAGCACAAGCGGTTTTCGGACAAGCTAAATGCGGCAAGGTTGTTACCCGAAAAGTATCATGAAGATCGTAGAATACTAATCGATACGCTAAATGGTGATATGCATCGCGTGTATGGTGCAATGCCAAACGTAATTTATGTTATCAATCCCGAAGGCAGCGTGCACTATCGCTGCGATTGGGCGCATGTTAATGGTTTACGAACCGCCTTAAGCAAGCGTGATCACGTACATACCATCGAACACGCGAGTTTGAAAGATATCAGCGCTAGTCGCACTCTCTGGGTTGCAATAAAAACTATGTGGACCGGCGGGTTCCTGGCGCTTTGGGACTTTATCGCCGCGACACCCGCCTTATACCGTCATCATAAATTGATTGATGCGTACTACGACAAGCACGGAAAATTCAAGCAACATTCAAATAAATAATACTAAAGTAGAGCCCAAGCATTTCCGTTAAATTGCTGTGCTTAATTTATTTTGATAGTCTCCGCCAAACGGTGAAAAGTTACCGAAATTTTTCGCCGGAAATTAAAGGAGCAGCGGTAATTATTAGCAACTTAGCGGCCCTTAAATAAACGCTTCATACCGATTAATGATTTTGCCCCTGGTGGGCATTTAACGAACTCTGCACGTTTTTAAAGTTTAAAATACAGAGTTAAAAGAGGATCCGAGCTTTGAGAAAAACATTGATTGCTGTTGCAGATTCGCCATTCGTAAACTTGCAACCTACAGAAAAAGTACTAGTCAGTTTGGACGCTGATATTCAAATTGCCAAACAAACAACACCAGAAGCGATTCTCGAAGTCGCCCGCGAAGCCGATGGACTTATGGTTACCTTTGCCAATATCAGCAAGGAAATTATTCAAGGGCTCGAACGTTGTAAGGTTATTGGCCGGTACGGCATTGGTGTGGACAATATTGATTTGGATGCGGCAACAGAAGCCGGTATTCAGGTCTGTTATGTGCCCGATTATTGTCAGGATGAAGTGTCGGACCACGCAATGACCCTGCTGGTCGGCCTCGCTCGCAAAATCACCTATAGCAACTCGCTAGTCCAACAAGGCCGATGGGATGCAAAAGCTGTAGCACCAATATATCGCTTGCGCGGTCGCACCCTCGGATTAGTAGGGCTGGGACAGATTCCACAGTCGGTGGTACCAAAGGCGCAAGCCTTCGGTTTGAATGTAATTGCTTCTGATCCTTTTGTGCCCGAAGAAGTAGCGAAAAACTTCGATGTTGAACTGGTTGATTTTGATTCTTTACTTGAGCGCTCAGATTATATTTCTGTACATGCACCGTTAACCGACAAAACCCATCATTTATTTAGTAAAGATGCGTTCCAAAAAATGAAATCTGAGGCATTACTAATTAATACCGCTAGAGGGCCGCTGGTGGATGATCAGGCACTAGCCGACGCACTGGACGGTGGACAAATCGGTGGCGCAGCTCTCGACGTACTGCCGATTGAACCACCGGTTGATTCGCCGCTATTGAACCGCGATAACGTTATAATAACTCCACACACTGCTTTTTATTCAGTAGAAGCACTGGTTGACCTGCAAACCAAGGCTGCGGAAGATGTAGTAAGCGTCTTAAATGGGCAGACACCTCGCTATCCCGTAAATAAATTAGGCTGATAGCACAGAAAACATACGTACTAGGAGCACAACTAATGAAAGCAATGGTCTTGCAATCCCCTGAATCATTGGTTCAGGGGGAAATTGAAAACCCTACTGTTGAAGCTGGCAATACACTTATAAAAATCACCCACTCCGGCGTGTGCGGCACTGACCTTAAAATCTATCAGGGCGGTATTCCGGTTGACTATCCACGTATTATGGGACATGAAATGATCGGTGAAATAGCCGAGGTCGGTGGTGCAGAAGGGGTTGAAGTTGGCTCCAGAGTCATTATAGATCCAGTTGTCTATTGCGGCCATTGCTATCAATGCCGTCGCGGGCAAACACAATTGTGCCCAACAGGGGCAATATATGGCAGAGACCGTGATGGCGGCTTTACCGAATATATGCAGACCGCGGCCGATGCGATTTTTCCTTTACCCGATAATATTAGCGGCAATACTGCACCACTGCTTCAAGTCATGACCACCTGTTTGCATGCGCAACGCCTTGCAGATATCTTTCCTGGGGATTCGGTTGTAGTCCTTGGACTCGGCGTTGGCGGGCTACTGCACGTGCAGCTAGCAAAGGCCCGAGGTGCTTATCCAGTAATCGGTATTACCCGTAGCCCGGAGCGGCGCGCCCTTGCAGAACAACTAGGCGCCGACTTTACCTTTGCGCCGGATGACGACGTTGATAAGAAAGTACTCGAATTGACTGGTGGTGTTGGTGCAGATCTCGTTATCGAATCTGTCGGTGCAGTTGCGGTGTTGGAAGAGGCAATTAATCTGGCGCGTATCGGTGGGAAACTATTATTGTTCGGTATCTACACCAGCACGGAACTCAAATTATCCCTGTATCAATTGTATTTCAAGGAACTTGCTGTCATTAATGCGCGAGCAGCAAAACGAGAGGACTTCCCTGCCTGTATCGATCTCGTAAGCCGGGGCGCTGTCCAGCTTGAGCCAATAGTCAGTCACGTTCTACCGTTTAGTGAGCTTGAAAGGGCAATCACTATGCTGGGTGAAAGGGATAATAAGCGTATGAAAGTTATTCTGGACCACACCTGAGCCAA
Source organism: Arenicellaceae bacterium (assembly GCA_029246505.1). Taxonomy (GTDB): domain Bacteria; phylum Pseudomonadota; class Gammaproteobacteria; order Arenicellales; family Arenicellaceae; genus UBA10349. The sequence continues at coordinate 20,152 of JAQWNC010000007.1, forward strand.
TACCTGACAATAATTTTTACAGCGCCTGACTTATTAGCGGTGGTCAATTTGTATGCTAAAACTTATAGAGATTTGCTGGTTTCACGATATTAGAGATTTACTGAGCACTGCTGACTGAAACTAACTTTGCGTCGATTTAGGGGCTGATAGATAACGCAAATGGCAAGAACGTGAAAAAAACCGATACTGTTTTCCAGGGTCCCGTCGAAGCAATAGTGGATTTCAGCTTCGATGCAGCAGTTGTCGATGTTTTCGAAGATATGGTTAATCGATCCGTACCAGGCTACGGCCTGTTGATCGCGTTAACTCGAACAGTCACCCGCCAGTTTGCACAAGAAAACACTTATCTATATGACCTAGGATGTTCACTAGGTGCGTGTGCTCTATCTATGCACGACGGAAGCATTAACATTCCTAACTGCAACATAGTCGGCATAGACACATCTGAAGATATGCTGCGCCGCGCGCACAAACTATGTAAAAAGCTCGACCGTATAGAATTTATCTGCGGGGACATAAGAAGCACACCGTTAAGTAATGCGTCGGTTGTAGTTTTAAACCTGACGCTACAATTTCTACCACGGGAAGATCGTGATCAAATGATAAAAAAAGTATATGACGCACTAGCTCCAGGTGGCGTCTTGATGGTTTCTGAAAAAACTCTCTCTGCGGATGATGCTAATCAAGAATTACTCACCAACCTTTATCATGGATTTAAATCTGACCAAGGCTATAGCGACCTAGAAATTAGCCAGAAACGAGATGCTCTTGAGGCTGTATTAATACCAGAAACCGTAGCTAACCACTTAGCACGTCTCAAAGCCGCAGGCTTCGAACAAGTACTGCCGTGGTACCAGGCATTTTCATTTGTATCTCTGCTCGCAATTAAAAAATAGAGCCGTCAACCCATGCGGCGAAACGCTACAAAAATAAACGAATTTAAACAGTTTCTCGGCCGTCAAGAATTTGCGAAGTGGTGCGACCAATTATTAGCACAAGCGCTATATAATATTCGCCCAGAGCGTCACGGTGATCTCTCTCGCTGGCAGGCGGCTGTAGATAATTTGCCAGCACTGAGTACCGATTATAAAATATACGATGGCAGCAGGATATCTATTGGAGAAGTCTCGGAAATTCTTCCCGCAGATAAGCAGCAACTAAAGAAATCACTAATGGAGCTGCACCCTTGGCGCAAGGGTCCGTACGAGCTGTTCGGATTACATGTTGATTCGGAATGGCGATCTGACTGGAAATGGGATCGACTAGCCGCTCACTTGCCGGATATGAACGGACAAAACGTGCTAGATGTTGGCTGTGGAAACGGTTACCACTGCTGGCGCATGCTCGGTTGTGGAGCAAACTATGTGTTGGGAATCGACCCATCAGTAAAGTTTCTTATTCAACACCAGGCAATTAATCAATATGCCCGTGAAACCCGATTCGACTTTCTTCCTTTGGCCTCTGAACATTTACCAGAAGACTTAGCATATTTCGATACGGTCTTCTCAATGGGTGTTATATATCATCGCCGAACACCACAAAACCACTTGGTAGAACTGCGTAATGCAATGGTTACTGGAGGTACCCTGATTCTAGAAACCTTGATTGTAGATGAAGCGGCAAATGGCCTGCTGATGCCTGCATCTCGCTATGCCCAAATGAGCAATGTTTGGTTTATACCTACTGTATCGAAGCTGACCGAAGAATTAACTAAAGCAAAGTTTATCAATATTCGATGTGTGGATATAAATGAAACTTCGATGAACGAGCAACGTAGTACCGACTGGATGAAATTTTACTCTTTAAAGAATCACCTTAACGCAACTAACCCGGCAATAACTATTGAAGGATACCCGCGCCCCAAACGTGCAATCTTAATAGCTAACGGGGCATGAGCCCGCGACTCAAGATTTAAAGTGCTTACTCAACTTCAGACCCTGAGCCTGATAATTCGAGTTTAAATCCTGACCATATACTAATTCTGGAGACTCAATCATGGGCTCATACCGCAAGCGCCCCACACGTTGACCATGCTCAAGCAAAAACGGCACTTCAAATGAACGCACCTCCAACACGGCCCGAGCGCCCCCGCCTCTAGCTTCAACCACCCCAAAACCGGGGTCAAAAAACCCTGCATAATGTACCCTGAATTCACCTACCAATGTATCGTAAGCAACCATCTCTGCAGCATAATCTGCTGGAATCTGAACAGATTCTTTAGAGACCAAAATATAGAACTCACCCGGGTCCAGAATCAACCCGTGACTATGGTGGCAATCCATTGGCGCCCAAAACTCTTCAATATCGTAAAAATTCACTTTATCAACATCAATCAAACCAGCATGTCGCTTGGCTCTATACCCAACCAAACCTTCGCTGCTATGCCCTTCCAGATCGACTGAAACCGGCACTCCATTACGGATATCTCGTTCATTTAGCACTACATCAACGAGCTTGTGTGACCTATGCAAACTCACGTGTAATTCATCACCCCAATTCCGTTGCCCACAACGTATTCTCAGCTGAGATAAACGTGACCCGGTTCGAACAAGAACACTAAATGTTCGCGGGGAAATTTCGGCGTAAAGTGGCCCCGAATAACCATCTGCTACCTGATCAAACTCAACCGCACCATCGGTAATTAAACGAGTAAAAACATCCAACCGGCCAGTAGAACTTTTTGGATTGGCCGTAGCCCGCAGATTCTTAGGTAGATCCAAGGACTCTAATAACGGAACAATATACACACAATCGCGCTCTAACACCGCACCATCGCCTAGCTCCATTCGATGCATTCCGAGCCGATCTATGCAGTCTTCGACCGTAGCACCTTTACCTGGCAAAAAAGATGCCCGCACCCGCCACGCCACATCCCCTAACCGTAGATCGATGCTCGCTGGCTGCACCTGATTTTCAGCGATTGGTACCGACGTACGGATAATATTCCGATCTAAAAGCTGGCCTACCAACTGTGACGGTAATGCACCGCCAATTGAATTGTCTAATTGGTCTAAAAAGGACATTCGTAAGATTTAACTTCCCGGATATTGTGAATACCACGACTTTGCAGCTGGCATTTTACTTTGCTCTAAAAGAACGAAGGTTAAATAACTAACGGTGGGGGCGCAAAACCAATACGTTCTTTACCCTACCATAACGACTCAGATTCAAGCTCTGATACACTCAAATCATCACTCAGCCTTCCTGAAACTAGTATTGTAGCCGATATAAAAATATATACTGACTAGCAATATGATTTATTAGATCTTGGTACTGCAAACATAAGCAATAAAATCGCTACTCTCAACGACACAACTATCGCTCTACTGCGAGCGCCACGCCCATGCCACCGCCAATACAAAGAGTGGCCAGACCCTTGGATGCATCGCGTCGTTTCATTTCGTGCAAAAGGGAAACCAGTACCCGCGCCCCTGAGGCACCGATTGGATGGCCAAGCGCAATCGCTCCGCCATTAACATTGACCTTTTTTAGATCCCAACCAATATCCTGGTTAACGGACATCGCCTGCGCTGCAAAAGCCTCGTTCGCCTCAACCAAGTCAAGGTCTGCCACCTCCCACCCGGCTTTTGCTAAACACTGTTGCGTGGCCGGTATCGGCCCAGTACCCATAATGGCCGGATCGACACCGGCATTAGAGTAAGCAACAATAGTAGCAAGGGGCTTTAAACTTAACTTTTCTGCCATTGATTTAGACATAACCAAAACTGCTGCAGCGCCATCGTTAATACCAGATGCGTTGCCCGCAGTGACCGATCCCTCACTATTAAATGCAGGCCTTAACTTACTCAGACTTTTTACAGTTGTTCCGTGTCGGGGAAACTCATCAATATCAAATACAATAGGATCGCCTTTACGTTGTGGCACTTCTACTGGAACAATTTGGTCAACAAAATATCCGGCCTTCTGCGCAGCTTCCGCTTTTTGTTGAGAAGCCGCGGCAAACTCATCTTGTTGTTTACGCGTAAAACCATATTTCCCGGCAATATTTTCTGCGGTCACGCCCATGTGGTAACCCGCAAAAGCATCGGTTAAACCTTCGGATAGCATGGTATCTACCATTTTCCAATCACCCATCTCGGTACCGATTCTTGAATTATTTAACACGTGTGGTGCAGCACTCATATTCTCCTGACCACCGGCAATCACGATAGCCGCATCGCCGCACTTAATTGCTTGAGCAGCAAGATGTACAGCCTTTAAGCCGCTGCCACATACTTTATTAATTGTCATCGCAGGCACACTATCCGCTAGACCCGCCTTTATCACAGATTGACGGGCCGGATTTTGACCAACTCCTGCGGTTAAAACCTGGCCCAAAATAACTTCGTCTATCTGCTCTGATGAAAGATCATTTCTCTCAACAAGCGACTTAACCATTGTTGCACCCAAATCAACCGCGGAAACACCCCGTAAAGAACCGCTAAAGTTGCCTATAGCGGTACGAACAGCATCTACGATAACTACATTTTCTGTCATTTTTTATTATTTCAACCTTCACTTTTCGATTACTCTACCAATGCTAATGCCTCTGACTTACAAAGCGAAATAACAGTATCCGATAAACGTACCAATGCTTTGCGTTTTGGAATATAAGCAATCATAGATAGCGGCTTATAATCTCAGCAAGCAATTGGCTCGCACGCCCATTTTGATACAATGCTTACGAACATATCGCCAAAAACTTGCAAGCGTTGAAAGAAGCTCAGTTATAATTACAGAAGATAACTCAACGAACCCCGCAGGGCTTGAGTTTTATTGCTACGTAATAACCACCTAACTTACTTTAAATAGCCAAACTGTTAGCAGTGTCATGAAAAACCAATCTGTAGCTCTCTTCTTCAGCCCTCGTAATACCGATGACAAATAAATTAGAACAACTTAGATCTATGACAGATGTTGTCGCTGACACCGGTGACCTACAGGCTATCGAAAAATATAAACCGCAGGACGCGACAACCAACCCATCTTTGTTGCTGCAAGCAGCGGGAATGGGAGATTGGCACACCACATTGAGTACCGTCTCCTCACTAACAAAAACATCAGATACGCAGCAATCAATCAAGGCGGCCTGTGAAGCCTTTTCCGTAGCTGTCGGCATAAAAATCATTCAACTCATTCCTGGCCGTGTTTCCACCGAAGTCGATGCACGCTTATCCTTTGATACTCAGGCAACAATTCGCACGGCTCAACAAATAATTGAAAAGTACGATAATGTAGGAGTATCTAGCGACCGCATTTTGATTAAGATTGCCGCCACATGGGAAGGCATCAAAGCCGCCGAGCAATTGGAAAAAGAAGGGATTAACTGCAATTTGACCTTACTCTTCAATTTCGCCCAAGCGGCTGCATGCGCTGATAGTGGCGTATTTTTAATTTCTCCGTTTGTAGGACGAATACTTGATTGGTATATGGCGCGCGGTGAAACACCTAAATCTGCTGCACGCGACCCTGGAGTAATGTCAGTCAGTCGCATCTATCGCTACTACAAATCCAATAGTTATTCGACTGTCGTGATGGGCGCGAGCTTCCGAAATACCCAGCAAATTGAAGAACTCGCTGGCTGCGATCGATTAACTATTAGCCCCTCTCTACTTGAAAGTCTTGCCGGCGATGATTCTCTGCTCGAACAAAAATTAGGTGTCGGCTCCCACGATACAGAAACAAAAGCCTCATACCCTCACGAAACGTTTCTCTGGGACATGAACAATGATGCCATGGCACACGAAAAACTTGCTGATGGCATACGAAAATTTACTGCTGACCAGATCAAGTTAGAACAAGTCATGGCTAACCATCTGCGCACTGACCAACACATTACTCCTAATGCAAATAGATCATGAACAATAATCTACCTTGGTTGCATATAAAAAATGCGACGGTATACCGAGCGGACTATAAGGTATTTGATCGGCTAAACCTTAGCGTAAAAAATGGTCAACACACGGCCATACTCGGCCCCAATGGCGCAGGGAAAAGCACCCTGCTCAAACTTATAACCAGAGAGCTGTACCCGAGAGTTGAAGAAGATTCAATGATCAGCATAATGGGTTCAACCCGACCATTGCTAAGCGACATTCGCACCCATATCGGCATGGTTTCTCAAGATCTACAAAATAATTATTTACATCACGTTACTGGACTGGATATCGTTATTTCTGGTTTGCACGGGTCTATAGGCTTATGGAAGCACCAAACTATAACGGCTGAGCAGTCCGCAAAGGCAACGACTGTTCTAGACCAGCTAGGTATTCTACACCTCGCAGATCGTAGGTTTATCGAAATGTCTACTGGGCAGCAGCGCTTTTGTTTATTGGGCCGAGCGATCGTCCACGAACCCGATCACTACATTCTCGACGAACCAACGAGCGGTCTGGATTTACGCGCCACATTTGAGTATTTAGATCGTATTCGAGAATTAGCACAACGCGGTAAAACCTTACTTTTAGTCACCCACCATATTCACGAGATTCCGCCTGAAGTTGAAAGAGTGGTTTTTCTAAAAGAAGGGCAATTAATTAAAGACGATGCGAAAGACGCTCTACTAAACAATAATGAACTAAGCCAATTATTTGACACACCTATTGAAATCGAACAGCGAAATGGCTTTTATCAAGCTTTTCCATCATAACCAGCCTTAATAGCAATGAGCCAACAATTAGTTATTACCATCTCTGCTGATGATCGCCCTGGCATTATTCGAAATATTTCAAAGATTATCCTAGAACATCAAGGCAATTGGCTGGACAGCAGCTTTTCCAAACTCGCAGGGAAATTTGCAGGCATATTGCTAGTTAGCACGAGCAATAAAAATGCGGCTAGCCTTAAGCAAGATTTACTCGAGCTTTCAACTGAAAGCTTTACATTACGAGTTGACAGTACCTCAACTACAGAACACCAACCATTAGAGCATATTGCCGTTAGCATCGTCGGTAATGATCGCCCTGGAATTGTCGATGAAATTGCAGGATTACTAACTGCAAGTAAAGTTAATGTGATTAAACTTGATAGTCGAACCGAAAATAGCCCAATGGCATCCGGACTCTTGTTCGTCGCGAATCTGGAAATCGAATTAGCGGATTCAGAAGATTTCGCGGAACTACAAAGCAAACTGGAATCCTTGTCAGCGGAACTAATGGTCGAAATTTGCGCCGCCTAAATATAATGATTTAACTAGGGGGCATACGAAACACCTCGTGGGCAATTAGCTAGGCAGTTTGTGGTCATCCCTTGCGGTACCCAGCCAAACTGCTAACCATCGCATTTCTTCGCTGCGCTCCAAACCAATCTTAATCGTTACTGTAATAGGCACAGAAAGAAACATACCAACGGGCCCCAATAGCCACCCCCAAAAGACCAACGACAGGAACACCACAAGTGTAGATAAACCAAGACTCCTGCCAAGCACTTTTGGCTCAATAATATTACCTACAACATTATTGACCACCAAATAGGTAAGCAATACCCACAAGGCCGTTACGTAGCCCAGGTCCACCAATGCCAACAAAATAGGTGGTACTGCAGCGATCAAAGAGCCTATATTTGGGACAAAATTCAATAGAAATACGAGTAGTCCCCAGAGTAAAGGGTAGTCAACTTCCAGCAAAAACAGTACGAGAGTAATTGGGACTGCAGTAATCAAGCTCAGCAACGACTTTACAGCGAAATACCGATTCATCGTGGCTAGAACTTTCTCAAAGTATGCAAAGTGCTCAACAGGAGTCTCCGAAACATAAGCCAGTTTCGATTGCACACTGGACAATTCAATCAAAATAAAAGCAACCAACAACAATATAAAAACCGTATTGGTTAGTACGCCTAATAAACTATTGAATGCCGTACCAACAAAACCCATGATTGCTGACGGGTCTGCAATTTGAGCCAAATCTTCTGCCTCGACCGATAAACCCCATGATTGCCCTTGCACAACCAAATCAGTAAACATTGTTTGCAAGCGCAATTGGTATTGCGGCAAGGTCTCTGAAAAGCCACCTAACGACGAGCTTACCAATGAGGTAACAGAGCCTCCGATAAATACGATAGCAAAAATGACGCATAGTAAAGCAGCGACTACCGGCAAGCGCTTATTCAGCAACCACGTATAGAGTGGAGCGCTTATCGCCGCGATAAACAATGCGAGTAACAGGGGATTAACTATGCTTTCGGCTGACTTTACCCCGGCAAGCACTGCAACCAAAGCACCTAATGTCAGCAAACTATTGCATGATCGTGGAAAACCAGATACCGCCTCGAATCGTGCTGATTTAATGCTCATCGATACCCTTGTAGTGATTAACCTGCAAAATGCACCCCTTAGCGATCACCTCAAACGGGCCAAATACATTACGCTCTGTCTTTGTTTAACCGCGTAAATACGGTTGCCGAAATTAGTTCAATGTTGGAAATCAGATATCCTGAGGCGTTTAAATTTGTACAAATGTTAGCGGCTAAGCATTCAGACTTATAAATTCAAAATTACATTAGAACTATTAGAAAGCATATGTTTTAAATAATCAATAAGGTGTTAAATATAACGGTAGCGCCAAGTTGATCCCTTTTGAAAAAGAACCGGAGCTGGACTGTCATAGTCCAGCTCCTATCCAATAAATTACAACTCTCAAACTTAGGCCGACGGCAAAGCATCCACAAACTCAGCCATTCGGGTTTGCATTGCCGAATCTGGCAAAGGCCCAACTCCACCTCCCAAATTATCAAGCATATTTTTAGGGTTGGTGGTGGCCGGAGTCACAACAGTAACCGCTGGATGGGCGAGAACAAATTTTATGAAAAACTGTGCCCATGAATTCACTCCGATTTCAGCTGCCCACTCGGGTAAATCAACCCCTTTTACTCTACTCCATAAACGAGTACGGCCAAACGGTGCATAAACAAATACGCCAATACCTCGTTCCTGAGCTAGCGGTAACAACTCGTCTTCTGCAAGTCGATTATCGATAGCGTAATCGAGGCCAATAAAATCAAGTTCTTCATTTCGCATTACTTCCAGAAGTTGACCGACACGACGCGGCTGCGTATTGGTTGTGCCGGTATATCTCACTCTACCATCCTGCTTAAGCTCGGCAACTATCGGTAATTGAGTTTTAAGATCACCCAAATTATGCACCTGCATACAATCAATAGGGGTTTTACCAAAAATCTCAAACGAGGCCTCTATTTGCGCCCTCGCTTCTTCAACGTCAGCAGTTCCACCATCGTTACCAGCCACGTTCATCTTGGTCGCCCAAAAAATTTTATCTCGCGCGCCCAACTCACCAACCAATTGGCCAGCCACTTCTTCAGCAGCACCACCACCATAACGTGGAGCGGTATCAAAAACTGTGCCTGCATTATCAAGAAGCGTAGTTAGAACGTTTTTCAACCCTGTGGCGTCATCACTTTGGGCCACACTAGAAAATGTTGCCGAACTTCCAAGGCCAACCGCTGGTAATTCTTCACCTGTAGAGGGAATCATGCGTTTAAGCATCTCCCCACTTTCAATCGCTGAAAGCATACTAGGATTCAAAGTCAAAGCAGATGCAGATAAGGCTGAATACTTAATAAAATCGCGACGTGAGCTCATTTTTTACTCCAAAAGATATAGTGATTTATGTAGTTAATCTAAATTTAATTCGCTAGAGTATGCTAATTCTATAGCTAATTCTATAGCTGTAGAATTAGCTATAGAATCACAATAACCCCACCCGTTTATTTGTGCACTAAATTTTATGTATGTTTCTGTAACATTTTTTAAAAACACTTCGGTGCACCATTAGAATTGGCAACAAGAAAAAATAAGCTCAAGTAATTATCAGGACGGCCGTAATGTCATTAAAAAAATCATCATCCATGGTGCGCATCATTGGAAGCTTTAATCTAATCTGGTTAGTCTTTTCGGCCTCAGCCATTGCCGAACCAGTATTCTCGCACGTACATATGAGGGTGCCCGATACCGAAAAGGCCGCCGCATGGCATGAAGAACTGCTCGGTGGCGAAATTCGTCCCGGCGGACCTGGGCCATTCATTCATCATAACAATGGCTGGGTTGGCACAATGTCTAACGACGGTGAAATCGCCCCACAAAGTGACAAAGGCGTAATCGATCATTTTGGGATTGCAGTAGCTGAAGTACACGCAACTGTCGAAAAAGCACGCGCAATGGGCGCTGAGATTAAGACTGAACCCTACCCGGGAATTACTGCCCCAATTGTCGCGTTTATAGTCGATCCCTGGGGTGTGCAAGTCGAGCTAATGAACGACCCCGAATACCTCGGTATTAATCATATCCACATCTTTGCAACCGACGCTGATTCAGTGAAAGATTGGTTTATGGAAGTTTTTGGCGGCGAACTTGTGGAGGAACGAGGTCAAGGTAAGTTTCATACCATACTGTACGGTGGAGACACCTGGGTACAAGTGACGCAGTCGCCTGATGGACAACGGAGCCCTAGTAGGGGCCGCGCAATTGACCATATGGGATTCACAGTAGATTCGCTCGACGAATTCCGCCCCATATTAGCTACGTCTGGCTACGAACCTTATCTCGAGCGCGCCAACCCACCAGGTTCTGATCTAATGTTCTTTGAAGGCCCGGAGGGTATCCACTTCGAAATTCAGGAAGTGGTTGACTAACTGACAGCTTATAATTGTAACGGTAGCAATAAAGTTTTAAAATTCTAACTATTAGTGATAACTATTCTACTGATGAGGAAGCTAGGGTGATCACCCTGGAAAATTTTGGGTGATTATACCATCACAGTGTCGCCACCGAAGGCACTAACAGCCTTGCAGTCAAAGTAAATCTAATGCTAGCGGTAAGTCTTTGGCTTGATCCACAGTAGTATAATTCAATTTATATGCGCTCAGCCCTGCAACCAAAATTATGTATGCTTTAGCCAGTCCTTTACTAGAGTATTGGTTCCAATAAACACAACCAGCTGTTAGATGCGAAAAAACACTGGCAACATCCAGAGCCTTGATTCCTGATTCCACACCCGAATCGTACTTCGGAAATACTAAGGCTTTGGCATCGCAGGGAGTCGTCAAGACTTGAGAATCTCCAGATGGAGCAAAGAGTTACATCGAGCCTACTCAGTTTCGAAATCCCCCTTAATCCTTTACATTTTTCCAATACCGACCTGACTACCATCTACCATCTTAGGCCCAAAATATCTATGGATTGTTGATCCAACTTGGCGGATGCTGGAATCGAGATCCACTATCAAACTATCATCACCAAGACTGTCGTTGCCGTTCAAGGCAAGAAATACTGACAAAGTCGACTTACCAAAACCTGAGGGCGCAGAAAAAAGCAGAGCCTTGTTGTCACTAGTGAGCACTGCTGCTGCATGTATCCCAATTGAATACTGGTACTGCGCCGCAATTTTTTCCAACATAAGTGTACGCATGTGCCCAACCATCATCAGTGCCAAACACTTTCACATCAACTGGAATGTTTTCGTCTAGGCAAGAAATACATAAAGGCAAATTGTGCTTCGCAGAATCAAGATACCGCTAGACTTGAACATAAGATGCTGAACTCCAAGCCACCTAGACGATATGAGGTTTTTCCCCGTCGGTAAGCTTAGGGGCCTTATCAATTAACCTTGAAGAATTGAATTCTTCCCGATGACCTGCCTCGCTCCTACTTAACGAGCTATACTCCGCCATCATATTCTTGTGCGCCTGAGTGTTCCCTGGATAGACCCGCGCAATAATCGTGAATGTACTATCATGCTCCATATTTTTTAATACGTCACGACCGCAAATGTTCCAACTAGCATCATCAGATGTGTCGCCATCGAAAATTTTAGTCACTTACTTATTCTTATAGGGGCTTGCAATGTAATTTTTAGTATATAAATTTTCTCATCCAACTACAGCCCCATCCACAACTTCCCATCGCAGGAACACAACCAGAATAAATAATTAAACCGCAAATAAATCCGAGTATTTTTCCCGTAACCCCGCTTTTCCTACCTTACCCATAGAGTTACGCGGCAATTCATCGATAACCATAAAGCGCTTTGGTCGTTTAAAATTTGCCAGGTTTTCTTTTAGCGACACTGCGATAGCATGCTCGTCAAATTCGCCCGCCGTCTCCAGCACCACAACGGCCACAACCGCTTCTCCAAAATCGGCATGTGGCACTCCGATAACAGCAGATTCAACCACTCCCGGCCATTTATCTACCAACAGCTCTATCTCTTTAGGATAAACATTTAAACCGCCCGAGATAATCATATCCTTCTCGCGCCCAACAATACTCACGTAACCGTCTGAATCAATCAACGCTTTATCACCAGTATCGAAGTAGCCATCTTCAGTAAACGCCTCGGCAGTTTTGTCCGGTAGCTGCCAGTATTTCTGAAATACATTGTCACCTTTAACTTGTAAATTACCGATATCGCCAGTCTCCAAACTCTCTCCGCGCGCGTCAACGACCCGAATACTAACCCCCGGTAATGGAGGCCCAACAGTTCCCGGCCTGCGCTCGCCAACCAAGAGATTTGAGGTATTCATGTTTGTTTCGGTCATGCCGTAGCGCTCCAGAATTCGATGTCCGGTACGCAATTCGAACTGCTCAAACGTTTCGGCCAATAGCGGTGCAGAGCCTGAAATAAAGACACGAATCGATTGCACATCTTTCTCACCAAATTCTGGGTCTGCAAGCAAACGGACGTAGTAGGTTGGCACCCCCATCATAACCGTTGATTTAGGCAATAATTTTCGGGCTTCAGCAGGATCGTACGCAGCTAACCACTGCATACTCGCCCCAGCCATAAAAACGCACCCCAAGGCGACAAATAAACCATGCACATGAAAAATCGGCAGCGCGTGCAGCAACACATCGCTTGATTCAAAACCCCAAGCGTCGACTAACACAGCTGAGTTGGTTTCCAGATTACGATGACTCAGCACAATACCTTTAGGAGTTCCTGTCGTACCTGATGAATACAACAACGCGGCGGCATCATCTTGATCGCAATCCACAGTTTCAAAATCCACATCTACCTGCAACCCCTCAAGCAATGAACCGTCTTGGCTGGCTCCCAAAGTTACGCCCGGTATGTTCAACTCGGTGATCAACCCCGACAACTCGGCTTCAGTCTCTAGTCGACAAACAACCAGATCCGGCGAAGCATCAACTAGAAAGAAGCGTAGCTCCGATAAAGTGTACGCGGGATTGAGTGGGTGAAACACAGCGCCTAATCTAAGACAGGCTAAATACAGTGCGACCGCCTCAACCGACTTGCCTACCTGAACTGAAACCCGCCCACCTTTTTGCACACCCAATTCACATAGTTTGTGCGCGAGTGCTCCCGACTTATTGTGCAAATCAAGATATGTCCAGTTGCCGCCACTAGTTGGTTCGATCGCAATCTTATATAGATCATCGCTAAACCGTTGATAATACTCAGTATATAAATTCATTGGCTATCCCCAAATTAGCCCAAAAGCCAAAGTGCATTCGAGCCAGTGTACAACAGTCGAAATCCCATAAATATCAAAGCGATATACGACAATAAATAAAACCATCGATCCGAAACTTTTTTATGTAAATATACGCCTAGAAAAAACCCGACAGGCACCCAAGGTAGTAAAGCCGCTGATTCCAACCAACGGCCAGTCGACAGCTGCCCAATGGACCCGTAAATCCCTAGCTTTAGATAATTCATGGTTGCAAAAAGCGTTACTGAAGTCGCATGCAGAAGTGTTTTTTGCATGCGCATTGGCAGCAAATACATTTGTATTGGGGGCGATCCTGCATGCGTAATAAAGCTAGTGAAACCACCGCCAGCTCCTGCTAGAAAACCAACCCACCGAGGTAAAACTTTTCCCTTGGAGGTATGTAAGTATTGCCACAAGCCACGTCCACCAAAAAAAAGTGCAATCATGCCAAGCAATACACGCATGGCATCTGCATTCATAGTAGTAAACGTTAAGGCTCCCAAACCCAAACCAATACAAGACCCAGCCAACAATAGTTTATATAAACCGAAATCGGCCTTTTTGCCATACGTCCAAATGGCAAATAGATCGATCACGCACATTACCGGTAACATTATTACTGCCGCATGAACCGGGTCTGTCGCTAGCGCCAACATTGGCATTACAACCATATTAAAGCTAGCAGCAAAACCACCTTTGGAGACGCCAATAAGCACTGCCGCCATAACAGCGACAAAATAATAATCTGGCAGGCTCATACGGGTTGTACTCCTATGTTATCAATTAACCGAGTATTACTAGCGTAGATTGCACCTAAAATACGCAAATCCTTGTCGACCGCCGTCGCTGGCTCCAGATCCTCGGCATGTACAACTGCCAAATAATCTAATCGAAACTTGGCGGCCTCAATCCGCTCGCCTGCCTGCTTCTGCAGTTTCAAATAATCTCTGTCTCCCGTAGCAATGGCTTTCGCCATCCCCAGCATAGTCTCATACAGCAGGTTAGCTTTAGAGCGCTCCTGCTTGGTTAAAAATCTATTTCGTGAACTTAGTGCCAAACCATCGGTATCCCTAGCCACAGGTGCCCCGATAACCTCAATACTGACACATAAATCAGCCGCCATACGACGTATTACCGCGAGTTGCTGCCAATCTTTTTCACCAAATACAGCAATATTCGGCTGCACAATATTTAATAACTTTGTAACGACCGTAGTCACCCCTTCAAAGTGACCGGGGCGACTTGCACCGCACCAGACGTCGGTCATCGTCGAACAAAACACCCGGGTTTGCTCTGCCATACCATTGGGATACATTTCTCGCTCATCTGGATGGAGCAAATAATCACAACCTTCTGAAATAAGCTTGGCACAGTCTTCATCAAACGTTCTAGGATACTGTTCCCAATTTTCGTTCAAACCAAACTGCAGTGGATTAACGAAAATACTCGCAACCACAATATCTGCTCGCTGTTTCGCCAAACGGATTAACGCCAAGTGGCCTTCATGAAGATTTCCCATGGTTGCAACGAGCGCAATTCGTTGGCCATTCGTTCGCTGTGCCTCGAGAGTGGTACGCAATTTTACGATATTTTGGTAAACATCCATTACAACAAAGTTCTCTTCGGTAACAACAACCACGATTTTATTCGATATGCTTTGCAGATGAAACTGTTTCCAAGCTGATAAATTTGTGAAATGATTATTAGAAGCATTCTTTTTGCAAGATTATTGACAAGTAAGGCAAAGCATAGTCAGCGGCTTGGTTTATAATAACGAAAGAATATATGGTGCGTTAGCCGAAAATTAAGAGTTAAGAAAATGCATATGCCCGTATCATCAGAGCTGGCCAAACAAGTCAGTGAAATGTCATTACCCGAACATCTTGGTTTTGGGCGAATTAAAGCTCCTGTTATGTTTCGTGCGCGCTGTACTGACAGTGTCTGGGACTCCGGCGAATTACTCCCTTACGGGCTAATTCAGCTGGACCCCGCATCAAAAACCTTACATTACGCTCAACAGATTTTTGAAGGCCTAAAAGCCTATTGGGTATCTTCTGATGAACCCCAATTATTTCGCCCAAGGGTTAACGCCCGCCGCTTAAATCATTCGGCAGATAGATTGTGTATGACGAATGTACCGGAAGAGATTTTTATGGCTGGTGTTGAAGAACTCACTCGCGTATGCAAACCCATTATCCCTCGCCATCAAGGCTCGGCTCTTTATTTGCGCCCATTCTTGATCGGTGTCGATCATGACCTTGGCTTGGCAGCTTCCAAAAATTACGAGTTCTACGTTCTGGCTAGCCCATCCGAAGTTTTTCACGCCGGTACAATGCGGGTAAAAGTAGAGCGTGATGCTTGTCGATCTGCTGTGGGTGGCACCGGCGACGCAAAGACAGGTGGTAATTACGCCGCTTCTCTACTTGCCACTAACACCGCCGAAAGCGAAGGACATGATCAAGTGCTTTGGCTGAATCCAGAAAAGCGAAAGCTCATCGACGAGCTTTCGGGAATGAACTTTTTTGCGGCTATTAACGGTAAATTATATACACCGTCACTCAACGGTTGCATGCTCGAAGGTGTTACCAGAGACAGTATCATCGAACTCGCCCAATCTACGGGAATAGAAGTATTCGAGGGAGATCTTGTTATTGATGATGTTCTTAATGCTGTTTCTGACGGCTCATGTACCGAAGCTTTTGCTTGCGGAACCGCAGCAATCGTCAGCCCTATTTCGCGCTTTCATGATCGTGGTAAAAATTACGTACCAAAGTACCCTGAGGGTCAGATCGCTCAACAAATACGCGATAAACTGCTAGATCTTCAGGAAGGCCGCAGCAAAGATACCTTTGGCTGGATAGAAGTAGTTAAATAGTCGACACCTGCGAGGTAGGCCAAAGTCGACTAAAAAATTCTGGCGCTTTGTCGCCGATTAAATTCCACCTAAGTTCAGAAACTAATGCCACAAAACGCACGTGATATCGATCGGCCGAAAGGTAAAAGCCTAGCCGAACTTAAGCCAATCTTTGCCTTTGTTAAACCTTACAAAAAGCAGGTTTTTCTTGCTCTTACGTTCCTGATAATAGCGGCAGGAACAACGCTAGTGCTAGGCCGTGGAATTCAGTATTTGGTCGATAACGGTTTTACTGCAAGAAACAGTTCTTTACTGACACAAGCTCTGGGTGCTTTGGGGATAATAATTGTTATCAGTGCAATATCCACTGCGTTACGCTTTTACTATGTCTCGTGGATTGGCGAGCGGGTTAATGCCGATATTCGCGATGCCGTATTTAGCCATGTACTTGACTTAAGCCCTGGATTCTTCGAAACAACCCGGACCGGTGAAGTGCTATCCAGAATAACCGCTGATACCACCGTATTAGAATCAATGATTGGCTCTTCTATTTCGATTGCCCTGCGCAACATAGTAATTATGATTGGCGGACTGATATTACTGGCCGTTACCAGTTTAAAACTAACCGGTATGATCTTATTAGTTGTCCCACTGGTGATCGGGCCAATCGTATTCTTTGGCCGACGGGTTAGACAGTTTTCACGCGATAGCCAAGACCGAATTGCTGATATTGGCGCTTACGCAGATGAAGCATTGCATGGAATACGAACAGTTCAGGCCTTTGGACACGAAAATAAAGATCGAATTCATTTTAGTAAAGAAATCGAACGGTCTTTTTTAGCGGCGAAACGGCGAATCAGCCAGCGAGCAATCTTAACCGCCATCGTAATTCTACTCGTATTTACTGCTATCGGCGGCATCCTGTGGGTCGGCGGGAATGACGTAATACGGGGCCAAATGAGCGCGGGAGAACTCTCAGCATTCGTATTCTATTCAATATTGGTTGCTGGCTCTGTAGGAGCGCTTAGTGAAGTGATGACTGCGCTACAAAGAGCTGCCGGTGCCGCAGAACGATTGATGGAACTGTTAGCTACCGAGGCTGATATCAAAGCACCCACAAACCCTATCAGCCTGCCAGAACCAGCTAGCGGTGATATTAACTTCAACAACGTAACGTTTTTTTATCCTTCGAGGCCCGCGCACGCGGCCCTGGAAAATCTAAATCTGCAAATTAAGGCAGGCGAGCAAGTTGCCATTGTGGGCCCGTCAGGCGCGGGTAAAACCACGTTATATCAGTTGTTACTGCGTTTTTACGATCCTAACGACGGTAGCATTAGTATTGATGGTGTTGAACTGACCCAGGCTGATCCACGAAAAGTTCGTGACCGACTGGGTATGGTATCCCAAGAGCCGGTTGTTTTTGGAACCAGTGCGATAGAGAATATCCGCTATGGCAAGCCAAATGCCCCTGATGAAGATGTTAGAGCAGCAGCTGAAGCATCACACGCGCTAGAATTTATCCAGAAACTACCTAATGGTTTCGATAGTAACCTTGGAGAACGAGGAGTTTTACTATCTAGCGGACAAAAGCAACGTATAGCGATCGCCAGGGCTATTCTACGGGACCCGTCTATCTTACTATTAGACGAAGCAACGAGTGCTCTGGATGCCGAAAGTGAACGACTAGTGCAGCAAGCGCTTGAAAGACTCATGAAAAATAGGACGACCTTGGTCATCGCCCACCGATTAGCCACGGTTAAAAAGGCCGATCGCATTGTGGTAATTGACGGCGGCACTATTATTGATTCGGGTACGCATAATGAGCTGATTAACAAACATGGCTTATACGCCCAATTAGCGCAATTACAATTCTTAGCTTAAGGCCTCAATAAATCGCCGTTAAATAATAAAGGTGTTCCGACTCGACAACTAACATCAAACTAATTCAGTCAGCGCCCCCCAAATTAATCCTAACCAAAAGATTACTTTTAATTCAAGGATTGAGCATATACCCCAATTTATTCGTTATCCTTGCGAACCTAAGTTGAGCTATACAAATTAGGGTAAATAATTAGAGGAGAATTTTATCTTGAAAAGCGATTTTGAAGGCTTGTCTACCTGGCTATCTAGCCAAATAGTTGGACAGAAAATTTTGGTAGAACGGCTACTAATTGCACTGTTAGCAGATGGTCATATACTGGTTGAAGGCGCACCTGGTTTAGCTAAAACCAAAGCAATAAAAACATTGTCTGATGGCATTGATGGAGATTTTCAGCGCATTCAGTTTACTCCAGACCTTCTACCCGCGGATATTACCGGTACTGAAATCTACAGACCCGAGACGGCCAGTTTTGCTTTTCAGCAAGGGCCAATATTTCACAATCTCGTATTGGCTGATGAAATCAATCGAGCACCAGCGAAAGTACAGTCAGCCCTGCTTGAAGCGATGGCAGAGCGCCAGGTTAGTGTTGGTCGTAAAACTATGAAGTTACCTGATCTGTTTCTGGTTATGGCAACCCAAAATCCAATTGAGCAGGAAGGCACTTATCCGTTACCGGAGGCACAACTAGATCGGTTCCTCATGCACATTAAAATCGACTACCCCGACACCAGCGCCGAACGTCAGATTCTCGCACTTGCGCGCGGCGAAGCTGTATCTTCAACTCCTCCAGTACCCGATCAGTTAGTTGCGCAAAATGTAATTTTTGCTGCGCGAAAAGAGGCACTAAATATTCATATGGCTGAATCTGTGGAGGAATATTTAGTGCAATTAATTCTAGCCACCCGAAACCCAAAGCCCTACAGTGCCGAGCTTACCGAATGGATTGAATATGGTGCCAGCCCGCGCGCTACGATCGCAATTGATCGCTGCGCCCGAGCCAATGCATGGTTACACAATAGAGACTACGTCTCTCCCGATGATATCCAGTCGGTTGCTCACGACTGTCTGCGACACCGTCTAATATTAAACTTTGAGGCAGAAGCCAACGGCAAAGATGTTGATAATGTTATTGACGAGATTCTTAAGCTAGTACCTAGCGCTTAAATCAAAATAAATAAACCGATATAACACTAGCTTTAAGCCGCCATAATCATGTCTGCCACCGCACCCAAACCCAATGTATCAGGTGTTTACGTCGACCTCGGTACCTTGCTTTCCAGCCGGGGCTGGGCACGCGAACTAAAACTGTTCGCAAGACAAGCCGCCCGTTCAATGCTTCTCGGTGAAACACGTTCTCGATTTCGTGGCCGAGGTATGGAATTCGAAGAGGTCCGCCCTTACCAACCAGGTGACGACATTCGCAATATCGACTGGAAGGTATCAGCCCGCGCCGGTGGCACCTATACAAAGTTATTTTGCGAGGAACGTGAACGTCCAATCCACATTATTGTGGACCAACGTAATAGTATGTTTTTCGGTTCTTCGCAGCGGTTTAAGTCAGTACTTGCTGCCGAAATCGCCAGCGCTCTCGCCTGGGCAGCCTTGGCTGGTAGCGATCGCATCGGTGGCCAAGTTGTCGGTGACTATAGTGAAAGCGATATTCGTGCCAAACGCACCAAAGAAGCTGTATTGCGATTAGTGCGCGATCTAGTAGCGTACAACCAACAATTACCACAAACTGATCCCGATCACGCTCCCAATCAAACGCAGCAAGAATCTAAAAAGACCATTACACAAGTCCTAGAAGAATGCCGCAGGCTAACCCGACCAGGAACTGCAATTTTTATCATTAGCGACTTTCATGACTTCGGCCCGGCAGCCGCAAAAGCACTAAGTATGCTCGGACGCCATACAGACATTAGCTTAATTCAAATTATCGATGCATTGGAAAAGCAATTACCATTCTCAGGTCAAGTAGCTATTAGCGATGGCAATAACCGTTCGTCGGTACAGCTATCGGCAAGAGTTAGGGCCTCGTTCGAAGAGCAGTACCAAACTCGCCAAGCAGCATTATTAAAAGCTGCAACCAGATCGCGAGCTTTATATACACAAGTTGCTACTGATGCCAACCCGCGACGTACGCTAACTCAATTGTTTCGTAAATAATCGTTTATCGACTATAAATGAACCCGGATTTACAAAGCATTCTTGCAGAACAATTAAGGGACATAGCAATGCCCTCAGCGATTCAATGGTGGCCACTAGCCATGGGTTGGTGGATCGTTATCACTCTGACGGTAATTGCCCTCAGTAGTTTGGTTTTCTGGCTGATTAGGCGACATCGCCGAAACCGCTATAGAGTTATAGCGCTTGAACAATTTCAATTGGCCATCCAGACATGGCGCAAAAACCCAGAACCGGATGTCTATTTAAAACAAAGCAATCAAACACTAAAACGTGTTTTTGTTAGTCTCGGCGAACAGCACGTTGCAGCAGATTACGGTACGCAGTGGATCAAAGGCCTAACGGAGCGCGCAAAGCACCCATTATCACAAAGTACTGTCGAAGCATTGACGACCGAATGCTATAAGCCCAGGCCAAAGGTAGCTATCGAGCAATTGCATCAGGAATTAACTCTTTGGATACGTTCACATAAAGGATACGCTAATGTTTAGCTGGGAATGGCCTTGGTTATTTGCGTTGGTGCCACTACCCCTATTGTTACGTATATTCCTGTCTACTCGAGAACGCGCACCACAGGCAGTTCGAGTGCCGTTTTATAATGAACTACAAGCCATAAGCGATGCTGAAATTCGTAGTAAAACGCCCACATGGGTAATGGGGCTGTTGGCGGGGTTGGTATGGGTCGCATTGGTAACAGCCGCAGCTCGACCAATGTGGACCGGAGAACCTATGCCACTGCCGCAAGAAGGTCGCGACTTGATGCTAGCCGTTGATATTTCGCGCTCTATGAGCGAGAAAGATATGCAAGTTAGCAATGGATATGTTGACCGCATTACTGCCGTCAAGGCAGTTGTTGGTGACTTTATACAACAGCGAATCGGTGATCGAATTGGACTAATTCTATTTGGCCAGCAAGGTTACTTACAAACACCTCTCACTTTCGACAGTCAAACGGTTCAAGTACAACTTTCAGAAGCTCAGTTAGGCTTTGCCGGTAACGCGACAGCGATCGGCGATGCCATCGGCTTGTCCATCAAACGGTTACGCGATCGCCCTGCAGAAAGCCGAATATTAATTTTGCTTACTGACGGCGCGAACACTGCAGGTACCGATCCGCGCGCTGCGGCAGATATTGCCGCAGAAGCTAATATTCGAATCCATACCGTTGGTGTCGGTTCTGATTCACGTGTGGTTAGCGGCTTATTCGGACAACGCAGAACCGTTAATCCGTCAGCCGACCTAGACGAAGACACGTTGCAATACATCGCTGACAAAACTGGCGGACAATATTTTCGTGCACGCAACCCAAATGAACTCATCAATATCTATGCACAACTCGATGCATTAGAACCGGTGCCTGAAGAACAAACTTTTCGGCCCACCAGAAGCCTGTTTCACTGGCCTCTAGTGTTGGCAATTCTTTTAAGCGCCATATTAGTGGGCGCGCGCCTTCTTAATAATTGGCGATTGGCAAGATGATCTGGCCTGATTTTAGCCAACTGCATTTTATCCGACCCCTGTGGTTGTTTGGCATACCAGTGTTGTTTGCTCTATGGATGTTACTGTTACGGATGCGCAACGTCACTCTGTGGGAGGAGTTTATTCCTAAGGATAAACTCAAAGTGCTACAAGTTAATCGCGGCCGCTATAGTAAAAGTTGGCGGCAATTATTAATGCTAGGGTGGTTACTTGCTGTCATCGGAGCATCAGGGCCTAGTTGGAGGCAAGTGAAAGTTCCCACTGTGCGAAATGAAAGCGCCATGGTGATCGTCCTCGATCTCTCACAATCTATGTTAGCGCAAGATCTGACACCTGACCGCTTAAGCCGAGCAAAATATAAATTAATTGACCTTTTACGTAGTCGCGCTGATGGACAAACTGCGCTAGTAGTCTATGCTGGCGATGCCCACACGGTAGCCCCGCTTACCGATGATGCATCGACCATAGAAGTGCTTCTGCCCGCTATACATCCCACTATTATGCCAATTGCCGGTAGTAATGCTGAAGCTGCTATAGCACTCGCTGAGCAGCTAATGCGTGACGCGGGTATTACGGGCGGGAAAATTATTATGCTCACGGACGGAATTACCGAGCAAGCAAGGGATACTATTACCGCCGAGCTTAATCCGGCTTATCCACTTTCAATTCTTGGGGTAGGAACATCCGACCCTGTACCTATACCTGATGAGCGTGGTGGATTTGTGCGCGATTCACGTGGGGAAATAGTACTGGTCGGTGTGGACCGCCTAGCCCTAAGTAACCTCGCGCAAACACAGGGAGGCCGCTATGTGGACATTCAAACCGACAATACAGACGTGCTAGCGCTTACCAACAGCTCGTATATTATCAGTGATACAAGTGAATCACGTCTTGTTTACGATAGTTGGGAAGATGTTGGTTACTGGCTCATACTGCTAATGTTGCCGTTTGCAGCATTTAGTTTTCGTAAAGGAGTGTTCTTTATGGTCCCACTAAGTGTAATAGTTCTAGCCGCTAGCCTATCACCGCAGCTAGTCCATGCACAGGATCGAGATGCGCCTGGCGGGAGGAGTTTTTCCGAAAGTCTTTGGAAGACACCGGATCAACGCGGTGCAGAATTACTCGAACAAGGCGCAGCGCAGGCCGCCGCTAACACCTTTGAGCGTCCCGATTGGACTGCAGTCGCTAATTATCGCGCCGGTGACTTTGAAAAATCTGCAGAATTGTTCAACCAACTTGATGGAGCTACAGCCCAATATAATTTGGGGAATTCACTCGCATTTGCCGGCAAACTCGAACAGGCAATAGAAGCTTATGACAAAGCATTAGAAGCCGTTCCAGAGATGGAAAATGCGCTACACAATAAAACGGTTGTTGAGCAGCTTCTTGAACAACAGGAATCTCAAGAGCAACAGGATCAAAATCAATCAGAACAGGACCCCTCTGATGAAAACTCCAACGGAGAACAAAATCAGGATCAGGATTCACAGGACCAAACTGATCCCAACGACGATTCTGAAAGTAGCCCAATGGAAAATGACGATCCACAGGGTCAAGACTCTGAACAACAAGAGTCTCCCAAGGACGATGCTAGTGAGCCTTCTGATCAAGAAACCGAGCAGCCAGAACCGGAGGACCCCCAGGAGGAGCAACAAGAACCGATGACTGCTGAAGCAACACCTGATGAGCTAGAAGACTCTAGCGAACGCTGGTTGCGTGGAATTCCAGATGACCCTAGTGGATTTTTGCGACGTAAGTTCGAGTATGAAAGTGCGCGGGTACGACAAGAACAGCGCCTCACTCCCAACAATCAAACACTCGGCGATGAGCGCTATTGAGCCAGAAAATGACAATTAACTTTCAACATCCTTACTATCTGCCTATCAAATATTTGCTGCTAATCATGGTTTTAGTACCAAACCTCGCATGGCCGGCCACCTTACGTGGCAGTGTTGATCGAAACCAAATTACCAGCAACGACATGTTGCAACTTCAACTGCAGTACGATGGCCGCGCGGCGTCTGATCAGCTTGATCTATCAGGGCTGCAAGCAGATTGGGAGGTGTTGGATATCCGGCCACAGTCCAGTAGCAGCATAAGAATCGTTAACGGTATTCAAACTCAAGAGACTTATACAATCTGGTCCATAACCCTGGCGCCACGCAGGGAAGGAACCCTACTTATCCCACCAATTAGCGTAGATGGAACAGATAGTAATTCAATCAGCATTCAGGTAAGTGAACAAAGTAGCGACGCAGCCGCCCAACAACCCATAAAGGTTGTAATTTCTGCAGAACCAGAAAACCCTATACTTGACCAACAGATAATCGTTACGGTTGAACTCTCACTATTAAGCAGCACACAAATCTCAAATATAAACGGTACACCATTGGAGATTGATAATGCATATGTAGAACAGCTTGCTCAAGAAGACCTTTCAAAAATAGACAACGGAATTGAGTACCAGATAGTACGTTGGATATACGCCGTATTTCCAACACAAGTAGGAGAGCTGACCATTCCACGACAAACGTTTTCAGGCCTAATACCTGCGCGTCAGCGACGTGGCCCGTTTGACGTGTTCGGGCAGCGAGGACAACAAGTTAATGCTCGAAGTGAAAGCGTCACCGTAAACGTGGTGGCTGCAGAAGAAAAACCGGGGGCTATTTGGTTTCCTGCCGAAGCGGTCAAAATCGAGGCATTCTGGAGTGATCCTGCCCGCGAATTGCGGGTCGGTGAACCACTCACCAGAACGATTAAAATAACCGCCCTTGGGCAAAGAGCGGAGCTTATTCCCCCACTACCTGCAAACGATCCGACTCACTCATACAAGGCATATCAAGATCAGCCACAGCTAGACACTCAAATAGCGGCGAGCTCGCTTATCGGTGTTCGCAATGAATCACAAGCTATCGTGCCAACTGTCGCAGGGCCACTTAGCTTGCCCGCGCAAACTATCAATTGGTGGAGCACCAACACGCAGAGTTGGGAAGTAGCTTACTTGGAAAGCTCGATAGTTGAAGTGCTGCCCGCAGCCGTTTCAGAAACTACACCAATAATCGAATTAACAGACAGCACAGCGATAACTACTGAGTCGAATAACACTGTATTCGGAACCCAAGATCGAGGTAATTTAGTATGGAAAATTGCTGCATTAGCTCTATTAGGGGTTACTCTAGTTCAGGCTTGGTTCCTTTATCGACGCCCCACTATCACTATTTCCACTAAACGTTTAAACGAAGTAGCCATTTCGCAAACCGAGAGGCAAGCCTGGAATAAATTGACCAAAATTATCGGCTCTGCGAATGCCAAACAGATTCGGAGAGCTATTTTAAATTGG
Organism: Arenicellaceae bacterium; assembly: GCA_029246505.1. Lineage (GTDB taxonomy): Bacteria > Pseudomonadota > Gammaproteobacteria > Arenicellales > Arenicellaceae > UBA10349. The sequence goes on from JAQWNC010000007.1 coordinate 45,358, forward strand.
AGCCTAGCTGCCTACCCAAACCAGCCTCGCCATAGCATTGATCAACTAGCAGAAAAGGCCAAGTCGATAGAGTTTACCCAAGCTTTGCAGCAGCTTGATCGGAGCATATATTCGGGTGGGGGTGCCGCACTGGACAGAAATGCGATCAATCGAGGCCTGCAGGGATTACGTAAGCATGCAAAAACCATCCAGCCCGAACGAGGCAGCGCGCTTCCCGAACTGTACCCGACCAGCTAACCAAGCTAGTCGTTCAATATATCGGTGATCTTTCCTTTTGGTGAAAGATCTTTACCGACCAAACCAGGATGATATGGAGAGATCCAATGCGCGGTAAAAACAGAATTATCATCTGTATCCGACATTCTGGTTTTATAGATATCATCCAATTGTGGGTCTTCCGGCAGGGTTGCCATTACCGGAACGATATACTCCCATACTACCTCACCGGCAGGTGTAACCTGGATCACATGCCCTTGCCTACCTGCTGTTGCCAACGTGTTACCGTTAGGCAAACGTTGTAAACCAGAAATATTGTGACTAGTAAAGCTATTGGCATAGCGCGCCTTGAAGCTCCATACCACCTGATCGGCGGGGTCATCTGCATCAAGCTCCGATAAATACTCGATATCAGGATAGGTCCCTACATAAGGATCAACTTCCAACAACTGTGACTGGTGCGGCCCCGGATGTCTTGAGCCATTCTGAAAAATGAGGATATTGCCCGCGCCCGGCAAGCCATCTTTAATCCATTGAGAATCATGGTGGTGAAATAGTCGTTGATCACCATCTGATGTAACATTTCCACTAGGATTGTAGCTTGGCGCCTCACCGGAGCTATACAGGCTAGGATTTCCCCAGCGATACAGAATATCCCCTTTAGGCCCTGCTGCCAGAGCCTTACTCGCCTCGAAATCTCCTCGTACAAATGTGCCACCATGATCAACAATAAGGACTTCACCCATCGAGTCGTTATTTACAATAATCTGGTCTAACTCTTGATTGTAGTCGAGTGCATTTTGGTGGATAAAATCACCACTTAGCCCCTTACCCCAATTCAGATTAATCTTTCCCGGGTTCTCCGCAAGTTCGCCATAATTTGGCCAAGCCCGATTTTTGTCCTGCACAACATGATCAAGCGACCACCATTGCCAGACTATATTACCGCTCATATCAACCTCTACAACCCCATCAGGTGCGGCATCCCATTCAACAGCCGGATCGGCACCAGCCGCAATTGCCTGCTCCTGAGTCATTGGCATTTGTGAGGTAAAAATGACCGTCCATTCGTTCAGCTGATTATTCCAAATCCGCTTGAAATTATGATGGTAGCGATACCCTTCACGGGGATCAGTAAAATCCCATACCAGATTTCCATCCCAGTCGAGTTCCTGCAACGCTCGCTCGCCCTGGTAGGTATGTCTGGCAGTGCTTAATCCTTGAATAATGCTCCCGGTCTCGGTCAAGCGAGCTGTCTTTTCCATTGTAAAGCCACGCCCCTCATAGTCAGATACGATTGTTTTCCATTTGTGAACTACATTGCCATCTATATCAACGAGGTAAGTATATTGATGCTCTTCCAGTGGAATGTAAGGCGAGAATAACAGATACCCGCTAGCCGCCTTAGCAGGGTCAGAATAAATTAACTCGGTAGGCCCATGAAAAGACTCATAAGCAGAAACCGAACCCATCGTCACCACAAAACTTGCAGCCAACAGGACTATACCGTTTTTGATTTTTGCTTTGTTAAACATAAATCTATCCCCTAATGGTGAATTCATAGCATACTACGATTTTAACATCGGGGGCAGAGTGTGCCCCACTAAACTTGAAATATTAAGAGGGTGCTCCATAGCTATTTTTCCGCATAATCACTTAGGAAGTATGCACAATTTCTAATTTTTACATTTTTATATACGCTGGAGCGAGTCGGTTATAACAACCCAATTCAACTAGGGGAAACAGCACTATAATAATTGATCACCTATATAGCGAAAAAGGGAAATGAAGTCTGTAGCATCGAACCTGAAGCCACGGTATTTGAAGCACTTCAAAAATTGGATGAAAAAAACGTCGGTACTCTACTAGTATTGCACGAGGATAAAGTCGCCGGAATAATTTCTGAGCGAGATTACATCCGTAAAATAATATTGAAAAACCGCTCTTCTATAGGCACCTCAATTACAGACATAATGACTAAAGATGTGTGCTAGGTAACTTAAAAATAAGAGGCCAGTAACTGTATGGCTTTGATGATTGAAAAACGTATTCGTCATATACCGGTCATTGGAAGAAGAAAAGATTTTGAAAATAATCAGTCTATGAGGAGTAGTTAAATCCATAATCGATGCGCAAGACCATGAAATAAATGATTATGAACAGTCTATCCGTGGCTGGTATTAGCTACCAAATCGATACGCAAACTCAGTTTAGTAGCGCAGGTAAGATTGTTGATAAATGAGGAAATCTAAGTAATGGATTACGAGGCTGATAAGATCTAGCTATCATGAAAAATCCTGATACTGTTATCACCTTTCATTACATGCTTGCCCATCTACTAATAATCTACCCAACGGCTATGTTCACGATCAGGTTAACAATTCCAAATACTAAAAGTATTACGTCTAACACATCATTAAAACTGCGAATCAAGTCTATAATCTATACGATACCTCGAATAAAACGCGCGCACGAAAGGCGCAGGATAGTGAGTAACTAAAGTGTCTATTAAAAAATGGGGGCTAGCGATAGGTGGTTGCCTTGTTATTGCACTCGCCCTATTCGCTGTTAAGGCGTTACAAATATCAGCTGCAATGAAGCAAGCTGTAGCATACCCAGAGCCGATGGAAACGGTGGAGTTTGCTGTCGCCACACCGGACGTATGGATACCTTCAATCGAAGTGATCGCCGAAACACTGGCGACGCAATCAATTGAGTTAAGAAATGAATTGGCCGGTGTAATCGCACAGGTTCATGTACGCGCCGGTGAAACGATAAAAAAAAAACAGCTATTCTTAAGCCTTGAAACCAGTGAAGAGCAAGCAAAACTGGCAGCTATACAGGCTAATCTAAAACTTGCTGAAACAGATTATCGACGAATGGTTTCTGTGGTAGAAAAGGGGGCAGCTTCTGAGTCCACCAAAGATCAGGCCGAGGCTATTCGAGACTCGCTAGTTGCTGCCGCAGATGAACTCGAAGCAACCATCAACAAAATGAATATTCGTTCTCCATTTGATGCTATAGCAGGCCTACACTCACTAGAAGTTGGTCAATATTTGATGCCAGGAGAGCTGTTAACCACGTTAGTAGGTGTTAGCGACGTTCTATGGGTAAATTTTAGCCTTCCACAACAATTAGCAAAATTAAATATTGGTGATCTGGTTCAAGTTTCAGCCGATGGGTTTTATACCGGCGCTCGTGAGGCCTACATTATCGCGAAAGCTCCAGTAGCAGACACTTCGTCAAGGAATGTCCGCTTTAGGGCGGAAATTACGAATAGTGACGGCCTGCTTATTTCCGGAATGGCACTGGTTGCCAATGTGCCAACCGATGCAGCACAAAATGGACAAGTATTACCGGTAACAGCCATTCGATACGATAGCAATGGCCCATATGTATACCGACTAGAACCATTGGAGTCTGGATCCCAACGCGGCACGCACCGGGCCAGGAAGTCCTACGTTGAACTTGGCGGAGAGCGCAGTCAGCAAGCGCTAGTTGTCGATGGGCTAGCAGCAGACGATATTATCGCCTCCGTTGGTTCCTTCAAACTTCGCGAAGGCATATTGGTCAATGCCCTATTACCCACGCCGTCACTATAGTAAGAACTCTGACTGCTCGCCAATGGACAAATTAAATATCCAAGCCGAGTCTAGAAAACGCTGGACCGATCTTTTTATACACCGGCCGATAATCGCAGTTGTGATGTGCATCGCTATAGTGTTAATCGGTGCCAAAGCGGCAACTTCAATGCCGATAATAAACTTCCCAGCCATCGAAAGCTCAAACCTGGTTATTAAAACACCGTATGTAGGCGCTTCCGCTGAAGTGGTTCAGGGCTTTGTTACCGAGCCGATCGAAGGCGTTGCCCGCTCAACGCCCGGTGTGGACTACGTAGACTCGACCTCGGCGGCAGGAATGAGCACGGTAACAGTATGGTTAAGTATTAATGGGAACAGCACTACTGCATTAGCAGAACTCTCCGCAGGCCTGGAGCAGATCAAATTTATACTCCCAGAAGCTGCAGAGGACCCGTCCATATCGATTATTCGCGCAGACAGTCCAAATTCTGCTTTCTACCTCGATGTTAAATCCGTAAATGGCAGCTCTCACTCAGAGCTATCAGACTACATTACACGCGATATTTTACCGATTCTAAGTACGATTGATGATGTGAAGTCACTGGATCTATGGGGTGGTCGCTTACCCGCCATGCGAGTCTGGCTGGACCCTGTCAAAATGGTCAGCATGAATGTCAGCGCTCAAGATGTTCAAAGATCCTTAACGCAAAATAATGTTATCGCCACCATTGGACGAAGCGAAAATAATAACCAACAGATTAATCTGCAGATTAATACATCTCTGGATTCAGTCGAGGACTTTCAAAAAGTCGTTATTAGAGACGACAATGGAATCTTGATACGAATGCAAGATGTCGCGCGCGTGGAACTCGGGCAAGAGGAGGGCGATAATATTGCTCGTCAAGACTACGATAGTAATGTATTCATTGGCATAAATACCACGCCGGGCTCCAATGTTATTGCTGTAGGGAATCAGTTATATAAAACACTGGACTATATTGACGACGTGTATGGAGACGATATTAGAATTAGCGCTGCTAACGACAGAACCCAATACATGCGTGAGGCACTTACCGAAATATTCATCACTTTAGCTGAAACCATATTACTTGTAGGACTGGTTGTATTCTTATTCGTCGGTTCAATTCGTACGGCATTGGTCCCACTGGTGACCATTCCAGTTTCCCTGTTAGGCGCAATCGCTGCAACTTCTGTAATGGGGTTTTCACTGAATATCCTAACAATACTAGCCATTGTTCTGTCCGTAGGCCTAGTCGTCGATGATGCCATTGTTGTAGTCGAAAACGTCTCTCGAAAAATGCGAGAGGGACTTAACCGAAAACAGGCAGCACTTGAAAGCTCTCGACAGCTGCTTTCGCCAATAATCGCAATGACGCTTACCCTAGCGACGGTCTACGCGCCTATAGGGTTCTTAACGGGACTTACTGGCGCGCTTTTTAAGGAATTTGCCTTTACACTCGCTATTGCAGTAGTGATTTCTGGCTTTATGGCGTTAACGCTTTCGCCAGTCATGAGTGCCTACGTATGTGCTGAGGGTGGCAAAGAGGGTCCGTTTACCTTAAAAGTAAATCAGTCACTGCTAAAACTAGAATCTCTTTACGGACGCTTGCTGGATCGAACTCTAAACAGTAGCCCACAAATCCTTTTCATAGCATTGTTTTTTACTTTGCTGCTGGTGCCACTATATATGTTTTCTGAGCAGGAACTTGCGCCTACAGAAGATCAGGGAACCATACAATTCGTGGTGAATGCATCACCTGAGTCTTCGCTAGCATCCACTAATAATGCCATCGATCAACTTGTACAAATCGGCGCTGAACTTCCAGGTGCGCGCAGTATGTGGCAAATAATTACCCCAGGTGGAGCCTTCGCTGGTCAACTATTTAAGCATTTTGATGATCGCCCCTATTCAGTGCACGAGATGGTTCCTGGACTATACCAACAGGTCTCGGGAATAGCGGCGCTGCAAGTATTTCCTATACTCACTGCCCCGCTGCCGACATCCGGTAATTTCCCGGTAGAACTGGTTGTTCAATCTGGCGATTCCCCAATAGATATGCTGCCGTTCGCGGAGCAGCTAAGAGACAAGGCTATTAGCAGCGGCCTATTCATAACTGCAGACAAAGACCTGCAAGTTGACCTTCAGCAGGGTGAGTTTATTTTAAATCGTGACCGAGTAGCAGATCTCGGCATGAGTATGTCCGACGTAAGTCAGCAGATCAGTTTGCTAATGTCCGGTAACTACGTAAATCGATTCGAGCTCGGTGGTAAAGCGTATAAAGTAATACCAATGCTCGAACTTAACGGCCGGCCCGATCCCGACGCACTCTTGGACCTAGAAATACAAACCCCAGATGGCAACAGCGTACCGCTATCTGGTATTGCCACACTAAAGAAACAAGCGGCGCCAAGATTTCTACGCAAGTTCGAGCAAAAAAATGCCTTTAGAGTATATGGAATCGTACGTCCCGGAATCAGCCAGGAACAAGCTTTGTCATTTCTGGAGCGATCGGCACAAGAAATTTTACCCGGCAGTTACACACTAGATCACGCAGGTGAATCCAGACAGTTACGCCAAGAAGGCAATACCTTATTTGGCGTTCTCGGTTTAGCATTAATTTTTGTCTTTCTGGTCCTGGCAGTGCAGTTCAACAGCTTTCGCGACCCAATTGTAATTCTTGCTGGCTCTGTACCTCTTGCGCTCAGCGGCGCAATGATCCTCACATTTATTGGCTGGACGAGTATCAACATATACTCTCAAATTGGGTTTATTACGCTGGTAGGCCTCATTGCTAAAAATGCGATACTAATCGTTGAATTCGCCAAGCAATTGCAGATGGCAGGCCTCAGTAAGTATGAGGCAATAAGGCAAGCTGCAACTATTCGGCTGCGCCCGGTACTGATGACAACCGGCGCTACTGTAATGGGACACTTCCCTTTAGTTCTGGTTTCTGGAGCGGGTGCTGAGGCACGAAATAGTATCGGAATAATACTCGTCGCAGGTATGCTTATCGGGAGTACTTTTACCTTGGTAGTGTTACCTAATATCTACTTACTGTTTGCCTCAACTCACAAAAAAAGTGAGCGGGGCACTGATAAAAACAGAGACACACATCCCCCAGAGCTTGTCACGCAAGGTTAATCCTCAGCAAACGCAACCTGCTACTTAACGGTAATATGTGGTGATCTGCCCTAACTCTCTTTACACTGGTCACTAACTTAATAGAATAAAGGGACAGATTACATGTCGATTAATCGAGTTTTATTTGCAGTTCTTGGGACATCACTACTGTTTGGTGGGTGCGCATCCGGCCAGTCAAACAGTTCCTCTGGCAATATTATTACGGGCAAAGGGTTTCCGAACCATAATCCTGTGGTGTCTAACCAATGGGGAGAGTTACCTGAAGGTCGCACCTGGGGCCATACTGCTGGCATTGATATCGATCCTACCGATGGCAATATCTGGGCTTATGAGCGCTGTGCTGCTGGCGGTGGTGGCGCGCCCCGTACGCCTATTGTTGGCAGCGGTGCTACCGGTGGCTCAGTCAATTGCGACAGCAACTTGGTGGGTCCGATATTCAAGTTCGACCGTAACACAGGCGAAGTGCTAGCCAATTTTGGTGCCGGAGTATTCACAACCCCCCACGGTATTCATGCAGATAACCAAGGAAACGTTTGGGTTACAGACTTTGCCACTAATACAGACGGCACCAAGGGTCAGCAGGTGCATAAATTTAGCCCTGATGGCGAGCTATTGATGAGTTTGGGTATGGCTGGGCAGGCTGGCAATGACAGCTCACATTTCAACCAACCAAACGATGTGATCGTTGCAGTGGACGGTAGTATTTTTGTGTCTGACGGGCATACAGGACAGGGCATGACAACGCTTGATGCCATAGAAGAAGGTAAGCAGGCGGGTCGGACAGCACGTATTATGAAGTTTGCTTCCGATGGCACCTTTATAAAAGAATGGGGACAGCTTGGTACGGCTCACGGTGAATTTCGTACCCCCCATGCTATGGAAATTGACTCGCAAAACCGTCTTTGGGTAGCGGATCGTGGCAATCATCGCTTGGAAATATTTGATCTGGAAGGGAATTATCTGGAATCGCGTTACAGCTTTAGCCGTGTCAGCGGAATATTTATAACTGACGACGATATGGTTTATGCCATTGATTCAGAGTCCAGCCAGATCAACCATATCAATTGGATTGCCGGGGTTCGTATTGGCCCACTAAACGAAGATCGACTGATTGCCTTTATTCCAGGATACCCAACTGAGAGTCGTGGCTACCAATCTACCGCTGGCGAAGGCGTAGCGGTCGATGCCGATGGTACTGTTTTTGTTGCCGAAGGACCCGCCTCAATTCCTATTGCTAAAGGTTCTTTTACTCGGTACTCCAAAAGTAATTAGCTACCAAACTGGACTCCACAGGGTTTGCTAGACTATTATTTCATCTGGAGACACTAGGTTGCCCCCAAGACATAACATTAGGATATATAATGAGTTTCAGTAAATACTTGGTATATGCGGCCACATTGATTTTGGTTACTGCCTGCTCCAAAGTTCCGGACTCAGCTGAGCCTATGCAACAAGCCTCTATGGCCATGCCAGAAAGTACATCGGCCGCAGATACGCGCCCGAATATCCTTTTTATTGTCGCTGACGATCTCGGGTTCACCGATATAGGCGCTTTTGGTAGTGAAATCTCCACTCCCGTTTTAGACGAATTAGCACATGAGGGATTGCGTATAAATAACCTGCACGCAGGTTCAGCTTGCCAACAGACTCGCACGATGTTGATGGCAAGTACTGGTCACGCAAGAGGAGTTCAGAATCGTCCAGCAAAATTTAAAAATCCAATCGGCTTCGAAGGCGGAGCAAGAGATAACCTGCTGAAACTTGATTTTGCGACTATTCCCGAGTTACTTCAGGACGCTGGTTACGCAACCTACATGACAGGTAAATGGGACCTTGGATGGGATGAGGGATACACGCCCGCCACTCGCGGCTTTGACCATTCCTTTGTACAGCTAAATGGCGCATCGAGCTACTTTGCTGAAGAGTTTGAAACAGGAAGTGTAACCGGCTTCGAAGATGATGGTAATACTCTAGCTTTTAGTGATCTTTCGGAAGATTTCTATGTCACTGACCACTACACCAATAAGATGCTCGAATATCTAGAAGCGACCGAAGAAGGTCAACCCTGGTTTGCCTACATGCCTTACACAGCGCCTCACTGGCCGTTGCAACTCCCTGAAGAGTGGCTCGACCTTTATGCCGGGCAATACGAAATGGGATACGACGTATTACGTAAGCAAAGATTCGCGAGTGCGATGGAAGCCGGAGTACTACCGGCAAATTCCAGCCTAGAAAACTTTAAGCCTCAAGCCGAACCCTGGGATGATCTTAGCGCTGAAGAACAACGCAAATATTCTCGTGCAATGGAAATATACGCTGCCATGATTACTCACTTGGATATGAGCATAGGCCGCATTATTAGCCATCTTAAAGAAACCGGTCAGATGAATAATACTGTTATTGTATTTGCCTCAGATCATGGCGCGTCATCTGCCGAGCACGGTGTACACACCGGCCGCGGGCCACATCAAGTTCGCCCAACCATTCCTGAATGGACCGACAATAGTTTCGAAAACTTTGGCCATATCAATTCCTATATCGATCACGGTCGTGGCTTTGGTGAAGCAGCATCCGCTCCCTTTAGATATCTCAAAGGTTCAATTACCGAGGGCGGCCTGCGAGCAGCAAGCTTTATCCGTTACCCCGCAAAAATTGAAGCAGGTGGAGTTACTAGCACCTATATGACCATGATGGATATCCTACCAACCTTTATGGATATAGCGGGCACCGAACATCCTGGTGCAGGAAGCTTTCGTGGTCGCGAAGTTGTAGATATTTTGGGCACATCCGCTTGGCCTCTTCTAACCGGTCAGGCTGATGTTGTTCATGGCCCTATGGATACGGCTGGTTGGTCATCTCACGACGGCGGCGGAGCTTTGATTCGCGGTGACTACAAGCTTATTAATGCTGCAGCTCCAGGTGAGCAAGACCCCACCGAATGGCGGCTCTACAACTTGGTAGATGACCCGGGCGAGCATTTTGAATTATCGATAACGCACCCCGAGTTAGTAGCGGAGCTTGTCGAAGAATGGGAAACCAACTGGCGCTAATGCGCTAACAACGTTTTTAAATTCTTTTCAAAACTCGACGAGATAAAGCAAGGTCTGGTTGCGCTATTGCCCAAGCATGATGAGCCAATCGATGAGTCAGCTGCCCGTAATCGGGACTAGAAAGGCTCAGTATAATTCGGAGTATGTAAGTGACTGTTAGGATGGGGGTTTTTATGTTTAGACGAATCACTGCGGCGGCTGTTGCTTGCGTGATCACACTACCCACTTTCGCTCAATCGATTGAAGACGAAGCCTTGGCTTGGCTACAGCACTACATCCGCGTCGATACGATAAATCCTCCCGGCAACGAAACTCGCGCTGTCGAGTTTATCGGAAACATTCTGGATAAGGAGGGGATTGCTTACCAAACCGCGGAGAGTGCACCAGGACGCGGAAATTTGTGGGCGCGTCTCGAAGGTGGTGATAAACCTGCACTGATTCTTATGCAACACACAGATGTTGTACCTGCCGATTCTGCTTATTGGACTACCGACCCACTTTCCGGTGAAATAAAAGACGGGTACGTGTGGGGACGGGGCGCGATCGATATGAAAGGCACCGGTATGTCGCAGCTGGCGACCTTTATTAGCCTGCATCGTGCCGGCGTGGCATTAAACCGCGATGTTGTGTTGGTTGCCACCGCTGACGAGGAAGCCGGTGGTTTTTTTGGTGCCGGTTGGCTTACGGAACATCATCCGGAAATATTCAAAGGTGCCGGCCTGTTGATCAACGAAGGTGGTGGCGGTAAGGATACTGACAAAGAACGTGTGTTCAGCGTTGAAGTTACCCAGAAGGTGCCGGTCTGGCTACGATTAACGGCTGTCGATGCGCCAGGACATGGCTCAAGGCCTAACGTAACTTCGTCCGTCACTCGAATTATCGATGCCCTCAGCCTGGTCAAAGGAAACCCGTTTCTACCTCGCATAGTTCCGGCGGTTGATGCCATGTTTCAGGCTCTTTCGGATAGTGAGACCGAAGAATGGGCCGATGCCTACGCTAATATGGGTGCAGCCGTTAAAGACCCCGCGTTTATGAGAAAGTTTCAGGTGTACTCTGCTTCTCTTCATGCGTTAACCCGCGATACCTGTTCAATCACACGCTTTGAAGCCTCAAACAAGATCAACGTTGTACCGTCGGAAGCCTGGGCCGAAATTGACTGTCGTATTCTCCCTGACCGGCCAGCGGATATTTTCGTCAATGAAATGCGAGAATTGATCAAAGACACGGGTGTGGGAATCTCTGTGATCATGGCATTTACACCTGCCGTATCGTCCACTGACTCTCGGCTATTCCGCGCCATAGAAGCTGTTACCAGCGAGCGCCATCCGGGCTCACGCGTTATACCTTCCGTCCTCTCAGGATTTACCGACAGTCACTTCACGCGAGATTTAGGTATTATGAGTTATGGCTTTAACCCAATCGTTATGCCGGAATCAGAGTTTTCGAGAATTCACGGCAATGATGAGCGGGTTAACGTGCAAGCCTTCAAGCGCGGTGTTAATGACCATTTCGCGATTATTGGGGCCGTAGTTTACGACTGACAGGAATGTGTTATTGGGAAGTAAATAAATATCAGTCTAGGTTAATGACTTGCTCGAACGACAGAAATATTTCATTGTGCAACGCTCTCATCCTTGTAAAAGCTACATGTGTTATACAAGTGCCGCAAAATTGAAAATTTTGTTTGCAGTTGTTCTCCTGTTTTCTTTAGTGTTTGATCTTGCGCAGGCAGCTGATGATGGAACCGAATATGTTGGTTCTTTGAGTTGCGGCAGTTGCCATCAGCAGCAGGTTAAGGATTGGCAGGTTTCTGATCACTACCATGCTATGCAGCTGGTATCTGCAGAATCTGTATTAGGTAATTTCTCTGGAAGTGCGCTAACGTTTAATAATCTGACAACCCGCTTCTATCGTGATGCCGACAAATACCGGGTAGACATCGAACAGAGCGCGGGGCAAATAGAATCGTTCGAAATCAAATATACTTTTGGATACGATCCGCTTCAGCAATATTTGGTGGAGCTTGATGACGGACTTATCCAAGCCCTCAACATTGCGTGGGACTCTCGCACCGAAGCAGAGGGTGGCCAACGTTGGTTTGATTTACGCGCAGCGGAAGAAATTACTCCAGACCATCCTTTCTACTGGAAAAATCATTTCCAGAACTGGAATGCCCGTTGCGCAGATTGTCATTCTACAAACATAGTCAAAAATTATGACACTGGCGCCCATTCATATGCGACCACATGGTCTGAAATCAACGTAGCTTGTGAGTCTTGCCATGGCCCGGCTTCGCGACATTTGGCGCTGGTGGATAACAATGAGTTGACCAAGTTAGACACGGGGTTTGGCTTATCTTCGCTCGAAAACATCCAGTGGATATACAGCGAGGGAGACTCAGTCGCTAATCCGGTTGGAGAGAAATCGGACCGCCATATTGATATGTGCGGCGCATGTCATTCCTTAAGAACACAGCTTGCCAGTGATTCTTCATCTGAGAATTATCACAACGGCCATCGAATACAATTGTTAAGTAGCCCTTCGTACTTTTCTGATGGACAAATTCAGGAAGAGGTTTTTGTGCTGGGCTCGTTTATGCAAAGTAAAATGTATGAACAGGGAGTCACCTGCACTAACTGCCACAATCCGCACAGTGGAGAACTGGTAGCCACAGGAAATAGCCTATGCGCACAATGCCATCAACCAGCTGTTTACGACTTATCCGAGCATCATCATCACCAGGCCGGCTCTGAAGGTGCGCAGTGCGTCAATTGTCATATGCCTGAGCGAACTTATATGCAAGTTGATAACCGTCGGGATCATAGTTTCACCATTCCAAGCCCAGCGCTTTCGCAAGATCTGGATGTGCCTAACGCTTGCACACAGTGTCATATAGGGCGCAATAATAATTGGGTTGCCGACACCATGGATCAATGGAATGTTAAATCAACGGATGGGCATTGGGCATATTTATCTAATGCGGTACAAGATGGTGACATCCTGGTAACCCGGCCGTTGACTGATTTGCTAAAGCAACAAACACTCCCCGCCTTAGTGCAGGCCAGTTTAATGGAAAAACTGGCTCGGATGCCTTCCAGGGTCAGTGCGGAAACCGCAGTACAGCAACTCACAAATGAAAACCCGATGGTTAGGCGTGCCGGAGCAAGTGCGATGCAAAATATGCCTAGCGAACTGAGATGGCAGGTTTTGTCGCCATACCTTAATGACCCGAGCAGCAGCGTTCGTTTTGAAATTGCTTCTGTGCTCGTCAGTAGGTATTCGGAACTTCTTCCTAACCAACAAGCGCAGCTTTTACCTTTAATCGACGAATACCGCCAGATGCTAGAAGTATCAAGTGATTTTCCATCGACTCAAATAGCCATTGCTAACCTTGAGCTTGGCATGCGCAATTTGGTTGCGGTGGAAGCCGCCTATCGTCAAGCCCTGCGTATCGAGCCTAATCTGGTACCAGCACTACTTAATTTAGCAGATTACTACCGCTCAATTGGAGAGGAAGCTCAAGGGCAGCCATTATTACAAAAAGCACTCACAGTGGCGCCTGAAAGCGGGGCTGCTAATCACATCTATGGCCTGTACCTTGTTCGGGAGAAAAATTTACCGGCGGCATTAGAATATCTTAAAACAGCAGTTGATGCCGAGGATGCTGAGCCTCGATACGCATATGTATATGCTATTGCTCTGGAGCATAGTGGCCAAATCAATCAGGCTGTTAAGGCATTGGCTGCTGCTAATGATCGCTGGCCAAACCAATACGATTTACTGCTGACTCAGGTTACCTTTATGGATAGAACGGGCGACACCAAATCGATCTACCGGTATATTTCAAGGTTAACTGCAGTCGCGCCAAACTCCGCTGAAGTTAAAAGGTTCTTGCACAAGTACACCAATTGACTTACATCTGATATTACTGAGATTCAATCAACAATGCCTGGCAGTAAGTCACGATTAGTCGAACATATACTTTATACTTCCTGCACTTTAGTTACCTGCCCTTTTAAATGAGCGGATTCGAATAGGCTTATAATTGAAACAACGCGAACGGTTCAGCTGCCAAAACGTTTAGAGAGTATTTGCTGCATCAAATCACCACTGGGAGATATTAAATGAAATTTTTTAAACGCCTAGGCTTACTGACCCTATTAGTTATTGCAACTGGCTGTTCAGAGATAGAACAAGCCACCCCTGAAATGGTGGAGGCTGTGGCAGATAGCCGCCCCAATATTCTTTTTATTGTCGCAGACGATCTTGGTTTTACGGACATTGGAGCGTTTGGTGGTGAGATCCCAACCCCTAATCTTGACGAACTTGCGATGGAGGGCTTACGCTTAAACAATCTGCACACCGCTGCCGCCTGTCAATCTGTCCGCACAATGTTTATGTCGAGTAACGGTGTTTCTGTTGCGCTGGAAATGCGACCCTCACCAAATAATCAGCGGAATAATTTACTCAAACTCGAATACGCAATAATACCGGAGTTGCTTCAAGAAGCCGGTTATGCCACTTATATGACTGGCAAGTGGGATCTGGGATTGGATGAGGGTTATACCCCGGCGACAAGGGGCTTTGATCGCTCCTTTGTGATGCTGCATGGCAGTTCGAGTTACTTTGCAGAAACCTTTCTAGTTGGTGATGACCTTGGTTTTCAGGACGACGGTCGGCCAGCTAATGTTAAAGACTTGCCAGAAGATTTCTACGTCACCGAGTACTATACCGACAAGATGCTTGAATATCTTCAATCTCATGAAGATGGGCAACCATGGTTTGCCTATATGCCGTATACCTCTCCTCACTGGCCTCTACAGTTGCCAGACGACTGGTTAGATCGCCACGAAGGCGCTTATGATATGGGCTATGATAAATTACGCGAGCAAAGGTATGCCAGCGCGATGCAAGCTGGCGTATTGCCAGTAAATTCTAGTTTGGAAGATTTTGAGCCTTTAACGGAGCCTTGGGATAACTTGAGCAATGAAGAAAAAGCACGTTATTCAAGAGCTCAAGGATTATATGCGGGCATGGTCGAATACTTGGATATGAGTATTGGTCGAGTAATTAGCTACCTTGAAGAGAGCGGGCAGATGGATAATACCGTTATCGTATTTATGTCGGATCACGGGGCTTCTTCGGGAGAACACGGAGTGAATACCGGTCGCGTTCCCCAAGGCGGTGGGCCACCAATGCCCGATAATGTCGATAATAGCTATGATAATTTCGGCAAAGTGAACTCTTTTGTAGATCATGGTCGGGGCTTCGGCGAGTCTGCTTCTGCACCATTTAAGAACCTAAAAGGGACAATTGATGAAGGTGGCTTGCGAGCCGCAGCATTCGTGCACTATCCTGCTGCGGTTGCAGGTGGCGGTGTAAGCAGTGCATTTATGTCGGGTCTGGATCTTCTGCCGACTTTTATGGAAATTGCCGAAACTGAACACCCGGGTGCCAGCACTTTTCGTGGACGCGAAGTTAAAGGTATTCTTGGAACTTCAGCATGGGCCCATTTAACCGGCCAAGCTGAAACCGTACATTCCGATACGAGTAATACAGTTGGTTGGACGCGCGGAGGTGGAGGGGTGTTGATTCGCGGCGACTACAAAGCGATCAATACTGTACCTCCGGGCCAGCGAGGGACGACAGATTGGCGTCTATATAATATTGTCGCTGACCCTGGCGAACATCGAGACCTGGCGGTGGAGCAGCCTGAGCTTGTTGCTGAATTGGCAATGGAATGGGAACTCAACTGGAAATAGGTTGGTCGGGGCGAAACTCAAGAAGTTCGGCTGAAGATCGCCCCTCCAGTTTCATTTTCACTAGCACTGATAAAACCCTTCAATGCAGTGTTGATATCCGCAGCTTGCTCATAAAGCCCGGTTAATCGTGTAACAAAACTTACCGTGGTGGTGTATGTGAATGTTTGCTTTGGGGAATAAGCATCCATTCGATTAATGGGGCATATGCTTTATACTGCTAATAACTTGCGTATCTTCTGTTGATGGGTAATTAAATGTTATTTCGATCTATAGTTTTATTAACCGTTTTTCTAAGTCTTTTTACTGGGATGGCTTTTGCCCAGACGGTGCCGCGCACAGCTAGTGGAAAACCCGATTTTCAGGGAATTTGGCAGGTGCAGAATCGCGCATCCTATAACGTGCAGAGCCACACGGCACGGTACGATATGCTGCCGGGCATGGGTGTTGTGGTGGATGGCGAAATTCCGTACCAGCCTTGGGCGCTTGAACAGAAAAATACCAACTTCGCAAATCGGGAAACTGTTGACCCTTTGTCCAAGTGCTTTTTGCCTGGGGTACCTCGCATTATGTACATGGAGCACCCTTTTCATATTTTTCAAGCCGATGAACACGTTGCTATCACCTTTGAATGGACCCAAGTTTTTCGGCTCATTTACACCAACGGCCAGCAAACAATGTATCCCGGACTGAACTCATGGATGGGAAATTCACGGGGTGGTTGGGAAGGCGATGTGCTCGTCGTAGAGGTCACCGAGCATAATGATCAAACCTGGTTCGACGCGGCCGGAAATTTTCACAGTGACGCGCTGCACTTAACTGAGCGTTACCGAATGCTTGACGAGAACACCATTGATTATGAAGTGACGATCGTAGATGAAAATGTTTTTACTCGCCCCTGGGCCATTGGCATGACCTTGCACCGTCAGACTCATATGGACCGGATTCTTGAATTCCAGTGCCAGGCTGAAGTTGAGGAAGCAAACGGTGACTTCGAGCGCGATGTTCGTACCTGGTACCCAGCAGTTATCCCTGCGGATAATGAACTATTTGATGCAAACGCTGGTGCCGATTTGCCAGAGCTAGTTGTGGCCGCTGATATTCCCCGTTTGCCAGATGGCACCCCCGATATAAGCGGATACTATATGGCAGATGGTGGTGGGGCGAACTATGGTCTGGAAACCTTTGCAGGACGCTTCCTGTTACCAGATTCACGGGGAGTTGTGATTGACCCTCCTGATGGCCTGCTGCCATATCAGAATTGGGCCAGAGCCGAACGTATTGATCGTGAGGGCGCACACCGCGGCTATGAGGACCCGACGGCACACTGTTTTCTGGGTGGTGTCCCGCGCTCTCATTACGTGCCGGCGCCATTCTTTTTTCTGCAACCGCCAGGGCATGTGGTGGTGTTACATGAGCGCATGTCGTACCGACAAATATTTTTAGATGGACGCGCCCATCTTCCAGACCACATTCGTCTTTGGCAGGGCGACTCTGTTGGCCGCTGGGAAGGCGATACCTTAGTGGTTGAAAGTACAAACTTTAACGGAAAATCCTGGCTCAATGAGGTTGGCGATGTAGTAAGTCACGCCCAAACCGTTGTTGAGACGTTTACGCCGGTTACTGCAGATCAGATTATTTACCGTGCAACGGTCAGTGATCCTATAACCTCTACGCGGCCGTGGACCATTGAAATACCCTTTAATCGGGAAGACCAGGAAATTCTTGAAACTGCTTGTTTAGAAGACAATAACGATCTTGGGCATTTGCGGGATGTTCGTGACGAATACCGCGCCGCACAAAAAGCCTCATCACAGGAAAAATAATATGCTTAGATTGCTTACTACTTTGTTTATTCTAGCGAGTGGAACGCTCGCCGGAAATACTCTGGCACACCATTCGTTTGCCGCAGAATTCGATAATACTAAACCCGTAGAATTGACGGGCACAGTGACTGAGATGAAATGGTCCAATCCACACGCATGGATTTATATGGATGTTGAGGATGAGTCCGGCAATGTCGTGAACTGGGCGTTGGAAAGCATATCTGGCAATGTTCTGATACGTCGTGGTTGGCGTAAAGCAGACTTACCTGCAGGCATCGTTGTGAGTGTTGTAGGTTGGCAGGCGCGCAATGCCAGCCCAACTGCGAGCATTCGATTTGTGACCTTAAGCGATGGTCGGCGATTATTCGCCGGTACTGGTACTGCAACCCCGGCAACAGAAGAGTAGGAATAGCTTCTTTTGATCACAGTCTTGCTTTATGCCCAGGTATTTCAGCGGGAATTCGAAGGTTATCTCAAGTGCAGCAGAATGGAATTAGGGTCGCCAAGAATTAAACGGTCACTGTTTTTGGCTTTAGGAAACCCCAAATTAGAGTTACTCTCTTACTGAGGCCCGAATATCATCAATACTCCCTTACGACGTTATTGGCCCAAAGAGATGAACTAATGGCAGTGTCAAAAACCTATTTAGATATTCCAGGAACCTTTGTGTTTGATGCAGAGCATTCTCGATTGGGTTATCCGCTCAATATGTTTTGTATGTCTCTTAGCAAAGAAGAGAACCGTTCTGCGTTCACAGAAGATTGTAAATCTTATATGAACAGATTCGAAATGACTGAAGCACAAAAACAGTCAATACGCGATCGCAACTGGAACATGATGCTAGAACAAGGCGGAAATATTTACTATATGTTAAAGCTCGCTGGTGCGGATGGCACACCTTACGAACAGGTTTATGCAGCTATGAGTGGAGACGAACCAAGTGATTATAGGAGCATGATGATCGGTGGTGGGCGCCTTCCTGAAGGTAATCTTTATAAGTCAGATTGGGCGAAGAAATAGTATGGCTAAGATAGTAGGAGCGGCCATGATGTCGCACGTGCCGTTGCTTGGTCTAGCGGTCGATCATGCTAAAAAAGAGGAAGAGTACTTTAAGCCGGTGTTTAATGCTTTTGATGTATCAAAAAAATGGATAGAGGATATTAATCCTGATGCAATCATCCTTGTTTATAACGATCACGCGTCAGCTTTTTCCTTAGATTTGATCCCAACCTTTGCCATAGGTTGCGCTGCTGAATTTATGCCGGCGGATGAGGGGTTTGGGCGACGCGAAGTTCCGATAGTGCCAGGGTATCCAGAACTCGCTTGGCATATCGCACAATCAACAATATTGGATGAGTTCGATATTACCATTGTTAATAAGATGGATGTCGATCATGGCCTAACCGTGCCGCTCTCACTAATGTTTGGTGAGCCCGATGAATGGCCAATCCCCATTATTCCGCTCGCCGTGAATGTTATTCAGTACCCTCCTCCGACGGGTAATCGTTGCCTTAACTTGGGCAAGTCGATCAAGCGAGCAGTAGGGTCTTTTCCCGAAAACAAGCGCGTCGTAATATTTGGTACAGGTGGCATGTCCCATCAGTTACAGGGGCGGCGCACAGGGTTAATAAACCAAGAGTTTGATACTAATTACTTGGATAAATTTGGGTCGGCGCCTGAGGAATTGGCAAAGATTCCCCATGAAGATTATCTAAGATTAGCGGGGTCCGAAGGCATTGAATTGGTAATGTGGCTAGTCGCGCGGGGTGCAATGAATGAGCGCGTTCGGGAGATTCATCGCCACTACCATGTGCCGATTTCAAATACTGCTATAGGACACTTGATTCTCGAAAACGAAATCTAAATTATTTGAACTACGCGCACTTTTTTTACTTATATCTAAGGTATGACGCTACTCACATATGGAATGACCGCTTAATACTACGATTTTAACCGGTCGATGCAACAGTTTACTCTCTTATCAAAGAGACAGGTGTTCAGGCGCTTAGAAAGTTAGCCTGAGCCTCAACAATCTTTAGGGCTACTCTTAGGTGAGGATGACAATCGTTTCATCTTCCCGAGGCCGTAGATTTTTACTCAAGTATGGGTGTACTATGGTTGTCTAGTTGGCAGTATTGTTTGTCGGTGTTCACAGGACGCCGAACTTATCCTGGGGCTATATACTCCTGATAAGAAACGGGTGGAGGCTTGTAGATGAACGAAGGAAACTCGATGACGGATCTGACCACAATGATGGTGTCTGAGGCGATGGTATCGAAACAAACATCAGTCTGCGGTCTGGCTCCGCCTAACATGTCGCGACGTGAGTTTATTAAAGGTGTAATCGCCTCAGGTGCCGTAGCGTCCGCAGGTGTTTTTATGCTTGCCGGGTGTTCGGATAACAGTAGCAGCGGGAATGTAGCTGTGCCGGCTACCGGCAATTTTGAGCGAATGATCACACTGAATATCAATGGCAGGGACCGGGTGGTTGATGTATTACCCAACGAGACTCTGGCGATGACTCTTCGCTACAAGTTAGGCCTGACTGGCACAAAACTAGGTTGCGATCGTGGTGAATGCGGTGCCTGTACGATCAATATTAATGATGTACAGCAATACTCTTGTTCTACCCTCACTCACACCGCAAGAGGGCGAGCCATAACGACCGTCGAAGGATTGCAGGGAGTAAATGGAGAACTCCATACGATTCAGCAGGCATTTATTGATGAGCTTGGCCCACAATGCGGCTTCTGTACGCCAGGGCAAATAATGTCCACGGTTTCTTTACTTAAATCCAACCCTGACCCCACCAGGGAAGAAGCCAGGATGGCACTTTCCGGGAATCTCTGTCGTTGCGGTGCTTACGATCACTATCTGAATTCTGTTATGCGCGCTGCGGGAGAAGTCTAGAATGGCATATACGCTTCTAGGTAAAGATTTTACGCCGCCTGATATCCGCGCCAAGGTAACAGGAGAGGCAAAATACGCAGAGGATTTCCGTGTCGATGGTATGGTATTTGCCAGATTATTGACCAGCCCAATGCCGCATGCGCGAGTGAGAAGTATAGATGCCTCTGAAGCTCTAGCCATGCACGGGGTTATCGGAATTCTGACCGCCGATGACGTGCCAGCAAAGGCTTCACCCCAGCAGACCATTCTTACAAATGAACCGGTTTTTGTTGGTGATCCCATTCTTGCCGTGGCCGCTGAGAGTGAGACAATCGCCCAAGATGCTATCGATAAGATAAAGATAGACTTTGAACTACTCCCATTTTGTGTAGACCCGCTGGAGAGTTTATATCCGGGAGGTCCAAATGCACGCACTGAAGGCAATTCGGTAACCTTGAATTTCGGACAACCAATCCCGCCGGAGGTCAATGAGAAAAAGTGGACGGCTAGGGATTTTGCTGCCGTAGAAGAAGGACATTTACCGACTGGGGAGCCAACCGTCCAGTGGGAATATGGCGATCTGGATACGGGCTTTGAGGATGCCGCACTGGTGCTAGAGGAGTCGTTTGTTGTCGCTTCGAACTCGCACCATTCTATGGAGCCGCGTAGCGCGCTCTCGTACTGGGAAAATGGCAAATGCCATGTCTTTGGTTCACTGCAGAGCCAGAGTTTTGCGATGAACACCCTTTCTGGCTTGATCGGTATCCCGCCCGAAGACATCGTCTTTGTCGCAGAATTTTGTGGAGGAGGATTTGGCTCAAAAGGTAATCCATATCCCTCCATGGTAATACCGGCCCACTTCTCAAAGAAGATTAATCGGCCGGTAATGCTGCGCATCAGTCGTGCTGAAGAGTATTACCTCGGGCATGCCCGTAGCGGATTTCAGGGGCGGACAAAAATCGGTTTCCGCGAAGATGGAAAAGTCACGTCGATTGATCTCTATCTAGTGCAGGAAAATGGTTCAGCTACGGGGTTCCCCGATATTAACGGCTTCAGCGAAGGAGCTTCCTTAGTTTATACGCCAGAGGCAATGAGACTCCGAGGTATCTTTGTATCGACCAATACTCCCCCACGTTTAGCACAGCGAGGTCCTGGTCAGAACCAGATGGCAGTGACATTCGAGCCACTTATGGATCGAGCCGCCAAAGAGCTTAGCATCGATAGACTTGCGATCAGACAAATTAATGCGCCGACCGGGGATGCTCTTGTCGGAGCGGGCCGAGAGCCGGTCACCAGCGCCCATCCACGCGAAGCGCTTGCAAAGGGTGCCGAGCAGTTTAACTGGGTAGAACGCGTTAAAAATGATGGTCAGCGCAACGGATCAAAGGTTCGTAGCGTGGCAGTGGCAACAGCATTCCACCCTGCAGGATTTAACGGCTTTGACGGGCTGGTAGTTATCACTCCTGATGGCAAGCTTAACGTGCACACCGGTGTTGGTAATCTTGGTACGTATTCTTACGCGTCAACTTCCCGTGTTGCGGCAGAGGTGTTGAAATATGATTGGGAAAACTGTGTCATTCATCGTGGCGATAGTCGTAAGCATCTGCCGTTTAATATCGGCCAGTTTGGCTCCAATACCTCATTCACCATGACTCGTACAAACTTTGTGGCGGCAACAGATGCCATGGATAAAATTAAGGAGATCGCAGCTATGGATATGGGGGGCGACCCCGAAGATTATGATATTGGTGAAGAGAAGGTTTTCTCCATATCGGATCCGACACAATCCATGACTTATGCGGAGGTCGCTCAACGTGCTATAGAACTGGGTGGCAAATACTCCGGCATCGAAGGCCCGGAAGATATCAATCCGATTACCAAAGGTGGACTTGCAGGCATCGCTGGGACCGGCCTTGTCGGTGTGGCCAAAGATAAATTGGAGAAACACGGACTAGTGCCGGCGTTTTGTGCAGGATTCATCGATATCGAGCTCGATACGGAAACCGGCAAGTACGAGATCCTCGACTACTTGGGTGTTGTAGATTGCGGAACTGTACTGCATCCCCAAAGTCTTGCGACACAAATTAAAGGCGGTGCGGTGATGGGTTTTGGAATGGCTGCGACCGAGAAGCTTGTGTACGACCCTCAGAGCGGGTTACCAGCAAATGTCGGGCTTTATCAGGCCAAACCTCCATCCTATCTTGACGTACCATCTACGATGGGTTGGGCTGCGGTCGATGAGCCAGACCCTCAAAATCCGGTCGGTGCCAAAGGCGTTGGTGAGCCAGTCATGGGTGGTGGAGCTGCATCACTTATCTGTGCGATTTCAAACGCGCTTGACGGGCATTATTTTATGAGGAACCCGATTACCCCCGATATGATCGTCAATGCCGCAGCAGGTAGGCCGCAATCATATAAACCTCTGCAAGTTAATAACCAGTAAGGAGGAATGATATGTCTAGAGATATGATGCCGCATTTTGAGCTAATTCAGCCCTCCGATATGGATAATGCCTTTGAGGTTCTGGAGCGCTATGGTGAAGGCGCATGGAAGCTCGCGGGTGGACAGGATAGTTATGACTGGTTCAAGGATCGTGTAAAGCGTCCTCAAGCAGTTGTCGACCTTAACGGAATAGAAGAGTTGAAGGGGATCAGGGAAACTCCCGAGGGAGTAGAGATCGGTGCATTAACGACACTTGCTGAGATCGCAGAAAGTGACCTTATTACGGGTAGTTTCTCGCTACTTGCGCAGGCAGCATCGAGAGTGGCCAGCCCGCAGATTCGCAACGTAGGGACGATTGGCGGCAACGTATGCCAAGATGCTCGCTGCTGGTATTACCGAGCGGGAATGGATTGCTACCGCGCTGGGGGAAACACATGCTACGCCGACACACCAGAGGGTATGAATCGAGAACATTGTATTTATGGCGCTGATCGCTGCGTCGCGGTCTCTCCTTCTGACACCGCGCCAGTACTAGTGGCTTTGGATGCGAGCATGGTGATTCGAAACTCAGCTCGAGAGCGTATAGTTGCGGCACAGGATTTTTTCATTGGCCCTGATGTCAACATCGAACGAATGACCGTTCTGGAGCCAGGCGAAATATTGACAGCGATTCGCATCCCTTCTACCTGGGCAGGATCAACATTTTATTTCGAGAAAGTTGCTGATCGCAACGTCTGGGATTTTCCACTGGTAAATATTGCCGCGGCAATCAAGATGTCCGGAAACACGATCGAGGATATTCGCATCGCCTGCGCGGGAGTGGAGTGTGTACCGCGCCGCCTGACCGTTGTCGAAGACGTTGTACGTGGTAGCTCGAGAGACGAAGAAACTGCCGATCTTGCCGCCAGCTCAGCCGCCCGGGGTGCTATTCCATTAAACTTTAATCACTTCAAGATTCCATTACTTGAAAACCTCGTTCGACGCGCAATCAGGGATTCCTGAAAATGTCTTCTAGAAGCACCTTAAGCTAGCGGGCCTGTATCGTGGAGTATTTTCGGGTCGGTAAAAACCAGTGGGGGCAGGAGGTTCTCGAAGGCATCTCTTGGGAGTTATTGGGTGTATTTTTCGGTATTGCTGTAGCGTTTATTATTGGACATGCTTTGTATATGTGGTTAATGACGCGTAAAAGGCGAAAGTCCGGGTAGGTAGATTAAACCTACTCGACCGTCGCTTGCAGAGATTTAAGGGCTTCGTCGGCAAGAAACATATCCGTCAGCAATGTCCGGACATGAGCGGATGCATTGAGGTTATCAACGACGCGCGACGATATTTGCGGAAGCGATAGTACTAATTGTATTGCCCGTCGTGCGGAGGAGGAATCTCTTTCCAGAACCCCCAAGAAAGCAGTTACCCCAAGCTGAGATTCTCCCGCTTCAGCTGGCACGTGTGTACCTAGCACTTCAGGCAGTATACCGACAGCAGCATCGAGGTTCTCCAAATAGCCTCGAATCCCTGGGCCATCACCCCCGGTATTTTCTTTTTCCCGGCCCTGGGCTGCATAGGCGAGCATATACTCGTAGCTAGATTCTATGGTGTCGATACAGACGGTAAGTGCCTGTTGATTTTCTGCTGTCATCGAAAATTTCCTTAATTTAGTGTTTGCTTGATTCGCCAGCAGAAGGAATTTTCCACCGAGCGCTATCATGATGCTGCCGATATTCGTCGTAGGTAATCCATCCCTTTATCATTGAGCGTGTGTATAGCAGTTTTTCTGGTCTCAACGCGAAATAGATATGCAGCATGACCATGGTGACGAAAGCTAATGTTGATACACCATGAGCGACGTAAACCCATCCCCACGTTGCGGATTCCAGCCAGTAGGGATCGCGCGTCCAAAAAGGGGTGTCTATCTTGACCATCATTACCAGTCCGGTTCCGATCGCGACAAACGTAAATATAGTAAACCCTAAATGAATAAATTTCTGCGCGAATGAGTATTTTCCGGGTTTTAGCTTTGTCGGCCCGACCGGATTAAGAGATGTAAGAGCGACCTTGATATCGTAAGCGGAAACCCACATAGACCGCAGCTCCTGCCAGAACGTCGCGCGAACGATGTGAAAAAGTATCACCGCGGTGAGGACAATGCCAGCAATCCAATGCACTGCTATCCAGCTGAACTGAACTCCCATTATCGGCAGTAGACTGGTCGCTAACAAGGCTAATACACTGGCAGCTGTTATCCAGTGAAAAATTCTATCGGATAGTAAGTGGCGGGTCAGCCGTTGATCAGGCATGGTTTACGGAAATGATTAGCGTGGACGGCTATATAGACTAACGTCCAAACCTCCAATAAACAATGGCTACGACCAAATAGGATGTGGTGAGTGGGTTTAATCGAAGTAGCAGGTGAAGTGACGCTACAGCAATAAAAATTTCACCGGTAATACCCTACGTTTAAACAAAGGCGAGATTACCCGAAGGCCATCACCATCTCACTGTGAAGGCACCTCCCTTGATAGTATAAATATTTGAATTATCCCACGCGTGTGCAATCCGATACAAAGCTGGCAGTACCGCTAAAGTCAGAATTGTTGACGATAGAATTCCACCGATAACCACCGTAGCGAGCGGTCGTTGTACTTCAGAACCAATACCGCTATTCAACGCCATGGGCACAAACCCAAGTGATGCGACCAATGCAGTCATTATTACCGGACGAAGACGCGTAAGAGCCCCCTCAACGATCGCATCATCAAGCGATCTTCCGACAGCGCGCAGATTGCGGATAAATGTAACCATAACAAGACCATTTAGCACCGCGATGCCAGACAACGCTATAAAACCTACTGCAGCTGATATAGAAAATGGAATACCCCGCAAAAGTAATGCTGTGATACCACCGGTTAACGCCAACGGTACCCCAGATAAAATCACTATTGCATCTCGTATAGAACCCAAAGCGACAATAAGCAGAATCACAATCACCAGCAGAGTGAGTGGAACAACCACTAAAAGACGTTTGGCGGCTGATTGCAACTGCTCAAATGTACCGCCATATTCGACCCAGTAGCCGGCAGGAATATCGACTTGTTGCTCAACTGCTTGCCTTACATCACTTACAAACGATCCGAGATCTCGACCACGCACATTGGAAGTAACGACAACGCGTCTTTTACCATTTTCGCGTGGTATTTGATTATATCCGATCACCAAATTAAGATCGGCGACCTCGCGTAATGGAACGTAGCCGCCGTCACTAATAGGCACTGGAAGAGCCGCCAGTTGATCCGGGTCGGAACGTAGTTGTTCCGGCAACCTTATTACTATATCGGCACGGCGGTCGCCCTCATAGAGTTGTCCGGCAACAACTCCGCTAATCGCAGTAGCAACTACATCCTGTAAATCGGCGATTGTGATACCGAATTGGGCTAACATGTCCCGTTTAGGTTCTACCGTCATTATGGGCAGTCCGGTCGATTGCTCTACTGCAAGGTCTGCTGTGCCTGAAATACTAGCAATGGCTTGCTCTACCTCGTTACCGAGGCGAATGAGTTCATCGAAATCATCACCGAATATTTTCACCGCTAGTTCGGCGCGTACACCAGCAATCAGTTCATTAAAACGCATCTGAATTGGCTGTAGAAATTCGTAACGATTGCCAGGAATAAGCGTCACAATCGCTTCTAAGTCAGCCACCACTGCGTTCTTTCGTTTGGTTGGGTCTGGCCACTCCTTACGCGGTTTGAGAATAATAAAGTTATCAGCAACGCTTGGTGGCACAGGGTCCGTTGCGACCTCTGCACTACCAATCTTAGTAAACACTCGTTCTACTTCCGGCATTTCATTTATTTTAATTTCGAGTTGCCTTTGCATATCTATGGCTTGCTCAAGGGAAGTGCCTGGGATACGCAGTGCATGCATAGCGATATCGCCCTCATCGAGGTTGGGTATAAACTCACTTCCTAAGCGAGTCGCCAATAAACTCGTGATGATAACCAGCATCAAGGTAATCGAAACTGTTAGCCATCGAAAGCGCAAAACAGCAATGAGGATAGGTCGGTATAGTTTACGGGCGCCATCAAGAAATCGATGACGTTTTTCGTACACAGGCTTTCTGAATAAGAGCGCCACACCAGCCGGTACAAAGGTTACTGACAGTATCATCGCACTGACTAACGCTATAACGACGGTCGTGGCCATAGGATGAAACATCTTACCTTCCACACCCGTTAGCGCGAAGATTGGAACGTATACAGCCGTGATAATAAAAACACCAAATAGTGCAGGGCGGATTACTTCGCGCGTAGCATCTAGAACGACGGTTAGCCGCTCGTCTAAGGCTTGCTGTCCATTTTTACTGGATTCACTAAGTCTCCGCAGGCAATTTTCGATAATAATTACCGCCCCATCCACGATTAAACCGAAATCAAGTGCGCCGAGACTCATTAGGTTTGCGCTAACACCGCTTTGTACCATCCCGGTGATTGTCATAAGCATAGCAAGCGGAATAACAGCGGCTGTTAGCAAGGCGGCTCGCACGTTGCCTAGCAAAAGAAATAGGACAGCAATGACCAGTAACGCGCCTTCAATAAGATTTTTTTGGACCGTGGCTAATGTGTTATCTACGAGTTTGGTTCGGTCGTAAACAGCGGTCGCTATAACACCCGGAGGCAAGCTTGGCTTAATCTCCTCAAGTTTTTCTGCGACTGCATTTGCTACTACGCGACTATTCTCGCCTATCAACATGAACACAGTGCTCATAACCACTTCGCGTCCATTTTTGGTTGATGCACCACCACGTAACTCCTGCCCCAGCCCGACACTCGCAATATCAGAGATTCGTATTGGAACTCCGTCTCTCACGCGGACTACTACTTCTCTCAAATCTTGGAAATCTGTTGCCTGTCCGGGCACACGCATTAACCACTGTGCGCCGTTGTATTCGATAAACCCCGCACCGCGATTGCTGTTGTTTGCCTGTAGTGAATTAAAAACATCCTTAAAAGACAAACCGAACGACATTAGTTTTGCTGGATCTATCGCTATTAGAATTTCTTTTTTGAACCCACCGACTGGATTCACCTCTACGACGCCTGGAACGCGCAATAGTTGCGGGCGGATAATCCAATCATGGGTTGAACGTAAATCGGTCGGGGAAATGGCAGAGCCGTCTGCGTTGAACGCACCAGGTTCAGCATCTACTGTGAACATGAAAATTTCACCCAGACCGGTTGCTATTGGGCCTAAGGTAGGTTCAAGACTTACAGGTAATGCCGCTTTCGCGGCAGTCAGTCTTTCAGTAACTAACTGGCGGGCAAAATAGATGTCTGTGCCCTCTTCAAAAACTATCGTGATTTGGGACTGTCCGTAGCGCGATATCGAGCGTGTGTGTTCGAGGCGTGGTAGGCCGGCCATCGCATTTTCGAGGGGAAGGCTTACTCGTTGCTCTACTTCAAGCGGTGTGTAGCCCGGCGATGGTGTATTAATTACCACCTGAATGTTAGTGATATCCGGAACTGCATCGATAGGTAGCTTGGAAAAATTCCAAATACCTAAGCCTGCTAACAGCAATACAAGAGTGATCACAATCCCTTGGCGGGAAATCGATAATTTTAGAATCTGATCGAGCATTGTATTCCTCGTATTAGTGATCGTGCGATGCGCCCGACTTTTCGATATCTGCTTTAATTACATAACTGTTTTCTGTCACGTATACCGTGCCAGGATCAAGGCCACCGAGCACCTCAACCCATTCGCCACCTAGCCGCCCGAGTTCAAGCATTCTCACTTCGTACTCATCGCCTACTTGCGCGAAAACAACTGTGAAGTCCCGAAAACTTTGCAATCCACTTCGTTTAACTGCTAGCGGTACGTTGTTCTCTGCTGACGTAATTTCTGCAGTAATATATGTACCCGGCACCAGTAAGCCATCCCCATTATCTAAGGTCGTTCTAGCTGTAACTACCTGATTCGCACCCGCGAGTACATTGACATGAGAAATGGAGCCTTCAATAGAATGCCCGCCTGCAGCAGGCGTTATAGTTACCTTTGCCCCAACATGTATCCGTGATCGATCGCTAGGGAAGATAGAGAGATTAGCCCATACTGACGAGGTATCAATTATAGTAAATAAGCGCCGCCCAACAGTTTGCTCATCTTCACGTGCAGCTAATTCTGTAACGACTCCGGAGATCGGTGCATTTATTGTGTATAGTTGGAGACTCTCATTGCTTTCAACTGTCGCCAAAATATCTCCTTTTTGTAGTACTTCTCCAAGCGATACATTGACTGCATGAATTTCCCCATCAAAACGCGCACTAACTTCCCGCACCAGCGCTGTATTTGGCACGATATATCCATAAACAGTGACCGTTTCTTCGATTACAGCAGGCCCTGCTACAATTGTTGTGATACCAAAGGCTTCTGCCATCTGTGGATCAATTTTCGTTCTTCCTTCAAGGCTTTCATATTCCCAGCTATAATTTTTGTCGTCGAAAGATACTTCGACCGAAACTATAAAAGAGTGGGGTTCGTACACGGTAGTAGTTCCGCGCAGAAACTCACCTTGTGGGTGAAAACTAATTTCCTCCACCTGATTTCCCAATCGGGTTAATATCACCCGAAGATCAACGCGGCCTAAATCAATCGGCTCGCCTGCGTTTGTTACCCAAGCACGAAACTCGGGTGGCACGCCAGTTTCATATATCGAGAGCTCGAGCTCAAAGTTGCCATCTGATAGCAGTCGCCCATTGTAAGGGCCTCTCTCAAAAATATCATCCTCCAGCGCTTCGCCAGTCTTGCTCGAAGTTGTGTTTTGTTGATTACTACTTTCGCACCCGATTAGTGTGCCTGTAAGTAATAGTATCCAGATAAAATATTTAGACGTAATCATTGTTATACTCACTGTGATTGGGCTGGTGACGTAAAACGCACACCAGTCAGACGTTCAATTTCTATAATAAGTCGGTGGGCATCGACGCTTACTTCGAGCAGGTCGTTATTAGCTTCTAGTAGTTCTGCTTGCACATCGCTGAGCTCGGTATAACGGTAGCGACCAAGCTCGTAGGCTCTTTGGGTATCGGCGAGTGCACGTTGGATAAGCGGAATTACATCCTGGACCAATCGTTCGGCGATATGTAAGTCATGCAGTAATTCCTGATAAAGAACATACAGCGAAGTTTGAATTCGAATGCTTGCTGCGGTTGTTTCCGCCTCAGTTTGAGCAATGTTGGCACGAGTTTCTAAAATTTTCCCCTGATTTTGATTCCGTATTGTTAATGGGATTTTGATTCCCCCGACAAAAGCCATATCTTCCGATACCCCGATCCGGCGAAGGCCCGTATAGACCTCCCAGCTCGGTTTTGCACTTTCTTGGGCTAAGAGAAGTTTGGACTCATCGAGCCTTTGCTGGGACACAAATCGAATCAACTCAGGATTAGTTTCTGCACTTGCCAGTAGTTTCTCGAATGGCTCTGCCACAGGTAATTGATTAAGGTCACCTGCGACTGAATTAAAGTCTAGCTGTGTCTGTCCCCATTGTGCGGAAAGTTTGTGATAGGCGGCGGACAACTCATGTTGGTAATCTTCCAGCATTAATTCTGCACGTGCTAAATCAGCCTCCGAGCGCGCAAGATCAGCTTCCAGAGCGCGACTGGCAGCAACTCTCATTCGAACAGCCTCTACCGTTTTTTGCGCCAAGCTTACTGCTTCCGCCGCTTTTAATAGTCGTGCCTGGTAGGCTAAACAGATGATAAATTGGCGT
The DNA here is from genome assembly GCA_029246505.1 of Arenicellaceae bacterium. GTDB lineage: Bacteria > Pseudomonadota > Gammaproteobacteria > Arenicellales > Arenicellaceae > UBA10349. Next base: position 76,046 of record JAQWNC010000007.1, read on the forward strand.
GCGGTTTGAGCGGCAACATCAAGCCGCATGATCTCAGCTTCAATCGTGCGGAGAGATACATTGGCACGTGCCGCATCTACACGACGTTGGCGCTTGCCACGTTCCAACACCCAGTTAAGCGTCACAGTTGTTTGCGCGTTGTCTGCACCGCGAAACTTACCGCTTCCAAAAACATCCTCTACAACTACACCTAGTTCTGGATTAGGCGCGAAACCGGCTTGCTGCAGCATACCCTCAGCTGCTTCTATTTGATAACCAGAAGCGGTCAAATCCGGGTTATTGGCAATAGTTCTAGCAAGTGCTTCTGATAAATCTAATGCAACGCGATTTTCTAGCGATCCGTTTTGCGCATGGACGGATAAACATATAATTGATAAAAATAGACATACACCTAAGCTGTGCATAATTCGATAGGACATAAAACGACCTCATAACAATACTGCTACTTTGTGATAGCAATACACGAGCTGAAATTCGCACCAGAAACTGGTGCTTGAGTGAGTCTAATGACTCAAGAGGCGTGAGAAAGGAGGGGGGGCTCGAAGTTGAGGCCACCGATGTTCGCGGTGACGGTCAGAATGGGAATGTTGATAAATTGGTAAATATTTATAGATCGATTTTGTAGCAATGAACAGACTGAACCCGACCAAGATGAAAAAATCCAAAATTTTCGACGCGCCGAGGGCAAGATCAAAGACAAATACGTCTTTATCACCAGTATAGTCGTGGTCGCTGAGATGATTTTGGCCTTCTAGGTTGTCATTACCGACATGCTCCACCGCATCAACATGGTGGCTATAGTTGTCGATATAGTTGCCTTTAGGTGTCCCATCATACCCATGCTCATTGAAATGGGTATGAAGCCCACTCATTTGGAAACTCAACAAGCAAAAGCAGGCAATCAGAATGATAATTGAAGGCATGTTGCGCATGATCAAAGTGTAGTACATCGTTACGCCTACTGTCTACTTATCGCCCAGCCATACTTATAGTAAAGGACGAGGGTGTTCTATCCTCGACCCTTGCCAAAGTGGATGATCGCTTTATGCAATAAGCGACTATTCAACCAGACGGGTTAGATGATTTGGATCATACGTCGCCATATACGCAATAGGGACGTTCGGTCATATACTTATCAAAGATTGTTTTTGGTTAATAACAACCGGCCATTAGAGGTTTTCAATATTTGTCGTTTCCATTGCTAACAGACTTTAAACATCATGCTTGGATCAATGAAACACATGCCTCACAATAACCTGAAAGCCCAACTCTTAAGGAAGGTAATTTCTATACTACATTTATGAATAACAGCTGGATATGGCAGCTTCTGCCTATGCAGAGTACGGGTCCGAGTTTACGGTCAGTAAATCTTGGTTTAGTGTGGTGGCAGATTCTCTAATTAGTCCGCGTTTTAACGGCACGTAACTGTTATCAGAATATATTTAGAAGCTTTATAACTTAAGGGAGTAAGAATTCGTATTATTAAACAATTAAACTGGCGTTATGCAGTTAAAAATTCACCGATGAAAAATTATCGTATGTGCAGCTGAATACTGTCCTCGAATCGGTAAGGTTGTCGCCGTCAGGAGCGGGGTTGCAACCATATAAGCTTATTGTCGTTGAACACCACGACACTCGAGTTCTACTTGGGGAGCATTCATTTACCAATAAAGCTAAGGTCGTTAATACCTCACAACTATTAGTTTTTGCGATTTATCAAAATCTAGATATGGCATATACGGAGGCCTATCTTGCGTTGGGTAATATGTTAACGACTTACGCAGTTATAGGAGTAGATGCTTCTCCAATGGAAGGTTTTACAAACGAAAAATACGACGAATATTGAACCTGAACGAGAGAAATTTAACTGCTGTAGTAATCGCAAATCTTGGATTTCGCGATGAAGATGACATCTTCATCAAAATGAAAAAAGTTCGCTGGCCCCAAGAAGACTTTATAGTACGAATATAGTGCAACGGTTTTGAATAACTCTTAAGTTTTTTACAATACTCCTATTTAGCAAAAACTGCTAAACCCAAGTGATTAAGTGAATGACCGCATACTGCAATTAGCGGTCATTTACTATTTAGCGAACTGCTATAGGCGCGACGGTGGAACCACCTGAACCTCGAATCGGAATAGTCTGAATGATCAAAGTCATCACGTAACACGACTCATCTGGTGATACCGCGTCCTTACTACCCCCTGCCAGCATCTGCTCACAGTCTACGGCCCACTCCTCCAAATCGACGTCCTCCAACATATAAATGCCACTATTTAACCAGCTGATATGGCCCGGTCGGTGGAACGGGTCTGGTTCCTTAAATGGGTTAGCTACCTCAATACTTTTAACATCGGCTGCAACGAGGACTGGCTTTCGATTCAGGGTCCACTGAACTGCTCGCGCGCCTAACCCTGGACCACCAGGAAGAAATTTTTCGTCCTGTCCATTATTGAGATACTTCAGACGCTCATTTCGGGGGGCAGCAGGGTTAGATGTCCAAAATCGCCCAGCCCAACCGGTACGGATCAGCAACGCATCGCCGGGCCTAATATCATCGATCGTTAGGCCTTGCCGAAGCAAAGCGCGCTCCAGCTCTTCCGGAGTAAATTCATATGCTGGCTGTGGGAACTCCTCTGGGTCACGGCCGGCTTTAATTTCACCTTCCCGAAGCAGTCCAGCGACATCAATCAACACGCCGCGAGCAATGATGGTTCCTACATTCTCGATTCCCATTTTACTATGCCCGCGAAAAACGTAATCATCGCCTGGATTCCCCTTCGGCAACTGGCCGGGATCACCTTCTGCATGAAGATGGTTTTCCGGATCACGCGTATCGAAGCAGTTGTAAGTGACGCCACTCTGAGTGAAGTGATTAAAACCGTCGAGCTGAGTCCCGATCTCGAACTGCATAACCCCGGACCGATTTGGGTTGAAAGTGCTGTTACCCAAGGTCTCCTCATTATTCGTAATGGTATTACTAGCTCCGACACCCGGCCACTGACCCAGGTTAGCCTTAAAATCGAGAAATGCCGAAAATCCCATCTGGCCTGGCTCTAGAAGGTGCGCAAGATTATAGACTCTACCCTGACGAATTAACCCGAGATTCTCACGGACTCTATCCGCCGTCAGGTAGTTTAAATTACCCCGTTCATCGTCCGGCCCCCAGGTTCCGATGGTTGGGTTATCACAGGGGTCGGGAAGCTCTTCGATAACGTCAGGAATCGGATCCATTGGCGCATAAGCCGCTTGCGACTGCGCCCAAAGCGGCACACACCATAGCACCGACAAAATACCGAGTAAAATAGAAGGCCCCAGCCTCTCTATTAATATTTCAACACATTGTTTATTCATAAATTCGCCTCTAGATTGCAATATAAATCGCCGCAGAATATCTTACTGATCTATATGTACGCTAACGCTAGCAGGACCATTCGCATCAAGGCCATAATAAGTAACGGTTCCGATGTTTCCCTCAAAACGTGGTAGTTCGAGCATAATGCCACCCGGTTTTAAGGGACGGATAGTGCCCATATCTCCCAATGATAATATATCACCTGTTTTCAGGTGACGGCCCCGCTCCAAAAGCCGATCTCTAAGCGCACGCACGCGGTAGATCGGCTCGTAAGCATCCTTAATATCGCCCTCACCCAAAACAACACCATGTTCATTGGTCATGTTGTAATTGAATGAGTTAAGGCGATCCAGTCCGACCTGAGTTGCCGGCACCGAAATCACATCACCCAAGATTCCTCTTCGAGAATTATAATTAGTTGCGACTCCGGAGAATTTCGAACCACCACTTACTGTGGTCAATATGTCTGGCATTTCGATAAATGGGCGAAATCCCTTTAAAGCCGCAAGAATCTCGAGATCCGTTTCAGCTTCATTGATCGCGCTGCTTCCAACTTCCGCCGCAAAATCGGATTCTACAAAACTAAAATTGCAGCAGTTAATCGATACGTGGTGACCGCTTGCATGTAGGCCACTGGAGAACATTACTGCTGTTATCGGCCCAGACCAACCATCAACTGGGCCATCATCATATGTACCCGCTTCAAAGGTGCCAACTTTGTAGCCGCCTATTGGTCCTTCAGTAACTATCAACGCCTTAACATAGCCATCGGCGATTTGGTAAGCCTCTTGCTCTGTCAAACTTCCTTCCAGAATGGGCGCGATCGGCGCGGACGTTCTGTAGCTCTGAATAAATGCGCTAACAAGCTCTTGATGAGCTACCGGCAATTCATCAGCGGCAAACACGGTGTGTGCGCAGCAAAAACCCAGAATCCCAGATACGACGCTACGAAGATTTCCAGATAGTTGTGATTTTGTTTCTTGCATTTGTTTTCCTCGAAAAGTGTCAGTTATATAAAACACAGCGCAGCCCGGAAATCAATAACGCCCGAACTATCGATACCTAATCATCGAGCAAGAGATAGCAACCATCCTTATCTGCTTCGAACAATTGTTATTATCAAAGCAAACATTGTTATACCTTGCTTTTTGATTCGGAAGAAGAGCTTGTTTTGAGATTTAATCGTGGCATCGAAATGATTTGTAACGCTATGACGCTTACCTCGGGCGCTGTGCTTCGCCCAGTAAAGGTAATACTTGCTCAATATAATAGGGTAGCTCGGTGCGCATCGCACGCCGTCCAGGTTGTCGAATTTCGCCCAGACGTACAATAATAAGTTCGTTCTCGGGAACAACAACAATGTACTGTCCAAGGTGTCCGTTAAACGAATAAAACGGTGGGTTGTTATCTTCATTTATCCAATTTGAATACCCATAATAGCTAACCAATTGCGGCGTACGCATCAAGTTAATATGCTCCGATGGCACCAGTTGCTCTCCCAACCACTGTCCGTCTTGCAACATCAACTGGCCAAGCTTGGCGTAGTTACGCGCGTTAGTGTTTAAACAGCAAAACGCGAGCTCCATCCCGCTATCGTCAAGATGCCAAAGCCCGTCGCTATTCATACCAAGAGGTAGCCAAAGCTGTTCACTAAGATAACTGCTTAGGGTAGCCTCGGGATTATGCTGTTTGATCGCTCGGGTTAACAATACCGCCAATAATTGTGTCCCTGCGCTTGAATAGTAATATTTCGATCCGGGTAACCTACTGAAGTGCCCGCCCAAAACAAATTCTCTGACATCATCTCCGTATAGCAATTCTACGGTGGGGCTAAACGGGCTGTAGTAATTCTCCTCCTCCCAATCATAGCCAGAGGTCATCGACGCTAAGCTGCCAACCGTGGCTAAACTACCGTACTCATCGTCCGCAAATTCGGGAAGAAAATCTATTATTCTCTGATCTAACCCGTTAATCAGTCCGTCGTCTATGGCAATACCCAACAACAAAGTCAAAACGGTTTTAGCCATCGAAAAAGAATTAGTATTGCTAGATTCGTTGTAATCAAGGAAGTACTGCTCCCGCAGTATTTGACCTTGATGAATGACCAAAAATGCTGCGGCTTGATATTTATCTAAATACTCAAATAGTTGACCCGGCAAATCATCTGCTATGTAGTTCTCGTGAATTGGCCAAGGCTGGACCTGTGATGCTTCGATTACTCGATTTTCAAACACCTGATGATCATTAATATTTGCAGTATCGTAACCGTCGAGATAGGTGCGCGAAATTGCGGTAAAAATATACCCGTTGCCGGTGGCCAGCAAACCTAGGCAAGACAAAATGATCGCTGCTAAGAACGTTAATCCAAACTTTTTTATCCCAACATTAATTTTTCTATACATCACCTGATCCTCTCTTTACATGCAAACACAATAAACTCCTCAAGCCATGGAATTTGCTTACAAACTAACTAATTTAAGTAAGCACTAGCTATAGTTAGTGCCAACTATTACATCGAATATATAGTGAAAGTCGACAAACAGTAACTGCAAATCAGATGGGATGCCTTGCTATTGCTGATTCAAGCTTTAACTGATAGGTTCACTGGCCATTTACATGCACTATTTCTAAGATCATGGAACCCAACAGCACCGCAATCATTGTCGGCGGCAGTCATTCGGCCGCACAATTGGCACCTAGCCTGAGGCAAGAGGGTTGGCAAGGACGAATCCTAATAATAAGTGACGAGAGCTTCCTACCATACCATCGACCACCGCTATCTAAGGCCTATTTGGCCGGTGAAAAAGATCCCGAATCATTATTGATTCGCGCTGCGGCATTCTACGAAAAAGCCAATATCGAATTTATGCTTGATACCCGTGTCGACAAGATCGACCGTAGCGCACAGCTAGTTACCCTGTCGACAGGCGAATCGCTGGCCTACGACAAACTTGCGCTTTGTACCGGTTCTCGCGTGCGCAAACTCCCAATCAACGGTACAGAACTAAAAGGTGTGCATTATTTACGCAATATTGCAGATGGCAACGCAATTAAAGCTGACATTAAAAAAGAGAGTATGGCCGTCATCATTGGTGGCGGTTACATCGGACTGGAAACAGCCGCTTTGCTACGTAAAACCGGAATGCAAGTGACGGTGCTTGAAACTATGGACAGAGTGCTAAAAAGAGTTACCGCGCCTGAAGTAGGGGCATTCTATACACGCGTGCACAATGAAGAAGGCGTAGTTATAAAAACCGGAGTCATTGCATCTAAAATAATTGGGGCGGAACGAGCTGAAGCCGTAGTTTGCAATACCGGCGCGCAGGTTGACACTGATTTAGTGATTGTCGGAATAGGGATTATTCCCAACACCGAGTTGGCGGGCGATGCCGGGCTGAAAATAGATAACGGAATACTAGTCAACGAATTCGCAGAAACCGATGACCCAAATATCGTCGCTGCAGGGGACTGCACCAATCACCCGAACCAGTTACTTGGCCGAAACATTCGACTTGAATCAGTGCCTAATGCCAGCGAGCAAGCTAAGTCTGCCGCGGTCAGCATGTGTGGCAACAAGAAAGTATATTCTACATTACCATGGTTTTGGTCAGACCAATTCGATCTCAAGCTGCAAATTGCTGGACTCAATCAAGGTTATGACCAAGTGATCATACGTGGCGATATTCACGGCTCACGTAGCTTTGTTGCTTGGTATTTAAAGGAAGGTCAATTAATTGCCGCTGATTGCGTTAACCGCGTCAAAGAATTTATGATTGCCAAACAGGCACTGGCCGGATTAAAAACAATCGACACCACAAAACTTGCCGACGAAAGTGTCGAGCCCAAAGAGCTCTTAATTTAACCAAGACCTCTTCAGCGGGTGACATCTCGCGAAGGATGGCTATAATACGGTTTTTTAGCGTACCCTATATATCGGGATGACAAAAGCGGAGCGACACCAAGCATGAGTACCACCAACACTGAACTGGCACAATGGGTTAACTCGGTTGCCGAACAAACCTCACCAGATAACATAGTATGGTGTACCGGCAGCGATGAAGAATACCAGTCGCTAATCGACCAAATGCAAGTCGACGGTACCTTGCTAGAACTCAATCAAGAAGCTTATCCAAACTGCTATTTACACCGATCAGATCCAAGCGATGTGGCACGTGTAGAGAATCTTACATTCGTTTGCCCCTGTAATGAAGAAGACGCTGGGCCAAATAATAATTGGATGGCACCGAGTGAAGCCAAGGTAAAAATGAACGCCTTATTTGATGGCTGTATGAAAGGCCGCACTCTATACGTCGTCCCTTACTGCATGGGTCCAATCGACTCATCTTATTCCCGACTCGGTGTCGAAATTACCGATAGCGCTTATGTGGTAGCAAATATGAAGCTAATGACCCGCATGGGATCAGATGCTTTAAAACGAATTGAAGCTGAAGGCACATTTATTCGCGGCCTACATTCAACTGGTGAGCTTGACCCCGAGCGCCGCTTTATCATGCATTTTCCGGAAGAATTAAGCATCATGAGCTATGGTTCAGGTTATGGTGGTAATGCGCTGCTCGGTAAAAAATGCCACGCATTGCGTATTGCGAGCTATCAGGCACGTACCGAAGGTTGGCTGGCAGAACATATGCTTATTGTTGGGCTTGAAAGTCCACAAGGCGACACACACTATATAGCGGCTGCGTTTCCTTCCGCCTGTGGCAAAACCAATTTAGCTATGCTAATTCCGCCAGAGCAGTACCCAGGATGGAAAGTATGGACTCTTGGGGATGATATTGCTTGGCTACATAGAGATGAAGCCGGCCAGTTACGTGCTATCAACCCCGAAGCTGGATTATTCGGTGTTGTTCCGGGCACTAATGCCAAGAGTAATAAAAACGCCTTCGATACGATAAAAAGCGACACGATATTCACCAATGTAGCTCTGACAAAAGACAATCAGCCATGGTGGGAAGACAAGAGAGTTGGCGAACCAGTTATTGACTGGCTAGGTAACAAAATTACTGCAGATAGTGGCCCAGCTGCTCATCCAAATTCACGTTTTACCGTTGCCGCTGATAAGAACCCGAGCTATTCATCACTAGCAGACGCACCTGAAGGTGTACCTATTTCTGCGATTGTATTTGGTGGCCGACGTCGTAAATTGGCTCCACTGGTATACGAAGCCAAATCATGGGCACACGGTGTATTTGTTGGTGCCGGAGTTGCCTCTGAAACTACTGCCGCAGCAACCGGACAGGTAGGTATTGTGCGACGTGACCCAATGGCTATGAAACCATTTTGTGGTTATAACTTCGCTGACTACTGGGCACATTGGCTTAAAGTTGGTGAAGGTCCGGAGAATATGCCTAAAATATTTCACGTCAACTGGTTCCGGCAAGATGACGATGACAATTTTCTATGGCCTGGTTTTGGCGAGAATATGCGGGTACTTTTATGGATGATAGATCGCGTAGAAGGTCGTGCAGAAGCAGTCGAAACGCCAATTGGCTACCTGCCGCACGCCCAGGATATTGATACCAACGGAATTGACGTGGATAGTGACACCATGAATGAGCTATTAGCCATAGATACAGAAGGCTGGAGACAAGAAGTGTCGCAAGTCGGCGAGTACTTTGATTCTTATGGTTCGCGAATCCCGGAATTACTTCGAGCCGAACATCAAGCCGTGGTAGATGCTCTGGGTTAAATTTAGGCAATTACAAGTAAATTCTATAGAAGGCCGGCACAATATGCGTCGGCCTCTTTTATTTACCCAGCATATATTCAGCTATAAACTTGTTGGGAACAAATTTGGCTTAACCTATAACCGGCACATCACGGCTCTCACGATATTTTTGTTTAGGTCTAGTGTACCCTGATCTGGTCTATAGTTTTCTCAACGGCATGAGTTAGATTTAACCATTTACCGCTAAACATATGTTTACCTACCTTGACTCAAATATACGTACACGGCTTGTCGAGCAAGGCAAGCTCATCCGTATTGATAACGCGGGTCAAATCGTAGGAATTAGCGATCAAATACCGTTCGATAGTGTCCACATCAATATATTAGGCCCCATACCTATGCCTATTCGTCTGGGGGACGTGCAAACAACCGCGCAATGGCATGCCACCGTGCGTGCCGAAGAGCTTAGCGGCGTATTACAACTGGCCGATGATCTCAGAGATAAGGGTGACCCAGGCCGCTTCGCCTCTATGGCAACCGCAATGGCAGTCAATAGCGTACTAGTATTTGGCAAGCCGTTTGAATCGGCAAATCCGATGGTACGTGTGCACTCGAATTGCTTAACTGGAGATGTATTTGGTTCAGAGCGCTGCGAATGCGGCCCTCAACTGGAACATGCTGCTGAGAGAATATCTGCGCACCCCGATGGCGGCATAATAGTATATATGGCCGGTCACGAAGGTCGCGGCATCGGGCTTTGGGCAAAAGCCGCAACATATCTCCTACAAGATGAAGGTGAAAATACCTATCAAGCTAATGAATCGCTTGGTCTGTCGGCAGATTCACGAGACTTTAGTGATGCAGCCTCATTGATTATGTACTTTCTTGGAAATAAACCGTTTCAATTATTAACTAATAATCCAACAAAGGTAGCAGCATTAAATGCGGCTGGACTTGATCAATTTAAATCTACCAAGCACGTTGCCGGCGTCACAGAGACTAATCGGCGCTACCTGGAAGCTAAAAAGGATTGGGGGCACAAATTGGAGTCGGGTGATATAGATTAGATAATGCCGGATGAGTGAATTTGCCGAATTAGGCCAAACAAATACACGCCATATGTTTGGCGGCCACGGTCTGTACTACGATGGCATCATGTTCGGGCTAGTCGCTGATGATCAGTTCTATTTAAAAGTTGACGATACAAATCGAGCAGATTTTGAGGCTCTAGGGCTCACTACTTTTGAATACAATAAGAACGGCAAGGTTATGACTATGTCGTATTGCCACGCACCGGAAGAAATCTATGATTATCCAGAAGTCGCCGCAGTTTGGGCACGAAAGTCTTAGGAAATAGCGCTAAAAGCTCAAAAAAAGAAAAACTTGAAGAAAAGAGTTCAAAAAAAATAACTCGACATCAGGTGGCCAATCGCGCCATTCGCTTCATGGCGTTAGTCACCCTGACAATATCAGAGGGTTCAGTAATATACGGCGGCATGGTATAAATCAATCGACCAAAAGGCCGCAGCCATACACCGTCTTCAAGGCATATTTTCTGGGCAGTCTGCATATCGACTGCTTGAGAAGTTTCAATCACGCCAATCGCTCCGTGTGTCCGTACATCGGTAACCCCGGCAAAGTTCTTTGCCTCCGCCAGCTCTTTCCGCAATACAGAATTAATCGCTGCTACTTGCGCTTGCCAATTATTCTGCTCCAATAGCTCAAGATTGGCATTAGCAACCGCGCATGCAAGCGGATTAGCCATAAACGTAGGACCATGCATCAATGCAGAGCACTCACTATTAGCAATTCCTTCTGCAACACTTGCGGTAGTCATGGTCGCAGCCAAACTCATATAGCCGCCTGTCATGGCTTTTCCAAGGCATAGGATATCTGGTGTAACGCCAGCGTCATCACAAGCCAACCAGTGACCGGTACGTCCACATGCCGTCGCTATTTCATCCGCTATCAATAGCACATCGAACTCGTCGCAGACCTCGCGTATCCCCTGTACATAATGCTTTGCATAAAACCACATGCCTCCAGCACCTTGAACGATTGGTTCCAGAATAATCGCGGCGAGCTCATTTTTGTTCGCCTCGAACATTGCACGAATAGAATCAAGTGCCTGATCATCCCACGCATCACCGTATCTAATTAATGGACGATCTATAAACAATTGCTCGGGCACATAATTTGCAAATAGCCGATGCATACCAGTATCAGGATCGCACACTGACATCGCACCCAAAGTGTCACCGTGATACCCGCCTCTGAGCGAAGCCACCTTGGTCCTCTCCGGGCGCCCAGTCGAATACTGAAACTGCAACGCCATTTTTAACGCAACTTCGACCGAAACTGAACCAGAATCTGCCAGAAACACGTGTTGCATTGCCGGAGCCAATTTGAGCAGTCTTTCGCACAAAGTCACTGCTGGTTTATGCGTTAAGCCGCCAAACATCACATGACTCATATTGGCCAGTTGATCGCTAACGGCCTTATTTAATTGCGGATGGTTGTAGCCATGCAAAGCAGACCACCAGGATGCCATGCCATCAATTAATTCACGACCATCATCTAGCTTGAGTTTCACCCCATGGGCCGATTGCACCACCAGATTTGAAAACTTTGGTTTTGCGCTGGAATACGGATGCCATACATGGCGCTGATCAAACTCTACCAGACTTTCGCTCATTTAGCGCTGAACATTTGCTTGGCAATCGATCAATTTACTGGCTCAAAGCGCTTACTACAGCAGCGCCCATCTTCGGAGTTGATACTTTAGTCGTACCCGCAGAATATATATCCGCTGTTCGCAGGCCTTGGTCAAGCGCAGAGGACACGGCAACCTCTATTTGGTCTGCCCAAGTAGGTTCGTTAAGCGAATAACGCAACATCATTGCTACAGAAAGAATAGTTGCCAACGGATTTGCGATACCCTGCCCTACTATATCTGGCGCAGTTCCATGCACCGGTTCGTACATTCCATGCCCATTCTTGTCTAACGAGGCCGACGGAAGCATACCTATTGACCCGGTTAGCATCGCCGCGCAATCCGACAAAATATCGCCAAACATATTACCGGTTACTAACACGTCAAACTGTTTTGGATCACGTACCAACTGCATTGCAGCGTTATCAACGTACATATGAGTTAGCTCGACATCAGGATATTCAGCAGTTAGTGACCTCATAACCTCACGCCATAGTACCGTTGCTTCAAGAACATTCGCTTTATCAACTGAACACAAACGATTGTCACGTTTTCGAGCCATCTCAAACGCACTACGACCGATTCGCTTGATCTCGCTCTCACAATATCTATAAGTATTAAAGCCTTCACGTTCACCAGCATCATTAATATGAATACCCCGTGGTTGACCAAAATAAATGCCGCCGGTTAGTTCGCGAACGATCAAGATATCTAGCCCGGAGACCACCTCACTTTTTAAACTGGACGCCTCAGCTAACTGCGGAAATAAAATTGCCGGTCGTAAATTCGAAAACAACTCTAAAGCCGACCGTATTTGTAGCAAGCCCTGCTCTGGTTTCGCACTATGCTCGAGGTTATCCCATTTCGGGCCACCCACAGCACCTAGCAGAATCGCATCGCTATCTTGGGCCTTGGCCAAAGTCTCCTCGTGTAAAGGTACGCCCGTCGCATCGATTGAACAACCGCCCAACAATCCGTACGTATACTCAATCGCACCACCATTTAATTTGGCTACGCTATCCAGTACTTTCTGCGCTTCATTAACGATCTCAGGGCCAATGCCATCACCCGGAATCAATAAAATTTTATGGCTCATTTCTTAGTTCCCCTGAATAGCGTCAAAAACCCAAGGAGCGGCCGCTGCGTGTCGCAGTTCAAAATCTCGAATGTCATTTGAGTGCTGCAAGGTCAAATCAATATCGTCCAATCCCTCAAGCAAACAATGCCGTCGAAACTCATCGACTTCGAAGTTAAAAGTATCTCCGCTAGGCGTTGTAACGCTAGAGCTATTTAGATCGATCGCTAACTCATAGCCCGGTGCTGCATACATCTCTTTAAACAGCTGATCAACTTTAGTTGAATCTAAAACTATTGGTAAAAGACCATTTTTAAAACAGTTATTGTAAAAAATATCGGCAAAACTTGGAGCAATCACACATCGGAAGCCATAATCATCTAAAGCCCAGGGAGCATGTTCGCGACTTGATCCACAGCCAAAATTTCCCCGTGTTAATAAAACACTGGCACCATGATAACGCTTCATATTTAGCGGAAAATCTTTATTTAATGGACGACCATCACAACTTTGATCCGGTTGACCTTCATCAAGGTATCGCATCGCATCAAACAGATTTTTGCCAAAGCCTGTACGTTTAATCGACTTTAAAAATTGCTTTGGAATAATTAGATCAGTATCAACATTCGCCCGATCCATCGGCGCAGCAATTCCCGAATGGGTAGTAAAACTTTTCATGATGCATCTCCTACAAACTCTCGAACATCTATAAAATGGCCAGCAATTGCTGCTGCCGCGGCCATTGCCGGACTAACCAAATGGGTTCTGCCACCGTAACCCTGCCTGCCTTCAAAGTTTCTATTTGACGTAGATGCGCAGTGCTCTCCGTTACCAAGCTTATCGGCATTCATTGCCAAACACATAGAGCAACCTGGTTCCCTCCATTCCAGACCAGCATCGATGAACACCTTATCCAAACCTTCCGCCTCGGCTTGCGCTTTTACTAAGCCAGAACCGGGAACGACCATTGCCAACGAGATAGAGTCAGCTTTTTTCTGACCTTTTACTACTTGGGCAGCTGCGCGCATATCTTCAATGCGGGAATTCGTACATGAGCCAATAAACACTTTATCAAGTTTAATATCTGAAATCGCCTGTCCGGCGGTGAGCCCCATGTAAACCAAAGCACGCTCCATACCTTCTTTCTTGACTGGGTCAGATACCGCAGCAGGGTCTGGTACTCGACCGCTAACCGGAACGACCATTTCGGGGGAAGTGCCCCAACTCACCTGCGGCTCTATAGAACTGCCATCAAGTTCAACTACTAAATCAAATTTTGCAGCATCATCAGAGTGCAAACCTTGCCAGAATACTACCGCTTGATCCCACAACTTACCGGTTGGAGTAAAGTCTCTCCCTTGCACATAATCGATTGTGGTCTGATCAACCGCTACTATACCAGCGCGAGCACCAGCTTCGATCGCCATGTTACAAACAGTCATCCTACCCTCAATAGACATGTCTCGCATCACTTGACCACCAAATTCAATCGCATAACCACTGCCACCGGCGGTACCGATTTTACCAACAATAGCGAGAATCACATCTTTCGATGTTACACCCTCACCTAATTCGCCATTGACCTTAACCAGCATGTTCTTCATTTTCATACTGACAAGACATTGGGTGGCAAGCACATGCTCTACTTCAGAGGTACCAATACCATGCGCCAATGCTCCAACCGCTCCATTGGTCGCGGTGTGCGAATCGCCACATACAACAGTCATTCCGGGCAAACAAGCTCCCGATTCAGGCCCGATCACGTGAACAATCCCTTGACGCTTATCATTGATCGCGTACTCCATAATTCCAAATTCCTCGCAATTATCGTCCAATGTCGTCACCTGTGTGCGCGAGACTATGTCTTCTATACCGGCAACACCACTAGCTCGTTCAGCAACTGTAGTCGGCACATTGTGATCTGGTGTCGCAATATTTGTATCCAGCCGCCAAGGTTCCCGACGAGCCATACGCAAGCCTTCAAACGCCTGCGGCGAAGTCACTTCGTGAATAATATGCCGGTCTATGTAAATCAAGGCGGAACCATCGTCACGCTGTTTAACGAGGTGGGAGTCCCATAACTTGTCGTAAAGCGTTTTAGCCATTTCAAATTAATCAGTAGAAAGTCAGGTGACGAGTTTAGTCGCTAGCTGGCCTATAATACAAATTCATTATTTTTATAAATTACATTCCAAAACAGAATACAAAATCACGGATTTATTGAGAACGAGAACAGACTAATGGATAATCAAAGTTTGCAAACCTTCATTACACTGGTAGAACAGAGCTCTTTTTCTAGCACTGCAGGTGTTTTACTCATAACCTAGCCTGCTGTAAGCAAACGCATTGCAGCTCTTGAGAGTGAATCGGGTAGAAGGCTATTCGATCGCATTGGCCGCGAAGTCAGGCTAACCGAAGCAGGCCAACGACTACTCCCCCGTGCTCAACAAATTTTGCTTTCCATCAACGAAGTGAGAACAGAAATAAACAATATCGATGGAAATATAGCTGGTCATCTTCGTATCGGTGTCTCACATCATATTGGCCTGCATCGCCTACCTCCGATTCTATAAAAAATTTTCGGCCGATCATGCCGGTGTAGAGCTGGATATACAGTTTCTGAGTTCCGAAGAGGCATCGATAAAAATTCAACGCGGAGAGTTAGATTTCGCTATCGCGACATTAGCTGAACAAAGTATTCAAAAGTTGAATAAAGAAATTCACTCGACACCAATATGGCGAAACCCCCTTGGATTTGTCTGTTCGACCGATCATCCGCTAATAAAGAATAGTAAAGAGACTGATATCAACCAGCTCGCCGCTTACCCCGCCCTACTTCCAGCAAGCACTACTATTACTTATCGGTTAGTCGAAAAAACTCTACAGCCTTATTTTCAATTAACTAAACTTGCAACGCCTACAGATAACCTAGAAAGTCTTAAGATGATGGTCAGCGCAGGGCTTGGCTGGAGCGCCCTGCCACTTACCATGCTTGAACAAGACCTGCATTTGCTGGACTTGCCGCAACCGACTAGAAATTTAGGAGTAATGCTGCATAACCGCAGGACCTTGCCCAATGCGGCCAAGGCATTGATTACGCTAATCACTTCAAATGTGGATGCAGATTAAGATGAATAGACTAAATAAATAATCCGAAAAGCATAATCGCGAGTATCACTCGGTAGTAAACAAAGGGGATAAAACCCACACGTGTTACAAACGCCATAAAGGCCTTAATACATAGAAAAGCGGTTATCGCAGAAACCAACATCCCGGTTGCGATAACTAGCAAATCAACACTCGTATCGGCGGCTACCAATGCAGCACCTTTCAAAACTCCGGGTAGTAAAATTGCTGGTACACTAAGTAAAAAAGAAAATCGAGCCGCATCAACACGGGTCATCCCTAATAATAGCGCTGCCATCATGGTCATCCCAGACCGAGAAGAACCAGGTACTAAGGCAAATGCCTGAGCCAGCCCGATTAGGACAGCGTCTTTCCAACCGAGATCACCTAAAATTCGGTGCTTACTATCAGCCCCTCGGTCGGCCCATGCTAATGCAACACCAAAAACTAGCGTGGTAGTTGCAATAACTAGAGGCGAACGAAGGTTGTTTTCTATAAAAGTCCCGCTGAGCAGTCCGATTAAACCAACAGGTATTGTTGCCAAAATAATCCACCAACCAAGCTCGCCTTGCTTATCCCAACACAATCCCGACCAGCCATACAACCATGCGGGTACAATTACGAATATTTCGCGACGTAAATAAAAAATCGCTGCTGCCAACGTGCCAACGTGTACGGCAACGTCAAACGCCAAACCTTGGTCCTCCCAACCCAGCAAGACTGGCACCAAAATTAAATGTGCTGAGCTTGAAACTGGTAAAAACTCAGTAAACCCTTGAACCAGGGCCAAAATAATTGCCTGAAAAATTTCCACTAAAGCGTACCGAACCGGCAATTCCTCTTAATTATGCGGAACGCGAATAATGCAGCAAACAACCGCCCGGATAAACTAAAAACCTGCCCGACCCAAGTCTGGAATAGATTCATCTTAAAAATAGTACTCAATTTATTTCGGTAATTAATCTAATTATCGCTTGATTTGACTAATCTGAGTGACGCCTGATCACCACTGAAATATTTTTAACTCCCTGTACTGCAGCTCCTTTGTTTACGGTAACACCAACAGCGGTCACCGAAAATTCGGCCAAAATTAAAGCTGCTATTGCCTCGGCTAGTGCTTCAATCAGTTTGAATTTGGATTCCACAGCCAAACCCCTCACTGCATCTACCACTGCCGCATAATCTATCGAATCTTCTAGTTGATCTGCATGTCCTGCCGTTGATAAATCTTGCTCCAATACTAAATCAAGGATTAACTTTTGCTTTAGCCGGCGCTCCCACTCGTGCGTACCAATAACGCAGGCAAGCTGAATACCTTGTATACAGATTTGATCCATTGTTTTTTACACTGCCCTACTCAAAATTTTAAAATTAAGTTCAACGGACTATTTGCTGGCTTCAAACAAAGCCAGATCGTTCGCCACCATAACCTCATGATCGACATATTCTTTCTCATCTCTAACCGGCGTATCTTGTTGCACTCCATTCTGCCACAAATTACCTATAGCCAAGTAATATCGAATAGACAACTTGACCGGTAAGTTGTTCGCCCGCACACTTTGCATTATATGGTTTACCAATACTTTCTTCCGGTAATCGCTTACCTGATCGGCTCGATATCTTCGGCGATCATAGTATCGAAACTGTTTCGGCTAAATGACCCGCGCAAAGTAGGAAGTGGAAATGCTGGAGCAACCAACGTACTGCGTTCTGGTAATAAATTCGCCGCCCTACTCACGTTAATTGGTGATGTGTTGAAAGGCGCAATTCCCGTGTGGCTTACACAATCATATGGTACCAGCGATGGAATTATTGGCCTTTGCGCACTAGCGGCGTTACTAGGACATATTTTTCCTGTTTACTTTAGTTTTGATGGCGGCAAAGGGGTCGCAACATGCCTAGGTATTTTTACCGCGCTTATGCCGATAATGGCAGTGATAATTATCGTTATTTGGTTTTTGGTAGCGGCAATTTCTCGCTATTCGTCACTTGCTGCATTGATCGCCGCCGCCACAACAATTCCGATGTCGTTCTTCTTCTTTGATGAGATGCTTTATGTGGGAGTAAGTTTCGCGCTAGTCGCTCTGCTAATGCTAAAACATCGAGATAATATCGAGCGCCTAAAATCAGGAACCGAGAGAAAAATCAGTTTTACCGGTTAGCTTGCCTGCCCCGTTACTGGTGGAGCTAGCTCTTCCATGGACCAGCGTGGCTGCATATCAAAACCCTGCTTTGCCGCTGTCGCCTCACTCGCACGCAAGTACCCTGCATAGGCAATCATCGCTCCGTTATCAGTACAAAACTCCATTCGCGGATAAAGTAACTTTGCGCCGCGATCAGTTGCCATTTCACCCAATCTACTTCTAAGAGTCTCATTTGCCCCTACTCCACCTGCAATAATCAAGCGCTGATAACCGGTCTTTTCCAAGGCGCGCTTACACTTAATAGTTAAGGTTTCAACGGCTGCATTTTGAAACGCAAAAGCCACATCGGCAATAGTTTGTTCGTCTAGTAGGTTCGATTCTTTCCATCTGAGCACGGTATTTAGAGCAAACGTCTTTAGTCCGCTAAAGCTAAAATCGCATCCGGGGCGGTCAGTCATTGGACGCGGAAACTTATAACGCGTTGATGACCCTTGCTTGGCTAGCCGTTCAATAATCGGGCCCCCGGGATACTCCAAACCCAGCATTTTGGCTGTTTTGTCAAATGCTTCACCAACCGCATCGTCCAGCGTTTTACCTAATATCCGGTAGTCCCCAACCCCTCTTACATCAACCAGCTGCGTATGCCCCCCAGAAACCAGTAACGCAACAAACGGGAATTCAACTTCATCAATGTCCGCATCCAAAAGCGCTGCCAACAAGTGCCCCTCCATATGGTGAACTCCTAGCGCAGGCACACGCCAACCAAATGCCAAGCTCCGCGCTACTGCAGCACCGGCTAATAAAGCACCAGCCAACCCCGGACCACGTGTATATGCAACTAATCCAACATCACTACCCTTAATGCCGGCCTGACTTAAAACGGCATCAACCAGGGGGATTACTTTACGGGTATGATCTCTAGCTGCCAGCTCTGGGACCACTCCGCCATATAATCGGTGCGTATCAACCTGAGAGAACAATGTATGTGCTAACAAACCATTTTTAGCACAATATAGTGCGATTCCGGTGTCATCGCAGGAAGTTTCTATACCTAAAACTATCATGCGGCGCATTCTGCGTAACTAAGCGATTAAAAACAAGTTAAGGAAAACAGTTGATAGGAGTATACAAATGGCGGATTTCGCATTAGAATCTCGCCTCCTTTTCGGCCAGTGGTCGAATTTAAACGAATTTTAGGTTTGTTATGCCACAAGTAAAAGTTCGACAAGACGAGCCTTTTGACGTGATTTTACGTCGCTTTCGTCGCGCCTGCGAACGAGCCGGTGTCTTCAGCGAAATGCGTTCACGTGAGCACTATGAAAAGCCCACGGCAGTCCGCAAACGCAAAGCTGCTGCGGCCAAGAAGCGCGAAGCCAAGCGAATGTCCCGCCAAAGAGTACGCGTACAGCGTCTGTACTAATAAGGCTTTCTTTCTTGCTTGCTTAATTAACGCCTGGTTCGCTAGATGTTAATTCGAGCAAACACTAATAAGTTCTTCAAACGGCTCGCCAAAGCGGGCCGTTTGTCGTGAAGCCGTCAGAAAAGGCCATCCGATATAAATTTTGGAACTCAACTATTACACTCTCACTACCGGGCTAAACCTAATGTCATTAAAAAAACAGCTTTTCGACGACATGAAAACTGCTATGCGTTCAAAGGATAAATTGCGCCTTGAAACTATACGTATGATCCGCGCCGCCATTCAACGCAAAGAAGTTGATGACAGAATAGAACTCGATGAGACCGCTGTGCTGGTGGTTCTTCAAAAAATGGTTAAACAAGCTCGAGATTCGATCCAACAGTTTACCGGCGGTGACCGTATGGATTTAGTAGAAAAAGAACAAATAGGACTTAAGGTATTGCAAGATTATTTACCTGAACCACTTTCTGACGAGGAGTTATACGCCATTATTTCTGATGCAATCACTAAAACAGGTGCCACCGAAATGCGCGACATGGGAAAGGTTATGGGTATGGTTAAGGCTGTAGCAGACGGACGAGCAGATATGGGTGCTGTCAGCGGGAAAATAAAGGCACTGCTTGTTAGCTAAATTAGAAATCAACCTTTAATTAGCTTGTCGCGAACTAATAATCAGTTTAGCCACACATTTCCTGCTTATGGCCAAGCTCTAGTAAGATAAGTATATGGCTGGACGTATTCCACAATCTTTTATTGATGACCTTGTATCTAGGATAGATATTGTCGACCTGATTGATGGCTTCGTACCACTTAAAAAAGCTGGTAAAGACTACAAGGCTTGTTGCCCCTTCCACGGCGAAAAAACCCCATCGTTCACAGTAAGTCAGGACAAACAGTTCTACCACTGTTTTGGTTGCGGCGTGCACGGCACCGCAATCGGTTTTTTAATTGAGTACGATCAACTCTCTTTTGTAGAAGCAGTGGAACAACTCGCCCACAAATGTGGCCTCACCATACCGATAGATAGCTTTTCTCCCAGTAAACCAACTCCTCAAGATGGTCCCGATCTGTATGAATTGTTGGAAAAGGCTAGTCTCTACTATCAGCAACAGTTGAAATCTCACCCTGATGCTAAAACTGCTATCGAGTATTTGAAAAACCGAGGTTTGAGCGGTGAAATCGCTAAACGCTTTGATTTAGGGTACGTGCCCGATGGCTGGGATAACCTCATGCAGCAGTTTGAAGACAACGAAAAGATGAAAGACGCTTTGCTAACCGCGGGGCTATTGAGTAAAAATGAGAAAGGACGAGTGTATGATCGATTTCGTGACCGTATCATGTTCCCTATACACGATTATCGTGGCCGTATAGTTGGTTTTGGTGGCCGTATAATAGCTCAAGGTGAGCCCAAATATCTCAATTCACCTGAAACACCAGTGTTTCACAAGGGATCAGAACTCTACGGCCTCTATATGGCACGCAATGCCATACGTGATACAGGCCGCGCGCTCGTAGTAGAAGGCTATATGGATGTTGTAGCTCTGGCACAAAATGGTATCGACTATTCGGTTGCCACCCTCGGCACAGCCACTAGTAAGGCACATTTGGATCGGATTTTTCGGCATGCTCCGGAAGTCGTATTTTGTTTTGACGGTGACCGCGCCGGTAAAGAAGCTGCCTGGAGAGCACTGGAAATCGCTTTGCCCTCAATGCAAGATGGTCGACAGGCTAGTTTTATGTTTCTTCCCGACGGCGAAGACCCGGACTCGCTTGTCCGTACTTTAGGTAAAGAAGAATTCTCAATATTGATAAATACAGCCAAACCACTTCCAGAATACATGATCGACTCACTAGCTGCGCAGGCAGATCTGAGCCGCATGGATGGGTCAGCCCGATTGGCCAAACTTGCCAAACCCTTATTAGAGAAACTACCGCAAGGCGTTTTACGCCAGCTTATTAAGCAAAAAATTGAACAGATGATCGGCATACAAATTTCGGTTGCAACCACTCAGCAATCTGGACGTACAGCGTCGCGCAAAGAAATAAGTCGAGGAACCTCCCAGCAAGGTAAAACAGATATTCAACAAGCAATCGGGTATTTGTTGCAGCATCCAGAATTTGGAGCCAAAGCACAAGGCCTCGAATCACTGCGAGATTCGGGACTGCCTGGATTCAGCATGCTCGCCGATATCGTCCAAAGCATACAACAGTCTCCAGCCCCTAATACCGCTGCTTTATTAGAACGGTTTCGAGATAGAAAAGAGTTTTCCCGACTTGAAAGTTTGGCAAGTTGGGACCATATATATGACACCGAAGAAGCAACGGATGCCTTCAATGTTTTATTGACTAAATTTAGTCATCAAATCAGTGAAGCTCGACTCAACCAACTACTTGAACAGTCAAACGAAAACCTAAGTAAAGATGAAAAAGAAGAGCTCAAGGTATTGCTGCAACGAAAAAATTAAATCTAACTAAATTTCGTGCTTATCTAACCACCTTACCGTAGAATAATAAAGGTAATGCGCCTCAAAAATAAGATATATGACTGTCATTGACGAAAAGACTAAGCAATCGCAACTTAAGCGGTTGATATTAAAGGGTAAAGAACAAGGTTTCCTAACTTACGCTGAGATCAACGATCACCTCCCAGATGAGATGAACGACACCGACCAAATTGAGGTCGTTGTAAATATGATCAATGATATGGGTATCGAAGTCTACGACAAGATACCGGATGCAGATTCACTACTGCTAAAAGCGGAAGGCACCTCAGAAAGTAGCGACGATGTTGATACAGACGCCGTTCTTACATCTGCAGTGGAGAGTGAATTTGGTAGAACCACTGACCCTGTGCGCATGTATATGCGCGAAATGGGTACAGTTGATCTGCTGACCCGCCTAGATGAAATTAACCTCGCACAACGAATCGAGGATGGAATTCGTCAATGCACCAAAGCGGTCTCTGCCTGCCCATCAACTATTCAAAATATTCTTGATCGATTTGAAAAGATCAAAAAAGAAGAGATGCGGCTAACCGATTTATTAGTTGCATTTATTGACCCAAATGCCGAGATAGACCCCAACCCTCCTTCTGCTGCTAACGCCGCCGACAAGAAAGAAAAAGAAGAGGAAGAGGAAGAGGAAGAAATTGATACAGGTCCGGATATGGGTGAAGCGATGGATCGGTACAAAACGATCAAACGCTTGCACAACCGGCATCTCAAATCGCTGGATAAAAAAGGTTACGGCCACGCCGCTACCCGAAAAATCCAGAATGAAATTATCGACCAACTCATGGAGATTAAATTTACTCCGAAGATAGTTGACCGCTTATGGGATGACATCCGCGAACTGGTTGAAGAAGTTAGATCGCACGAAAAAGCGCTTATGGATATGGCGGTGCGCGATGCACGCATTTCACGTCGCGATTTCATAAAAATATTTCAGGAATCGGAAACCAATGCACAGTTATATGAGTTGCTAGTTAAAGCTGCAGATAATGATAAAGCCAAGCAGGTGCTTGAAGATTTTCGTCCAGAATTTAAGGTGATTCAACGTAAATTGCTGGCCCTGGAAGAAGGGATGGGCATTCCAGTTGTGGAGCTAAAAGATATCAACCGACGCATGTCGATTGGTGAGGCCAAGGCCCGTCGCGCTAAAAAGGAAATGGTTGAAGCCAACCTCCGACTAGTTATTTCTATCGCCAAAAAATACACCAATCGTGGCCTACAGTTTTTGGATTTGATTCAGGAAGGTAATATCGGCTTGATGAAAGCGGTTGATAAGTTTGAGTACCGCCGTGGCTACAAGTTCTCTACCTATGCTACCTGGTGGATCCGCCAAGCCATCACCCGCTCGATTGCGGATCAAGCGCGGACTATTCGTATTCCAGTGCATATGATTGAAACAATCAACAAGCTGAACCGTATCTCTCGCCAAATCCTTCAGGAACAGGGCCGCGAAGCTTTGCCAGAAGAACTGGCTGAGCGCATGGATATGCCAGAAGACAAGATTCGTAAGGTACTGAAAATCGCTAAAGAACCAATCTCTATGGAAACACCGATTGGCGATGACGAGGACTCACACTTGGGCGATTTTATTCAGGACAAGAATGTTGAAATGCCGCTTGAAGCCGCAACCACCAGCGGGCTAACCTGGGCCACGACCGACATCCTAGACTCACTTACACCAAGGGAAGCAAAAGTATTGCGCATGCGTTTTGGTATCGGCATGAATACCGATCACACACTGGAAGAAGTGGGCAAACAATTTGATGTTACGCGTGAGCGTATTCGCCAAATTGAAGCAAAAGCTTTGCGCAAACTTCGCCACCCCACTCGCTCTGAACATCTCAAGAGCTTTCTGGAACAACCCTAATAAAGGTCAGCTTCCGATCTATAGCTGGGGGCCCTGCAGCC
Source organism: Arenicellaceae bacterium (assembly GCA_029246505.1). Classification (GTDB taxonomy): domain Bacteria; phylum Pseudomonadota; class Gammaproteobacteria; order Arenicellales; family Arenicellaceae; genus UBA10349. The sequence goes on from JAQWNC010000007.1 coordinate 99,984, forward strand.
TCAATGCCGCCGCAGCAGACCTGCCTGCATTAAAGGTAGATTTTGGCGTTGCCCTTGCAAGCCGAACCAAAGACCCTAGCAAACCAGTTAGACTTAGTGTGCTATGCGACAATACTCGCGTATTAGTTCCCAGATCGCCTAACAGGATTGATGGGATAAATCCTTTCAGCAGTAGTTTCTTCAGGGCCAGTCCATTCTGCCCGTAATTCCCAAAGTTGGCGCTCGTTAACTGTGCGATCACATGCTTCGAAACTGATATCTCGCATTATATGAATGGGATTGCCGCCGCCTCCAGGTAAAACAATAGAACCTGCCGTCAAGCAAAGCTCTGGTGTCATTTCAGGGATAATTTGCCCGGTTTCGTTCATCGCTATAACTTGTGTTTCACGGCCATCACAGGTTTCAATTGAAACAAATGAACCTTCATTTGGTTCATATAGAGTCATACATTTATCACCGAATTCAACCATTCTGAATTCATTTTGTTCCCTAATATTTTCCATCACGAAAGCCTGATCCTTTGTCGGGCCATTACCAATATAGGTGTAACAAGTATGTCCATGCACGCCACCGATCGGTGCTCCATTATTTTGCCCACCCCGCAAATCGAGACACCAGCCACGATCCTCGTCGATAGGCGCTATAAGTTTTACCTCAACGGGAGTCTGGGCATTTGCGCTAATCGTAAAAAATATGAGCAAACCGCCAGCAAGTATTTGTCGTAGTTTCATTTTCTATTAATCTTCTTGTGTAATTACTATCTGAATTTGGTCTATAACCCAGAAATATAGGCCACCACGTCGGCAATGGATTGATCGTCGATCAGCAGCTTTGACATCACTGCCATTTGCTGCCCTCTTACATCATCAGGATGGGCACCACGTATGCCGTCTCTGAAATACATTAATTGTCTGGTCATATAAAGCTCAGACAGATAGATTAGATTGGCAGCGCCTAGTGCTTCATTCCCTTTCCCATCTTCACCATGACATATGGTGCAGACGGATGAATAAGTGTTTTTACCTGCCTCAGCATTGCCCGAAATTGACGAGTCTAGTCCTGCATAGGGCGAATCCCAAAAATATGGCCTAGGGCCCACAGCATTCAGAGCCATCGGCTTACCGGGCTCCAATGCCGCAATATATTCAGCAACGCTTTTAATAGTAAAATCGTTTCTAAGCATCGGCGAGGAAAAATGCATAACCTGACCAGGTACATCTTCAGCCAGATAACCGCGAACACCGTTCTTAAAGTTATGCATCTGCAATTCGAGATACCAAGCCTCCAAACCTGCCAGTGCGGGGCCATCTCTTCGATCATTCCCCTGTACGCTGCCACCGTGACAGAAAGTACATACGACAAAGATGTCCTCGCCTGTGACTGTTTCATTGGGTGTTTGTAATGTAACTTGAGCAAAAGTATTACTGCTAAAGCACAAAAGAAATATTACAAGTACTGACTGTAACGAATATGTGTGAAACTTCATTAAATTCCCATCTAAACTCTGGTTAAAAACCTGATCCACCACGACTCGAAAAGACTGTCGTATATTAACGCATCTGGCGGCAAAAAAATTGCCAGCTAGTGGCGATTTAATTAATAGTATAAAACACATAGTAGCTAATAGACATGCCTCAGAAATTTCGCTCACCGACGTGGGTCGAGTATGCGGGTGGTGGGCGCTAAATAAACAAATTCTGGTTTTTAATTGCAAGGATGTTTACGCTTCTTCTCCTTAGCACAATTAGTCTGCAAATAAAATCGAGTGAACCTAGTGAGCAAAAGTTTTTTAGCAATGATATATCTTGTGTTGTCTACAGCTGCAAACAGCGTGGTATTCGCGGCGGCTGGAGCGTGGCACTTACCTCATGAAAGGTATCGCAGCTTGCGGGAACTGTCATACCCCTAAAAATTCTAACGCCATCGAAGTGGAAGGGATGGCCTATGCAGGTAGTTTCGTTATTGAAAGCCCGAATTTTAAAGCCTATGCGCCGAATATAACCATGGACATTGAAACCGGGATCGGCGACTGGACTGATGAAGAGATTACTCGCAGCATTCGTGATGGTATCCGCCCCGATGGCACGTCAATTGGGCCCCCAATGCCCAGTTCTGTGTATGCGCTAATGTCGGGCCGAGATGTAAAAGCAATTGTTTCTTATTTACGCACAGTCGAGCCAGTAAAAAATGTGGTACCAAAAACTGAATTTAAAATTACTCTACCCTCGAGTTATGGTCCTCCCGTTGTAACGGTTCCTGAAGTATCAAAAGATGATCCTATCGCCTACGGAAGATATTTAACCTATACCCTCGGCCACTGCTTCGATTGCCACACCCCTTTGGAGGATGGGAAATATAATTTTGACCTGATTGGTGAAAGTGGTAGGGTATTTGATAATATCTTCGGTCTGGGCTTTACCACCGTTTCCTTAAATATTACTCCACACAAGCTTTTTGGCCTTGGTGAATGTAGTGATGGGGAAATCAAGCTTGCCATGGTAGAAGGAATTAGTCGTAATGGCCGCTCACTGGTCAGGGCTATGGCCTTTCCCAATTACCAGAAGGTAACCGAAGAAGACATAAATGCTATAGTCGCATATCTGCGATCCATGAAGCCATTTCCTGCTGACTAACATTCAAGCAAAGATTCTTTAGTAAAATAAATTATTAATTATAGAGCTTTTATGAAAAAAATAACCCGGTTGCATCTAAAAACTAGCATTGGCATTCTTTCGTCCCTAATGGTGGTGTCGGCATTCGCGCAAACACCTACCCAGAAACCAACTTCTCAAGAACAGGAGTATGAGACGTCGTGGGAAGAGTACATGGCGCTCAAAGAAAAAGCTAACGGTGGCACAAAGCATACCTACGAAACCTTACCGAACTGGAAAGGGGTCTGGCGTTCATCAAATCGTGTACGACACTCCTTTGACTTTTCAATCGTAAAAGACCGCGCAGACCTCCCTCAGTATAAAATAATCAGCGCGGAGCTTACGCCAAAATATCTAGCGGACTATGAGGAACATATTGAAGAGATTAAAATGGGATTAGGCTGGGATCGGCTAAGTGATTGTCTTCCAGCTGGATTCCCGCGCTGGCTAACCGAACCTTTTTCAAGAGAATTTGTTCCAACACCCGACCAAACCTGGCTTTCTCATGAGCAGGTGAATGAAACGCGTCGTGTCTATACCGATGGCCGTGGGCATGGGGCAGAGGATTTCGCCATTCCGTTATGGCTTGGTGATTCTATTGGTTTTTGGAATGAGGACACATTGGTTATCCACACCACGAATTTAAAAGCCGGCCGGTATCAGCGTGGGCAGCCTGCATATAGTTTTCAGACTAGCACGGTTGAGCAATGGGGAATGATCGATCAGACAACTATGCTAGTAAAGATAACTATTTATGATCCTCCAGCATTAGTGAAACCATGGCATGCGGAATTCACTTACGCTGTGAACCGTGACCCTGAAATTCGCGTGAACTATAATTCTTGCGAAGAGAACAACATGGTAGTACGCATGCCGAGCGGGGAAGCGACCATCCTCCTGCCAGGTGACGCGAATTATAACGAACCCACCACCTTTGGTATTCCCGAAGTGACCTGGGATACCATACCGGAATAGTGATCGCGACCATTTAAATCAATTCAGCTTTATTAGCGGAGACAAAAATGAAATTCATTAGAAGTTTTACAAGTCTGACCATTATGTTCGGAATGAGTTCCGGAATGGTTCAAGCGCATCACTCTGCAACCATGTTTGATTTTGAAAAGGAGACTACTATCACGGGGGCAGTCAAGGAGTTTCAATACACTAACCCTCATGCGTGGCTGATCGTCACCGTTGTTGACGACAGTGGCGAGAAAACTAATTGGAGTGTTGAGCTTGGCGCTCCCACTCTGCTTCGAGCGGTAGGGGTTGGTAAAAAAACATTTCTTCCGGGAGATGAATATACACTCAAAATCCATCCTATGAAGGATGGTCGACCGGCTGGTGAACATATTAGTATTACGAAACCTGACGGCTCACCAGCTTATTAAAAACTATAATTCTATTTTTTACATCTTAAAAGGCCATAGAATATTTGTATTCCATGAAAACCAACATACCAATTGATTCAAAATAAAACAGCAACTAAACGGTAGGATTTAGGATTACAAACAGCGAATAATAAGTTACAAATATTCGATGTTTAAAAATTTGAATCCATATTATTATGATCTAATTGCTTACCGTATTCAGCCTTGGGGCCATTCAATTTAAACCGAGAAATAATATGAATTATTTAAGTAGGGCGTTAGCCGTCGCCTCTTTCGCGAACTTGCTAGCGCTGCCTGGCGCAGTAACCGCGCACCACTCCACTTCAGAATACGACCAAACTATTTTGGTTGATATCGAAGGTACGATAACCAAAAAGTTTTGGAGAAACCCCCACGTCATATTTCATATTAAAACAGCTGAAGGTGAGGACTGGATTATCGAAGGCTCCTCAGTCAGTAGTCAGGATCGACGTGGCATTGGTTCAGATGTTATCAATGTAGGCGAAATTATTACCGTCGCGGGACACGTTTCCACTCGGCGAGATAACGATATGGTTATGCGACATATTCTTCTGGCCAATGGGCAAGAGCTTATGCTTAGCGGAAATAGCGAACCTCATTGGCCTGATGTTCAACAATTAGCTCTAATCTCTAGCGCCCCCACCGCCGAGCAGATAGCAGAGGCCGAGGCTACTGCAGATGGCCTTTTCCGAACTTGGTCTTGGGGACGCCTCGAGCCAGGTTGGTGGTTCTTTGCAGGCCCAGATGCCTTTCCGCTTACTCATGCTGCGTTAGAAAAATTTGCGACCTGGAACGAATATACCGAAAACCCGCAACTGGAATGCATTCCACCAGGCATGCCGCTAACGATGGGCAACCCCTACCCTATCGAATTTGTAAAGCAGGATGAGAATACTATTGTGATGCATGCGCATGAATTCGATGTGACGCGAGTTATTCATTTAAACGCCATAGCAGACCCAAGCGTTGAAGAATCAATTATGGGGCACTCTGTCGGTCGTTGGGAAGACGAAAATATACTTGTAGTTGATACAGCGAATATTAATTACCCCTATTTCAATCGTGTAGGAATTTCTTCTGGGCCTAATCTCACTGTACACGAACGTTTTATTCTTGATGATGAGGCTAATACGTTGCAGTACTTCATTACGATAACCGACCCTTGGGCGTTGACTGAGCCGTACACAAAAGAACTACTTTGGATATGGACGCCAGGCAAACAACTCGGCACCTACGGTTGCGAAGTATCTGAGGTCTACGCCCAGTAGATAGAAGCCGAACTGGTATAGTAAATAAGATAAAAAGCCCCTCTCATTCAAGCGGGGCTTTTTGTTGATACCTTTATGTGATTATCAGAACGTGTCTATCGCCGTGATTTCAAGCTGCCTACCCCATTATCGAGGGTTATCGTGACTCACCGTTGTGTCATGCATCAATTGAAGGTCTTGGTCAATACAGGGCGGTGCCTCAGTAATTTCGATGTCGGTTAGTGTAGGGCTGCGAGGAGGAACTTCCCATGGCTCTGCCAGCACTGCCGGATCATAAGCTGTCGCCTGCCACTTCAGCTTGTTACCCTCACGGCTCAGGCGTTCGACCACGCGTAGATCGGTTGTATGAAAAGAGCCATCATCTTTCAACCAGGCTTCGTCGTTGAAGTTAACGGTTTCGACTACCAACGTGTCACCCTCCCAATAACCGATCGAATCGCCAAGGTGGCTTGGGTTCACCTCCACTCTATGTTCACGACCATCTGTAGGAACAACCCGAAAAAAATTACCATTCACATCGTCATATAGAAACACGACCTGTGTAGGGGTTTGCACGATCTTGTCGGGTGGACCAATCCGTGGTAATCCGGGATTTTCACACCGGAGAATCGGGTCCTCTTCTACCTGCCGTAATTTTAGGTCCTGGACTTTGGCTGCATACTCCGGTCGATACGTTGGTCTATCCACTACGGATAATATCTTGGCCTTAACCTCATCGCTTAACGGGGGGTCTACTAGACTCGGTTGAGCCTCGCTTTGCATATCTAGCGCAGCCTCAGCTTCTTCTATTTCTTCACAGACAAACAGACAGATAGAGGCACCAACACGCTTGGGTTGCATACCCGCAACGATAACGTCATCCCAAACACCGTTTAGATCTGGGAGTCCTTTCGCAGTTCGAGGAGTTTCTACCGCATTATCTGTCGCAGCATTTGACTGCGCCTGGGTGATCGCAAAAGGTAATGACAACATCAATACCAACGCTGCGGTAGTAAGACCCTTAAGTATTAAACAAGTTTTCATAGAATTGTATCTCACTGTTTAAGCGCTGATGGCTGACTTGAAGCAGCATCTAGTTGTACGTTCGCCAGCTGATAAAAATGCCCATCCGCGTAGGTGATTCTATGGACCCAGCCAATATGGGGGTCCTTAGTAGCCGTAATGCCGCTAACACTAACAGGCCCACCGTCTCCGCTTAACATCTCTTTAGTGATGCCCCCTTTGCGCATGAAAGCGGTCGGCGCGGTTTCCAGTCTCCACTCAGTAACATTGCCATCTTGATCAGTTACGTCGAGGTGCAAAAATACATGGGGATTAATCCAGCGGGTCTCCGTGACTACCCCCGTAATCTTAAATGGGGCATCCTTATCAAAGACACCATATACCGAGTGATGCGCCACAGCAGATAATGTAACGCCCCCGAGTGCCAAAACCAACAAAACGGTTCTCAAAATCTTCATAAAATCCTCTGTTCTGGCTCAACGTATCACACGAGCCATTCATGGTAACTGAGATAGTGACTATCAAAAATGATTCTTCTTTGCAGTGACTGTAGCAAATAGTTGCTATTTTCACTAAATCGGTTGAATCGTAGTTGATCAATTGAAATCCCTAGGCTACGCACAACCGCGGTTTTGCGAGCCCATTCTTTGCCACTAATTTAATGAGAGTAACTTGCAGTAACGCAATAGCGATAATCTATTGTGGTTATTCTACTTTTCATAGTAGATTAACCACAATCAAGGTGTGTTTCACGCAGACCTTTACCAAACGCGAGGTCTGCGCACTGCGCCCCGTAAACAATAACAAACTTAGGAGATCTCAGTATGGTCACAATCACCAGTAATTATAGACGCTCGCTAATGCTAGCCGTAATGACGATAGGGCTTTCGGCGGCGAGCCCGCTGATGGCCGACACTATTGCCATTATCGGCACCGGTAACGTAGGCGGTGCACTCGGCCCTGAGTTCGCCGCTCAAGGTCACACGGTTGTGTATGGGTCGCGCGAGCCAAAACGATCTGAAGTGCAAGAATTGGTGGCGCGCACTTCTGGTGACGCGTCCGCAACAAGTATGCTAGATGCAGTGGTAGACGCTGATATGGTCGTCATTGCTGTTCCCGGTGGCGTAGCCGAAGTGGTAGTTCGCGGCTTGGGAGATCTCTCCGGGAAAATCATCATTGATCCTACAAACCGGGTGGCTCCGGGAGAAGATGGCTTCATGAATCATACAGCCGAGTCCTCCAATGGCGAGGCGATTCAGGCCGCTGCGCCGAACGCCCACGTCGTCAAGGCCTTTAATACTCTGAACTACCGGACCATGGTCGATCCGGGCGGCCCCGTGACCATCCCTCTAGCCGGTAATAACATAGAAGCTAAAGGCACCGTCGCGGCCCTCGTCGCAGGCATGGGCCTCGAAGCTGTGGACGTAGGCCCAATCCGCGCCTCGCACGTACTGGAAGGCATGTTAACGATTTGGCTCAATGCCTCGCGGGCAGACCAGCCGTTCGACTACCACTTCCGGCGCAAATAAGTACGGCTATGCCAGGGCAAGAATTTTCTTAAACTTTATATTGGGCGGTTAACTTGCCCAAGTGCCCTAGCGTCTTAAACAGAAGGAATATCTCGATAAAATTAATAGGAGATTTTGATTATGAGTGCTTATTGGGTGGCGCGTTCAAAAATAAATACGCCTGTGAATTATTCGAAATATACCGCCCTAGTCGGTGATATTTTAACGAAATATGGCGGTAAGGTACTTTCGCGCGGGGGTAAATTTCAAATGATGGAAGGCCCGGATTACTTCCAGCGCTTTGTCGTTGTTGAGTTTCCTACATTCGAAGACGCTGTCGCCTGTTTTGAATCTGACGAGTATCAATCAGCCGCAGAGTACCGCCGAGACGGCTCTGGTGAAGTTGAAACTGTTATTTTGGATGCGACCGATGGTATAGGCGTAAATTAACTATTTAGTCATCGTTTCAAAATCAACCCGAGTGTGACTCCCAAGAGATAAATACATGACAAATCAGACTAATGAACCGGGTTTCGGCGTAAACCTATCGGTAGATATAAAAGAAAATAATATCGCGGAATTAAAATTCGATGCGAAAAATGGTTCGGTTAACAAGTTCGACCAAGCGACTGTTCGGGAATTCCGTGAAGCTTTACATATGCTGGCCAACACAAAAGACCTGCGCGGCTTGGTATTAACCAGCGGTAAAAACACGTTCATCGTAGGGGCAGACATAACTGAATTTGGGGTTATATTTTCTCAAGGTGAGGATAAGATCGTGCAGTTCTCAAAGTATCAATTGGAAAGTTTTAATATGTTGGAAGACCTGCCATTTCCAACGGTAGTTGCTATCAATGGTTTTGCTTTGGGCGGGGGGCTTGAGGTATCACTCGCCTGCGATTTTCGAGTGTTGTCTGAGCAAGCTCGAATTGGCTTACCTGAAACGCAACTCGGCATTATTCCTGGATGGGGCGGCACAGTCCGATTATCGCGTATTGCGGGTCTGGAAACAGCGGTCGACTGGATTTGTTCGGGTAAGCATCAAAAAGCTGACAGTGCGTTAAAAGCCGGCGTCGCAGATGCTGTTGTTAATATTAATGGCCATAATGACGGTCTTTGGGTAAAAGCTACGAGCTATATCGAGCAGTGCCATGCCTGCGAATTGGACTATCAGGCCAAGCGCAGTGTGAAACTTCAAGCTCTGGATGTAAGTGAAGATCAAATCACCCATGGTAAGTCAATCGCTCGATCCAAAGTACTACAAGGACGCGGTGCGTTCTATCCAGCATTAGCCGCTGCAATAGATGCCATATTTGAAGGTGCAAATAAAAGTAGAGATGAGGCACTTGCTGCCGAGATAAAACATTTTGCAACAGTCGCGACCACCGATGAAGCTGTCGCCATGGTGGGTAATTTTATAGCTGACCAAGAGCTCGCCAAAAAGGCTCGCGATTGGGGAAAACGTGCCAGAAAAGGAAACGAAAATTTGGCGGTTTTGGGTGCCGGTATTATGGGTGGCGGTATCGCCTATACCGCAGCGCTCAAAGGTACGCCGGTGATCATGAAAGATATAAACCAGGCCGGTATCGATCTCGGGTTAGCTGAAGCGAACAAACTACTTTCCAAACGTGTTAAACGCGGTCAGATCGCTGCAGAGAAAAAGGCCTCAGTACTCAACAACATTAATGGTCAGCTCGACTATAACGGCTTTAAAGACACCGATATTGTTGTCGAAGCCGTGGTTGAGAACCCCAAGGTAAAACAAATCGTGCTTGCCGAAGTGGAGCAGGAAGTTAGGGACGACACAATCATCACATCAAACACCTCTACAATTTCGATTACCAACTTGGCTGAGGCTTTAACGCGACCGGAAAATTTCTGTGGCATGCACTTTTTCAATCCAGTGCATGCTATGCCATTGGTTGAAGTCATTCGGGGGAAAAAAACCTCTGACGAGGCTATCGCACGCACAGTGGCACTTGCTAACACAATGGGTAAAAAAGCCGTAGTAGTGAACGATTGTCCCGGCTTTTTAGTAAACCGGGTGTTATTTCCGTACTTCGCAGGGTTCGCAAAATTACTGTCGGAAGGCGTAGATTTTGTGCGTATCGACACGCTTATGGAAGCCTGGGGCTGGCCCATGGGGCCGGGTTATCTGGCCGACGTTATAGGTATCGATACTATGGCGCATTGTGAAACGGTGATGGCTGATGGATTTCCTGATCGAATGGCAAAACTGGAGAACGGACCGATGGACTTACTCCTTAAAGCCGATCGATTAGGACAGAAAAATAACAAAGGTTTTTACGCGTTTAAAAAGGACGAAAGTGGTCGTCTGCAAAAGCAATATGATGAATCGGTCGAAACCGAATTGTCACCGTGCCGGTATACAAACACGAAACCCACAGATGACGATATCGTTGCGCGAATGATGATTCCCATGGTGACCGAAATGGCGCGCTGTTTGGAGGAAGGTATTGTCAATAGTCCGGTAGAAGCTGATTTAAGCCTGCTATATGGGCTAGGGTTTCCGAATTTTCGCGGTGGGGTAATACGCTGGGTGGATACCGTTGGCATTAAAAATATTATCGCCGTGGCTGAAAAGTGGCACCATCTGGGGGAAATTTACCAGCCCACCGAAGGCATGCAGGCACTTGCACGCAGTGGCGAAAGTTACTATTAGTACTTTCGTTTTAGTGCTCTATTTTTAGTGCTTTGGTTTTTTTAACAGCCTACCCTGTAGTGCTAGAGTATTATTCGGACTCTGGGGCCTTAATCAACGACCAGAGGTTGCTGCTAGCCAACACACTTACCAACAAAACCAGCAGGGCCAATGCCAACCATTGAACTGCATATGATAAATTCTGATTCACGTCATAATTTACTGCCGGCCAGTGCCTTACCAATCCACCAGGCTGCTGTGCGGTCAGTCTAACTTCAAACGGAAAAACCGGTTCACCGAGAACATCAGCGATTGCATCGAAATCTAGTCTGCGTATGCGTAATGGCCATTCGTTGGGATCAATCTGGCTTGGGTCAATACGAGCCTCTTCTGGCGGCACATAGATTTGCGCGGTAACTTCAACGGGCCCTTCATATGGCCGTAAGTCCGGCGGAGTATTTACTGGTAGCACACCTGTGGTCCAGCCTCGATGAACCAATACCAATTGACTGTTGCTATCAAGTCGAAACGGCGTGACTACGCCATAGCCAATCTTTCCATCGAAAAATTCTCCGATCAATAAAATTGTACGTTGGTTAACAAATCCACCTTCGAGAGATACATGCCGGTTTATTAATTCGGTATTAGAAGGGTGTAGGTGGCCTGCAGGAATACCTTCCAAAGGTTCAGCGTTGTTTCTTGAATGGATCTCCAGCGCCTGTTGAGCACTTACTTTCTCTGCCGCTCGGTCTAACTGCCAAAGACTTAGCCGCATTAATGCAGCACAGGTCATTAGCACACACACCGCAAGCAACCAATTGACGCGGATATGAAAGGCTTTAATTCTGAATTCGGAATGAAGCTGCATGAAACCTAATTAGACTAAAGTGGCAGTTGTATATGCGCAGCAGACTAAAGCAGAACCCTGACGATTTCAATGGTAAACCCGATTACTGGCGTTAGTGGCATGGTAGACACAATCGACCGTCGCAGGTGCCCCTAGCTAAACCCCAAGTACAGATCACGATTTTTAGTGGCACACCTCTAATTCATGCTACTCAGCATTCGGGAGAAGGTGCACAAGACCCGGATGATCCGGCGCGTACCTATACGCTCTGAATATCTGATGTGGAGCGTCAATTTCGTCCTTGTAGGAATAATCCCAGACAATATCACCTGACGATGTCACTTCGCGCAAATGAGCACCCGCCCCATGATTCACCAGTGTATTACCGTTCGCTAATCGTTGTGCTCCAGATATAAACCATGAAAAGAAACGCTCTTCGATAGGTGGGTCATATTTCCACACCAAGGTTTCGGGCCCATATGTGGCTCCATCCTCTAAGTCATAGCCGCCATCTGAATTCATCTCAGGAGTAAATTCAATTACCGTCGTATAAGGCCGCACATCAGGATTGCCGTTGTTAAATATCATGATATTGCCTTCGCCTGGCAGTCCGGGAAGAATCCATTGAACGTCATGTTGATTGAAAAGCTTGCGATCCGCTTCACTACCACGCTTGTAGTTCTGTGGATTTCCCCATCGATACAGAAAGTCGCCACCCTTACCATAGCGTCCACCGCTGTGCCCAATAGATTCCAAAGGTGTGGTACTGTGGTCAATAACCAAGATTTCACTTAGGTAATATGAAGACAATGCGATCTGGTCAAGTTCCGGGTTGTAGTCTATGGCATTCATGTGGGTCCAGTCCGTTATAAGTCCCGTTGTACCTGGCCCGGTCCGGACTCTATTGATATCAAATAGACCAGGATGATCAGCAACCACACCGTAATTTGGCTGACTTGTATCAAAATCTTGAATCACATGGTGCTTGGTGCTCCATTCCCAAACGATTTGCATTGTATAAGGATTCACCTCAATAACACCGTCGTACCAAAATGTGCCATCTTCTACGACCAACTCTGGATTACGACCCTGAGAAATAGCCTTATCAGCGGGTTCCGATTCCCAGATGAGGGCCAGAATGTTTCCGTTCGCTAGCTTGACCACGTCATGGTGGTGTATATATTGATCCGAACTGAGGTTGACTCGCCAGAGCAAATTGCCCTCTGCGTCTTGCTCCTCAACACAACCGGCCTTGCCACCGCCAGCGTTGAATACCTCCGAGTAGACCGGTCTCTCTAATATTCGATGACCATTAGGTAGTAACTGGGTGTAAGTGAGATAGTTCTCGTTTTTAATCGCAGCGACGACTTCTTTGTCATTATTAATAAGAAACGATTGCTTCACAGTAACTGGTTCAACAAGAATATAGCCTGGTGAAACTCGATCTTCATCTGTAGCAAGCAATTCTCTGCCAGCACCCACAGCCTGCCGCGCTTCGATTGGCGGTGGCATCTGTTTCGTCTCTCTGCCCAGCGCATCAGCGAATCCTGGCGCAGGGACAGGTATGGACTCGACCCCACAATCCGAGGTTACTCTCTTATTCGAAACAAATACTGGCTGGCTTGAAAACGCTTCGGACACCATCGGAGCCTCGACAACGCTATCTATTTTAGCAGCGGTAACACTATTCACTAGTTCGGGAGTACACGCGCATAAACCCATGACGATCGTGGCGACGGACACAATTCTTAGTCTGCGAAAGTTTGCTTTATTCATAGTGTTTCTTTGATGAACATTTGATTTAAATACGCCTATATAGCCAACTAGCAAATTAGTCTACTACATATCAATATTTACAGCCTAATCTAACTCTGAGAATAATCACTCAAGAGCTTCCACTAAAAAACTCTTCTCGACCAAATAATACCAGCAACAATAATTCGAGTGAATTTTGTAGATGGCTGAGCTAAGAGTCGGATAGAGGGTGGGCTATAGAGTGGATTAAGAGAGCTCTACATATTTGGATAATTTGGGCCGCCAGTTCCTTCGGGTACCACCCAAACAATGTTTTGGGTAGGGTCTTTTATATCGCAAGTTTTGCAATGTACGCAGTTCTGCGCATTGATTTGTAGTTTCGGCTCGCCCTTTTGCTCCACGATTTCGTAAACTCCTACCGGGCAGTACCTTTGTTCAGGCGCGTCATACAGCGCAAGGTTAGTAGTTATCGGCACCGCGTCATCTTTCAAAATTAGGTGACACGGCTGGTCTTCTTCATGATTCGTGTTCGATAAAAACACCGAAGAAAGCTTATCGAAACTCAGCTTACCATCCGGCGCTGGATAGCCAATCGGCTTACTCTCGCTCGCAGCTGCAATCTGCTTGTGATCAGGTTTTCTATCACGCAACGTGATTGGCAGCTTGGCAGCCATTATATTATGTTCAATAAAGTTCCAGGCTCCGCCGATCCACACACCCCACTTATGTAGGGCTGAACCAAAATTTCGACTTGTATGTAATTCCTCAAAGACCCAGCTATCTTTAAAATTCTCAACATAAGCCACCAACTCGGAACCCCCTTCGTCTCCTGACTCAAATGCGGAGACAATAGTCTCTGCCGCGATCATCCCAGATTTCATTGCTGTGTGAGAGCCCTTAATTTTAGCAAAATTCAAAGTACCGGCGTCACAACCAATTAATAGAGCTCCGGGCATACTCATTTTAGGCAGCGAATTTAGGCCACCTTTTGTAATTGCCCGTGCGCCGTAAGAAACACGCTTGCCCCCTTCCAGATACTTCGCAATGCGGGGATGGTGCTTAAGACGTTGAAACTCATCATAGGGACTTAAATTAGGGTTTGTATAATTTAGATCGACAATAAGCCCGACCGCCACTTGATTGTCTTCTGTGTGATACAGAAAAGCGCCCCCCGAACTGCCGCTCTCGCTTAGCGGCCAACCCGCAGCGTGCACTACCAGCCCTGGCTCGTACTTTTGTGGGTCAATATCCCACAACTCCTTTAGTCCAAGCCCATAGTGCTGAGTGTCACTAACAGCATCCAAGCTAAATTTTTCAATCAACTGCTTACCCAAATGCCCGCGACAACCTTCAGCAAATAAAGTGTATTTCGCGTGCAACTCCATCCCCGGTTCAAAACCAGCTTTTTCAGAACCGTCGACAGCTCGCCCCATATCTCCGGTGGTAACCCCTTTGACGCTACCCTCTTCATGGTAAAGAACATCTGCGGCTGCAAACCCGGGAAAGATATCAACTCCGAGAGCTTCGGCTTGTTCGCCTAACCAACGGCAAATATTACTCAAACTCACAATGTAGTTCCCCGAGTTGTGCATCGGCTTTGGTACAAACAGGTTCGGTATCTTTATGCCTCCTTTATCACTGGTATAAACATGCATTTCATCGCGAGTAACCGGGGTATTTAGCGGGGCACCTTTTTGTTTCCAATCGGGCTCTAACTCGTCGAGAGCTCTTGTTTCAAAAACGGCACCCGACACAATGTGCGCACCGATCTCAGAGCCTTTTTCCAATACGCACACCGTAATCTCGATTTCCTTTTCTTTAGCAAGTTGACGCAAACTAATTGCAGCGGATAGACCCGCGGGCCCTGCCCCCACCACCACCACATCGTAATCCATTGATTCCCTTTCCATGCTGTAACCCCTTTAGATATGCGGGTAAAAGTTACGCCGCAAGTAACTTCTCAAGCTCAGGTAAAACGTCAAATAAATCACCAACCAAACCATAATCGGCCAGCTGAAAAATTGGTGCCTCTGCATCTTTATTAATAGCAACAATCACCTTGGAATCTTTCATGCCAGCCAAATGTTGAATTGCACCAGAGATGCCTACCGCAATATAAAGATCTGGTGCCACCATCTTGCCAGTCTGCCCCACCTGCATATCGTTAGGAACGTAACCGGCATCAACCGCCGCTCGCGACGCGCCTACAGCCGCACCCAGCAAGTCTGCAAGCCTATATATAAGATCAAAACTTTCAGTACTGCCTAGCCCTCTGCCTCCTGATATCACAATATTCGCAGCCGTCAATTCCGGGCGCTCGGACTTAGCAACCTCCTCCCCCTCAAACGCAGAAATTTTCTGGTCAATGACCTGCTGAAGCATCTCGATTGAAGCACCACCGCCTTCGGAATTAGCCGGTTCAAACGCCGTTGCCCGCACCGTCAACACTTTTACAGGATCGCTACTTTGTACCGTTGTAATCGCGCTTCCTGCGTAGATTGGTCGTTTAAATGTATCGCCACTTTCAACCGACATAACATCAGAAATCATTGCTACATCCAAAAGTGCCGCAACCCGGGGCAATATATTCTTACCTGTAGTGGTCGCTGGCGCCATAATATGGGTGTAACTCGCGGCGACATCGACAATAAGCGCAGCGACATTCTCAGCAAGCATATGATCATAAGCTGCATTGTCGGCATGCAGCACCTTAGCTACGCCTTCAATTTGACTAGCTGCTTTTGCTGCAGCATCACTGCCACAACCAGCGACAATAACGTCAATATCACTGCCTAAACCCAGCGCTGCCGTTATCGTATTAAGTGTTGCCCCCATTAGCACTACGTTAGTGTGGTCTGCTACTACCAAAATACTCATCCTAGCCCCCTAAATGACCTTTGCTTCACTTCTAAGTTTGTCGACAAGTTCCGCAGAGGACCCTACGATAATGCCCGCTGTACGCTCGGCTGGGGACTCTACCTTTAGCACCTTAACCGTTGCATTAAATTGAACACCCAACTCGGCCGGGGTAATTGTGTCCATTGACTTTTTCTTGGCCTTCATAATATTCGGCAATGAAGCATATCTAGGCACATTGAGGCGTAAATCTGTAGTCACTATGGCAGGTAAGTTAAGTGCAAGCGTTTGTAAACCCCCATCAACTTCGCGAGTTACGTGAGCTTTGCCATCTACAATTTTTAGTTCCGATGCAAAAGTTCCCTGCGGCATGCCGGTCAAAGCCGCCAACATTTGGCCAGTTTGATTATTGTCGCCATCAATAGCCTGCTTACCTAAAATCACTAGCTCAGGAGCTTCCTTTTCAACTATCGCTTTTAACACCTTGGCAATCGACAGTGGTTGGGCTTCCTTACTGGTCTCCACTAAAATAGCTCGGTCCGCGCCTAGAGCAAGCGCAGCACGAAGCTGTTCCTGGCAGGCAGCCTCTCCAATTGACACAACGACTATCTCTTCCGCGATGCCTGCTTCTTTAAGCCGCGCGGCCTCTTCCACTGCAATCTCGCAAAACGGGTTCATTGACATTTTAACGTTAGCCAGGTCAACACCAGATTGATCTGACTTAACTCGAACTTTAACGTTGAAATCAACTACCCGCTTTATAGGCACCAAAACCTTCATTTAACTATTACCTTCATCGCCACTTTTACTTGCCCCAAGAATACAGAAAATTAGAACTCATGAATCTAGGCGATTTCACCTAAACTGGCCCTGCCCGCTAGGTAACCATTTACCGAATATATTATGGTAGTGCTCTAATACCTACCAGCCCGCACACCTAAAATTAACATTGCGGAATTAGGACTGTTTCCAAAGCACTTCAGGAATCGCCAAATCCTTAGCCAACCATCGCGCACTAACAAACGCCACATCCGAAAGCCTATTAAGGTACTTCATAGAATGTTCATTTACCTGCTCGGACTCGTGCAACTCACTCATACAACGCTCCGCACGGCGAGCAACTGTTCTAACTACATGACAGGCCGCTAACACATTAGAACCACCAGGCAGTATAAAGTTCGCTAGCGGCTCCAAATCGGTATTCAATTCTTCCAGTAGAAGCTCAAGTCGTTGCCAGTGATTTTCGGTAATTACTGCTACCATATTCTCCGCTGAAGACATTGCCAGCTCCCCACCAAGGTCGAACAAGTCATGCTGAATCTGTAAAAACTCGGCTGAGAGGCGGTTCCCATCTGGTAGCACTGCAATAAAAACACCAACAAAGCTGTTTAGCTCGTCAATGGTACCAATTCCTTGCATGCGAGCTGCATGCTTTGGAACTCTGCTCCCATCTGCCAAGCCAGTCGTACCATCGTCGCCGGTACGAGTTATGATTTTAGATAACCTGTTGCCCATTATTTCACTTACTTTCCTTTTAGATCTAGGTTATCGGTCGGTATTTGTAGACGATTTTCAAAACAACGCCAGAGCTGCGACAAACACCACACCCGTATACAGCAAAGCGATAACGCAATAGCCCATTATATCTCGGATATGCAAGCCCGCGATAGCCAGTAATGGAATAGCAAACAAAGGTTGGATCATATTGGTCCATTGATCGCCCCAGGCTACTGCCATGACGACTCGCGGCAAATCGGCGCCCAACACCAAGGCCGCATTGACAACTATGGGCCCCTGTACCGCCCATTGCCCACCCCCTGATGGGATAAATATATTCAAAATTCCTGCAGAAAAAAATGAAAAGATTGACAAGGTTTCAGCGCTGGCGATAGATACAAAAAACTCTACCAACATCGCCCCAAGGCCAGACGCCGCCATCACGCCCATCAATCCGGCGTAAAGGGGATACTGGATTAAAAATGGGCCAATCACCTTGGCAGCATCGGTTAGTAAATCCAGATAATCTTTTGGTGATTTGGACAGTGTCAAACCAGCCAACAAGAAAATAAAATTCAAAATATCCAGATTCAAACTTCCGCCATCGCGAATAAAAAACAGACCTAAATAGGCCAAACCTAATAGCATCAGGAAGACATTTAAGCCATGAGCGTTTTCCAGGCGCTCCGCAGGACTACCCTTACTGTGTATAGCTCCTTCTATGCCTTCGCCGGAATCGATAGACAAACGATCTGATCGGTCGGAGTCCAGATGATCTGGTAATGGATTACAATCGGCGACCGAGGGGGCTTGGCTAGCCATAACAAACGGTAGAGTTAACAAAACCAAAAAAGCCACCGCCATGTTAATCGGTGAAAAAATTGTCGCGGCCACGGGGATCATACCGATGGTTCCTTCCAAAAAATGACCAGGAGTGTTTACCACCAAAGGGATCGACCCTGATAACCCTTGATGCCAGATGACAAAACCCGCATAGCTCGACGCTACCAGCAAAGGATAATGAACTGCAACGGCCTTAGCTTTCAAACTTTCAGCAACGGTACGAGAGAAAATCGCCCCAACCACCAACGCTAGCCCCCAGGAAAATAGCGCCGTCAGGGCAGTGACAAAACATACGATAATATAAGCGCTGCGCGCGGTATTGATACGTTCAGCTGCCGATTGTAGGAGCCGCCTGATCGGTGCCGTTCCAGCTAACGCATGACCGAATACCAGTATCAAGATCATCTGCCCAGTAAAACGCAGCAAGCTCCAAAAACTACCGCCCCAAGCCTCAATGGTTTGTAAAAACCCAAAATCAGCTACCGTTATACTTAAGACTAATACCAGAGCTGTTAGCAATGCCGCGATAACCAGTGGGTCTGGTATCCAGCGCTCAACCATTCCAACAAAAAAGTCGCTTAATTTTTTAATCATCTCGATCTCGCTCGCAATTTCCAAAGCCTTTACTAACCTTAATACATAAAATTTAAGATATCTCGGATTAGTGAATATCAAACCCTAGTTTTTCTAGATAAAGATCAGGTTTCTAATCCGCGTAAAAGCCTCGACAAAGATAGTGAGGAGCCCCCGCATTAATTAGGTTTGGGCTAAGTATTTTGATTGAGGTACAATCCCACCCGAATCGGAACAGAAATAGCCTCAAAAAAGTGATTAGTGCGGCTTACTAGCGCGCCTAGAAACAAAACTTGAAGCCGTATAGAGCCCGATTATCTAAGGAAATTGAATATTTGGGCCTGTAGCTCAGCTGGTTAGAGCAGTGGACTCATAATCCATTGGTCGGAGGTTCGAATCCTCCCGGGCCCACCATATTGTATATATTATTCATTGACTTATAGGTAATCATGCTAGAATATCAGGCGTTCGATTGGTCTCCAGAAATTTGCCCTAAGTAATACAATTAAGCATCGTATGAAGTCTATTCAAAGCTAGGGCAAGCTAATCCAGATTAAGCATAAATGAATTACCACTTTATGACCCTTAAAATACACGGTGTATTAGTAATTGCAATGTTGCTATCACTAACCGAAGTTATTTACGCCCAAGATACCATCAGTCGCGAAGAGTTCGAAGCTTTAAAGGCAATGGTTGTTGAACTAAAAAATGAAAATGCTCAACTGAGAAACTCCCAAATACAGGAAAGTACTCCTAATAATAACTCCCAAATAAGCGGAAGCACCTCAAACAATTTTGTTGGAACTAACTCTAAATATAACTTTAATATACTGGACCACGCAGAAAGAACAAATACTAAGCAACTGTATCAATTAGAAGCACTAAGTAACGGTATGCTTGACAGCACACTCACCTTAGGTGGGCAAGTAACAGCTCTCACTAATTATCAAGATGCAAATGAAGACACAAAGTTTGGTTGGCTCATGCGTCATCCAACTCCGAGTAATCAGGTGGGTACGTCTGCATCTGAAGCAGTTGTTCACTCTGCGAATATAAATTTAACAGCCAAATTACACGAAAATTTAACAGGTTACATAGAGCTACTTTACAATCCGGAACAAAATTTTGCAGCAAACTCATCAATAACTGGATTGCCGCGCAATAATGTTAATGTTCGTAAGGCATATCTTCTTTGGGGGAATTTAGATAAGTCCCCAATGTATGCATCACTTGGAAAAATGGATATTCCCTTTGGCTGGAATGATACGGTTAGCCCTTTTACTAATTCTACCAATTGGCATTCTTTTGCTGGATTAGCATATGGCGGTTTAGCTGGATATGCTAAAGACAATCTACATCTAAGGGTAATGGCGATACAAGGAGGGGCTCAATTTAGAAATGCTAATACTCCGGTTAAAGGGACAAACGTACCCTCGAAACTGAATAATTTTGCTGCAGATGCGAACTATACTTTTACCTTTGGAAACGACACCTCTTTAAACCTGGGGCTTAGTTATCAATATGGTTCAAGTTATTGCCAGGGCTACGAAGATACGCCAGCGGAAGCGCATTCAACGGGGGTAAGATTTATTCCTAACGTTACTAGAAACACTGCGCCACAAGGCGTTAGGCATTTCAAATCATGTGATGAAAATAACAGTTCAGTAGCGACCTATGCCGCTTATAAAACCAGTAAACTAGTGCTTGCAGCGGAATATGCAACTACTTCGGATGTCTGGCCAGGAACCTTTAATCCCTATATACCTCAATTCGCTGCGCAGAAAAATGAAACTTTCACCTTAGGTGGAAAGTATGCTACTAATCTTGGCTTATCTGAGCCCGTTAGTTTCTCTATAGAATTTAGTAGCTTTAATGCTGGTGCTCCGGGTTCTGATTGGGAGAAACAAGATCAACTAGTATTTGGGACATCTTATTATTTAACTCCAAGTGTCAATCTTTTTTCAGAAATAATCCGTGCGGATGGATGGGTACCTTTGAATTTCCTAAGTGGTGGTAACCCCGGTAGTTTAGTTGGAACGTCCTGGTCTAGCCAAACTTCGAAAAATACCATCGGTGTTATTGGAATACAGGCGGCATTTTAACGGCTGAATAATACTCAGCTTTGGATCCATTATAGGGATTCCATTTTCTTTTAAACTCCCCCCAGTCGGGCAAACAAGGCATGTTATCCGACTAGATTTTTAATTTTTGAGTATAATAAATCATCGAAGTTTGTCTAGAGAAGACTGATCTCATAGAGGGAATAATCAGATTTGCTTGTTGGCATTAAGTGCTACTTCATAGATGCATAAGTTAGTGGTAATTCAGTGGTGTATTTGATGTCTTCCATAGCAAAGCTAGAGGAGACATCAGACAGTTCTACCTTGCTAATGAGATTTTTGTAAACCTTATCAAATGTGGCGATATCAGGCACCACGACGCGCAGTAAGTAATCTACATCACCGCTCATTCGGTAAAATTCGACAACTTCGGGTATGTCATCGACAGTATGAGCGAAGGCCTCTAGCCATTCGGGTGTATGCTGGTTGGTGCGCACGGCTACGAAGACGGTAGTCTCGAGATTAAGTTTACGCCGGTCCAATAAGGCTACGCGCTGTTGAATATAGCCGTCTTCTTCCAAACGCTGAATACGTCGCCAACAGGGGGAGGAGGACAAGTTCACGGCATCAGCGATATCAGAAATGGAGATATCGGCGCATTTTTGAAGTAGGACAAGAATCTCTTTATCTGTTTTATCTAGCAAAATTATTCTCTAATTTATAATTTTTGAAGAGTAATAATCTGTATTTATAGCAATTAAGAGCAATAATCACAATTAATAGCTAGCTAGTTTGGGGTAAGGTGCTCTCAATTAAATATAAAGGTTTAGAGAATGACACTCTTTACAAAACACCCCAACGCCGTCGGCGAGACTTATTTCGAGCATGTGTTCTCAGCCCTGTCCTTTGCGGTCATGATGTTCTTAGCCAGTGTTATCTGTTCTATCCATTCTGTGCTGCCATTTTTGTTTGAAAAAACAGCGGGGAACATCATTGAAGGCCTTTATCAGAAAATGAAAATAAATC
>JAQWNC010000016.1 GCA_029246505.1 Arenicellaceae bacterium
ACCTGCGGTATTATTAGGGTTCGAAAGAGCTAATGTTGATTTACTTTTGTTTGTTGTGCTGTGTTTTGCTGGAGTGATTGCAGCGAATTTCCGTATTCTTGTTAATCAACTTATTGCAAGCTTTGTGATCGCCTGCGCCACGATTCTAAAGATATACCCATTATTCTCTTTTTTTGCATTATTGATTAGACAGACCAATATCACATTTATGTTATGGATAATAATTCTATTCTTTTCGATGATCTCCGTCTGGTATTACACCCACCCTCTGGAGCTCGGTTACATATTTGGGGCAAACCCAGTTCCACATGACAGTTTAGTTTTTGGGGGTGGGAAATTATTTTATCTATTATTCAATAGCAAGGAATATAACGTAGCGCTTACATTGGCAACTATTACCTCGGTTCTGGTAGGATATTTTATATCCCGTAATATTTCTAATCTCGGAGATATCGGAAATCGGGATATAAACCTTTATTTAATAGGTGTATCGATACTGGCGGGCGCATTTTATTTCACCACTAATTACGATTATCGTTGTATCTTTTTAGTAATGTGCCTTCCAGCACTATTAAAGATGCGAGTCTTACCAAGTGTGAATGAGCGTACCCGTTTAATTACTAATAGTTCAATAATATTAGTAGTTTATGTTGCTTGGGCTGAGTTTCCGCTGATATCGGGACATATAGTAACCGAGTACATTGAACAAATTATTTCGTGGGTATTGCTTACGAGTATAGTTTCTATTGGGATTGCGATGCTAAGGCAAGACAAACTGTCGGTTCTCACAAAATTCCGATCGAATCTTTATTGATGAAATTGAGTTTTATTTCGAAGGGATGGGGAGTCCAAACGAAGATCTAGGGTTTGTTGAGCTAGATGAGTGCATTGAACCACGACAAATGAACGCTATAACCTGGCTTTCCCAAGTGTTGGATCAATCAATTTTCTATTCGTTCTATAAACCATTTAATTATTGTTACTGACTGTTGGAGTTTACGTGTAATATTAATTATATAGAATATACGCATTCTTCAATACAGATAAAGAAACTTCGTCCGACTAGCGGAAAACAATAATCAAGGAGCTAGAAATATGGTCAAACTAGCAGACGGTGACATCAAGACGCGCGAAGTTCTGGACTGGAAGGGGCTGCACGTCTTCCATTTCCCCTTTTCATCCTGTTCTCAGAAGCTGCGCATCTTCCTCGCCTTGAAAGGTGTCGAGTGGGACTCGCACCTGATCGACCTGATGGGCAATGAAAATTTACAGGAATACTTCCTCGGTATCAATCCGCGCGGTCTTCTGCCGGTACTGGTCCATGACGGTGATGTGTATATCGAAAGCAACGATATCCTGACCTATCTGGAAAGCGTCTACTCGGAACCGCGCTTGATTCCCGAAGGGTCGGAGAACGAGGTTGCTAAGCTGCTAAAGCACGAGGACGAGCTGCATCTCGACCTCCGCGCGCTGAGCTTCCGCTTCGTGTTCAATCCGCCCCATGCGCCGAAATCTGCCGAAGACCTTGAAGTCTATGCGAATACAGGTTCCGGGACTGTGAATGGCCAGAAAGACGGCCGGGTCGGAGTCGAGATCGATTTCTGGGAAACTATCGCATCCGAAGGCATCACCGATGAGGTTGTACAGGCAGCCGCCGCGAAGTTCCGTAAGATTTTTGGCGAGCTGGACGGTCGACTTGCCGATCAGACCTACCTACTGGGCGATAAGATGAGCGTTCTGGATATCGCATGGTTTATTTACGCGAACCGCCTGGCTTTGGCGGGCTATCCGATTGCAAAACTGCATCCGAATCTCGGCGCCTGGTATGTCCAGATTGAAGAGATGCCGGCAATAAAGAAAGAGATCACGCTGCCGCCGTCAGTTAAGAAAAAGTTCGACGCGACCCGTGCACAGCACATCGCAGACGGCACGAACCTTGAGGTTGTTGCCGGCCTTTGAACGGATCCGACGACGTCAGCTTAATGAAAGTTTCCATGGTTCCGGCCGAGAGGTCGGAGCCATCGTCTAGCGGACGGTCTTTCTGTTCAGGTCGATAACCTTTTCGGCGATCTACCTTTTAACGAACTGTAAGCAGCAAAGGGTACTGATTAGGTCGAATTATTACCTTGTTTATGATCATCGCGCTATGCATGCGATTATTGGTGCTTTATGGCATCCTTGAAAACTACAAATTGGCTCCCCAGGACGGACTCGAACCGCCGACAAGGTGATTAACAGTCACCTGCTCTACCAACTGAGCTACTGGGGATCAAAAGCAGCGCGAATCCTACTTTTTCGCGTGGGTTAGGTCAAGCGCCGGCGGCGTGAATTTTGCATGCTTTTGGCAGTTGTTTTGCGATATACGGGTTCGGCATTTATACAGCAAAATAATTTTGCGATTTATTGTAGTGCTAGCGCTGCTGTCTAAGCAGAAATAGAAGCCGAGGTTTCTACTACTTCCGTCATAGTGAAAACGTAATCTTCCCGACTGGTTTATGGTTAACAAGAATGGCCTATCGGGTCCGTAGTGCTGGCGGAGTAGGGCGTCTTCATTATCAAATGTCCGGCTATTATTCATATCTGAAAAGATTAGCCATCCATCAGGCCAGTCATCCCATCGGCCGGTTGAAGATCGAGTATTGATCTGAACTGATGGCCTGACATACGTAAGTATCCAGATTTTGATTAACCGATTGAGCTCTGGCGAACCCTAGGCTGGCTAGTAGTTTATCTGTTTACTGAGACATGTGATGGCGATCGATCATACCGGCAAAGGTAGGAGTTGATAATCCTAGCATAATGACAAGTATTGAAATACTAAGGATTAACTCTACTAGGCTGGAACTTTTGTTGGTTGGTGAGGCAGGTTTTTTTAATAGCTGTTTTGAACATACCCTGAAGGTGAGAAAATTTGAAAGAAAGTGTGGAGTCTGGCGCTATTACTACAACAATAGACGCCATACCTATGTATAGGTATGAAATTTGTTTCGGCATGATTCCCTCCGTGGAAGTTCCGATTGAATATAAATTTTATTGCATGGTCTAATCACGGTCTTTACATACTTGTCCCTGACCGGAAATAAAGCGTAACTTATTTCTGTTGCACAGTACAATAGCCGGTTGCCATTTTTGTATATTTTATATGAGCAATGACTCGCAGCTTTAAACTTTATAAAGAATTTGAATCAGCGGGCGATCAGCCTCAGGCAATAGCTGCGTTGATAGATGGACTGAACAACGGTGAGGCCTGGCAAACCCTGCTAGGGGTAACCGGCTCTGGTAAAACCTTCACTGTGGCGAATGTTATTCAAGCGGTGCAGCGCCCGACGATTGTGTTGGCACCGAATAAAACACTAGCCGCCCAGCTATATGCAGAGTTTCGAGATTACTTCCCTGAAAATGCGGTTGAGTATTTTGTGTCGTATTACGATTACTATCAACCAGAAGCTTACGTGCCATCCTCGGATACTTTCATTGAAAAAGATGCATCTGTAAACGAACAGATTGAGCAAATGAGACTTTCCGCGACTAAGTCTCTGCTCGAGCGTCAGGACGTGATTATCGTTGCTACGGTGTCCGCTATCTATGGCCTTGGTGACCCGACCACCTATCATGAGATGATCTTGCACCTAAGCGTAGGTGATGTTACAGATCAGCGAGCGATTTTGCAGCGCCTATCGGAATTACAGTACACCCGCAATGATATCGAATTACAGCGCGCGAACTTTCGAGTGCGTGGCGATGTGATTGATGTGTTTCCTGCGGAAGAAGCGAGCTCTGCCATTCGAATTGAATTGTTTGGTGATGATGTCGAGGCAATCTCGTGTTTCGACCCACTAACCGGTGAGGTAGTCGAGTCGCTTAAGCGGATCACGATTTATCCGAAATCACATTACGTTACTCCCAAGTCTACAGTGGTCGCTGCGGTTGAAAAGATTCGGGATGAATTGAAGGACCGATTGGAAGAACTTCGTGATATGGGCAAGCTAGTCGAGGCTCAGCGTCTGGAACAGCGTGCGCGCTATGATATGGAAATGATGCAGGAGTTAGGGTATTGCCAGGGTATTGAGAACTATTCCCGTTATTTGTCTGGCCGTGAAGCAGGGCAGTCGCCTCCAACATTAATTGACTATATGCCTCCAAATTCACTGATGATTCTGGATGAGAGCCACATTATGATTCCTCAGCTTGGGGCGATGTATAAGGGCGATCGTTCACGAAAAATGACTTTGGTTGAGTTTGGTTTTCGCTTGCCGTCGGCGCTGGATAATCGACCGCTCCGATTTGACGAATTCGAAAAGCTCATGCCGCAAACGATATTTGTGTCAGCTACGCCGAGCGCTTACGAGCTCGAGCATGCACCGAATACGATAGATCAGGTTGTTCGTCCGACCGGTTTGCTAGATCCGCAATTGGAAGTGCGCCCAGTAGCCACTCAGGTCGATGATTTGCTTTCTGAAATTAATATTAGAGTTGCAAAAGACGAACGTGTACTGGTCACAACGTTGACTAAACGCATGTCAGAAGATTTAGCCGACTATTTAACTGAGCATGGCGTAAAAGTACGCTATTTACATTCAGATATTGAAACGGTCGAACGAGTCGAAATAATTCGCGACCTTCGATTGGGTGTGTTTGATGTGTTGGTCGGAATTAATTTATTGCGTGAGGGGTTGGATATGCCAGAGGTGTCTTTGGTAGCGATTCTGGATGCTGACAAAGAGGGCTTCTTACGTTCAGCCCGCTCACTTATACAGACAGTGGGTCGTGCAGCGAGAAATTTGAATGGTCGCGCAATTTTGTATGGCGATAGAATTACCAAGGCGATGCAGGCTACGCTTGATGAAACAAATCGTCGTCGAATTAAACAACATGCGCATAATGAGTTGCACGGTATAACCCCGAAAGGTATAAAAAAAGCGGTCAGGGATATTATTGATGGAGTTGCTGGCCGCCAAATGCCAAATAAAAAGTCAGCTAAGAAAAATAGATATGGTAAGCCGGCAGAGGTATTTAGTAGCCCGGAAGAATTAGCTAAACGAGTGGTGGAGTTAGAGGCAGATATGTATAAGCACGCCGAAAACCTGGAGTTTGAGGCAGCAGCCAGAAGTCGGGATAAGATTGAGGAGCTGAGAGCTGATTATTATGGTCATACAGGTAACAACTAATATATTAAAAATATCGGTACCGCGATTAGGCATAAATTAAGCTGGTTTAGGGTTTGCGATAATCCCGCTTTATGATAATGTTCGCGCCGTTTTCTGGAGGCGCGTAGCTCAGCTGGTTAGAGCACTACCTTGACATGGTAGGGGTCGGTGGTTCGAGTCCACTCGTGCCTACCATTTCGCCGTTCTCAGAGTGCGTTTAATGGGATAATACTGGTTTGCTTGGATCGCATATTTAACCTTCTTTAATGATGGCGAAATATAGATTAAAAACGAGCTTGGGGAATTTTGTTTAAGCGCTTGTTATATGAGGCATTCCGCATTAAAATCCGCCGCCTTATCGCATTGCGTAATTAGGTGGTCTTTTTGGCTGCTGAGCGTAATGGATTCGGAAAATTTAATTAAACGCGAGGGCACTAGCTATAGCAGCAAGTAAGAAGGTACGTGTTAATGGTAGCATCACAGCCCCAGAGCTTCGAGTAATCGGAGCTGATGGAGAGCAAGTCGGAGTGATATCGTTGGCAGATGCGATGCAGGCAGCCGAAGACGCTAACCTGGATCTTGTAGAAATTTCACCTAATGTAAAACCTCCGGTTGCGAGGGTGATGGATTATGGTAAGCATCTGTACCAAGACAGTAAACAAAAGGCTGCCGCGCGAAAGAAACAGAAGATTATCCACGTAAAAGAAATCAAATTTCGACCCGGTACTGATGTTGGTGATTATGATATCAAGTTACGTAAGCTGAAAGAGTTTCTTGAAAATGGGGATAAAACCAAAGTAACTTTGCGATTTCGGGGTCGAGAGTTGGCGCATAAAGAGCTGGGTACAGAGCTATTAAAGCGCGTAGAAAAAGATTTAAAGGAGTATGGCTCGGTTGAGCAATTCCCTAAGTTTGAAGGTCGCCAAATGGTTATGGTGCTGGCGCCTAAAAAGAGTTAGCAAGGATTGTTTAATAGTAAAGAGTAAGTATTTAGATTTAGAGAGAATTCGAGGGCACTATGCCGAAGATGAAAACATGTTCAGGTGCTGCAAAGCGCTTTAAAAAGACGGGTAGTGGTAAATTCAAGCGATCACAATCGCATTTGAATCATATACTCACTAAAAAATCGCCTAAGCGCAAGCGTCAATTGCGCGCTGGCTTAATGACAGAACCGGCTGATGCTCGCTTAATTGCGCGCATGCTGCCGTATAGTTAGGAGTTAGTAATGCCTAGAGTAAAGCGCGGCGTAACGGCCAGGGCGCGTCATAAAAAAGTAATCGCGCAAGCCAAGGGTTATCGTGGTCGCAGAAAAAATGTTTTTCGAGTAGCGAATCAAGCCGTTTGGCGTGCAGGCCAATATGCATATCGTGATCGTCGTCAGCGTAAACGACAATTTCGTGCTCTGTGGATCGTGCGCATTAATGCAGCGGCCCGAGAATGTGGCTTATCGTATAGCCGATTAATTAATGGCTTATTAAAGGCTGAGATTGATTTGGATCGTAAAGTGTTGGCCGAATTGGCAGTTAATGACAAAATGGCTTTTGCACAGATTGCAGACCAGGCTAAACAGGCACTTGCCGCTTAGGTTTGGTCACAGCTTGGTGGCGTAGTTCTATAAGTCTTACCATAGGTCATTGTGGCTAGCGGTGCAGATAAAATGTTAAGTTGCTAGAAGCTGATTTGCATTAAACTTTAAGCTTATGCATAGTTTCAAAAGGGGAAGGGTTAATACCTTTCCCCTTTTTATTTTGTGTGACCTGCTAAATGTTGTGTACATTAGCGCAATAGAATTTAGAGAAGTGAAAAACCAAGATGATGGGTAACGGGCAATGAGTAATATTGATCTAGCTTCGATGCTAAAGCAGGCTACAGCGGCAGTTGGACAAGCGAGTTCGCTCGCGGAATTGGAACAACTTCGGGTGAATTATCTGGGAAAGAGGGGCAGTTTAACGGGCCAATTAAAAAAGATTGGTGGCTTGCCGAACGATCAACGCTCTGCCTTTGGTGCCGAGGTGAACAGGGCAAAAGGTGCACTGGCAGAAACTTTACAAACGCGCCGAGATATTCTTGAGAATGAGAGCTTGCTTGCGGAGATTGAGGCTAGTGCGGTCGATATAAGTTTGCCTGCCCGCGGTTTAGCTGGCGGAAGCGAGCATTTGGTTAGCCGAAGCCTGCGTCGGATTGAGTCGATATTTGTACAAATGGGTTTTGGTGTGGCTCTTGGCCCAGAAATAGAGGATGACTTTCATAATTTTGAAGCGCTGAACATTCCTCCAGAGCATCCTGCGCGGGCAATGCACGATACATTTTATACAACTGAAGGCAAGTTGTTGCGAACTCATACCTCGCCGGTACAAGTACGGCACATGCTTGAAAATGAACCGCCGATAGCCATCATTGCACCTGGTAGAGTTTATCGTTGTGACTCGGATATAACGCATACGCCGATGTTTCATCAAGTAGAAGGTTTGCTGGTTAACGAAGATGCCAGTTTCGCGGATCTAAAAGGAATCCTGCTTAGTTTTGTTAGGCAGTATTTTGAGGCTGATTTGGACATTCGGTTGCGGCCATCATATTTTCCGTTTACCGAACCATCTGCCGAAGTGGATATTAGTTGTGTTTTTTGTGTGGGCAAGGGTTGTCGAATCTGTAAGCAAACAGGCTGGATCGAGGTTCTGGGTTGTGGAATGGTCCACCCCGAAGTTTTTCGTCACGTAGATATTGATTCTGATAAGTATCGTGGCTTCGCATTTGGTATTGGTATTGAGCGCCTGAGTATGTTGCGTTATGGGGTTGATGATCTACGATTGTTTTTTGAAAATGACCTAGCCTTTTTGAGACAATTTCAATGATTATTACCGAGCAATGGTTGCGACAGTGGGTTGATACAGAGCTAAGCGTAAATGAAATTGCTGATATCTTAACCCTCGCTGGGTTGGAGGTGGATTCTGTTGAGGCGATAAAACTACCAAATGTAAAAGTAATTGTCGGTGAAATAATAAGCGCTGCACCGCACCCGGATGCCGATCGTCTACAGGTTTGTCAGGTGAACGATGGGAAGGAAGTTTTTCAGGTTGTGTGTGGTGCAAAAAATGTACGGGCTGGAATAAAGGTGCCGTACGCAATTATTGGTGCCGAACTATCTGACGTTAAGATTAAGAAGGCGAAATTGCGAGGTGTCGAATCATTCGGAATGTTGTGCTCTGGTGAAGAATTAGGTCTTCATTCATCCATTAACGGATTGCTTGAATTGCCTGATGATATGACAACTGGTCAGCCCTTGGTAGATGCCATGGGTGGTATTGATCATGCTATCAATATAGACCTTACTCCCAATCGAGGCGATTGTTTAAGTGTGTTGGGCTTGGCTAGAGAGCTAAGGGTTCTGCAAGGATCTGAAATTAAAAGTTTACCTACCGCTGCTGTAAAGCTAGCCAGTGTTGCCGAGGTTTCCCTTGAGAATAGAGAAAAGCAATCCTGTACTGCTTATAGAGCCAGGGTTATAGAAGGCATCGATCGTGGTGCTGTTACGCCTCTATGGATGGCAGAAAGGCTTCGGCGTTCGGGCATTAAACCAATAAACCCTGTAGTTGATGTTACAAATTACGTGATGCTGGAAACGGGCCAGCCTTTGCACGGTTTTGATCGGCGACAAGTCGGTGATGGTATTGTGGTTCGCAATGCTAGTCGCGGAGAAGAGCTGCTTCTGCTGAATGGGGATGAAGTCAAACTATCTGCTGATACTTTACTGATTGTAAATACTGACGGGCAACCGCTGGCGATTGCTGGTGTGATCGGCGGGGAAACGTCTGGAGTATATGATGATACCGATGACGTTGTGCTTGAAGCAGCGCACTTTAGCCGAACGGCGGTTGCTGGTAAAGCCCGTGAATATGGCGTAAGTACCGATAGCTCACATCGTTATGAGCGCGGCGTAGATCCATTGATAGGTCAGTTCGCTATTGAATACGCAACACTCCTTATGCAAGAGATATGCGGGGGAAAAGCTGGACCTATAGTTGAAGATAGTGGTCCGACGTTGAAGCCGGCTAAAGTTAGTTTGAGATATGACTATTTGAGCGAGTTGCTGGGTTTTAGTATTCCAGGGTCTGAGGTACATGAGCTATTGTGCCGAATATCGACGGATGTGATCTCTACAGAATCAGGTTGGACTATAACTGCACCGTCTTACCGGCATGATATGGCCTATGAAGCAGACTTAGTGGAAGAAGTTGCCAGAGTGTTTGGTTATGACCGAATACCGATTAAATTACCTAATCTGGTTCCTTCTTCACCCATTGCCCGCGAAGGTGACATAGACATCCCAGCTATGCGCAGAACCATGATCGCGCGTGATTATAATGAGACGATAAGTTATAGCTTTATTGATCCAGAGTGGGATGCTGATTATGGAAGTGGTGAAACCCCGGTCATATTAGCAAATCCATTAAGTGAAAACTTGTCGGTAATGCGTACTAGTCTATTACCTGGGCTGCTGAATAGCGCGGTGTTAAATGTTAACCGACAAGTCGATAGGATTCGGTTGTTTGAAATAGGTGGCACTTATAGATTGAGTGGGAAAGAAACCATTGAAACACAAAGGCTTGGCGCACTTTGTTGTGGTCCTGTCTTACCTTTTTCTTGGGAAGGTGATGTTCGACTCACGGATTTATTTGATGTAAAGTCTGAACTTGAGGCGATCTTATGCTTGACTCAATTTCCAAATTCTTTTACATTCAGTAAGTTAGGGTATAAACCTCTCGCTGACAATCAAGTTTTAGGTATTTATACAAATGGTGAGAAAGTGGGCTGGTTAGGGCGATTACAGCCAGTTATAGAGCGAAAATTAGGTTTTGAATCGCCAGTTTACGCGTTTGAGTTAAGGCTTGATCGACTAAACAGTCAGCAGTTGGCTAGATATCATCCAATATCCAAGCTGCCCGCGGTAAAAAGAGACTTAGCTCTAGTGGTTAATTCGGACGTAGCTGCAGGCGATGTTGAGGAAACTATCAAATCGGTTTGTGGTGACGAGTTAGTTAGTATTGAATTATTTGATGTTTATCAGGGTGATAATGTCCCTGACGGAAGTAAAAGTTTAGCGTATCGAATCACACTTCAGAGTGTATCGAAAACGTTAGCTGAAGAAGATATTGATCTAGTTGTAAGTGAATTATTACGCCAACTCGAAAAAGTTCACAGTGCTACATTAAGATAGCTATAATGTGGTACTTAATAGAAGGTTGTAACGGTGATTGTCAGAAGTTGATCGTTACCGCAAGATAGGATAATTAGAGTAGCAAAAGATAGTAGGGGATTAATATGGCAGTAACTAAGGCAGAGCTTGCACTAGTACTCTACGAAGAGTTGGGGTTTAACAAGCGAGAAGCTAAAGACTTTATCGAAGAGTTTTTCGAAGCTATAAAGTCCTCTTTATCGACTGAACATGCGGTGAAGTTGTCTGGGTTTGGTAACTTTGGGTTGCGTGAAAAAAACGCTCGTCCTGGCCGAAACCCTAAAACAGGTGAGGAAATTCCGATTTCAGCTCGACGAGTTGTTACGTTTAAATCGAGCTTAAAGTTAAAAGAGCGAGTGGCTGCGAACACCGAAAAATTGGTAAACCAAGGCGGCCTTTAGTGGGCTGAAATTGTTTTTCTTGAAAGCGAATTAGCAAACAATTAGAATATTAAAATGTAGGGGATAACATGTTAGATCATGGAGACAATGCAAATCTTCCACCAATACCGAGTAAGAGGTATTTTACTATCGGTGAGGTAAGCGACCTATGTGCTGTTAAGCCACACGTATTGCGATATTGGGAGCAAGAATTTAATCAGCTCAATCCCGTAAAGCGACGTGGTAATCGTCGTTACTACCAGCGTCATGAAGTGCAGTTAATTAGAAGGATTCGTGGCTTATTATACGTTGAAGGATTTACTATCGGTGGTGCTCGCAACCAGCTTGAGCAAGAAGTCTCTGCGACCGGCGCAGTTGCTGCTGCGCCAGGATCTGTGCGTAAAGAAATCATTTCGGATATGATCCGCGAGTTGGACGATATTATTACGTTATTGGACGATTAGTAGATTCAATAGTTCGGTTTTTAGTAGTTTTAAATTTCCTACACCGTTAGATAGATTTACGGATAGTATTTATTTGGTGGCATTAGTATTGCAGATTCTGGGAAGTTAGAAGAGATAGTTAAAGTCGACTAAAGCGTGCTTTAGTAATGTACTTTACAGAAAAGCACAGAGCTTAGTTCTGTGCTTTTCTTTTGATTGTTCGGGGCGTAGCGCAGCCTGGTAGCGCACCGCAATGGGGTTGCGGGGGTCAGAGGTTCAAATCCTCTCGCCCCGACCATTAAACGTAAAAGGCTCGGCTTGCGGGCCTTTTACGTTTAATCAGTCTTGAATTAAAAGTAAATGTTTTGATGACTAATTTATTTTTCGTATTTGTATTTTTGAATAGAAAAATGGATCGTGTTTGTTGATTATTGCTGCATAGCAAAACAAACCTTTCAACCTATCCCTATACGTTTTAAAATTCGCGAAACCGATCTGGCAGATTCTATTCGTATTACATGGCTGGGTTAAAGCTTGGGCAGTATCCACTTGATAAGCCTTTCATGAACTCCACTACTCAAGGTATCGGAATGACCTCTGCGCGCACTCGTAAGCGCTTGGCTGCCATTTTATCGGATGCTGGCATCAAGAATTCACAAGTTTTATCAGCCATGCAGGATGTACCACGACACTTGTTTGTCGACGAAGCCCTTGCAACAAGGGCTTATGAAAACACCGCATTACCCATAGGTTTCGGGCAGACAATTTCACAACCATATGTTGTTGCGCTAATGTGTGAGCATTTGCTTAGTGGTGCACGTTTGGGCCCGGTGTTGGAAATTGGAACTGGCTGCGGCTATCAAGCAGCGGTACTGGCCAAGCTATTTGAAAAAGTAGTTTCTGTTGAGCGTGTGGGAGAGTTATGTCGGCAGGCGCGAGATAGGTTGTTTACTCTTAAGTTTTATAATATTCATTGCGTTCACGGCGATGGCTTTCAGGGGTTCGCGGAGCGCGGGCCATATAATGGGATTATAGCTGCCGCCGCAAGTGATGATGTTCCCCCCGCACTACTAGAGCAGTTAGCTCCACGAGGGCGCTTGGTGATGCCAATCGACCGGGGGCAAAAACAGTCACTGATTGTGATCGACAATGATGGTAATGGTTTTACGGAAAGGGAGCTTGAAACTGTTAAATTCGTTCCGCGAGTATCAGGAGTGACGCCATAGTGCGTTTAGTGAGTGTATTTAGAATACTTCCCTAACGAGGTAATATTATGAAGATTCGTATATTCGAGCCTATATATCGACAAGTGATGGTTTGGTCTCGTTATCGTTTAGCACCGATTTATCTTGGGCTAATTAGCTTTGCTGAATCATCTTTTTTCCCGATTCCAGTTGACGTGATGCTGGCGCCGATGGTGCTGGCAAAGCGAGACGCTGCCTGGCGCTTTGCGTTTATTGCGACTATTACTTCGGTGTTGGGCGGGATTGTTGGTTATTTTATTGGCATGTTTTTGTTTGATAATATGGGTCAATGGTTGTTGGATACTTATCGTGCCCATGATCGGTTCGAACAAGTCCAAGCTCT
This sequence comes from Arenicellaceae bacterium, assembly GCA_029246505.1. Classification (GTDB taxonomy): domain Bacteria; phylum Pseudomonadota; class Gammaproteobacteria; order Arenicellales; family Arenicellaceae; genus UBA10349. The sequence continues at coordinate 12,791 of JAQWNC010000016.1, forward strand.
ATTTTCTGAATATGGGGTTTGGATAGTGTTTATTGCAGGGTTTACGCCTATTCCTTATAAAGTGTTTACGATTGCATCCGGTGTTATTGGCGTAGCGCTAATTCCATTTATTATTGCATCGGCGTTTGGTCGTGCCGGGCGCTTTTATTTGGTTAGTGGCTTAATTTATTGGGGTGGTCCAACCATAGAAAAATCGCTCGAAAAATGGGTTGAACGTATAGGATGGGGTACCTTACTATTAATAGTTTTGGGCCTATGCATTTATAAATTGGCTTAGTTTTTGAGTGACATACTGCGAGTGCTTTTGCCTGTAATGGGGTATTTTATGTAAGTTCACATATGAAGTTTTGGTATAGGCGTTAAATAAAGAGTGGCCATTGAGTTGAAAGGTTGGTGTTTTATTTTTAGCAGAATTCTCAAATATGTATTGGGTTATACGCTGTTGCTTAGTGGATGCGCGAACCCTATTGTGCCGGTTTCTGAGCGCGATACGCTGAGCGAACGCGAAGAAGTGGAATTATTGGGTGGCAGCGTTATTCGTATCACACAGGCAGGTGACACGCTTTATAGTGTTGCTTTTGATTCAGGCATTGACTTTAGACAGCTCGCGTATTGGAATCGTATTGGCGAGCCCTATCTCATTTCCGTTGGACAAAGGATCCGGCTGACCGCACCTGTTGGTTTTGTGGCTAGCCCATCTGGGTCGACAAGTTCTAGGAATACCGCCGGTGAGGCTAAGGTCTCTTCGCGTACATCGAGCACTAGTAGCTCTAATGTAAGCTCGCGATCAGTATCTAACAACGTAAGGTCTGCAGCAGACAGTAAAGGGGCGGCGCCTACGTCCTGGTTATGGCCGGTAGCTGGCAGAGTGGTAGGTAGTTATAACCCTTCTGTGGGCCGTAAAGGAATCGATATAGCTGGGGCAGAGGGGTCGGCGATCAAGGCTGCTGCGAGTGGCCGGGTAGTATACTCTGGCACAGGCTTGCGTGGTTACGGTGAAATGTTGATATTAAAACACAGTGAAGAATTTCTCAGCGCGTACGCACATAATAGACGTATTCTGGTAAAAGAGGGCGACCAAGTGCAGCAGGGGCAAAAAATTGCTGAACTGGGTAACTCTGGTACTGACAAATTTATGCTTCATTTTGAAATACGCCGTCAAGGTCAGCCAGTTGACCCTAACCAATATCTTCCTCGCCCAGGTTAGAAAATTTTCGCTTAAAAAGTTCGTCGGATTAACGACATTTGTTTGAGACGAAGATACAATACCGCCTCACTAGAAAGTGGCTGGGTTGTATATAAGTGATGGCCCGAAACTTAACTAATATAAGTATTATTCAAACATTTATTCGTTAGACGGGTTCCCTAAATACACCATTTTACAAGTCTCGTTTACACTCATCAATACCATGGCCGATACCACTAACGATTTCCCTCGAATAAAGCGCTTGCCTCCTTACGTTTTTAATATCGTAAATGAGTTAAAAGCCGCGGCACGGAAGAGGGGCGAGGATATTATTGATTTTGGGATGGGGAATCCTGATCAGCCGACTCCACAGCCGATTATTGATAAGTTGTGCCAAGCGGCGCAGCGTTCGGATACTCACCGCTACTCCTTATCTAAAGGTATTCCGCGTTTGCGTAGAGCGATATGTAGCTGGTACGAGCGACGTTACGATGTGAGTTTGGATCCGGATAGCGAAGCGATCGTAACTATCGGTTCAAAAGAGGGGCTTGCCCATCTGGCTTTGGCAACAGTAGAGCCGGGTGATGCAGTATTGGTCCCGAACCCCGCGTACCCAATACATCCTTATGGTTTTGTAATTGCTGGTGCTGATATTCGTCACGTTCCGTTAATCCCAGATGTTGATTTTTTCGAAGAATTGGAAAGGGCTATACGAAATGCCTGGCCTAAGCCAAAGATGTTGGTGTTGAATTTCCCAAGTAATCCGACTGCTGATTGTGTCGAGATAGAATTTTTTGAAAAAGTGGTCGCAGTTGCCAGAGAACATAGAATTTGGGTGATCCATGACTTAGCCTATGCGGATATCGTTTTTGATGGCTACAAAGCACCATCAATACTTCAGGTTAAAGGCGCGATGGACGTTGCTGTTGAGTTTTTTAGTTTGTCTAAAAGTTTCAATATGCCTGGGTGGCGCGTTGGATTTATGGTTGGTAACAAAGAGCTGGTTGGCGCTTTGGCTAGAATGAAATCCTATCTCGACTATGGGATGTTTACTCCGATTCAGGTGGCTGCAATTCTAGCACTGGAGTCACCTGAATCTGATCAATGGTCTAGCGATATTCGAGACATGTATCAAGGCAGGAGAGATACTTTATGCGATGGATTGCAGGCTGTTGGTTGGTCAGTGACCCGGCCAAAAGCAACTATGTTTTTGTGGGCAAAGATACCTCAGCCATTTGACGCTATGGGCTCACTTGAGTTTAGTAAGATGTTAATAAATCAGGCTGGGGTCGCGGTGTCGCCAGGTATTGGTTTTGGCGAATATGGGGATGGATATGTACGGTTCGCACTTATCGAAAATAAGCATAGAATTCGCCAGGCATGTAAGGGAATAAAAAATGTGTTTAAAGACCCGCAGGTAGCTTTAGATGCACATTCGGCTTAACACATGAACACTAAAAGAACATTTTTATTGAAATTGGTGATTCAATAATGGCAGAAGTTATTAAAGTAGGATTATTGGGTTTGGGGACGGTTGGCGGAGGTACTGTTAACGTTACCCAACGCAATGCGGCCGAAATTGCTCGACGAACTGGCAAATCTATTCAGGTGGTTACGGCGGCGGTTAGGGATGTTACTGCGGATCGTATTTGCGACACTGACTCGCTTGACCTGACTGAGGATGCGTTGAGTGTTGTCAATAACCCCGAGATCGATATTATTGTTGAATTGATGGGCGGTACCGACCTTGCATTTGATCTGGTAATGCATGCGATCGAAAATGGTAAGCATGTGGTGACCGCAAACAAGGCGTTAATTGCTTTACGAGGAAATAACATTGTAAAGGCTGCCGAGGAAGCTAACGTAATGGTGGCTTTTGAGGCTGCTGTCGCCGGTGGTATTAGCATTATAAAAGCACTTCGCGAGGGATTTTCCGGGAACCAGATTCGATTAATTGCTGGGATTATAAACGGTACCGGCAATTACATTTTGACAGCAATGGGTGATGAGCACCGTGACTTCTCAGATGTGTTAGCAGAAGCTCAGGCGCTAGGATATGCTGAGGCTGACCCGTCATTTGATGTCGATGGAATTGACGCTGCCCATAAGCTGACAATAATGGCATCACTGAGTTTTGGGATGCCATTATGTTTTGACAGGGTTTTTACTCAAGGGATTCGTGACATCAGCCTTACTGATATTCAAATGGCTGATGAATTTGGCTACAGGATAAAACATATGGGTATTGCTAGGCGCACAGATGCTGGTGTTGAGCTGCGTGTGCACCCAACATTGGTGGCTAAAGAGCATCTATTGGCGAATGTAAATGGAGTGATGAATGCCGTTTATGTTGATGCAGATGCTGCGGGCCCAAGTTTACTCTATGGCGCTGGCGCTGGGGCAGAGCCTACTGCTTCTTCGATTGTTGCAGACCTTGTAGATGTGGCCAGAAGGATGGACTCATCAGTGGCATACGTACCTACTTTGGGGTTCCAAGCTGATCAGGTAGAAGATTTAGTAATCGTAGCTTCCGCCGCTTTTAAAAGTGCTTATTTCTTGCGGATGGAAGTGACAGATCAACCCGGTGTACTAGCGGACATTTCGAGTATTTTTGCGAACCTCGAAGTTAGTATAGAAGCGGTCACTCAAAAAGAACCGCCTCGTGGAGCTGACACAGCGTCTATTAGCCTGATCACTCAGTTGACTGATGAAGCAAAGGTGATCACGGCGATTAGCAAGTTGGAGAGTTTGTCGCAGGTAGCTGGTGCGGTGCATTTGATCCGCGTCGAGCAATTCTAATTATCCATTCGAATGTTATTCAAACTAATGAGTGGTCAAACCAGAAGGCTCTCTAACTAATACAGTTAGCGCGTCTGGAATGCTTTGGAGAGAAACATGTACTACACTGGTTTAATCGATAAATACCGTTCGCGTCTGCCGCTATCATTAAATACGCCGGCAGTAAGTTTGAGTGAAGGTGATACGCCGCTAATTAAGCTGAGCAACATTCCAAAAGATCTAGGAATTGATGTCGACCTGTATGTTAAGTACGAAGGCCTTAATCCGACCGGGTCTTTCAAAGACCGAGGCATGACTGTTGCCGTGACGCGAGCCGCTGAACTTGGCAGTAAATCAATTATTTGCGCATCGACGGGCAACACTTCTGCATCTGCTGCAGCATACGCGGCGCGTGCAGGGATGACAGCTTTTGTATTAATCCCGGATGGCAAGATTGCGTTGGGTAAGCTGGCTCAGGCGATGATGCACGGTGCCCAGATTATTCAGATTCGGGGGAACTTTGATGATGGAATGCAGTTGGTTAAAGAGATTTCCATCGATACTCCGATTACCTTGGTCAATTCGGTGAATCCTTACAGGACACAAGGTCAGAAAACAGCTGCGTTTGAGGTGGTTGATGCCCTAGGCCGTGCTCCTGACTATCATTGTTTGCCTGTGGGTAATGCGGGGAATATATCCGCGTACTGGATGGGTTACACAGAATATAGCTGCGATGAAGATAGCCCGTGGAGTAAGTCTACACGCGAGCCCGACGCTAATTTCCCATATTTTCGAGAAAAGGTAGTTAATTCACGGCCAATTATGGTGGGTTATCAAGCCGCAGGGGCGGCGCCGTTGGTGAACGGAGAGCCAATGGATAAACCAGAAACTGTCGCTACTGCAATTCGGATTGGTCGTCCGCAGTCGTGGGATTATGCCGTTGCGGCTCGTGACGAATCTGGTGGATGGTTTGACGCTATGACCGATGAGGAAATTTTAACTGCGCAAAATTTATTGGCCAATCGGGAGGGGATATTTGTCGAACCTGCATCTGCCGCATCTATTGCTGGTGTAATGCAGGATTTGAAATCTGGTAAAATCCCAGCAGGTAGTACAATAGTTTGTACCGTAACCGGGCATGGTCTTAAAGATCCAGATACTGCCGTAGCGCAGTCGCCAACTCCAGTAACCGTGGATGCAAATCTAGATGCGGTTAAGCGCTTAATACTAGTCGAATAGTAAATTATGGCAGTTAATTACACCGAGTATATAACACTACCAGAGCGTGACTAACTATTTAAGAACTTACCGCTTTAATCAATGGTTAAGCTAGATCGATAAATTATATTTAGAAGCGGGAGTGTAAATTGTGGAGGCATCTGCACAACGTGGTAGCGCAGATAAAGCCGATATAAGGATGATGCTATCCAAATAGCGGTATCGACTTAGACTATCGAATAAAGGAATATATACCTATGATACTTTTATAGAAAACTAAAGTGCTGCTTGAATTTGCAACAGATTAGCTTTTACGATTCAAAACAGACCTTATTATATTGAAGTTAGTGCATTGAAGCGTTGAGAATCTAAATTGCTTCCAGCATATAGTCTACTGCGGCTATGACCTCATCATCACCTAACGTTATGAATCCGCCTTTAGGGGGCATGTAACCAAACCCTCCGGTAAAACCATTAATTGCGTGCTCATAAAGAATTTTGATATTCTGCTCGATACGTGAGTTCCATGCCACGGCATTACCGTATATGGGAGCGCCACCAACTCCGGTTGTGTGGCAAACCGCACAGGCTTTTGAATAAATCCGTTCACCGCTTAAGAAACCCTTAGTGGGAATTGGTGTGGTTGCGGCCACTTCACCGTCAGCTAATTGGTCAACCAAGGTTGGTTCTTCTGTAACAACTAAACTGTCTTCGATCACTACTTTACTATCGAATTTGCCTTGTGAATCGTCAGCAACTAGTCCGATAGCAATTAGAAGGGTTAAGGCCATCAATATGACCGCGAGCCAGCGAGTAAAGCTAGCATCAGGTATTTCAAAATGGCTCATTCTTGGTAGGTCCAATGCAAAAAGTAAATCAAGCGCCAGTGATAGATACCAGAAGTCTCCTATAGTCTCTCCAGCCACGCGAAATTATTTAGCAAGCATTTCGGATGGTTAATTGCTGAAGTGCAAGTTTAGTTATCAATATTAGCGACAGGTTATATATATTTAGTACGTTATTTTTTGCTTTAAAAGAGACCCTGCCCACTTAAATCACGCTTAACATCGGCCAGCAATAATGCCACACCAAGTTTAGAAAATCCTCTGCAAGTACTTTTAAGGAGTTAGTTTTACCGGTGCCTGTGGCGCCAGCTATAATGTCATGACGATTTGCCATTTTGGCCGGTATTATGATCTGCTTTTCACCTTTTCCGCTAAGTAATATAGAAGGAATATCAGTCATTATAAGTTCTCGAGTAGATTGATAAGTTGGTCGACTTACGAGCTAAATTATATTTCATCCGCTGCCCAAGCCCATTCTCAGGAATGCTAGTAATAGCGCATGTGTTTGTCCGGCATAATTTGGGCGTGCGCCTGATCTATGCGTTGGGCCAGAGGCTGTGTAGAATACGTAATTGGGTTGATTCAAAATTATGTGGGGATCGAAGGGGTGGTTTATTTTCGTGACTTACCGTAAGTTTTTGGCGTTCCTGAGCTTTACGAAATCCAATATTTCTGGAGAAGCGGTAGGCGGTATTTAATATTTGGTCTTTGAAAACAGATAGGATTCTTGTGACAACAGACAAACTGGAAAAAAATTATCGAGAAATTTTGCTCGGTATCGGTGAGGATTTAAGCCGCGATGGGCTTTTGGCGACCCCGGGAAGGGCTGCTCGAGCTATGCAGTTCTTAACTCAAGGTTATGGTGAGGAGCTTGATGAAGTAGTTAACAATGCGATTTTTGAATCAACTAATGATCAAATGGTGGTTGTTCAGGATATCGAAGTCTATTCTTTATGTGAGCATCACTTGCTACCGTTTTTGGGTCGTTGTCATGTTGGGTATTTGCCTACTGGTAAAGTTATTGGCCTATCTAAAATTGCCCGAATTGTTGACATGTATGCTCGAAGACTTCAAATCCAGGAGGGACTTACCCAGCAGATTGCCGAAGCCATTATGCAAGTTACCGGTGCGCGTGGCGTTGGTGTATTAATGGATTGTAAGCATATGTGTATGATGATGCGGGGCGTTGAGAAACAGAATTCTTCTATGAAGACCTCAGTAATGTTGGGTCATTTTCGTACTGATGAAGCGACGCGTGCCGAGTTTCTTAGTTTAGTCTCAATTTAGCTGCACGCTTTTGTGGCGTAATTTATAGCGATAACGCGCTTGGTGCGGTAGGAGAAAGGATATGAAATGGCGGACTAGGAGGCGAAGTACCAATATCGAGGATCGCCGCAGTCGACGGACTACGGGTGCTCGAATGGGTAAGGTGAGCGGTGGAATGCTGGTGCTTGCTGTAGCAGTAACCCTATTGTTTAATAGAGATGTTGGTCACGTGTTGAATTTAGTGACTTCAAAAATGGGGGGCAAATGTTGCGGCAACTCAAACCAGTTCGGCACCAACATCTGCGGAAGATGCGGAAGCGGCGGAATTTAATGCTGTTGTATTAGGTTAAACGTAGGCTACTTGGGAGACGGTTTTGCCCAGTCCCGCAACCAATATCAAATGCCAACATTAGTGCTCTATTCCGGTATTACGTAGAATGCCTGTGGGATGGGACAAGCCGCAGCGGGCCCATTCTATTGCCCTGGCGATATGCAGATATATTGATTTGAGTTTCATTCGTGAGTTGCAGCGACTTGGTGCGTCAGGTGAATTTGCGTTTACCTATGTTGTCGCTCATAAAGTTAGTCATCATGTCCAGAATATTGTTGGAACGGCAGATCAGTTCGTACGGTTCAATCCAGAGCTAGTGAAACAGATAGTAATCAGCTATCAGTCAGGATGGAGCTTCAAGCGGATTGCTATGCGGGCGTTTGGGCGAACCATATCTAAAGGCGTACTCATATGCTTGAAGCCGGAGATATTGATGACGGTCTAAAGGCTACCACCGCAGTTAGGGATGATCGCTTGCAAAAAATATCTGGTCGGGCAGTGCATCCAGAATCGTTTGCTCATGGCAGCGCCGAGCAAAGCATGCGTTGGTCTAGGAAGGGCCTGGAAACCGACGATATTAACTCTTGTGATACTTTCAGTTAAGCAGTGAGTTAAGGTCAGGCATTTCCGTTGAATATTTCTGGGTATTACGAACTAATTATTACAATCTATAAAAAATATGAAATAAAGTATTGTGAAATAAGTTAGCTTAGCTAATAAGTGTGGTTGACGTTGATTGATTCGCTGTATACAGCGTTAGTTTTTCATCAATAAGCTCGAGATAGCTAGCCTGCTCGTACCAGTCACCTAATACAATTCGAATATTCGTGGGTGTATTGTCGTTGGTTATAGTGCTTTCAACTTGATGTTTGTGTATTTTTGGTCGATGGGTATGCCCGTGGACCATTAGTTTTACGGAGTGTTGATTGAATGCGCTGATAACTGCCGATTCAGTGACGTCCATGATTGATTCAGAATAATTTTCGTTATCGGAATTACTCATGGCGCGTGCATGTATTGCTTGTTCGATGCGTGATTCAATGGGTTGATCCAAAAAGTTTTTTTGCCAGCTTTTCTGATTAACGATAAGACGGAATTTTTGATGCTCGACGTCGTCTGTGCACAAACTGTCGCCATGCAATAATAATATCTTATGGCCGTTTAAGGTTACTCGGGACTCATCGTGTAAATACTCAAAACCAGCTTGAGCACAGAACTTTTTACCGACCAGAAAATCTCGGTTTCCTGGCATAAAGTACAACCGCACACCGGCATCGGCTAAACGTTTGAATTGATCAATCACCGTGTGGGCGCCTAGTCTTTTAGTAGCGTCATCACCTACCCAGTATTCGAATAAATCTCCTAGTACGAATATGGTGTTGGCAAGTTTTGTTTTTTCATGCATAAACTTGATAAAGTACTCCGTACTTTCAGGTCGATCAGGGGTTAAATGCAAATCTGAAATGAATAGGGTCGACATAAGTCTATGGTTGGGGATGAGTGTACGAATAGCTGTTTACGATTGTCTAGGCAAACCACCAGAAGGTCAAACTATAGAAAGCGTTGGAATCATCTATAAATCAGGTTATTAATAGTCATTTTTCTTTGAAATCAGCTTTTTTGTTAGGGTGCTGACGTTTATAATCCGCAGCCTTGCCCCGCGTGCGGGGTTTTTTTAATTGAGTAGGGTTTGTAGAGATTACGCAGCTTATTTCTATTTATTTTCCCGCTACAAAAATTGATGGGGAATGAGTGGTGATTGATCGTTTTGCGTAATGTTCCCCATTAATGTGGGGCGGGAGAAATGTAGTGCAATTAACAGGCGCTGATATTCTTATCAAAAGCTTGCATGAATCTGGTGTCGAAGTGGTGTTCGGTTATCCTGGCGGTGCGGCATTACATCTTTATGATGCGATGTATCGTCAAGATAAGGTAAAGCATTATTTGGTTAGACATGAACAAGGTGCAACACATGCAGCGGATGGTTATGCCCGATCAACCGGTAAACCTGGTGTGGTACTGGTAACTTCCGGGCCCGGGGTCACTAATGCCGTAACGGGTATCGCTACTGCTTATATGGACTCGATTCCTATGGTAGTCATTTCTGGCCAGGTTATGCTTCCGCTCATCGGAGGAGATGCCTTTCAGGAAGTGGACGCAGTAGGTGTTACTCGGCCGATAGTTAAGCACAACTTTTTAATTAAAAATGTTGATGATGTTGCATCGACAATGAAAAAGGCATTTCATATTGCCACAACGGGTCGGCCAGGCCCGGTAGTTGTCGATGTCCCTAAAGATATTACTGCACAGGTTACCGAGTATATTTGGCCTAAAGATATTAATATCCGTTCCTACCCAACTACGCCCGATGCGGATGTAGGTCAGGTTAATAAAGCTGTCGATGCGTTACTGGCATCTCGAAGACCGGTTATTTATTCCGGGGGTGGAGTGCTGCTAGCGGACGCCGAAGAAGAGTTGATAGAGATGGTGCGTTTGTTGGGCTTCCCATGTACTAATACGCTTATGGGCCTAGGGGCTTACCCTTACGATGATTCCTTGTTTATCGGAATGCTGGGAATGCATGGAACTTATGAGTCAAATATGGCGATGCATGACGCTGATGTCATATTGTCAGTAGGAGCCCGTTTTGATGATCGAATTACCGGCGAAACAGGTACTTTTGCGCCAAATGCGACAATCATTCACATTGATATTGACCCTGCTCAAATCAGTAAAAGTATCCACGCTCATATACCGGTGGTTGGCGACGCCAAGCAAGTCTTACAAGCTATGCTTGCAACACTACGCGTAGCCAAAGCGAAACCTAATGAGGCTGCAATTAAACAGTGGTGGAAGATAATTCAGGGTTGGCGTGCGAAAAATAGTTACGCCTATGATAATAGTAGTGAAGAAGTCATCAAGCCTCAATTTGTGGTTCAAAAGCTGCATGAAGTAACACATGGAAACGCTTTTATAACCGCGGATGTTGGTCAACACCAAATGTTTGCTGCACAGTTTTACGGATTCAATAAAACCCGTCGATGGATCAACTCTGGCGGGCTAGGTACTATGGGGTTTGGCCTACCGTCAGCAATGGGTGTGAAAATTGCTCATCCTGACGCTGATGTGGCGTGTGTTACAGGTGAAGGCAGTATCGTCATGTGCATTCAGGAACTATCTACATGTAAACAATATGATTTGCCGATTAAAATTATTAATTTAAATAATCGCTATCTCGGTATGGTGCGACAGTGGCAAGAATTTTTTTACGATCGGCGTTATTCCAATTCGTATATGGACTCTATTCCAGATTTTGTGAAATTGGCCGAAGCGTATGGCCACGTGGGTATGCAGATTACCAAACCATCCGATGTCGAAGGAGCATTAAAAGAAGCTTTTGTAATGAAAGATCGATTGGTGTTTATGGATTTTATTACCGACCAAAAAGAAAACGTTTATCCGATGATTGCTGCCGGTAAGGCGCATAATGAAATGCATTTGCGTCCTGATTTTGGGTCGGACAGCAAATCAAGCGCCAAATCAGGAACCAAGGAGAAATAACAAATGCGGCACATTATTTCTATTTTGTTGGAGAATGAGGCTGGGGCTTTATCTCGTGTTTCGGGCTTGTTTTCTGCCCGTGGTTACAATATTGAATCATTGACGGTAGCCCCGACCAATGATTCGACGCTTTCGCGTATGACTGTTGTCACGCGCGGCAGCGATAAAGTAGCTGACCAGATTGTTAAGCAGCTTAATAAACTTATCGATGTGGTTAAGTTGGCAGATTTGACCGAAGGAGCGCATATTGAGCGTGAGCTTATGGTGATAAAGGTGGCCGCGTCGGGTACTCAACGTGAAGAAATTAAACGCTTGGTGGATATATTTCGAGGTCGAATTCTGGACGTTACAGAATCCACATACATTGTGGAATTGACTGGTACTAGCGAAAAGTTAGATGCTTTAATTTCGGCCCTTGAGTTGACTGACATTATTGAAGTCGTTCGTTCAGGGCCAACTGGAATTGCGCGCGGCGTAAGTGCTCTCAAAGCGTGAGAGGTTTATGCCGGGTACAACTGGGTTCGACTCTATTAGGCAGAGTTAACTAATTAGATACAGAGGAAAATACTAGATGAAAGTTTTATATGATGAAGATGCTGATTTATCCGTTATTAGAGGATTAAAAGTAGCCATTATTGGCTATGGTTCACAAGGTCATGCGCATGCTAATAACCTTAAAGATAGTGGAGTTGACGTGGTGGTTGGTCTTCGTTCTGGTTCAGAAAGCTGGGAAAAAGCTAGAAATGCAGGCTTGGCTGTTGCCGAGGTGCCTGAAGCTGTAAAGCAGGCTGATTTTGTAATGGTGTTGGTGCCAGATGAGCATCAGGCTGAAATTTATTCTGCACAAATTGTGGACAATCTTAAGCAAGGAGCAACACTGGCTTTCGCACATGGTTTTAGTGTCCACTTTGGGTTTATCACACCACGAGCTGACATAGATGTTGTAATGGTTGCTCCAAAAGGTCCAGGTCACTTGGTTCGTTCGACTTATATTAATGGTGGCGGTGTTCCTACGCTGATTGCGGTGTATCAGGATGCCTCAGGTTCTGCAGCTGATAAAGCTTTGTCATATGCGTCTGCTAACGGTGGCGGTCGAGCTGGTGTTATCGAAACTAATTTTAAGGAAGAAGCTGAAACTGATTTATTCGGTGAGCAAGCTGTTTTATGTGGCGGCGCGTCAGCTTTAGTTATGGCGGGGTTTGAGACCTTGGTCGAGGCTGGCTATGCGCCAGAAATGGCGTACTTTGAATGTTTGCACGAGCTTAAATTGATCGTTGATCTAATGTACGAAGGCGGCATTCAGAATATGCGTTACTCAATTTCAAATACTGCTGAGTATGGTGACGTAAGTCGCGGTCCACGAATTATCACTGCTGAAACAAAGGCAGAAATGAAAAGGGTATTGGAAGAAATCCAAAGTGGCAAATTTGCCAATGAATGGATGGCTGAGAATGCTAATAACTGTGAGAGCTTTAATAAATTGCGTAAGCGAGATGCCGATCACCAAATTGAAGAGGTTGGTTCTAAGCTGCGCGCTATGATGCCTTGGATAAACGATGGTCGGCTGGTCGATAAGTCAGTAAATTAATTGGTAAGTAAATTACCAATACAGGTAGCTCATTAATGTCATCTAAAGTAATTGACGAACAGCCCGTGATTGCTCGCGAGGGATGGTTATTTCTTGCCATCTCCGTGTTTATTTCCGGCTTAGCTAGCGTATATGCGCCATTATGGGTGGCGCTGCTATTTTGGCTTATTAGCCTGTTCGTATTGCAGTTTTTTCGTGACCCAGTACGCACAATTCCACAGGGCGAAGGGTTGGTTGTCGCCCCGGCCGATGGGCGTGTAATTTGGACTGGTATAACGCATGATCCATTTTTAGACCGCAATGCAATTAAAGTCAGTATTTTCATGAACGTGTTTAATGTGCATTCAAATCGAAGTCCTGTAGATGGGGTTATCGCGAGTATATGGTATCGTGCGGGATCGTTTTTGAATGCCGATTTGGATAAGGCTTCGGAACAGAATGAGCGAAATGCTCTACATCTTAAAGCTTCCTCTGGTGAAGATATTACTTGTGTCCAGGTTGCTGGTTTGATTGCGCGTAGAATTTTGTGTTACGTACAAACGGGTGCCTATGTTGAAGCGGGCCAACGATTTGGATTTATACGTTTTGGCTCCCGGGTGGATATTTATTTGCCAACCACCGCCAAATTAGAAGTTGAACTTGGAAATAAGACGGTAGGCGGTGAATCAATCATTGCCCAACTGGCTAGCTAGTTATGGGCACTCCAACTGATCAAAATTCAGGCAAGCGAAAAGCTGGTCTAAGCGGTAACGATTCTCCAGGCATGTCTAAAGTGAAAGATTCCTGTCTAGTAAAAACCTTGCCACAGCGAAAGTCTGGGGGAGTTATTTATATATTACCTAACTTGTTAACAACAGCTAGTTTGTTTGCAGGTTTTTACGCGATCATGAGTTCGCGGTCGGGCCAATTCGAAGCGGCATGTATTGCGCTGTTGGCGGCTATGGTTATGGATATGTTGGACGGTCGTATTGCCCGGATGACCAATACAACTAGCGAATTTGGTTCTGAATATGACAGCTTGGCGGATATGGTGTCGTTTGGCGTAACCCCTGCATTGGTTTTATACGAATGGGTGCTATTTGAATTTGGCCGCGTGGGAAGTATTGCTGCGTTTTTGTTCTTAGCTTGTGCCGCGCTACGTTTAGCACGATTCAATACTCATTCTAGTGAGGAAAAACGGTTCTTTTCTGGAATGCCAAGCCCTGCGGCCGCCGCTGTATTGGGGTCCATGGTATGGGTAGGGTATGACAATGAGCTGAGCGGTTTATTGTATAATTATGCTGCGCTCATTTTGTGTGTGATCAGTGCATTGGCAATGGTTAGTAACGTTCAGTATAGAAGTTTTAAAGACTTTGATTTAAAAGGCCATATGCCGTTCATTGCGCTCATTGGAGTGGTGCTTGTAGTCGCGCTAATTGCCGTTGATCCACCACTTTTTTTTCTGGGTCTGGCTCTTACCTATCTCATTAGTGGTCCATTACTTGAAGGGTTTGAATCCTGGCGATCCTCAAAAGCCGATAAGCGTGCCGACGACTCGGTTGATAACAGTTGAACACTACTCTTATTACTGCTGTTATTTGTCACTACCTTTAATGTTTACATTTGATTTAATTCAAGCGAATTTGTGATGAATATTAGCGGCAGTTTGGTTGCACTGATCACACCAATGAGAAATCAAGGTGAAGTCGATTTCATCGCTCTGGAAAACCTTATCGAGTGGCACATTTCTTCTGGCACCTCGGCTATTGTTTCGGTTGGAACAACTGGCGAGTCTGCAACTTTGTCGAAAGCCGAGCACGTCGAAGTCGTTGCTAAAACAATTGAGTTTGCCAGGGGACGTGTTCCTGTCATTGCTGGAACAGGTTCGAATGCTACAGCTGAAGCGATTGAGATGACGGTTGAGGCTGCTAAACTTGGGGCAGATGCTAGTTTACAGGTCGTACCATATTATAATAAGCCAGAACAAGATGGCATGTTTGCCCACTTTAAAGCGATAGCCGAAGCCGTTCCAATGCCACATATTTTGTATAATGTTCCGGGCCGCACAGTAGCAGACATGTCTAATGAAACGGTATTAAGGTTAACTGAAATTGAGAATATAGTAGGAATTAAGGATGCCACCGGTGATCTGACAAGGGGCAAGCAACTGCTGGCACAAGTACCTAAAGAGTTTAGTGTTTATTCCGGTGATGATGAGACCGCCTTGCAATTGATAGCCGCTGGGGCCAAAGGTGATATATCGGTTACTGCTAATGTAGCGCCTGCTATGATGAGTGCAATGATCGCTGCTGCGTTACTTGGTGATATGCTGACAGCCGAAGCGTACAACAAGAAATTGATGGGTTTGCATACTGGTTTGTTTGTCGAATCCAGTCCAGCTCCAAGTAAGTGGGCCTTATATCGAATGAGTAAATTGGAAAACGTATTGCGGTTGCCAATTATCCCACTTTCATCCAAAGGTGAGGGGGTAG
This sequence comes from Arenicellaceae bacterium, assembly GCA_029246505.1. Lineage (GTDB taxonomy): Bacteria > Pseudomonadota > Gammaproteobacteria > Arenicellales > Arenicellaceae > UBA10349. Next base: position 28,035 of record JAQWNC010000016.1, read on the forward strand.
TTTCAAAAGCTATGAGTCAAGCGGGGATAGCTTGTTGATTTCGCGCGATTTTCTGAGATACACGCAGCCGTTTATTAGCTGTATAAAATAGTCGGAAGAGGGATTACATGAAAATAAGTTGCAGAAAAATAATAACTGTAACAATAACAGCGGGCATGGCTTTGTTATTGTTTGCCTGCGGTGCGATGAGTCGGTTAGAAACAGGTGAGGCTGTGGCGTATAAGGAGGCCGAAATTCGGCCGCCCTTAGCTGTGCCTGAAGGTTTGAACCAAGTGCCGCTTAATCCGGCGAATGAGTTGCAAGAAACTTTTAATGCTGAGCAGGTTGATGAGTCACGTGTGCCTCCTAGTGCTGGATTAATTGAGAAAGCAGATCTTGAAACGGTGGAAGCGAGTGCTTTGTTGCAAGAACCCGAGCTTGATTCAGATGAGCCTAATTTCACCGTTGTTGTTTCTGGCAGAGATGCACGATTGAACACTTCGCATCCTGTGCATATTGTATGGCAAGTAGTTGGTTTGGCGCTGCAGCGCTTAGCTATACCGGTTACCGATCGTGATCAAAGCAGTGGCGTTTATTTTGTAGATTGTTTGGCAGCGAGTGGGCAGGAAATCAAGAAGAAACGTTGGTGGAATGTTTTGTCTAGGAATGATGCACCAGAGCCGTCAACTTGTGAATTATCTATCGCAGAAGAAAGTGAAAGTACGGCGATTCACATTAATTCATCTTCCGAAGGTGTACCATCTGAGCAGCAAATATTTGATTTATTGGAAGAACTTAAGTTTGATTTGGATCGTGTTTAGTTCGAAGCAGTCGATTAAATACGACACCTAATTATTGGTGAATTCCCATTATAAAAGTAAAAATCATAAGAACTCAGACTAAAAAATCAAAATCGGTAAATTTGTCTATCAAATATAGCCTTCACTAAAACCTTCCTATAGTCGAGTATAAATCGATGCAAATCCTTGGGGGCGGCAACGCTTGCTCTGAATTCCGCTTGAAGAAACTGCTGGGTACGGCAGTGGAAACAAAAATCTTATCAGCACGTTTCGTTTATTTTGTCGATTTACCCGAGAAACCTAGCAAGTATCTTGACGAATCTAGTTATGTCCGATTGTGTGATTTGCTTGATGTTTCGGAGGATGATCAAGATTCTCTAAAAGTTGATGCGAGTTATCTTGTCGTGGTGCCCCGTCTCGGCACTAAATCCCCGTGGTCAACCAAAGCGACCGATATTATTCACCGTTGTGGGCTTGAGAAAGTAAATCGAGTTGAACGCGGCGTTTGCTGGAATCACAGCAAGACTGATTTAAAAAGTATCGATGAACTGAGTAAGTTGCTATACGATCGAATGATTGATGAGGTATATCCATCGCTAGCAGCATTACCTGATCTGTTTCAAAAACACGAACCCTCACCGTTATTTGAAATACCATTTTTGGAGCAAGGTAAAACAGCTTTTGAACAAGCAAATAAAGAGCTTGGTCTCGCCCTAGCAGATGATGAAGTTGATTATTTAGAGGCTGAATATATCAAGGCAAATAAAAACCCTACAGACGTAGAGCTGATGATGTTTGCACAGGTTAACTCTGAGCATTGTCGACATAAGATATTTAATGCATCTTGGAGTATTGATGGCAAAGAGATGCCCAATAGTCTCTTTGGGATGGTCAGAGAGACGCATAAAGCTAATCCAGGTGGAACTCTAACGGCCTACGCTGATAATTCAGCAGTTATAGTGGGTTCTGAATCAAAGCGCTTTTATGCTGATTCAAAAACTGGTAAGTACGATTCAAGTGATGAGTCAGTTCATATCGTTTGTAAGGTAGAGACCCATAATCATCCAACTGCAATATCACCTTTCCCAGGTGCAGCAACGGGGTCTGGTGGAGAAATACGGGATGAAGGAGCTACTGGGCGGGGAGCCAAACCGAAAGCCGGCCTGAGTGGGTTTTCGGTCTCGCATCTGCGTATTCCCGGCTACTCGCGTCCATGGGAACGAGAGGAATCTAAGCCGGATCGTATTGCCAGTCCATTGCAAATCATGCTTGATGGGCCGTTGGGTGGAGCTGCATTTAACAATGAGTTTGGACGTCCAGGGATCACTGGGTATTTTAGAAATTTCGAGCATCAATTTGATGATGGCGAACGTCGTGGATATCACAAACCTATTATGCTCGCCGGTGGTTTGGGTAATATTCGTAAGTCTCATGTTGCAAAGAACAACATTCCACCAGGTTCCAAAATTATTGTCATAGGTGGCCCAGCAATGCTAATCGGATTAGGAGGAGGAGCTGCTTCCAGTGTTGCAAGTGGTACTAGTGCTGAGCAGTTGGACTTTGCATCGGTGCAACGTGGTAATCCCGAAATGCAAAGGCGCTGTCAGGAAGTTATCGATCGATGCTGGGAGATGGGTGACGATAACCCAATTATCTCGATTCATGATGTTGGTGCAGGTGGTTTATCAAATGCTTTGCCAGAGCTTGTAGCCGATAGTGACTGTGGTGCACAATTTAATTTGCGCAAGGTGTTGAACGACGAACCAGGGATGAGCCCAATGCAAATTTGGTGTAATGAGTCGCAAGAGCGTTACACTTTGGCGATTGCCCCCGAAGACCTGCCACGATTTATAGCATTATGCGAACGTGAACGATGTTTATATTGTGTGGTTGGCGTAGCGACCGAGGCTCAACACCTTTCTCTGGCTGATGCCCAGTTTGCAGATGCAGAAGGTAGGGCGCCGTTGCCGATTGACCTCGAAATGCAAACCTTATTTGGAAACCCGCCGCGCATGCATCGAGAGGCATTGAGTACAGTAGTTACTGAAATTGCCTTCGACTCGAGTACTGTTGGTTTGAAGCAGTCAATTGAAACCGTATTACGATTTCCCGCAGTGGCAGATAAGACTTTTTTGATAACTATCGGTGATCGTAGCGTTACCGGCATGATCCATCGAGATCAAATGGTCGGACCATGGCAGGTACCGGTGGCGGATGTGGCGGTTACCAATACAGGGTTTTACGGATATACCGGTGAGGCGATGGCGATTGGGGAACGTACGCCGTTAGCGGTATTAAATGGACCGGCAAGTGGACGAATAGCGGTTGGAGAATTATTAACCAATATGATTGCAGCGGACATTAGAGACTTGTCCGAAGTAAAGGTCTCAGCTAACTGGATGGTCGCATCCGGTTATAAAGGTGATGATGCTATTTTGTATGAGATGGTGGAGGCGGTGACTAAAGAACTCTGCGTAGAGTTGGGGATTAGTATTCCTGTTGGCAAGGATTCCATGTCGATGCGAACAGTATGGCAGGAAAAACAGGTTGAGCAGGCGGTAACTGGACCAGTTTCATTGATTGTTAGTGGATTCTCTCCGGTTAGTGATGTGCGTAATACATTAACTCCATGGATGACAGAGTTAGACAATACGATTTTGATATTGCTATCTCCTGAGCCAGGCCAGGCTCGGCTTGGCGGTTCTGTGTTGGCTCAAACTCAACAAGTGTTCGGTAATGAGGTGCCAGATATCTCTTCGCCTGCGCGTTTAAAAAGATTACTAAATCATGTATTGGATTTTAATCGGCGTGGTTTGCTGCTGGCTTATCACGATCGCTCAGATGGGGGCTTGTTGGCCACATTGTGTGAAATGGCGTTTGCATCGCGCTGTGGACTGAATATCGACTTGTTGAGCGATGATGTTATCGCTGAGCTATTTAACGAAGAGCTAGGCATGGTTATGCAGGTGCGGCGGTCTGATTTAGCGGTTATTAAATCCAGTTTGATTGATTCTGGAGATATTCAGACATTAACGGAGTTAGGTTCGCCAGCTACGGATAATAATATCCTCATTAGCCACCGCGGTGAGTGCATCTATTCCTCATCTAGACAAAATTTGCATCGTGCGTGGTCTGAAACTACCTGGCAAATGCAGCGTATGCGAGATAATCCTGAGTGCGCAGATCAGGAATATCAACGTATCCTTGATGATAATGACCCGGGCTTATATAGCCAAGCGACTTATGATCTCCAAGAAGATATATGTGCGCCCTATATTAATGTTGGCTCGCGGCCGGCCATCGCTATTTTGCGTGAGCAGGGTGTCAACAGTCATGTCGAGATGGGTGCCGCGTTCACTCGAGCTGGGTTCGATGCGTACGATGTGACGATGAGTGATTTACTTGGGAGACATAAGAGCTTGAGTACATTTGCGGGCTTGGTCGCATGCGGAGGTTTTTCCTTTGGCGATGTGCTTGGAGCGGGACAAGGGTGGGCTAAAAGTATTTTGTTCAATGATGTTTTGCGCATTCAGTTTGAAGAGTTTTTTAGTGATCGGACCAAGTTTGCATTAGGAGTTTGCAATGGTTGTCAAATGATGTCTGCTTTAAAAGAGATCATTCCTGGTGCTTCAAGTTGGCCGAATTTTTTGACTAATCGTTCAGAGCAATTTGAGGGCCGCCAGGTAATGGTTGAGGTTATGGATAGTCCGTCAATTTTGCTTCGGGGTATGGTAGGTTCAAGAATACCGGTAGCGGTTGCGCATGGTGAAGGAAATGCCGTATACAAAAGTGGAAATCGGGACCCGCGGACTACTGCGCTACGATTTGTCGATAATCAAGGCAACCCTACTGAAGTGTATCCCTACAATCCTAACGGTTCGATAGATGGTGTAACTGGAGTGTGTAACGATGATGGTCGTATAACAGTCATGATGCCACATCCAGAACGTGTTTTTAGGGCGGTAAGTAACTCATGGAGCGATCCAACGTGGGGCGAGGATGGTCCATGGGTGCGGATGTTTAAAAATTCTCGCGTTTGGTTGGATTAACCTAACTGATCGTAAATATGATAATCCTGGGTCTGAAAATTTAAATACGGAGTTTAATAATGGCAGTTAAAAATTTCTCACTAGTAAATATTTTTTGGCGATGGCTGTTTGCATTTCTCCTAGTAGCGCTGACATATAATCCATCTGACTACTCACTTTACCGTTGGTTGTCAGATGTCTTCCCTAATATTTCTGCGGTTACCCCACTATTGGCGATATCTTCTTTATTGTTACTAATTGGCTGGGTGATGTACTTGCGGGCTACGTTGCGATCGTTAGGTTTTGTGGGGACATTTCTTGCAATTGCTTTGGTCGCAGCGCTTGTTTGGTGGGCCTTCGATATGGGTTGGCTAGATCGTGGAAACGAGCATATTCTAGCCTGGGTCGGAATCGTGTTTATTTCGCTTGTGTTAGGGGTTGGAATGTCCTGGTCGCATATTCGACGAAGGTTGTCAGGCCAACTAGATGTTGATGATCATGATGGGAAGAACTAATCGCTTTACTGGCACAGAAGGTTATTTAGGATAGCTGTGTATAAAGCTGACAGTTGAGCGGGTTCTGTCGCAACTATGCATTCATCAACTTTGTGTATGCTTGCGTTGATGGGCCCCAGTTCGACGACTTCGGTTCCATATGGTGCAATGAAACGGCCATCTGAGGTGCCTCCGGACGTAGATAACTCCGTATCGATACCTAACTCGGATTTTATCGCGGTTGTTATCGCTTCAATGAGTGCACCTTTTTTAGTTAGAAAAGGTAAACCGGAAAGTACCCAGTCAATCTGATAGTCAATGTTTAGGGAATCCAAAGTTTGCGCTACAGCCGTTTCAATTTGCGATGCAGAAGTTTCAGTCGAATAACGTAAATTAAACTTGATTTGAGCTGATCCAGGTATGACGTTACTAGCGCCGGTTCCGCTAGTGATATTTGATACCTGTAATGTTGTTGGTGGAAAATATTCATTTCCGTTGTCCCAACGTATGGAAGTTAGAGCATTAATCAATGGGCCTAATTGATGAATTGGATTATCAGCTAAGTGTGGATATGCAATATGCCCCTGTGTCCCAATAACCTCTAGAGTCGCTCCTAATGAACCGCGCCGACCGACTTTAATAGTATCGCCGAGGACGTTAGTAGAACTGGGCTCACCGACAATACAATAGTCGATGATTTCGTCACGATTATTCAGGGTTTCTACAACTTTAATAGTACCGTCAGTTGCAGGGCCCTCTTCGTCAGAAGTTATTAATACTCCGATTGAACCATCCTGCTTTGGATCGTATTTTTGGTTCTGGCTAATAAAAGACTCTATGCTGGTGATAAAGGCGGCAATTGAAGACTTCATGTCAGCCGCCCCTCTGCCATAAAGAACTCCATCACGAATAGTTGGAGTGAAAGGGTCTGATACCCAATCTGTTAATTGCCCTGCAGGTACGACGTCAGTATGGCCTGCAAAAGCGATCAGTGGTCGGCTGCTTCCCAAGCGCGCCCATAAATTATCAACCTTTCCAAATTTTAGCCGTTCACAAGTAAAACCAATGGCCTCTAAACGCTGGGCAAGTAGTTCCTGGCAACCGCCATCGTCAGGTGTTACCGATCGGCATTCGATCAGTTTTTTGCCAAGCGCTAAAGTTGGATCATCCATTAGTGTATTCGGTTATTATTAATCAATTCGCAATAGATCATTAAGTGCAGTTTTTGATCGCGTTTGAGCATCTACGCGTTTTACAATAACCGCACAATAAAGGCTATGAGATCCATCTTTGGAAGGCATTGAACCGGGTACAACCACGGCTCCAGCAGGTACCCGACCGTAGCTAACCTTGCCACTTTCTCGATCGAGTATACGAGTGCTTTGCCCGAGAAAAACCCCCATAGATAGTACCGCGCCTTCTTCAACGATAACGCCTTCGACGACTTCGCTGCGCGCACCGATAAAGCAATTATTTTCGATGATAACAGGGCCAGCCTGTATCGGTTCCAGTACGCCGCCAATACCAACGCCGCCAGATAAATGAACATTCTTACCAATTTGTGCACATGAACCGACGGTGGCCCAGGTATCGACCATTGTTCCCGAATCTACATATGCGCCAATATTGACATATGAAGGCATTAGCACCGCGCCAGGGGCTATATAGGCCCCTTTTCTTGCCATTGCTGGGGGCACCACTCGAAAGCCATCGGCTTTGAATCGAGCATTGTCATAGTCGCTAAACTTGCTAGATACTTTATCAAAGTAGTTGGTTTGGTTGCCGACGACCAGTTCGTTATCCCGAATACTAAATGAAAGAAGTACAGCCTTTTTAAGCCATTGATTGACTACCCATTCGGTGCCAATTTTTTCGGCAACACGGGATTCTCCGCGGTCTAGTTGGTCGATAGCTTGTTCGATTGCATCGCGAACTTTGGGTTTGACCGAAGAAGGTGAAATAGACGCACGATTTTCGAAAGCGTCTTCAATAATAGATTTAAGTTCTGACATGGTGCTCCTGAAATTAGCTCGTTTGCAGGCCCTTTGCTTTGGTCAATTAGCGAGCTAGGTTGCTTTACGATATTTAAATGAATAGTGCGGTTAATTGTGTTGCGATTAAATCGAAGCTTCACGTTCGTAATGTATTGTTTGCTGAGTCGAAGTTTAACGAATCTGAGTTTGTGAGTTTGAGTTTAATGGGTCTGAGTTAGAGATGTAACTGCGTCGAGATAAAATTCTGTCAACTGGAGATTATCCTTTAATTTTCTTGTTGCTGCTAGATCGTCGCCGCTTGCGTTTTATTCCAGCACACATCGCTGTTGCCAATTTATTCAGTTGTTTTTCGGCGCTAATGGCACGGCCATTGTGATCAGTGATAAAGAATACATCTTCAGCACGTTCACCAAATGTGGCAATTCTTGCGTTAATCATCTTCATTTTATGTTCCAACAGGCAAATCGCAACTTTGTGAAGTAATCCTGGATGATCTCTAGCAACCAATTCCATCGTAGTGTAGTCCGCATTGTTTTGCGTGAATATAACTTCAGGTTCGATGGTGAACTGTTTTAGTGATCTAGGGGTAACGCATGATGTGGGGTTTTGTTCAGGATGCTTAATTGCTTCTCGTAGCCGGAATTGGATACGTTTTAGATATCGTTCGTCGGAGGTATTCTTTGTATCCTCAGTAAGCGCTACAAATGAATGTAAGGCAAAGCCGTCGGAACTGCTGTGCAACCGAGCATCAACAATATTTAGGTTACAACGCTCAAAACTTCTGCTTACGTTAACAAATAGGTCCTGCGTGTCAGGGGCATAAATCAAAAAGATATTTGCTTCAAGTTGATCATGGTGTCGAACTGCGACAATTGGCATATCTCCTGCTGTTCTTTTAGCTATGGTTAACACATGCCACGCGAGATATTCTGGCGCGTAACGAGTAAAGTAGTCGCCCTGCATACTGCCCCAAAACTGATTTACCGCTTCTAGTGGTAAAGCCTTCTGGTCAACAAACTCTAGCGCGCTTGATTGTGCAGATTCAACTCGTTTTTCAAGTTCGATCGGTTGCCCGACCCCTGAGCGTAACGCTCGAGTGGTCACGTGGTACAGATCAAGCAATAATTGCCCCTTCCAGCCATTCCATACTTTTGGGCTGGTACCACGTATATCGGCAAGCGTTAATAAATAAAGATTATCTAAATGTTCCTGATCGCCCATGGTTTCGGCAAACTGTCTGATAACTTCCGGGTCACTGATATCCCTGCGTTGCGCGATGAATGACATAAGTAAATGATGGCGTACTAACCATGCAGCAATTTTTCCATCATATTCGCTTAAGCCATGGCGGGCGCAAAAATCGAGCGTGTCTTGTTGTCCTAATTCGGAATGATCACCACCTCGGCCTTTGGCAATATCATGAAAAAGTGCGCCAATATAAAGTCTCTCGGGTTTAACCAGCGATTTCATGATTCGTATTGCTTGTGGAAACTCCTCGGCGTCTTTCTCCAAGGCAAAACGTCGTATATTGCGCAATACCATCAATGTATGGGCATCGACTGTGTACACATGAAACAAGTCATGCTGCATTTGACCAACAATTGTGCCGAAAGCAGGTATATAGGCACCGAGAACTCCGTAGCTATTCATACGACGCATCGCATGTGTTTGCCCATTCTTGTGCCGAAGTATTTCCATAAAAAGGCTTTGATTTGCGAGATCTTTGCGGAATGAACGGTTAATTTCACCAATATTTGCGCGAATCAGACGTGAGGTATCCGGGCTAATGTCCTTGATATCTGAATGCTGCTGCATGAGATAAAACACTTCGAGGAGCGCAAAGGGTGTTTTTTTGAAGACGTTCTTGTTACATACTTCTAGCGAGCCATTAGTGATCTGAAAACGGCGATTAAGCTTGGTTATAGTCGGTTGCTTTCGTTTCTCTTTTACCGCATTTGCGCGATACAGTTCCAGTAACAGTCCGTTTTGAAAGCTAATTTCTTTAACAGTGCGGTAGTAGCGCTGCATCAATTGTTCTACCGCAAGGCGTGATTGTTCATCCTTATAGCCATACTCTTTAGCTAATGCACGTTGGTAATCAAATAGCAGACGATCTTCGTGCCTACCATTTAGAAAATGCAGTCCATTTCTCATTCTCCACAGTACATTGCGGGACCGTATCAAGGTACGATATTCGTCGTCGTTTATGAAATGTTGTTCGTTTAGTTCAGCGAAATTTCTTATTCCGTAGCGACGATTGAAAACCCAACCGATCATATGAAGGTCGCGCAGTCCACCCGGTCCTTCTTTTAAATTTGGTTCGAGGTTGTAGGCGGTTTCGTTGTAGTGTGCATGGCGCTGGCTTTGCTCTTCCATTTTCGCTTCAAAAAACTTCGTTGGTACCCAGACATTACCGTTTCTCAGTTTGGCATCAAGATCCTTTAGTAGATTACCCTCATCAATTATTGCTCGAGATTCAAGCAAGTTAGTCATGACAGTCACATCTTGTTTTGCCTCTTTTACGCAATCCTTTATTGATCGGATGCTTTGGCCAACTTCCATACCGATATCCCAAAGAAACCGTACCATCGCCTCAACAAATTCCTGGACAACTTTATACTGGTTTCCGCCCAATAGAATTAATAGGTCGATATCGGAATAGGGATGTAATTCACTACGTCCGTAGCCACCCACAGCAATCAGTGAAATATTTGCTTTTGACGGCAACAAGTACAAGTGTTGTTGCCAAGCGAGTAGAATAAGTTCATCCGCGAGCCAGGCATGGGTTGATGCTAAATCTGCTGCCCATCCACCTTTTAGATAATGCTCCTTAAGGAACGCCTTGCCGTGCTCCAGCGCATTTTTGTAGGGGGAGATTGATGGGGAATTCGTGACTAGTTGTTGCTCGAATGCCACTCGGTTGAAAAGTTGCTTGCGGGGGAGATACATTGCTAATTGCTATCAGAGTGATTCATCGGTTCGATACCTAAGGTGTGCTAATTTCTATCCATTATTGGAGGTTTATAAATTTAATTAGCACACTGAGTTTTTTGATACCGTCAAGATTTCAAAGCCGTTGCTCGTTACGGCAAGCGTATGTTCCCACTGGGCAGACAAACTATGGTCTCGTGTAACTACCGTCCACTGATCAGATAATAATCGGGTTTCACAGCCGCCAGCGTTTACCATGGGTTCAATCGTAAAGACCATGCCTTCCTCTAATGCCATTCCCGAATTTGGTTTTCCGTAGTGAAGTACCTGCGGGTCTTCGTGAAAGACTCGACCTATACCGTGGCCGCAATATTCTCTAACCACCGAGAAGTTTTGTTTTTCGGCGTGATTTTGAATGGCATGTCCAATATCGCCAAGTGTGACTCCAGGCTGAACCATGTCAATACCAAGCATCATACATTCGCGCGCGGTATCGCAAAGTCGTTTAGCGATAATTGAGTGCTTGCCTACATAAAACATACGGCTAGTGTCGCCATGCCAATCATTTTTTATAACAGTAATATCAATGTTGATGATATCGCCATTTTTCAGTATTTTTTTGCCTGGTATTCCATGGCATATAACATGATTGATTGAGGTGCAAATCGACTTGGGAAAACCTCGGTAATTTAATGGTGCCGGTATTGCTTGTTGCTGACGAATTATATAGTCGTGACAAATAGTGTTCAGTTCTTCAGTAGAGATACCTGGGCGAACATGTTCTTCGATCATGTCGAGAACTTCGGCAGCAAGCTTGCCGGCTACACGCATTTTCTCAATCTCTTGAGGTGTTTTTAGGACAACGGCCATGAAAATTTAGTAGAAAAATTGTACTTTATATTAGCAGCGTATCTTAATGTATTCCGCACCTGAGTGCTCGCTGACTTTAGGGTTTCGGGAATACTTTCAAAATAGCAGCTTTGTAGCGCGTATTTCAAATGATGGGATATAAATTCCATCGGAAGAGCTGGTGGAATTAGTAAATTTATTTCAATTGTTGGTCAATTTTTTGAAACATTATGGACTGAAAGGGCGCGATGTCTCCTTTCAAGATGCTGGTAGTTTTATGATTAGTTTGGCAATAGTAACCGCAAAGGATTGTGGTGCGTAAAACGCTATGGTATAAACGCGCCTCTTATTAATTCGCACTTTAAAATCGACAGTCTGATCCGGGTGCTAAACCATTAATATCAGTAGATTATCGTAATATTCTACAGTTTATTAATGGGGCGGTTGGTCAGGCAAATTATGGTGTTAGTTTTAAACCCGAATACAGGAGAATATTGATGTCGGATGTAAATATGCGCCAGATGCTGGACGCAGGTGTGCACTTTGGCCACCAAACTCGTTACTGGTCACCCAAAATGGCTCCCTACATATTTGGTGAGCGCAACAAAATCCACATAATAAACCTTGAAGATACAGTTCCGCTGTTTAAAGACGCGATGAACTATATCGGTCAATTAGTGGCTAATGGTGGTAGCATTTTATTAGTGGGCACTAAGCGTGCGGCTAGTAAACAGGTCAAGGAAATGGCTGAAGAAGTCGGCATTTCTTTCGTAAACCACCGTTGGTTGGGTGGCATGTTGACTAACTATAAAACGGTCAAGAATTCTATCCAGCGACTTAAAGATCTTGAGTCTAGCCAAGCAGATGGGTCTCATAGTCGGCTGAGTAAAAAAGAAGGGCTAACTCTGGACCGCGAACGCATTAAGCTTGAACGTAGTTTAGGCGGTATTAAAAATATGAATGGGCTACCGGATGCATTGTTTGTCATTGATGTGAAGCAAGAATATATCGCTGTTTCCGAAGCTAATAAGCTGGGAATACCCGTGGTTGCTGTCGTTGACACCAACTGCGTGCCAGATGGTGTTGATTATGTGATCCCTGGTAATGATGATGCGATTCGGGCGATTCATCTGTATCTAGATATTTTGAAGACGACTATTGAGGCAGCGCGCAAGAGCGTCCCCGTAAATGTAGTGGCTACCGATGACGCTTACGTTGAGATTGATGACGAAGGTAATGCTGTCGCTCTTGAGCAGCCAAAGAAAGCGATTGAAAAGCCAGTAGCTAGGGTCAAAGCTGATGCCCCGGTAGTAGACAAGCCGGAAGTCTCTGCAGAACCTAAAGCTGAAGAGGTTGAGAATCTAGCTGTAGAGAAGCCGCAAACAATGGTTAAGGTGAAGTCGGACGATAAGGTTGAGGTTGAAGCCAAGCTGGTGGCTAAAAAATCTGCAGTAAAAAAAGCTGCTCCTAAAAAAGCCGTAGCTGAAGGTGATGATTTAACCGAGTTAGATGGTATCGGGCCGGTTATAAAAGGTAAGCTGTACGCTGAAGGTGTAACTACCTTTGCTCAAATTGCTGAGTGGACTGCTGAGGAAAAGGCTCGAATTGATGAGCTGTTGAGCTTTAAAGGCCGCATCGATCGAGAAAAATGGATCGAGCAGGCAAAAGCCAAAGTTGCTGGCTAGCTTTATTATCGCGGTTACTTTTTCTAGAAAATTGACTTAACAAAACATTTTACAGAACGCATTTTTCGAGGACTGAACATGGCTATTACGGCCTCAATGGTAAAAGAACTTCGTGAGCGCACTGGCGCTGGCATGATGGAGTGTAAAAAAGCGCTCACAGAAGCAGATGGAAATATTGAGACCGCAATTGAAGAATTGCGTAAGCGTGGGGCTGCTCAGGCGGATAAGAAAGCTGGTCGGATAGCCGCTGAAGGCTTAATCGTGTCCGCTAGTCAAGATAGTGAATCAGTTTTATTGGAAGTAAATTGCGAGACCGACTTTGTTGCAAAAGATGAAAATTTTATCGGGTTTGCACATTTATTAGGGCAAACCATCTTGTCACAGCGACCTAAAAATGTTGCTGCTCTTGCCTTGCTAGTATTGGATTCTGGGATTACTGTTGAAGAATCTCGACAAAATCTTATTGCTAAAATAGGCGAGAACATTAGTGTCCGACGGTTTGAACTCCTGAGTGCAGGTGACGGTAAGCTCAGTATTTATCAACATGGCGCTCGAATTGCGGTTGCAGTTTTATCGTCTGGTGGTGATGAAGGCCTTGGTCGCGATATTGCGATGCATATAGCGGCAAGCAGACCTCTATGTGTTAGTGCTGATCAAGTTGATCCAGGCACGGTCGAGAAAGAACGCGGTATTTATTTAGCTCAAGCCGAGGATAGTGGTAAGCCACCTGAAATAATGGAGAAAATGGTTGAGGGTAGGGTGCGTAAATTCCTCGGTGAAGTAACGCTTCTGGGGCAATCCTTTGTCAAAAATCCTGACCTAACTGTTAGTAAATTACTCACTTCACAACAAGCTACAGTTAGCGGTTTTGTTCGCTATGAAGTAGGTGAAGGTCTGGAGAAAAAACAAGATGACTTTGTTGCAGAGGTGATGGCACAAGCCAAAGGCGATTAAGTCAAGCGCAACCTTTCTTTACCAAAATAAGAATATGTCAAATCCTAAACTTACTTACCACAGAATTCTACTCAAGTTGAGTGGTGAAGCATTAGGTGGTAAGCAAGGTTTCGGAATCAATAACGATAGGCTGTCTAGCGTATGTGACGAAATTGCTGATATACGTTCGCTTGGCGTTGGCGTAGCGATAGTCATCGGTGGAGGCAATTTTTTCCGAGGTTTAGGCGCCTCAGCAGAGGGTTTTGAGCGTGTATCGGCTGACTATATAGGAATGTTAGCTACGGTAATGAATGCGATCGCCTTACAGCAAGCGTTATCAAAAGCTGGGATGGAAGCGCGCGTGCAGTCTGCTATTCCTATATCACCCGTTGCTGAACCTTATGTGCGACAGCGTGCAATTAAGCATTTGGATGCTGGACGGGTAGTTATATTTGCCGCGGGTACGGGTAATCCATATTTTACTACCGATACTGCTGCAAGCTTGAGAGCTGCTGAGATTAATGCAGATATTTTGGTGAAAGCTACCAAAGTCGACGGGGTTTATGATTGCGATCCATCGACGAACCCTAAAGCCAAGCGATATGTTGAAGTTTCATTCGATCAAGTATTACAGAAACGATTGGCTATTATGGATGCCGCTGCAATCGCACTTTGTCGCGACAACAATACGTGTTTAAGAGTCATGTCGTTGACGGAAAGTGGTAATCTTCGAGCCATGGTCCTTGGTGAACCGATTGGTACTCTGGTATCCAATGAAATCTCCAGTTAAGTATCAAATTAGTGCTAGTTAATCCCTAGGTTGATTGTGAGGTTGCAAAGTGACAGATAACATTCTTGCTGATGCTAAAAGCCGAATGGGTAAGTCGGTGGAAGCGATGAAACTTGAGTTGGTTAGAATTCGTACTGGACGCGCTAGCACTGCTTTGTTGGACCATTTGATGGTCGATTATTATGGTACCCCCACGCCGCTTAATCAGGCTGCTGGCGTCTCGGTTGCTGATTCCCGAACATTGGCTGTTCAACCTTGGGAGAAAGCTATGATCCCTATAGTAGAGAAAGCCATTATGGAATCGAATCTTGGTTTAAACCCTATGACGGCAGGTGAGACTATACGGATTCCGTTGCCGCCATTGACCGAAGAACGACGTAAAGAAATGACGAAAGTTGTGCGTAATGAGGGGGAAAGTGGACGAATATCTATTCGGAATATTCGCCGGGATGCAAATACACATTTAAAGGAACTTTTAAAGAAAAAGGAGATCAACGAAGACGACGAAAAAAAGGCCCAGTCTCAGGTACAAGAACTAACGAATGATGCAGTTGCAAAAATTGATCAGGCAGTTGCGCAAAAAGAAGCAGAAGTAATGGAAGTATAAATTGTCTTAGTAGTAGATGACTTCTTCCGAGATAAAGTCAACTCCACATCGTTCCAACCAGAATCCAGATTCTGCTCCAGAACATGTCGCAATCATAATGGATGGCAATGGGCGTTGGGCGTTAGAGCAAGGCCGTACGCGAGTAGCTGGTCATAAAAAAGGCGTTGATGCTGTGAAGGAAGCTATACGTTATAGCCGTAAGAACGGCATTGCTCATTTAACCTTGTTCGCATTTAGTAGTGAAAATTGGAGTCGCCCTGAACCGGAAGTATCTACCTTGATGGAGCTGTTTGCTTCTGCTCTTGATACACAGGCGGAGAAACTCAAGGATAATGGCATTAGACTTAATTTGATCGGTAACTTAAGTCGATTTAGCACGCGTATACAACGGCTTGCTGCCTCGGCCGAAGCTATGACAGCAAAATGCGATGAAATGATGCTGAACGTAGCAGTTAATTACGGTGGACAATGGGATGTTATCGAGGCCGCACGAAAAACGTTTGCAGAGGCTCTCGCAGAAGATATCCCGTTTGACCAGGTTACTGAGCGGGATTTAGCTAAAAATCTAGCCCTTGCTCATTCGCCAGACCCAGATTTGTTTATCCGTACTGGTGGCGAATGTCGCATTAGTAACTTTATGCTGTGGCAGCTTGCGTATACCGAGCTTTATTTTAGCGATGTTCTATGGCCAAATTTTAATTCTGATGAGTTTGACGCAGCGGTCGAAGTATATCGAGGTCGTGAGCGACGTTATGGTCAAACTGGGCAACAAGTAAAATCGCAGTTAAAGTATTATGTTTAAGGCGCGAGCGTTAACGGCACTACTCATGCTGCCACTATTTTTAACTGCTTTGTTTTATCTGCCCAATGACGGTTGGATGGTTTTCGTTGCGTTTATTCTTCTAATCGCGTGGGACGAATGGTTAAGACTTACCAAGATTGACGGCATACCGGGCCGTGTACTGGGTTCTCTAATATTTATTGCTACATTGCTAGCCTTACTTTGGCTTAAGCCGGGAGTCTGGTTGGTGGCTATAGCTAGCCTTTGTTTGTGGTTGCTTATTATATTAGCGACCTTTCTCCTGCAGAATGGGTATCTATGGTCGAGAAGTTTCCGACGACTATCAGGCTTGTTAGTGTTAGCCAGTGCGTGGTGGATTATTTGTTGGCTGCGTGCTCAGTGGTATGGCACATGGTGGACGCTTGGTTTTCTTTGTATTGTTTGGCTGGCTGATGTGGGTGCTTATGTTGCCGGCAAACAGTTTGGAAAAAATAGGTTGGCTCCTGCTATAAGTCCGGGGAAAACTATTGAAGGTGCAATGGGTGGGCTGTTATTGGTAGGGATTGTGACTTTGGTAGTACAGCAGCTTTACCCAGTCCTACCAATATGGTGGGTGTTGCCGATGACTCTATTAGTAGCAATAGTTTCGATTGCTGGTGATCTGTACGAAAGCCGGCTAAAGCGGATCGGTGGTTTTAAGGATAGCGGAAGTATTTTGCCCGGACACGGAGGTATTCTTGATCGAATCGATGGTGTGTTAGTAGGTTTGCCAGTGTTTGTGTTTATGCTTTTAAACATGGGCGTATTCTCGGTTTGACTGAGGACTGCTTGGTTCAATGAGTGTAATAGTTAATCGTAGTCTAGTGGTATTAGGGTCAACCGGTTCTGTTGGCTGCAATACCCTCGATGTGGCCCGTCATCAGGCCAACAGTTTTTCTGTTAAAGGTTTGAGCGCCCGTGCAAATGTGAATTTACTATTTGAGCAAATTCAAGTGTTTCATCCACAACTGGTCGCAGTTGAAAATATTGCGGCGGCCACTGTGTTGGAAGACCGTTTGATATCAGAAGGACTTACATCAACTAAAGTTTTGAAAGGGGAACACGCAGCCACTAAACTGGTTGAAGAATTGCGGCCAGATGTCGTAATGGCCGCAATTTTGGGCTCTGCTGGTTTATATTCAGCGCTTCGTGCAGTTGAGTTGGGGGGTACTGTCCTGATTGCCAATAAGGAGCCACTAGTTATGGCTGGGCATTTATTTCAGCAGGCGGTGAAACAAAGTGGTGCTACTTTGCTACCAGTGGACAGCGAGCACAATGCTGTTTTTCAATGTGTTGCCGGTTCGGATGTGGTGGATCAGCCGATAAGTGAGATTGTGCTTACCGCATCGGGCGGTCCCTTTTTTCGCGAAGATGAATTGCCTAGTTGGGTGAGCTTGTCTGATATCACTCCTGATCAGGCGATCGCCCATCCTAACTGGAGTATGGGGGCCAAAATTTCAGTAGATTCTGCCACTATGATGAATAAGGGGCTTGAGATTATAGAGGCGTGTCATCTA
This sequence comes from Arenicellaceae bacterium, assembly GCA_029246505.1. GTDB lineage: Bacteria > Pseudomonadota > Gammaproteobacteria > Arenicellales > Arenicellaceae > UBA10349. Next base: position 45,462 of record JAQWNC010000016.1, read on the forward strand.
TTTGAATTACCGGTGGAAAAGATAAGCGTGTTGCTACACCCACAAAGTGTGGTGCATGCAATTGTGAACTTTATTGATGGATCTAGCATCGCTCAAATGGGGTTGCCTGATATGCGAGTACCAATAGCCTACGCAATGTCGTGGCCGCATCGTTTTGATTCCGGTGTTGCCAATATTTCCCTGGCCGAAGTTGGTCAGTTAACATTCCGTGACCCTGACTATCAATGTATGCCTTGCCTTGCGTTAGCTAGAGACGTTGCCGAGGAACAATCGCCGGTATTGGCGACTGCGCTAAATGCAGCCAACGAAGTCGCCGTAGAGGCATTTTTAGCGGGAAATTTGTCATTTGGTAAAATACCGGAAGTTATTGCGAAAGTGTTAGGCGACCGTAATGGTAATCCAGCTAATGATGTGGAAACATTGATTCGTGTGGATTATGAAGTGCGGAAACAGACACTGGACTTGGTACATTAAGGTACCTTTTATATTGCCTCAATTTATATGAACTCACATCGCATGCTCTCGCCTCTAAATGCACTCCAGGTGGAACTACGTTAAATGGTTAATATTTTTTTTAATATAGGCGGCTTTTTAGTTGCCATCGCGATATTAGTGGCGATCCATGAGTACGGACATTTTTGGGTTGCCCGAACTCTTGGCGTAAAGGTTCTGCGATTTTCTATCGGTTTTGGTAAGCCTCTTTGGAAAAAGGTCTCGGCAAAAGATGGTGTTGAATACACCATATCGGCGATCCCGTTAGGTGGTTATGTTAAAATGCTTGATGAGAATGAAGGGGAGGTTGCCTCAGAGGATTTGCCACAAGCATTTAACCGCCAGCCTCTTTGGAAGAGATCGTTAATCGTACTGGCGGGTCCAGTAGCCAATTTTATCTTAGCTATTTTTCTTTTTACTGTACTTAATATATGGGGTACCCCCGGGGTGACGCCGGAAGTAGGGAAAATGGAAGCCTCCAGTATTGTAGCGCAGGCGGGTGTAGTAGAAGGCGATACACTGGTTTCTGTTGATGGCAGAGAATATCATTTTTGGGGGCAACACGATCTTCATATTTATAATCAAGTAATAAGAGGGGAAGATGCCAGATTGCTTGTGCGCGGAATAGATGGCCGACAACGTGAGGTGGTTTTACCCTTATCTATTATTCCTGCGAGTGATGTTGGGCCAGGTTTACTACCTCGTGTACTTGGTCTTACACGTTGGCGACCAGAAATCCCCCCGATTATTGGACATGTAGTCGAAGATTCAGCTGCTACCTTGGGCGGCATGCATGTGTCTGATCAAGTGATATCAATTGATGGTCAGCTCATTGGTGATTGGGCAGAGTTCGTTGCTGCGGTGATAGATCGGCCTGGTGATGAACTACATTTTTTGATAGAGCGTGAGGGTGCTCGGATTGAGTTAACTGTCACTCCGGAAGCTGTTACAGAGGGCGAACGTACATTTGGGCGTGTCGGAGTCGCACCGGAGTTTGTTGATATACCTGAGAGCCGACGCGTTTTAGCACGTGATAGCCTACCTCAGGCAGTTTTGAATGGTATAGATGAAACGTGGCTTATGTCAGTCCTAACGTTGCGCATGCTCGGTAAAATGCTTGTATTGGAGGTTTCGCCAAAAAATATTAGTGGCCCAATCACGATCGCTCAATATGCAGGGCAAACTGCGCAAATTGGGTTACAGCCATTCATATCGTTCTTAGCGATTATTAGTATTAGTTTAGGTGTATTGAATTTATTACCGATTCCTATGTTGGATGGTGGGCATCTGCTATTTTATATTGGTGAGGCTATTACTCGAAAGCCGTTGTCTGAGGGGGTTGTGGCGGTAGGACAGCAATTTGGCCTAGTATTGTTGCTAGGGTTGATGTGCTTAGCTTTTTATAATGATATATTCCGGTTGATTGGGTAGGGTTTACGGGTGCTTTGATTGAAATTTTTATCGACAATATACAGCTCAGGTAATGTGTAAGTGAAATACTGGATTGGAGGGTGTATGCCGTATAAAAAATTATTACGAAATGTAGCTTTTGTTTTTTGTATTGTTGTTACAGGTGTACATGCTCAAACAATTGAATCGTTTGTGATCGCTGACATTCGCGTTGAGGGCTTGCAACGTATATCGGCCGGCACTGTATTTAACTACATGCCCGTTAAAGTAGGTGATGAATTTGATGAGACGGCTTCAGCAGAATCAATCCGAACCTTGTTTCAAACTGGTTTTTTTCGTGACGTAAGGCTATCTCGAACAGGTCGAACATTGGTGGTTCAGGTAGATGAATTCCCAACTATTTTCTCGATCCAGTTTACTGGTAATGAAGGTATTGAAGATGACGCCTTGAGAGATGCCATGAGCCAAGCTGATTTTATTGAAGGTAGAGTATTTAATCCTACCGTGCTCGACCAAGTTGTGCAGGAACTTAAAAATCAATATCTATCTCGCGGAAAATATGCCGCGGAGGTGGAAACTGATGTACAAGACTTAGCTCGTAATCGTGTCGCGGTTAATATTAATGTACGCGAAGGCGACACCGCGACGATCAAAAAGATATCAATTGTTGGAAATGAGAGTTTTAGCGATAAGGAGTTATTGGATGAATTTGAATCGAAAACTTCCTCGATGCTTAATTTCTTCTCTAAAAAGAATCAATACTCGAAGGAGACAGTTTCTTCGGATCTTGAGATTTTGACGAGTTTTTATCAGGACCAGGGCTTTCTGAAATTTCGTATAGATTCAACACAAGTATCAATAACTCCGGATCGTGAAAATATATATTTGACGGTAAATGTAGTGGAAGGCCAGCAGTATCGCATTTCTCAATTTAAGCTCACTGGTCGATTGATTGTTCCGGAAGAGGACTTGCTACCTTTGGTGTATATTGCACCTGGCGAACTCTATTCGCGTGCGCTTGTAGACGGGACCGTTGAATTGTTAAACAATCGTTTAGCGGCAGAAGGGTATTCTTTTGCAGAAGTAAATCCTGTGCCTGAAATTGATGATGACAGTAATACAGTCTCATTTACTATTAATGTTAACCCTGGACGTCGTGTCTATGTTCGCCGTATTGAAATCATCGGTAACAATACGAGTCGCGATGAAGTTATTAGACGCGAACTACGTCAGCTAGAGGGTGGCTGGTATTCTCCTGCTTTAGTGCAAAGATCAAAAATCCGTCTACAGCGTCTTGGCTTTTTTGATGAGGTTGAAATTGAAAATGAACCTGTACCTGGTAGTTCTGATCAGGTAGATCTTATTGTGAGCCTAACCGAGCGTAGTACCGGGAGTTTTCTGGTAGGTGTTGGTTTTTCGGGTGATGATGGCATATTGCTTCAATCGAGCATAACTCAAGCGAACTTGTTCGGCTCAGGTAAGCAGCTAAGTATTGGGGCGGATCGGTCCTCAATTGTTCAGTCGGTTAATTTGCAATATACAAACCCTTACGCGACTGATAGTGGTGTATCTCGTGGGTTTAATGCTACTTATCAACGAATAGATTCATGGGCGGCGCAAACCGCGGCGTACATCACTTCAACGGTTGGTGGGGGTGTTAATTATCTGTTTCCACTAAGTGAGTTCATGTCATTCTCAGCGGGAGCTTCGTACGATAAGATTGATCTTGAGTCCACTCAATACACACCACCTGAATTAATTAATTTTATTGACGGTAACCCGAATAATAATATTTATAAATTCACATCCGCGTTGGCCTACGATACTCGGGATAGTTTGTTGTACGCTACTCGAGGTCTTAGCATGTCACTAAATATGGAAATTGCTGCCCCCGGTAGTGATTTGGAATACTATAAAGCAAATGCTAGAGCATCCTGGTATATTCCGCTAATACGCGACTTTGTTTTTAAGGTGAGTGCTGATCTTGGCTACGGCGATAGTTATAATGGAGATGTAGGTCTCCCATTCTTTAAAAACTACTACGCTGGTGGTGTTACTTCTGTGCGGGGTTATGAAGTTCGCTCACTGGGGCCGAGAGATTCTAGATTTTTCCCTCTGGGCGGGGCTGCCCGTGTATTAACCAACGCATCACTGTTGCTCCCAATCCCCGGATCTGCAGCTAAAGATAAGCGCTTAGCATTATTTATCGATGGTGGACAGGTTTACGGACCAAACCAGACCATTGAGTTGAGCGAGATGCGATTTTCTGCAGGTATCGGGTTCAACTGGTTATCTCCGATGGGCCCATTAGCAATTTCGTACGCTAAGCCACTTAATAGTAAAATAGGAGATGAAACAGAATCAATACAGTTTAGTATTGGGCGAATGTTCGAATAGCTTATTCGGACTGCCCAAGATCTGCTATCCTGTGTTAAAGTGCGCTCCCTGGGAATACTGGATTCATGGGTTCTCAGGGAATCAGTATCTTATTAGAGGGATAACAAAAACAATAAGAAATGCGTTCCGGTGGGACTTACTTTATTTTTAATTTTATTTAACAGGCCATTACATGATTAATTTTAAAAACCTGATTATAGCTGCAACAATCCTTGGTATGGTATCTGCAAGCAGCTCTTTATTCGCCCAAACAAAAATTGGGTATTTTAATTTAGTAAAAGTTATTGAAAGCGCACCTCAGGCGGAAACAGCGCTTAAACAACTCGAGACGGAATTCGCTCCTAGGGAGCAGGAAGGACGCGCGTTAACCGAACAGATCACTAAAGCAACTGAAGAGCGTGAGAAAAATGGGTTAGTTTGGAGTGATGCCGAGCGTCGAGATAAGGACAGTGCTTTACGTGAGATGCAACGGGATTTAACCCGGCTGTCAGAAGAAATTCGTGAGGATTATAACCTCAGACGTAATGAAGAACTTGCCGCGATCCAACAGGCTGTGTACCAAGCAGTTATTGATATAGCAAACGAAGAAAGCTATGACTTAATTCTTCATGAGGGCGCAGTTGTTGCCAGTCCAAATGTTGATATTACGACTAAGGTATTAGCGAAGATGGGGCAGCTGTAGAGACGATTGCAATAAGTATTCTTGTGCAGAGCGTTTTACAGAGTTAGTGAGGTAGATCCTTCGATTGGCGTTTAGTTAGAAAATATGGATTAGTTTATTTAAGTTATGGCGACTCTCGATATTCACCAGATAAAAAATCATCTACCCCATCGTTATCCATTTTTATTGCTTGATCGCATTCTTTCTGTTGAACCGCAAGAATCATTAGTCGCGCTCAAAAATGTTACGATAAATGAGCCCTATTTTGAAGGGCATTTCCCACACCGCCCGGTAATGCCAGGAGTGTTAATTCTGGAGGCAATGGCACAGGCGAGTGCAATTCTCGCAAGCTACGGTCTTGGAGAGGAGATCGATATAGAAAATCGTGTCTATTATTTTACCGGCATTGATAAAGCTCGTTTTAAAAATCCGGTTGAGCCAGGTGATCAGCTTATCATTGAAGTTAAGATCGAAAGGCGTATTCAAAATATGTGGAAGTGCTCTGGTACTGCAAAGGTTGAAGGCAATCTTGCTTGTCGAACTGAGCTTATGTTTACTTACAAAGACCTGTAGTTATAGTTTTTCATATGATCCACGAAACGGTGATCGTCCACGACTCCAGTAATATTGGGGCAAATGTTACGATTGAACCGTATTCAATTATCGGTCCCAATGTATCGATTGGTGATAATTGTCAGATTGGGTCGCATACAATTATCGAAGAGGGTACCAGTGTCGGTGCCAATACCAAGATCTCCTCGTTCGCCGCGATTGGCGGTGCACCGCAACACAGCCGAGATATGGGAGAGGACACAGCGTTAGAGATTGGTGAAAACAACGTTATTCGCGAATACTGCACCATAAACCGAGGGACTGTTGAGGGGGGCTCTCTAACTAGTATCGGGGATAATAACTTTTTAATGGCTTACGCCCATATCGCACATGATTGCCACGTTGGTTCAAATACGATATTTGCAAATTCGGCGAGCCTGGCTGGTCACGTTCACGTAGGTGATTACGCTGTGATGGGAGGTTTTTCGTTAGTCCATCAATATTGTCGAGTCGGCGCACACTGTATTACCGGGATTGGAGCTGTGTGTTTGTTGGATGTTCCACCCTATATGATTGTAGCCGGTAATAAAGCGGTGACGCACGGTATAAATGTAAAAGGATTACGCCGCCGCGATTTCACAGAAGAGGATATTTTGGTGCTTAAACGGGCTTATAAAACATTCTATCGATCAGATTTTAGTATGGAAGATGGCTTGTCGAAATTAGAGGTAATGGGGGACAACCTTCACCTTGTTAGTCTAATCGGCTTTTTGCGTAGCACTAAACGCGGCGTTATTCGTTAATTTGGCTATACATTGGCTATGTTAAACGCTTGCTTGATTTCGGTAACTCCGTTGCACAAATTAATTATAGCGGATACTTAGTGTCATCAAAGACAGCTAAACACTTTGCACTGGTTGCTGGCGAGCAGTCGGGAGATTACCTTGGAGCGCAGTTAATTAGAGCGCTTAGGGTATTATATCCAGAGGCAAAATTTTCTGGTGTGGGCGGCCCACAGATGGAAGCCGAGGGTATAGAGCTCGTAGCGCCATTGGATGATATTACGGTCATGGGTTTTGATGGGCTTTGGTCCAAGTTAGGCGGCATACTGCGTTTGCGCTCAAGGTTGCGAGAGCGCTATAGCGTAACCCAACCCTCAGTATTTATAGGTATTGATGCGCCAGATTTCAATTTAAAGTTGGAGGCACAGCTTCGTCGTGTGGGGGTAAAAACAGCGCATTATGTAAGCCCAACCGTATGGGCCTGGAGAGAGTACCGGCTTAAAGGCATAAAGCGTGCCTGTGACTTAATGCTGACCCTTTTTCCGTTTGAAGAGAAGTACTACCAGAATAATAATATCCCGGTAACGTGTGTTGGACATCCTCTGGCTAGCGAATCAATCACTCCATTTGATATCGAAGCAATGCGGGATGTTCTGCAGGCGCAGGGAAAACTGTTAATCGCATTAATGCCAGGCAGTCGGCGTTCAGAAGTTGGACGCTTGGGGGAATTGTTTCTTGACTTTATCAAGGTCGTTTCCCAACGCTACCCTGATATAGTATTTGTCATTCCGGTAGCTAACAAATCGGTAGATAAGCAGCTAAAAGCAATGTTTGGAAAATATGACAATTTACCGATACGTTTTATTGATGGGTCTCAGGCGCGCAACACTTTGGCCAGTGCAGACCTGGCAGTATTAGCGTCGGGTACTGCAGCGCTTGAAGCAGCGTTGGTAGCGACACCAATGATAGTGGTTTATAAATTATCTTGGTATACCTATTTGTTTGCACGGTTAACCGCACGTGTTCAACATGTTTCGATGCCCAATCACCTGACGCCGGAACCGTTAGTGCCTGAATTACTACAAGGTAATGCGAATTTAGATAATCTGCTAAATATTGCAGTACCTTATATTGAAGACTCAGAGGTGAGAAATCGCCAATCTAAGGCTCTGTCAACAATTGCTTCCAGTCTGCGTCGAAATAGCGGAGAATTAGCTGCATTAGCATTGAGTAAACTTTTGTAAAATGTCGACTAGCTTAGCGGACTTTTCGTTAAATAAAGTTGCCGGGATCGATGAGGTAGGTCGAGGCCCACTTGCGGGGCCCGTCGTTGCTGCAGCAGTAATTCTTCCGAGCGTGTTCAATTTACAAGGGCTTACCGATTCAAAAAAGGTAAGCCCTAAGGCTCGAGAGCGTCTTAACGAAGAGATTCGTGCCATCGCTGTTGATTACTGCATTGCAGAGGCGAGTGTTGCGGAAATAGATGAGCTTAATATTTTACAGGCTAGTTTGTTGGCCATGCGCCGGGCCGTGTTGGGCTTGCAGCAAACACCTGAGCATGCGCTGGTTGATGGCAATAAGTTGCCCAAGTTACCATGTGCCGCAACAGCCGTAATTGGTGGTGATTTAACTGAGCCAAGTATTTCAGCGGCCTCAATTATTGCTAAAGTCTATCGAGATGGCTTGATGAATACTTATGCCAAGCAGTATCCAGGTTATGGACTCGAGAAACATAAGGGATACCCAACCAGACAGCACCTCGATGCTTTATTAACACTTGGTATTACGCCAATTCATCGCCGTACTTTCGGGCCAGTAAGGGGCTTGCTCGATTAGAATATATTTGTTGCCAAAATAGATACCCCTTGGCAACTCTTTTTCTCCACGAGTGAGTCCGCATAGTTCATAATTGAGCTATGCAAAATGCTTTGGAAACCGATACTGATGCAGTGACCGAACAAGCGTTTGTTCATCTGAATGTTCATACTGAGTATTCTATCGCTAATAGTACACTGCGAATTTCAGAATTGATCGATGGCGTTAGTGCAGACGGTATGCCAGCAGTGGCTGTTACCGATATTTGTAATCTTTATAGCGTTGTTAAGTTTTTTCACAAAGCCCAAGCTAAAGGGATTAAGCCATTAGTGGGCGCAGATTTGTGGATTCACAATCCAGATCAGCCAAATACGCCTTTTAAACTCTACTTATTTGCCCAGGACAAGGTCGGTTACCGTAATCTTTGTGTGCTAATTAGCCTAGCCCACCAGCAATGCTGGCATGGGGGCAAACCGTGTATTCTGGACCAATGGTTGGATGAGCATGCTGAAGGCTTAATCGCTATTTCAGGCGGGCTACAAGGAGAAATTGGTCATTTGTTGATGGGCGCTGGGACCGAAGCTGTTGAGTTCGCGCTTTCCAAATATATTCGATGGTTTGGTGATCGTTTCTACCTGGAATTGCAACGTATTGGGGTGCCCTATGAGGAGGAGTATATTTCCAGGTGTTTGTCGCTAGCTGTCAAGCAGCAGATTCCAGTAGTTGCTACCAACGCAGTTCATTTTTTAGCAGCAGAAGGGTTTGATGCACACGAGGTACGCGTTTGTATACAAGAAGGACGAACATTAACTGATCCAAGAAGGCCGAAGAATTTTTCACCAAATCAGTATTTACGAAGCACCGCTGAAATGTGTGCGTTGTTCGAAGATATTCCCGAAGCGATAGAAAATAGTGTCGAAATCGCACGTCGTTGTAATTTTGTTTTACATACCGGAGAAAACTTTTTACCTGAGTTCCCGGTACCGGAAGGTATGAGCACGGGTGAATGGCTTCGCGAAGAGTCTCTGAAAGGGCTTGAAAAAAGGTTTAAGGAAGTTGAGAAAAGTTCGATTGAAAATGCCAGTCAAGTTGTAGACAAGCAACAGTATTATGATCGCGTGGATATGGAGCTTGAAGTAATAATCCAAATGGATTTTCCGGGTTATTTTTTGATTGTGGCTGATTTTATTCGATGGGCGCGTGCCAACGATGTACCAGTCGGTCCGGGTCGCGGGTCCGGTGCAGGTTCCATCGTGGCTTACGCTCTGCGTATTACTGATTTAGACCCAATAGATCATGGTTTGTTATTTGAACGCTTTCTGAACCCCGAACGTGTATCCATGCCTGATTTTGATATTGACTTTTGTGTCGAGGGACGCGATAGGGTAATCGAATATGTAACCCAACATTATGGCAAGGAGAAAGTTTCGCAGATTATCACCTTCGGTACCATGGCCGCCAAAGCCGTTATGCGTGACGTCGGTAGGGTGATGGGTATGTCTTATGGGTACGTGGACACACTTGCCAAATTGATTCCGTTCGAGGTGGGTATGACCTTGACCAAAGCAATGGAGCAAGAAGACCTGTTAGCTGAACGCTATGCCAACGAAGAAGATGTAACAGAATTGATCGATATGGCCCTGTCACTTGAAGGGCTTACAAGAAATGTCGGTAAGCATGCTGGCGGGGTAGTAATTGCCCCAAGTGCTCTAACCAACTTTAGTCCATTGTATTGTGAGCAGGGAAGCGACCATATGGTGACCCAGTTCGACAAGGACGATCTTGAAACAGTTGGTTTGGTCAAATTCGACTTTTTGGGCCTACGTAACTTAACAATCATTGATTGGGCGGTTAAGGCTATCAACGCGGATGCCGCGTCTGAGAATCGTGAACCAGTCGATATTGCTGAAATTGAATTGGCTGATAAACAAGCTTTTAGATTGCTAAAAGCCTGCAAGACCACAGCGGTGTTTCAGCTCGAATCTCGCGGAATGAAAGATTTGATTAAACGTCTACAGCCTGATCGATTTGATGATCTGGTGGCGCTAGTTGCTTTGTTTCGCCCCGGACCCTTGGGTTCAGGGATGGTTGATGATTTTATTGATCGAAAGCATGGCCGGAAGCATCTACAGTACCCACACCCTTCTCTTGAGGAATCACTGGAACCTACTTACGGGGTTATTTTGTATCAGGAACAGGTGATGGAGATTGCGCGTGTTATGGGAGGCTATTCGTTGGGTGGGGCAGACATACTTCGCCGCGCGATGGGAAAGAAGAAAGTCGAGGAAATGGAAAAGCAGCGTGAAGTTTTTTGCGCCGGCGCCGAGATAAATCAGATTAATTCTAAAATAGCGGGTAGTGTTTTTGATCTTGTTGAGAAGTTTTCTGGTTATGGATTTAACAAGTCGCATTCTGCTGCGTATGCGTTAATCGCCTATCAAACCGCCTGGCTGAAAGCACATTACCCATCCTACTTTATGGCGGCCACGCTATCGGCTGAAATGAATACTACTGAGCGGGTGGTTACACTTATAAATGATAGCCGCAGCATGGGTTTAGAAATATCTGCGCCACTAGTAAATGAATGTAGTTGGAATTTTCGATCGGTTAGCGATACCCGAGTTTTATATGGTCTCGGTGCAATTAAAGGTATTGGTCATGCCGTGATTGAGAATATTGTTGAGTGCCGTGAACAAGGGAGGGCATTTGTAGACTTATTTGATTTTTGTGAGCGGATAGATATAAAACGAGTCAATCGTAGAGCGATTGAAGGTTTGATACGTGCCGGAGCAATGGATGGTCTTGGCACACATAGGGCTAGTATGATGGCTAGCTTAGGAGTTGCATTGAATACGGCCGATCAAATGTCTGGTGACCGAGATGCTGGGCAAAATGATATGTTTGGCATTTCTGCTCCGGCCGAAACGGTCGCTGAATATGCCGAGGTTGCAACATGGGATAAGCAAACTCGCTTGCAGGCCGAGAAAGAGACCTTGGGCTTGTATTTGAGTGGCCATCCAATCGACATTTACGAAGCTGAACTCGCCCAGCTAATATCCTGCCAACTAGAGGATGTCGACCCCAGCCGGCGGAGCCAGGTAGTAATTGCCGGGCTAGTTGTTGGAATGCGAACTTTAAATACTCGCCGTGGCGATAAAATGGCAATAATTACTTTAGATGATAAAACTGCCCGACTCGATGTAACTGCCTTCGGTGAACTATTTGCTGAACAGCGTGATGTCATCCGCAACGATAATATTTTGGTGATTAAAGGCACTGTTTCTGAAGACAAGTACTCCGGTGGAATTCGAATGACGGCGGAGGAAATTTACGACCTGGATCATGCGCGAGAACACATGGCACGGCGATTAATTGTGACTCTTCAGGAAGATCAACTTCACAATGGCCTTGTACCAAAAATGAAGGACTTATTGGCTCCCTCAGAAGAAGGTCGGTGCCAGTTAACATTTAAAGTTGTGTCTTCAGCCGGTGTGTGCGAACTTGATGCTGGTGAAGATTGTTTAGTGGTGCCGAAAATCGAGAAAATTAAGAGTTTGGAACAGTTGGTTGGGGAAGAAGCTGTTCAAGTTAGTTTTTAGTCAATCTCGCGATGAGCAAATCGGAAATTAGTATTGAGAGTGCCTGTAAGAACGCATTGCAAGTATGTGAAAATAATAATATTACTACTATTTACTTAGCTTATAGCGGCGGCGTGGACTCTAGTGTACTTATTCATAGTTTCAATCAAGTATTGTCGAAAGGCAGGGCAAAGAATAAAGCTAAGCGTCACATCAAAGCAATTGCCGTACATGCAAACCATGGATTGCAAAGCCTAGCTGATAGTTGGCAGCAGCACTGTGAACTTAATTGCCAATTATTAGGACTAGAAATTCACTCTAAAAAACTACAGCTTGATACAGAGCAGTTAAGAATAAACGGAATAGAAGCTACGGCTCGCGAAGCTCGCTATAAATGGTTTTTTGAGTTCATCGATTCTGATCACGCTGCTTTAATGACCGCGCACCATCAAGGTGATCAAGCTGAAACCGTGCTATTAAATTTAATTCGTGGTAGCGGTGTTGCGGGATTGGCTGGTATACGCAAACAAGCAGAACGTGATAGCGTAATGCTAATGAGACCATTTTTAGCAGTACCGGAAAATACGATTCTTCGCTATGCACGGCAACACCAACTCGAGTGGGTTGAAGATCCATCAAACAATAATACCGAGTTTCTACGTAATCGAGTTCGGCATGATCTTTTGCCTTTGATGGAGAATATGCGTGTAGGGACCAGCATAAATCTTGCGCGATTGGCAATTAATATGCGTGATGTAGAAGGGCTGCTCGAAGAGTTGGCGATAGAAGATTTAGCGGGGAGCGTTGATTGTGTGCCTAATCCACTGGACGGAAGCTACCATTTACCGCTCAACAAGGTAGATAAATTGAGCGAACCGCGTGTAGTAAATATTATTCGCCATTGGCTAAAATTAGTGGGATTTCAGTCGCCTGCGCGATCAGTGTTATTAGAGCTTGCCGGCTGGTGCCGTGGTGAAGGCAAGGAGAAATTAACTTATCAACTCTCAGATGGCTCGTTCTACGGGTATCGCGGGACTCTGTACTATGTCCCAGATGGTGAGCAGGATTGGCTTGAGACTGGGCAATGGATTGAATTATCTAAACCATGGTTGATGCGAGGTGGAAGGCATTTGAGGATGCGCACTCAGCCCATATCTGATCTTGAATCTCAAAGTTTCGAAGTTGTAAACTTATCTCGGCAGGATAAGTGCACTCGTAATGATGGGTCAACCAGATCACTAGCTAAGCTTATGCAGGATCATCGAATACCGATTTGGCGCCGCTCGAACCTTTGGGGAGTTAAGTGTAATTCCGATATTATTTGGGTTGCTGGCGTAGATAATCTTCTGTTAGCAGATAACTTTCGTTTAGAGTATGTACCCTGAACTAGCGTCTAAAGTCTCTACATTCTCAATAACTCTAACCATATTAAAGGTGCCTAATGTCGACAGAATATCAATCAATAAGCGATAAGTTGATAGCATTTATACAGCAACAACAAATATTCTTTGTTGGTACTGCTGATAGTGATAGTAGGGTTAATGTTTCTCCCAAGGGTGCGGATGCGTTTCGGGTACTAGGGCAGAATCGTGTTGTATGGCTCAATTTGACCGGTAGCGGCAATGAAACAGCCGCGCACCTGCTTAACAATAATCGTATAACCATAATGTTTTGTTCATTCTCTGCTAAGCCGGTTATCTTGCGTTTATATGGTAAAGCCCGAGCTATACACCCACGTGACCGTGAATGGCCTAAGTTGGTTGCGCTTTTTGAAGCCAATCTTGGTGCGAGACAAATATTTGACGTTGATGTCGACCTGATACAAACCTCGTGTGGATACCAAGTTCCGCTATACCAGTTTGAGGGGCAACGGGCTAACCTAGACCGATGGGCAGAGAATAAAGGCGAAGCTGGTATTCAGGACTATTGGCAGGAGAGTAATCGTCTTAGCATTGATGGGAAACCTACTGGAATCAGCGATTGAACAATGCAGCCCTCTGGTATTACTAAGTTTCTTACTCCGAGTAAATATATTGATGTAACGCATCCGGACATAATTGAGTGCGCTGCCAAACTGGCCAAAGATACGAACAATATAATTGAACTGATCGAGAGCAGTTTTCTATATGTCTAGGATTAAATAAAACATAGTCTGGATTTAGAGCTAAATCTGGTTACCATCGTTACTTCAGAAGTTCTGTATCATGGTACAGGTTATTGCTACGCTAAAAGCCATTTGTTAGCAGCACTATTATGAGCAAATCAGGTTCCAGCGGGTTTGTGCTGCCAGCGTCTGACTATTGATGGTGAGGCTGCACTATTTTGCTTACACGGGCTTAACGCGATGTATTTGCGGTCACAAAAAGTTAGATTCGTTTGGACCCTAAAGGAAACAAACACGGCGTAAATGCCCAGTTCCTGCCCTCACAGAAGTATTAGCATTTCCCATCGTGGTAAAGGGAGAAGTTGAAGTACTGTTTATCTATGCTAAACCACTTTCTTTGATAACAGGCTATTTGGAAGGATTTGAAACGTTTGATCAAGTGTCAGCCAGATTGCCGGATCTAGATGTTGATAGTTTCCCAAAATCTGACTTCTATGTGTAATGCACACGAGCGTAATAGAATTATGATTGCCAATCTGGAGGCGCTTGTGCAATATTTTCACTAGTACCAGCGATACCAGGAATGTACGGCACCGTTATATTATTTCTATAAACTGTCCCGGTCAGTGGAGTATTTCAATCGGCGCGTACAGAGTGCAACTAGCCGGGCAATTATTTCGATTTTTGGTTACTGGTTCTGTCCCTATAGGTGATTAAAATATACCGATATTGAGACTTTCATAAGTTGTACATATGGGTACAATCGCGCGCATGTTGAAGTTCCAAAATGTAGCGATTCGACGAGGGCCACGTGAACTATTGTCCGGCGTGGATGCGCAAATTGGCCCCGGTCAAAAGGTGGGGCTAACCGGAGCAAATGGTTCTGGTAAATCAAGCTTGTTTGCAATGATTTTAGGTGAGTTGCAGGTAGATCAAGGTGATTTTTCCTACCCTAATAAATGGATTGTCGGTCATGTGGCACAGGAATCCCCGAGTCAAGAACGCTCCGCGTTAGACTTTGTACTGGATGGTGATGTTGAATGGCGCAATCTGACTAATCGTTTGCAAGTTGCTGAGACTGAAGAAGACGGTTATCTTATTTCCGAGTTACATGAAAAAATGCATGTAATTAGCGGTTATCAGGCACCCAGTCGAGCGGCGCAATTACTTTACGGGCTGGGTTTTAGTGCCGTGGAACAGACAGCACCTGTAAATCAGTTTTCTGGCGGCTGGCGCATGCGTTTAAATCTTGCGCAAGCGCTGATGTGTCGTTCAGATATGCTGCTTTTGGATGAACCCACAAATCATCTTGATTTAGATACTGTAATTTGGCTTGAACAATGGCTTTGTAATTACGAAGGTACATTGCTACTAATTTCACATGATCGTGAATTTTTAGACAGTGTGGTAAATCGAGTTCTGCATATTGAAAATGGTGGCGCAAAGATATACGGTGGAAATTATTCAAATTTTGAAAATACTCGGGCAGCTCAATTATCAGGCCAACAGGCTTTGTATCAAAAGCAACAACGAGAGTTGGCGCATATACGCTCATACGTGAACCGTTTTCGGGCTCAAGCCACCAAGGCTAGACAAGCGCAAAGTCGTTTGAAAGCTCTTGAACGAATGGAGTTGATTGCACCAGCCCACGTAGATTCACCATTTGAATTTTCGCTATTTGAGCCTGAGCGGTTACCTGAGCCACTGCTGATAATTACCGGCGTTGATGCTGGATATGGCGAGGTGTCGGTATTAAAGGGTTTAAAGATGACTCTTAGGCCGGGTGATCGGTTGGGATTGCTTGGGGCTAATGGAGCAGGTAAATCGACTTTAATTAAATTGCTTGCTGGAGTAATTCAGCCTTTAACTGGGGTTAGGGAGCCATCCAAAGAAACTAAAATTGGCTATTTTGCGCAACATCAACTCGAGCAGCTGGATGCTGTAGATAGCCCTTTGCATCAATTGCAACAACTCGATCCGCGCGCTCGCGAGCAAGTATTACGAAATTATTTAGGTGGCTATGGCTTTTCCAAGGATCAAGTAGAGTCATCAGTGGCTCACTTTTCGGGCGGTGAGAAGTCTCGTCTTGTACTCGCTATGCTGGTTTATCAAAAACCTAACTTACTGTTGCTGGATGAGCCTACTAATCATCTCGATCTAGAAATGCGTCAGGCGCTGGCGAATGCGATTCAAAACTTTACTGGCGCTATCGTATTGGTATCACATGACAGACATCTACTGAGGGTGACCTGCAACCAATTTCTATTAGTCGATAATAGAGCTGCAACGGAGTACGCGGGTGATTTAGAAGATTACGCAATTTGGTTGAAGGCCAGAAGCAAGCAAGCAGTGGATGTTAGTTCGCCGACGAAGGTCGTAGTTGTGCCAAAAGTACCTATAGGCACAGAAAGCAATAAAGCTCGAAAGAAGAGGGAAGCACAGCAGCGCCAGACAAGCCAACCATTACGCAATAAGATTAAACGGCTAGAAGGCGAGTTGACGATACTCAAGCAGTCCCTAATTAATACTGACGAACAATTGGCGGATAACTCCTTGTATGCCGATTCAGCTAAAGACCAATTAGCGGAAACGTTACAGGTAAAATCATCGATTCAGAAAAATATCGAAAATGCTGAGTGGTCCTGGCTTAGTGCCAGTGAAGAACTGGAACTATTATTGGGCCAACAGTCCTAGCAGCAAGTGTAGGCGTAAAGTAAGGTTTTGCATTGGGTTGTATCACTAAAGTGCAGTACTAATAGCTTCTATCGGGAAACTCGTTTCAGTTATACATTCAACATGCTATTCCAGTATTGCCCTCCTGCCATATCGGATGTTTTTGCATTACGGAATTAAATAGCGGCGATTCCAGCCAGTAATCTAGCCAGTTTTTTAATTTGGGATAGGGAGCATCATCAAACCAGGCTTTGTCCACAAACGCAAATTGTCGAATAAACGGAAAAATGGCTATATCCGCTAGTCGCACATGCTGGTCGATAAGGTACGTGTTAGCCGATAAGCGGGAATTTAGAATATCTAAAAATTCACCTGATTTGTCACGATAATAACTTTGTGTGTGTTCAGGATAGCCAACCGAGTACTTATATTTATCTAGCCATGGTTTGAATTCAAAATCATTTTTCTCGATTAGCAGGGCCGATTGATCTGCTAGTGCTAGCCATTTATCGGGATCGTTTTGTAGCAGAGCCCAAAATATGATATCCATGCTTTCATCAAGAACTGTTCCATCTAGATCAATTAAAATAGGCACCGTTTGCTTACTGGATACTCGCAGTATTGTTGGCGGTTTGTCCTTTAGCGACACTTCGCGCAATTCTGTAACTTGTTCAGCATATTTTAATGCCATACGCGATCTGATCGCGTATGGGCATCGGCGAAAGGAATACAAAGTTGGCAGCATAAGGTTGATGATGATCGAGAATTATCCATGCACTACAGGGTGAGAAAACCCTGATCTCGCTAGATTGCCACGCTAGTTCCATACTGGCAACTAGATCGACTGATTGATTCCCGAGCCTGCCTAGAGTACGGTAGTTAATACTGCAGCAGGAGGCTGCAGTAAATGGAATGTAACCGCTGTTTTAAAGCGCAGCGAATGCCGTAGTACCAATTATTTTTAATAATGGAATTTAACCTGACTAGTTTGTTCTGGGGCTTAATTGTTAACTATGAGAATAAGTTCGTTACGTTCTATAATTCCAGCGTGGGGCTAATATGTTTAACAATTGGTTTATTGGATCATTCAGAGATTAGTTTTTGATTTCGTGTTTTAGGTAATTAGTTATGTCTATAGATAGTTTAGGAAGCTTTGTAGGAAAGCTTTGCCAGGTAATAGAAGGCCACCCGACAGAAGAACAAATCTTGCAGGAAACTAAGTATTTAATGGCCGATTTGGTAAGTACCGATGACTGGCTTCCCGACCGTTATGCTATGGCTAACCCTGATTATTACCAGCAATATTTGTTATATTGTGATGGTATGAAAAGGTTTTCAATTGTTAGCTTTGTTTGGGGGCCAGGACAAAAAACACCGGTCCATGATCATACGGTTTGGGGTGTAATCGGGATGTTACGCGGGCAAGAGACTTCGCAACAATATTCTTTCAACAGCAATGGTGAACTAGTGGCAGGTCAGCGAGACATCTTATTACCAGGTGATGTCGAAACACTATCGCCTACCATTGGCGATATACATGAGGTTTCGAACGGACTTAGCGATCAAGATTCAATCAGTGTCCACGTGTATGGCGCTAACATAGGTGCAGTACACCGACACGTGTATGCGGTGCCAACAGGGGACAGGAAACCATTTGTTTCTGGTTATGCTAATTCTGAATTGCCGAATATCTGGCAATAAAACAAATCACTAAAAAATTGATGGGGCGTAGATAATGACGATTAGTGATGCGGCGAGAGAGGCAAAACGCACTATGCTTGTAGGGCTGAAGGTTATTGAGTTCGGGCAAATCGCAGCTGCGCCGTTTGCGGGAAGCCTTCTCGCAGATCTAGGTGCCGATGTAGTGAAAGTCGAACGTCCTGGCGTTGGTGACGGTATGCGCCATTGGCCACCGGTATCAAAGGGCGAATCTGGTGAGGAGTACAGCGAGAATTTTGCTTCCGTCAACAGGAATAAACGAAGTGTTTGTGCCGACCTCAAAGATCCGAGTGATATTGCTCGGATTAAAAGTTTATGCGAACAAGCTGATGTCTTGATCGAGAACTATCGACCGGGTGTGCTCCCGCGCCTCGGTTTGGGGCCAGAAGATATTGGAGTAATCAATCCACGCCTGGTGTACTGCTCTATTAGTGGCTACGGACAAGTAGGGCCATATAGCACTAAGGGCGCTTTTGATGTCACTGTGCAGGCCATGAGTGGGCTTATGAGTGTGACTGGCGAGGAAAACGAAGCACCAGTAAAAAGTGGAGTGCCAGTCGGTGATTTTGGAGCGGGTCTCTATGCAGCGTATACAATACTTGCCTCGGTAATGCATAGCCGGCAGACCGGCGAAGGCGCATATTTGGATTGTTCGATGCTGGGATCAATGATCGGTATGTCTGCGCTGCAAACTAGCGAATATTTTGGAACTGGTATAGCACCTAAAGCTCTCGGCTCAGCCCACCCGAGAAATGCCCCTTATCAAGGATTTGCGGCAAAGGATGGATACTTTGCTGTTGCGGCAGGTAATGACAAGCTGTGGGCGGGTTTGTGTAAATTGCTGCACTTACCTGAACTTATAGCAGACCCTCGTTTTGCTTCCCAGTTTCAGCGAGCGGCCAACCAGAAAGTTTTGGCAGATATATTAGGCGCAATATTTATAAAAGAACCTGTCGATTATTGGATGAGTGTTATTGATGAACATGGTATTCCCTGTGCTCCGGTAAATGACTTCCCTACTATTTTGAATAGCGAGCAAATTAAAGAGCTCGGGTTAGTCGAACCGATCAAATTGCCAAACGGTTGTGAAACTCGAACGACGACATTCCCGGTGAGAATTGATGGTCAAGTACCTAAAATACGACGCTCTTCGCCAAAGTTGGGTGAACATACAGAAGAAGTATTAAAAGATTGGGTGGGCGGCTAAATGGAGCAGAATCTATCTATATCTGGACTGGAAAACGGCGTTTGGGAAATAATATTAGATCGTGGGGAGAAAGCTAATGCGCTTAGCCAGTCACTGGTTTCTCAGATACACGCCGCGATAAAGCAACTTGCCGCGAGTGAAGCGCGTGTAGTTATTCTGCGCAGCAAGGGTAATGTATTTTGTTCTGGTTTTGATTTTGGTGGATATAAGTCAATGTCAGTTGGTGATTTACTACTTCGATTTGTTGAAATTGAGCTGATGTTGCAGGACTTGCGTCAGGCACCTTTCTTGAGCATAGCGTATATTGATGGGCCAGCTTTTGGAGCAGGCGCAGATATTGCTATGGCCTGTACATGGCGGGTGGGAACTAAAAATAGTAAATTTCGCTTTCCTGGTTTCCAATTCGGCCTCGCCTTAGGCACACGCCATCTAACCAGTATTGTCGGCATACAAAAGACTAGAAATATTCTTCTTCTTAATCAATCGATTGGTGCCGATCAAGCCGTAAGTTTAGGTATGCTAACTGAATTATTAGATGCAGATAGCTTTCAAGAGGGGCTCAGTAGAATAATTCAAAAAATAGAAAATCTTGATGCGCAGTCGATGAGTCGGATTAGTGCAATGACCACCGAAAACTCAAATCAGGAAGACCTTTTCGACCTGGTTCATTCCATAATATATGGTAATTTGCATGATCGAATCGCAAATTATCTAGGCACAAAGCATGCCTAACTTTACGCGGCTTATAACCTTGTTTCAGTCGCTTGAGAGTCTAACTATAGGAATAATAAATGAAGATCGTCTAGGTCTATATGTGATCTACATCCAAGCAAAACGTTACAAGAGAGAGTCTACAATCGGCCGAAAAGATATCCAGAGTTTTGGCCGCGCCCTTGCTGGGAAACAAGCGAACAAAGGGGTGTTTATTACGACAAGTAGTTTCATAAAATCTGCCATCGACTACGCGACAAGCGTGCCACAGAAAATCATTCTTATCGATGGTGTCCGTCTTTTCGAGCTGATGATCGAGCACAATATTGGTGTATCAACTGTTCGCACGGTCGAGCTGAAACGACTCGATTCTGATTACTTCGAAGATTAGCCGCTTCATTTCGCTCTCCAAATTTTAACAGCTGGTTAGCGCAATGTTATACGTTTGCCGTAGACGTTTTTGATTAATCGCATCTTCCTATATAACCAAATCGGCCCCATATATCTTCAGCCATTCACGGCATTATTTATAAGTCCCCGTCCCTTTTATTGTGGTTTGGCTAAGCGAAATCATATTGTATATTTGTCAGGTAGCGATTTATAGATAACTGTTGTAAACCCCGGTTGCTATAGTACTAAAGTAAGCTTCACTAAATACATGAGATGTAAAAATGGGTGAATTTAGAGTTTGGTCTTTCGTTGCCGACATGAATTACAGCCGTGCAGTTACCATTAGTGATGTTTGGTTGCGATATATAAGATCATTATCGCTCATGCTATACCTTAAATTTTATTAGATTATTTATAAACAGGAATAGCATAGATCGAAAAATACAGCGCTTCCATATGCATAGCTTAGCCCAGATTAATTCTCCAATATTTCTCCTTATTCCCTCCACGCTTAATCAATTCTTGAGACTTAGTATGTCACTTCACTTAAAACATAATTGTATTAGTCCACTAGAATAAAATGGTATTAATTTGGCGATTTAAAAATATTTACATTGCATCACTGACACTTTTTCTGATTAGCGGGTGCGGATCAGGCGGTTCCGATTCCGGTGCCGGTTCCGATTCGGGTGTCGGAACTGGTGTGACACTAGCACGCAACTATACCAATTCATTTGCTCGTGCGACCTTTCATCCTCGTTGTAGGAACTGTCATACATTTAGGGAAGGAAATGCGATTTCTGCTATACATCGAGCTCAAAATCGTTCTAACAGATGTAGTAATTGCCATACTCAAGATAACTGGCGGGCGCCTATTCAAAACATGACGACAACGGGTAAAAGTGCTAGCGAAGTCTGTCTTACGGCCGTAAATCGTCGCGGAAGTACTGACGCCGTTGCAGAATTGTTAAAAACTAGCCCTCATGTTCGATGGGCAATTGAAGATGGGTCTCTACCAAACGGACAAAGAGCCGCATTAGCTCCCCCTAGCGATCATACTTTATGGACAGAGATGGTCGATGATTGGGTCGCAGCCGGTGCATCGTGTGAGTAAAGCCTTAGTTCTATAGCCTACGTATACATCACCATGCATACACAAGAATACTTAGTGACGTCATGAAACTACTTCCATTACAACGCTTACTGCCCCTTGCCGGTTTGTTCGCTCTATTGTTCTCGCCTACTTTTAGTTTACCAGTAGCGGCGCAATCAGACAGTGGTGGGATCCACGTGCAGGTATTTAGTGCCGAAACGAGTCGCCCGATCAGTGGCGTCAGTATCACCGTGAAATCAAGAGATGGTGCGGTAAATAGTGCTACCAGCGATGAATCCGGTATGGTCATACTCGAGCCCTTGAAAGTCGGCCTATATGAACTGGAGGTGTCAAAAATAGGCCTAGCGAAGGGGTTTGAACCGGAAATTCGTGTCACCCCGCGTAAAGCCAACTTTATACGTATGGAGTTGCAGGCGATCAGGGTCGGCCAACTCGAAGAAATCGTAGTCTTGGCACGTGCACGGAGCGCTAGCCCTTATGGTGCGATCAGCGCGTCCATCATGAACCGCGAGGAATTGCGCAGTGCAGTCGGCAGTGGCAGTGACGTAATGCGTGCCCTCGACGGTATACCAGGGTTATTTTCCTCCGGCGCATTTGCCAACTTCACCGTGCGGGGACGCGGGCCAAGAGATAACCTGATTTATGTTGACGGCTTACCTTTCGACAAGGTCGTGCATTTCGACCGGAGCCTTGGGGAGGAAGAGGACATTGGTGGCGGTGGCCGCTTCTCTATATTCGCACCTAGCTCGGTCAACAGTGCGGAGTTTTCTCCGGGTGGTTGGAGTGCTGAATACGGTGGTCGCTCAGGCTCATTGCTTGAACTCGAGGTAGTTGATGGAGGCCCGACCCCAAGCGCACGCCTGCGTCTAGACATCGCCGGCGTCGAACTGGCCTACGATGGTCCAAGTGGCTTTCATGACGATACTTCGGTCTTTATTACAGCGCGCCGTTTTAATTTTGGCAACGTCTTCGACTTAATCGGTGACAATGACATCGGTACGCCAACGCTGATGGATATTGTGATCAAGACCGTCACCGATATCAACGACAGTAACACCTTCGAGGTGCTCATCATTATGGCTCCGGAGGAGTATGAGCGAAAAATCGATAACGTACTGAATTCCCCTAATTTCGAAGATGTAGACCTAGTTAAATCCGAGCAGGATCTCGGCCTACTTGGACTGACCTGGCGAAGCCTGGTAGGTGATACCGGTGAGTGGATCAACCGCATCTACGGCCGCTACAGCGACAAGACTAGCTCCCAAGGTAAGGCCTTCCCGAACTTGGTACCGGAAAGCACGGTATCCGATATGACCCCAGTTCGGGAAGATATAATCACCATCGGCGAGCAAGAAACCGAGTTCGGTTGGCGTAGCGATTACACCACCCTGAATACGCTCGGCTCATTTGCCGCCGGTGTACATTTACGCCAGGTCGAGGTCGATTACACGACGCTGCTAGATGCCGACTGGACTCGCTTCGTCTATCGCACGACCGACCCGCGCCCACCGGGTCAGGACTACATTGTACTGACCCAGGAAAACATCAACTCGGCCTACCAGGGCAAGGAAAGCTCCTATGCCGGCTATGCAGAGCAGGTATTCGAGTTCGACAACTGGGACCTACGGACTGGTCTGCGCTATGACTATGGAGGTTTTTCCGACGAATCTCTATTCTCGCCGCGGCTGGCTGCCAATCACCGCTATTCGCCGGAGCTTAGCTTCTCGGCGACCGCCGGTGTCTTTTATCAGTCACCACGACACCTGGTGCGAGCCTCTAACCCGGATAACTTTGACCTCGGGAGCGAACGCATCGGCCACCTCAGCCTTGGCCTTGAGCGACGCATTGGTACCGGCTGGAACTTGCTAGCCGAAGCCTATTACCAGAATCTCAAAAATCTCGTGGTTGCCGATGGTAGGACTAGCGCCCGCGTAACGAACGAAGGTGGCGGATTTTCTTACGGGGCCGATTTGGTACTATCCCGATTGTTCAATAATGGCTGGTCAGCAAACGTGCTGTATTCATATAACAAGGCGAAACGCGATAACAACGATGGTCAAGGTGAATACAATTCGGACTTCAACCGCG
Organism: Arenicellaceae bacterium; assembly: GCA_029246505.1. Lineage (GTDB taxonomy): Bacteria > Pseudomonadota > Gammaproteobacteria > Arenicellales > Arenicellaceae > UBA10349. The sequence continues at coordinate 69,155 of JAQWNC010000016.1, forward strand.
CACATTATTTTGCCGCTGGCGGCGCGTGGGAAATCAACGAGCGCTGGAAGATAGCAGCACGCTGGAAATACGCTACTGGTCGCTCGACGGATAACTTCATCGTAAATGATGATGTACTGGGCGACGGCTTACCACTGCGCTTTTCTAAGGAGCTTACCGACAGAAATGCACTACGACTGGACAACTACCATTCTCTAAACGTGCGAGTGGATTACCGCCGTCCTCTGGGGCCAGTTGATTTGATTGCATTTGTAGACGTGATCAACGTCTATGCTGGACCGAACCAGACCTCCGAGGAATTCGATCCGAGGCGTGGCGTTAATATTGAGCAGGAGAACAGCCCGTTTCCGCTGTTTGGCCTGATCTTAGAACGAACCTGGTAGATGAGTTTAAGATCAGAACTTAGATACACGAGCATATTGTCTGTTTATGCGAGGTACTAAAATTCCGCCTAAATATCCTCTCGTCTCACTACTACTTAGAGGGTAGCAACAGGGTATCTATGAATAAAATTAATCCTAAGAAATTACTAAACAGTAAATGGACTGCGGTTAATCCAGTAAAGAAAGAGAAGCATTTTCTGGTAACAGAGCTAGAGTTTGGCGAGGAAGGTGAAGTTGTTCATTGCTCAATAGAGGCCGTTATAACTAATCGCTCTGCGCCAATAAAATGGATGGAGCTAAAGAACAATAAGAAGTGGCTTCACGGTTGGAAATGAGGATTATTATTTAGACGGGCAAACCACTAAACCTACCCCCATTGGGGGTAGATGTCACTGGACTTTATTAAACCTTAAGACACAAAAAAACCACCCGAAGGTGGCCTGTTTGCTAGCTTTTCTGAACTTTTATATCCCAGGAAACACCATCTTCATCTATCAGGATAAGTCTGGCGTGCGGATTTCGATATTAAAAATTATCTACTGTACCCGTTATTTCCATGGGTTTGCGTATATCGTAGGGCGCAAACGAATGGTGAGCATAACTTGAAACCGCAGGAAATAGAACAGCAAGGAATGGCAACAGCAGATAGATAAAGAAACGGAAAAGAACACTCATAAAAAATCACTTAAGTTTGAAAAATGTATGATTCCGAACATTATAATACTTAAAGCGTAATGCATAAGAAGTATAAAGCACATGTCATTTCACTAAATTATCGCTTACGGTACGTTAAGGTTATGATACTTCACAAAAATATATCAGAGAGTAACAAGAGAGCCTTTTCTATGCTTGATATAATTAGCCCAAAATCCCTGCGGTGGATAGCTCTTGCAATAACCTTTAGCCATGGTGTCGGATGTACTGCGGAGAATCTGGCATCAAACCCATCATTTGCCCAGGGTTTAAAAATCGATCAGCTAACGCCCTTCAATACTCTTATCGAATAGGTCGTGTTTGAAGGTAGGCAAACTGTAAAGGTTCAAGAACCGATTGAGCTTTCGAAGACGAATGAAGACAATCTTGCCATTTTGAGCGGTATTGACTTCCACAATGGAGAAATTGAAATCTGGCTGGCCGGGACTCGAAACGTAGAAGCTTCCGAAAGTGCGAGAGGATTTACCGGAATCGCATTTCGCATAGCAGATGACCCAACTGAGTATGAGGCGATTTATGTTCGTCCCACTAACGGCCGTGCTGACGATCAGCAAAGACGAAACCATTGTATTCAATATATCTCTCACCCCGAATATACCTGGAACAAACTTAGAAGCGATACCCCATCAAAGTACGAAGCATATGCTGATATGGAGCCTGGTAAATGGATCAAATATCGCTTGGTGGTTGAAGGCGAGCGTGCAGAGCTTTATCTGAATGACGCCGAGCAGCCGAATCTAATTATTAGGGATCTGAAGTTGGGAGATAAATCTGGTCGTATTGGATTGTGGATTGCTTCTGGCACCACAGCATACTTTTCTGACATAAAGGTTAGCGACTAAGGAATTCCTAGGTATTGGCCGATAACCGGAAGGCAGTGATTTAGCTAACAAACTAAAATCAGCATAGGTTGTGCGAATAGTTATACTAAGCATTTGAGGGTTAAATAGTATAAGTGTAGTATATAGCGCTTGATGTGGGAGTCATTGGACCAGAACAAATGGAAAATCAAACTATGATGCGCTGGATTACTTGTATTTTTGTTGCTCTGTCGATTTCAGGGTGCGCAACTTCTAACTCTTTGCAGCCTGGAACAGGTGGTTCGACCTTTGAGGTTCGAGAGCACGATTATGATGAGATATGGAATGCCGCAGTAACCGTCGCAAGTCGTAGTCTCTCTATTGTAGAAAGTAATAAAGAGACCGGAATATTGAGAGCGGAGAAAGGGGCAGGTATGGCGACAATGGGAGAAATTGTAGGAATCTATATCCGTCCGACTGAAAATGATGCTCCAATGTATACGGTTGAGGTTCAAAGCTTGAAGCGATCAAAGCTGCAAATTACCGGTCAAGATTGGACTGTGACAATGATCGCAGGAATGAAGGCTGAGCTCGAACAGTAAGCTATCTTTTAATAACAAGTGTTCGGCGGCGACTACCGATAGTTATTATTAAGTAACCGATTAATAGGTAACTAAATTATATAATAATAATTTATACCCCCAATAATACCCCCTAAATAGAAAGTAACCCCCAATAATTTACTACTTTAAGGCGTTCAATTATAAGGGCGAAAATTGATGTTCGATTAGCAAAGGTAGGGGGTATAGGCACCCCTGTACTCGGATGTACTTCCTATATTTCTTGAGGCAAGGTATTATTCCGGTTGACCGATAGATTATGCGGTGCTAATTGTTTGGATAGAAGTTGCTTTCGCACAGTTCGGCGAGACGGAGGTTGGATGTTGCTGCGCCTTACAAAAAAGACTTTATTGATGTCGCTCGTGATCGTTTTCACACCCACTCTGCTTGTAGCGCAATCAAGTGGCGTGCCGGACGTTTCCGGGAACTGGCAGGTCATTCGGGAGTTTTTTTCCTGTGGGGAGTGGAACATTGATCACAACGGGCAGGTGCGGCAAGAGTGCACCGGTCCGATCGATCTGATGCCGGTAAATGCCAGAATGCGTGCGTGGCCGGGGTACTTTGACGAGCCGATGTCGGGTATGTGGGACTGTGCGCCGGCTCCGCTGCCGAGCATCCTGAGCCACCCTACGCCGACGAAGATCGTACAAAGGCCGGGCCGGGTACTCATCTCGTATGAACACGACGATGGTCGCCGAACTATCTGGATGGACGGCCGGAGCCATCCACCCCCGGGTGAGCTCTTCTACCACGGCCACTCGACCGGTCACTACGAAGGAGACACGCTAGTCGTCGAGACCACGAACTTCACTTTCGATCCTGACGGGCTGGACGATCACGGGCATCTCCCGAGCTCACCTCGTAAGCGACTGACCGAACGTTATACACGGACTGGTCCCGATTCACTCGAGCTCGAAATCACTATTGAGGATTCGCTCTTTTTGACCGAACCGTTTACATGGACGCGCCAGGTTCAGAGTACAACGTATCCACCCGGGGAGTGGGGTGCCTGTGACGCGGAGCAATCCAGGCGGCAGTTGGATACGATTCCCGTGTCCAAGTACCAGGACTAGGGAATTCTATAAGGGACTTTGCCGCGTCGACCGAGGAGAGAGATCATGAGATTGAGCACAATGAGTTTACTGACGGGTTCGGTTCTGCTGATGGCGGGCGGGCTTCAGGCACACCATTCCCACGTCCCTTTCTATGATCTCGATCAGGTCGTGGAAATCACCGGAGTCGTAAAGAAATTTCGCCTGATCAATCCACATCCGGAACTTCTTCTCGAGGTGATGGGAGCGAACGGCGAGCCGGAAGAAGTGATGGTTTACGCCCAGGCCTATGCCGGGCAGATGAGGGAGGTGGGAGGCTGGAATAATGACTCGGTGAAGGTCGGTGATACCGTCAAGGCCGCGGGCCACCCGGGCCGTGGTTCCGTCACATCTGTGATGGGTCAAACTCTTACCACTCCGTCGGGTGATGTCCTCGATATGCGGTTTTTTGATCTCCTGAAACCCCCGGGGCCGCGCAGTCAATAAAGAGGCTGTGAGCCTTTAGACATCATATTAGCTTATACTTTTATGTTAATCGAGGCGTAATTTAGTGGCTTTATTGAGGGAGAATTTAATATGAGTAGGAATCATTTAGTGCGAACTTTGTTTGCGTGTTTTACATTAGTTATGGCGCTGCAGGTTGCTGCGCAAAAACCTGCAGCGAAATTTGTTATCAGCGACCTTATTGCTACCGGCGCTACAGTCGTTAAGCTGTCCGACGGTTTCATTTTTACTGAGGGGCCAGCTGTCGATATAGACGGAAATGTTTACTTCTCTGATGTTCAAACTAGTAAGGCATATAAATGGTCCGTTGATGGAGAGTTAACGACGTTTCGAGAGCAAAGTGGTGGGAGTAACGGGATGTATTTCGACCAAACAGGGAACCTGCTCGTTTGCGAGAGTGGAGAAAGACGTGTAACACGAGTTTCGCTCGATGGCAGTGTGTCCGTCCTTGCAGATAGCTACGACGGAAAGAAGCTAAATAGTCCGAACGATATCTGGGCCGACCCAAACGGAGGTATCTACTTTTCTGATCCACGTTTCCGTGACCAGACAGGCGTCGAGCAAGATGGCCATCACGTTTATTATATTCCAAGTGATGGCACACTGATTCAACGCGTAGTTGATAATCTGGAGGCGCCGAATGGCGTACTCGGAACGGCAGACGGTAGTAAGCTATACGTGGCTGATCATGGACCGGATACCGGTTCCGAGATGACTTACGTCTACGATATTCAATCGGATGGTAGGCTTGGAAATCGGCAGATAGCGGCACCACAAGGATCTGATGGGATGACCTTGGACGAACACGGAAACCTTTATTTAACCAGTGAAGGCGTGGATATCTATACTCAGAGCGGTAACAAAATTGTATCTATCGATATTCCAGAAAGACCGACAAATGTTGTGTTCGGAGGTGTGGATCGCAAGACGCTGTTTATTACCGCGAGAACTGGTATTTACTCGCTGAAGATGATGGTGCGTGGACAATAATTCCTGTTATTCAGAAAGAGAGGATTGGAAATGAGCCATGCTAATCGACGTATATTTTTGAGGAAGGCAATAAGTGTCGCGTTGGCAATCTGTTATACCCAAACGTCGCGAGCGCAGGGAGTGGGGTCAGTGGCTACGAATCCACGGCGAATTGACGTTCATCACCCTTTAGGGTTTATAACTAAATTTCTGTCCGCCAATATCACCAACTAAAATTGGGTTATAGATGCTCATCTGGATGGTGTCTGCTGAGCTACTGCAAATACTGCCGCGCTTCCTGCAATCCCTTGAGTGATTCACGACCGTCCCAAATTTCGCTAAGCTTCCGGTATTGCGTCGCGGCACCCTCTGCATTGCCAGTCCGCTCGTACGCCCGCGCCAGACCGAGTAAGGATCGCGGACGATTTGGCATTCGAATTAAAGAGGTCTCGAATTTCGCAATTGCATCTTCGAGACGATCAAGTTCCAGTAAAATTTCTCCATACAGCTCGTACGCGGGCTTAACCGGATTAGCGGCGCCATTGGGCGGTCGCAGCGTTGCGACAATCTCCAGCGCTTCGTCCATCAGCGCAATTGCATCACTCGCATTACCCTGTGCCGCGCGGATCAATGCCCCGACTTCTTTGTGCATGACGGGTACCCACAGACTTTCACCGCGCAACGCGCCGGCGTAGCTATCAGCAGCAGCTAAGCGCCCGAGCGCCTGCTCAGCCTTGCTTGCCAGCGCCAGATTAGCCATTCGCACGGCGCTTAGCCCTGTTGCAAGCAGCGTATGTGGCGAGGTATCTGCAGTGATCTCCGCCGTCTGCCATTGCTCCGTCTCCACGATGTAGCGCGCTTCGAGCATGGGGAGCGTGTTGACAGCGCGGGCCTGGCTGTCGCTGATCTCGATGAGTGACTCTAAGCGTTCAACCCACAGACCCGCTCTCTCATAGTCACCCCTTTGCAGGTCACCATAGTGCCCCCAGTCCAGCGCGTGCACACCATCGGTCACAGAGTCGCCAGGCTCCCATAGATCAATCGCTGCCTGGTAGGCTGACTCATTATTGTTCGACACCAGATCCCACATCCCGTGCTGGATGAAGATATGCGTCGGCATGTGGCGTGCATGGGATACGGCCGGAGCAATGTTAGCAAACGCATAAGCCGCCTGCAGAGCAATCGGGGCGTGCAGCGGATCATCGAAGGAATGAATTACAAAGTGAGCCGCACCTGGGTGCGTCGGGTTTCGGTTAAATACGCCCAGAGCAATGGCACCGGCCTGCATTTCCAGCCGTAGGCTGTCGTCGCCCATCGCACGCGCACCGCTGAGCATCGACAAGGCATAAAACGTCGCAATTTCATCGTCATCCGGATACTGCGTATGCAGTTCCGCCATCGCGTTCATATAGGCAACCCGGCGATCCTGCCACGTGCCCTCATCCCAAAGGCGTTCGACAGCATCCAGCAGGCCTTTCTCGCGGACAGTGGGGGCTTTTGCCAGCCGCTGCGCGCGCGTGGCACCGAGACGTTGCAGCGCCTGACGCGGCGAATCGGCGTTTTCTTCCGGAAACAACCAATGGTTGTAGGAAAGTGTCTCGCCCCAATACGCCATTGCGAAATCCGGGTCGAGCGCCTGGGCAGCCTGAAACTGTTCGACGGCCTGTTTCCATCCGAAGCTGTGCAGGATTGCCACCCCGCGGAGGAAATGTTCCTGCGCCTCACCCTCTGCCGAGGTCGGGAAATCAATCGTTCCGACATTGTTGAACTGCGCATGCGAAGGCAGGCCGAAAGTCAGTACACAAAAAAGTGAAAGTAAAACAGGAAACCGTTTCATAGTATTTCTCCAGGTTAGCGAGAGGCTCATTTAGAATACATTACACTCATGGGATGTACGGCCAGAATAAGCATGGCAAGGGTAATTTTTCTGAACATGCCGAATCCCTCCAATCAAGTGGTTCACCTCCTTGATGGTACGACTTGTTGGCGAGTTTTTCTATTAGTCGCTGACAAAGTAAACAGTTTGTTACAAATGTCGGTATCGATGGCTCGATACAGCCATGGTTGCGCGACGAGCTTGGCCACAGTTCGCATCGGAAGAGATGGACTCTTTACAAAATTCCTATCCCTGGGAGATGATGTACCACTACCCGAGCCTTGGGAGTCCCTTATCGGAGTGGTCGGAGCACGGAAGTTTGTAGCTGGCCCGGGAATTGGTATTCGTGCGCAGAGGATATCTGACTAGTATTTAACCT
>JAQWNC010000004.1:0-20000 GCA_029246505.1 Arenicellaceae bacterium
GCAGCCTACTGGATTTCGCATGGTACTAATGACTTCTTCCCTATATTGAATCAAGGAGAGCTTGCGGTGCTTTATTGCTTCGTGTTTCTATATATTTCCTCACAGGGCGATGGTGTGTGGAGTATCGGTGGGCAACTAAAAAGCCATTGTGGGGGTTCGCATGAAACAGATTAGACTAGTCGTTTGTTTGTTGATCCTAAGCGCCAACCCGGCCCACGCGGCGGACAGGAATTACGAAGCAGACCCGGCGCTTTATGATTTAATGGACGAACTGGATGCTACGTTTTTTACCTATACCGGGCACCCATCAAGCATCTACTGGCCGAAGCAGGTTCCTGCGGCGCCGCACCTTACAATTTATGCCCCTGAAACTCAGACCGAGGCGACAAACCGCATTACCGCGGCCTACCAGCAAGGCGGTCAGATTTTGGAGGATCTTTTTCAGGCCAGCTCGCTGGATGAGGTTAAGGTGTTTGTTGTAGAGGAAATTACTAACGCGACTGAAAGCGCGCGGGCTACCACGGTTTCTGGTGAACTAGTGATATTGGTCGAAATCGCTGACTATACCGAGCACTCGTTTCTACATGAGTACATGCATATATTGCAACGCATGACCGACTCCCATCCCTATGCCGATGGGTTGGGCGGGTTTCTCGACATCGCTTTCGATTCTGGCGATATCCAAAAATGGTACGTGGAAGGTCCCCCTCAATTAGCAGCACTGCTCACCGGTGCACCAGACGACTGGATAAACAAGCCAAGGCTTTACCAGAACGCCGACCAAACCAGTTGGTTTACTTTAGCGGTTCGCGAGGCACACGGTAAATCACTGGTGGAACGGAAGCACCTCGCATCACTATTTTGGTATTACTACTTACTGAAGGTGCACTCCGGGTCTATGGCGCAGCTCAGCAATGCGATAATTTCCTACCGCGACCATGGCTTCGAAGATGAAGACATGAGTTGGTTTAACTTTCAGGATTATTGGCACGACTTTGCCCTATCTCACCTAAATCTTCCGGGCAATAAAACCGGTGTTTGGGATACCCTAGACCCAGATTTTGCGTTAGTGACTACGAGCGCGCGCGTTGAAGCAGAGGTCGTGCAATTACCGGAACCATTTGGAGACGAGGTTAAACTCAAGGTCCTATCGCAAAAGTATTTTTCAGTTGAAGGTCTCTCTGACGCGAATGATTATGTTATTTTTTCGCTGCCGGATAAAGAAATCCCTGAGGGGGTGGAAATCTCGGCGGTATTGAGCCGCAGCGATGATTCACCCGAGTACACCTGGGAAGTAGTGCCCATTACAGAAAGTAGTCTCGGAGAACACTGGTTTATGCGTTTTCCTATTGATGGTGAAGCTAAACTCGATGCAGACAGCGATATTCCGTACAACGATATTATTTTTGTGGTGAGTAACTACAGCGACACGGACGAGCAGGGACTTAATATTGTGATTACAAATCATCTGAGGGATAAATATGAAGGTCGGGGTATCGAGTTGGAAACGGGTACCCAGTACACTATGACGGGAACTTCTATTCTCGGTGTGCCTCGAAAAGGCGACGGATACAGGTTGGTTATCGAAGATGATGAAATCCATACGCGTACATTACAAGCCTGGTTTCAACGCGACCCGATTATCGATTTTGATGAAGAAGATGACCTAAGCCGTAAGGCGCTCACTTACACACGAGATAACGGAGTATTTCAAGGTGATGTTTATTTTAAATACATTGGCTTGCGCCCGGAAAAAGTCGAAGAGGTTGGTGGCCGTAAGGTTGAGTCGGGCAAGCTAATTGTTAACCGGGAACGCAAAGAGAATTTTTACGATACGCCAAACCTATTCAAAATTGTTCTGGATCAACAAGATTTGTTAACCATGTTTGGTGCGGATGTAAAAGCGGCCACAGCGTTTACACGACAGATTGAGATAATTGTTGATACCAAATACGATACCGGCACGTTTGGAGGAACCCTGAGCCAGCTGTTTCAACAAACCATGGCGATCGATACTCGGGCGTATAATCAGGATTATGAAGTCAATTACAAACGCGGAATGGATGACACAGGCCATTACTTAAAGTTGCGACTAGGTGAGAGTATGTGGTTCGTTTTACGAGACACACAACTAGCGGGCTTTCAGAAAATAATTAACTGATCTAGCGAACCACGTTAACGAGAAGCCAGTGCTCGCCATCGCGTTGGGCGCTAAAGCGCAAGGTCCGAGTGCCTTGCTCAGGATTATAAGAACTGTGGGTATTAATGCCGGAATTTGAGCTAGGGAGTCATTGGCTATTCTCTTAGTAGGTAGGGCTCTTTTAAAACGTAGTAAGCATGACAAGGGGATACCCACCCCTATTCGAATAGAAACCGTTTTGACCCTCCCCCCTCTATTTACAAGCCCCATCCTTTTATTGTAGTTTTAGGTAAAGCAAAATCATGTTGTATGTTAGTCGTATAAATAGCATGTCAAAACACTAGCATTACTACCGTAAAACCCTATCTCAGGGGGCTGGAACATAGATGGGTATTAGCACTGGTATTTAGATGGGGCAGGGGGGGGTCGCACCCCTTGGGTGCAAAGTTCCTACTAGATTTCAGGGTGCGCCATGGGACACTGGTGGGACACTAGACCGCAAATAACTACAACAAACCAGAGTAGGTGGTAACAAGACGATCTTCTGACAGCGTTGATAGGCTTGTCATAGAGGCGTGTGGCTAGTTGTCATTTGTTGGAAAACTCGGACTCTGACTCCGCCAACGGGGGTTCGAATCCCTCTTCCCCAGCCAATATAAACAAAGGCTTTTCAGAGATGAGAGGCCTTTTTTAATGGGAAATTATGTGTCCATGGGACACTAAAATAAACTTTACTGTCCCACTAGTGTCCCACACAGTTATCGTGATAATCATAAGATGTTGTAATTTAAATGATAATGTACGTTTAAAAAAGTAGGCTAGTTGATGGGAGCAAGATGCTCGTTCTATTTTCAAGGTCGATGTTTGGCCGTATACTCATAAAGCCTCTAAATCGAAACTAGCCTTTCATGAGTATTAGACCACTATCGATAACTTTATTTTGCGTTTTTGCTACGGCATGCGCCTCCCGAGGCGCAGTCTTTCCGCATGCTGAAGTGCAAAACACTCCCGTAGAGCAAATACCATGGGCAGAACTGCCAGATGGCAGAGCATTAGCTGCAGTTCATGGTGATATGCAGACTGGTGAGCACGTTAGCTACGTCCGTTTTCCGCCGGGGTTGCGTACGGCAATTCATGTACATTCATATTCGTATGATGGCATCATTATTAAGGGGGCGGCACGACATTTTCAGCCTGCTTCTGAGAAGCAAGCTGTATGGCTAATGCCGGGGTCTTTTTATCGAGTTCCTGAGAACGTCGCGCATATCAGCGAGTGCTCCCAGGAGTCCGAATGTATATTTGCGATACATCAGCATGACGCATTTGATAGAGCGCTAGCGGAATGACCGTTTAATCTTCAAAGCGCATATTTTAAGGGGTAGTTTCCACTCAAGGGCTTTTAGAATTCCACACCCTGCTCAATAAATTGATTTCGGTAGATGATCTTATTAAGGTTGCTACCGCGCCCTGAATGCAAGAAGCACATTGCCGGGTATCCCGCCGCTTAGGCCAACGTATCCTGAACCAATGAACAGCATACCTCCTGCAACAGTCGGCCCTGGCGCACCGCTAGAACCACCACGGGCGGGTACGCCGTTTACGGTCGTAAAATCCTGCAACATGTTAAAGCTCCATGTGACTTGTCCACTAACAGAATCATGAGCAGTAAGAGCTCCGGTTTGCCAACCGACAAATACCACGCCTGGTATTGCAGTAACTGCCGCGGTAATTCCTAGGTCAGAATCACTCGGTGGTGGAAGGAACCACTTACGTTGCCCAGTCGAAATATCTAGAGCTGCTAGTGTACCGTCGTCTAGACCAAAGTAGGCTGTAGTTTCATCGGCTGCACCTCCAAACAATATTTCTGCATCACCAGCATTCTCGACGAGTTCTGCCTTCCAGAGTAGTTTGCCATCTTGGTCGGGGTCATGAGCAAACACAAATCCGCTTTTCTGTCCGGCGATAAGCGCACGCTGGCCACCAGGTAGTGACCGTAAGATCGGTGAGGTTCCAAAGTCAAAGTCGGGACCAAGCGGTTGTGGACAGTTCTCCGTAGGGTTTTGTCCGCAGGCCACGAGCCAAGAGTCATTTTTCCAGTCCTGCACCGACCAAAGTAGTTCTCCGGTATCCATATCGATCCCCATTACCGCGTCGCTATTGATGTGTGCGGGGACTGTATAAGAATCACCGGTTGCTACATAAACTGCTCGATTCTCCGGGTCGATTGTCGGTGCATGCCAAATGGCAGCTCCAGCTCCGTTCCACAGCTGCGTTCCGCGCGAATTTAGTTTGTCGGGTATTGGTGTATCCGGTATGGCATAGCTTTTCCATAGCTGGCGTCCGGTTGCTGCGTCGAGAGCAACGATACTTCCGCGGAAGGTACAGCAAGGATAGCTGAGGGCGCCACCGGCCGCCTCTTCGCGTGAAGAGACTGGAACATATAAACGGCCTTCATGAAGCGTTGGAGAACCGGTAATTACTGCGAGCGGGTGCGGGTCAACTTTTATCTTCCAAAGCATCTCTCCAGTTTCTGCATCGACTGAGTATACGTTGGCACGAATATCACCAAAGTATGCGACGAGGCGTTCAGATGGCGTATCCACCCGATCTATGCTGACCGCATTGCGTACCCCACTTTCTGCCAGAAATGACCAATGCACACAGCCAGTCGTGGAGTCCAGAGCGTAAACATAGCCGGTATCGACCCCAATGAAGACACGGTCGCCCACGAGCGTCGGTTGACCGTACACGGAAGAGACCCCCGGGAAACCGAAAGCCCATTTAAGCTCTAACGCTGGCACATCGGCTGCTGATAATCCGGGGTTAGGTTGAAATCGTGCATTCGCCACACCAGGGCTCCATCCATTCCAGTCTGCATTTTCTACCTGATTATCAATTAATGTCGGTATCGCACAGCGGTTCGGCATTTTTTGGGCAGAACCGGCCTCGATTGGTCCAATCTTGCGGCCACTGATAAATTCGGCCATTGAAAGTTTCACCTCATCAGTAATTCCTTCAGCGTGGATCCGCATTGCACCTATCGTGATCGCTTGTAGTATAGTTTCGGGGGTCATTTGATGCAGCGTTTCCCGGCTCGGCGCACCTTCGACGCGTGTTGCATCGTCTACGTTATCGCCATGGCAGGCAGCGCATCGTTCATCGATGGCACGGATGACGCGTGAAGCCGTTTGTGCCTGCACGGTAGAGACTAAAAACATTAGTGGCAGCAAAGCGGCCATCAGTATTCGGGTTAAATGCATATTTATTAGGCTCTCTAGGAATATTTTTCAAACGGTGCATTTGATGCACTTTGTTAGCGGTTTAATTTTAGAAAATACCAGTTAATATTTTATAGTATTAATCGTCCTATTCCCATCTGTTACTAATGATTGTCAGTGAGAGTTGGTGAGGGTGTACCTGAGGATAATTTAATCGCTCATATGTGGTCTTTTTTGGCAGCGACGCAACGAAACAGGGAAGCGAGGGTCAGCAAAGACAGGCTCGCAAAAGAAATGACTATTCTAGGTTGTGTTAAAGGCGCAAACACTCAGTCGTGAATGCCTTGCTCAGGATTATAAGAACTGTGGGTATTAATGCCGTAATTTGAGCTAGGGAGTCATTGGCTATTCTTATAGTAGGTAGGGCTCTTTTAAAACGTAGTGAGCATGACAAGGGTGTACCCACCCCCATGCGAATAACCTCTACCTTTGCCCCACCCCTATTAAATTTAACCCCCTGAGGCCTGAAATGAGGCCATTTAGGGCTTATCTCAGAGCTAACTCTATCAACATATATTTATAAGTGTATCCGACCAGGGACCACTTGCAAATCACAACATTGGTGGGACACTTGACCGCAAATAAGTACAACAAACGAAAATAGGTGGGAACAAGCGAAACTTCTGTAAGCGTTGCTAGTCTTTCCGGTACGGGTTATGGCTAGTTGTCAATAGTTGAGTAAACAGGACTCTGACTCCGCCAACGGGGGTTCAAATCCCTCTTCCCCAGCTATTTTAAAAAAAGGCTTTGCAGATTATACTTGTTGGGAAACATACAGGTCATACTGCCGCTGAGATTTCGTAGTAGAAGGAGAATATTAATGAAAAAGATGACACGTATAGTCTTATTTTGCTTTGTAAGTGCCTGTGTGGTTCAAGCGAATCTCGGTTTTGCTGCCGGCGAGTCCGACGGGTTTGTCAAAGAACGGCTCAATCGTATCGATGATGCGATGAACGCGGAGGTGGCTGCGGGAAAAATTCCTGGCGCGGTTGCTATGATCGTCAGAAACGGGCAAACCGTCTACCACAAGAGTTTTGGTTACGCTGACATCGCATCGAAGACGCCGATGCAGGATGATTCAATTTTCCGTATTGCTTCGATGACAAAGGCAGTTACTTCTGTGTGTGTGATGACGCTCTATGAGCGCGGACATTTTCAACTAAACGATCCAATTTCAAAGTATATCCCCCAGTTCGCTAACCCGGAGGTGCTGGTAACTGCAAATGACGACGGTGTGGCAACGGAAACCCGTCCGGCGAAAAGAGAGATTAGAATAATCGACCTTCTGACGCATTCAGCAGGGCTTGGTTATCCGTTCATCGATTCTCTCGTGCAGAAGATGTATGTTGAGCATGGGATCATCGATGGTCTGACGGAAAAAGAAATGCGGCTCGAAGATCAAATGGTTAAGCTTGCCGAAATGCCGCTTTTATTTGATCCCGGCTCAGCGTGGAACTACGGATTGAACACTGACCTGCTTGGACGCTTGATTGAAGTTGTCTCCGGAAAGTCACTCGCCCAGTATTTCGCGGATGAAATATTCACACCGCTTGGAATGACAGATACACATTTTTATCTGCCACCTAAAGATTTCAAACGTCTAGTGAGTCTTTACGCTGGAGAGAATGATGAGTTGGTACCGTACACCGATGCATCGATGACGGATCTTGGTAATGCCAATTACCCTAGAGTTGGTGCCATGACGTATTACTCTGGTGGCGCAGGGTTATCATCCACAGCCTACGATTACGCACGGTTCATCGAGATGTTATTGAACGATGGCGAATTGGATGGTGTTCGAGTTCTTGGTCGTAAGTCAGTCGAGTTAATGCGCTCTCCACGACTTGATATGGACGGTGATGGCACAGCAGAATTCGGCCTAGGTTTCCGGATCACTGGTGATATCGGCAAAAGTGGAGAACTAGGATCTTCCGGAATATACCAATGGGGCGGCGCATTTAATACTAGCTACTGGATCGACCCTGCGGAAAATATGATCGCTGTATTCATGTCTCAGGTACGACCGAATCAAACCGATATCACGTCACGCTTCAAGACGCTGGTTTATCAGGCACTTGAATAAACGAATGACCGGCTATTGGTTAAATTGATGATTATAAAGACAAGAAACGTGGCGTTAGAAAGATTCCAGCACTTGCATAAGTACGGCTGCCAGATCGTGGCTTCCCTGCTGATAGTTGGTCTGCTCGTAGGCTGCGGAGATGCACCGACGGATGGACCCTACCAAACCACCGGAATGAAAATAGGGGAGGTAACCGACAGCGGTGCCATCATTTGGGTGCGGCTTACCCAATCGAAAGAACGGGTCGGTACTGGAGCACCCGTCCCTGACACATTGTATATCCATCCAGACACTGGCGCGCTCGTTCAAGATCCCCGTTGGCCAGCGACTCCTGAAGATTGGGTGCCGGTCGTGGAATACCCTGAAGGCGCGACGATCGATAACATCGAGGGGGCTGTACCAGGGATGCCCGGTGAGGCGCGTATACGTTACCGGGCTAAAAGTGAAAACGAGTGGGGATTTCTCCCATGGGCTGCGGTCGACCCGCAACGAGACTTCACTCAGCAATTTATTATTATAGATCTTGAGCCTGCGACCACCTACGAAATTGTGACAGAAGCCCGCAATTCGGGAAACGAAGCCATCAGCTCGGCTCTCGGTGGACAGTTCAAGACAGCTCCGTTACCAGATGAACCAGCTCGGGTCGTTTTTGCGGCAATAACCGGTCAAGCATACCCCGACCAGGACGCACCGAATGGAGGGTTCCGAATTTATCCGTCTATCCTAGAACTCGAGCCTAATTTTTTCGTGCATACCGGGGACATCCTCTATTACGACCAATGGGGTAAGGCTTTGGATCTCGCTCGTTGGGGTTGGGCGCGGATGTTCAGTCTTCCTACAAACTTTGAGTTTCATCGTCAGCTAGCGAGCTATTTCATGAAGGACGACCACGATACGTTGTCTAACGATAGCTGGTCTACGATGCAGAGTGAATTTATGGGGGAGTTCACGTTCGCGCAGGGGCAGGCAGTATTTCTCGAACAAGTACCGATGGGCGAACGCACGTACCGCACGTTTCGTTGGGGGCAGGATTTACAGATCTGGATGATGGAGAACCGTGACTATCGGAGTGCCAATACAGATCCCGATGGCCCAGAAAAAACTATCTGGGGAGCGGAACAGAAGGCGTGGTTCAAGGAATCATTTCTTGCCTCTGACGCCACATTCCGTGTGCTTATCAGTCCGACACCTATGCTCGGCCCATTCAACGAAGGTGAGATAGACAATCACACAAATTTTGACGGCTTCTACTACGAGGGAGAGGAGCTGCGCACGTTTCTAGGGATGTATGATAACGTGATTATTGTCTCTGGTGACCGACACTATCAGTATGTGATCGAGGAGGCTGAGACTGGTTTGCGGGAGTACGCCACGGGTCCTGCCAGTGACGCACACGCGCGCGGCTGGAACCCCCAAGATATCCGTCCTGAGCACCGCTACCTCAATGTGGTTGGCGGTTTTCTGACCGGTACGGTGGACCGCCGACAGGGTAGGCCCACACTGGTCATGCGTCACCATGACGTCGATGGGAACATTCTAAATGAAGATATGTTTGCTACGTATTAAGAATATTGCCAATCAAGTCCTCAGATGGGATTCAGACCTGCTTTGCGGACTCTACCGACGCTCCGTAAGATTGTTTCTAGACCGTACACTCTAATTGTCAGATACTGGCTAATAATTCGGATTATCTGGCTAAGGTCAGGGTTCTAGCGAGGCTAAATAGGCTGCTGCCAGGTTTAGAACATCCTCATCGGTTAAGTTGGCTACCGTTTCGAGCATCAGGGCTGAAGACGTACCTTTGCGGGCGCCATGCTTTATGTCCCATAGCTGGCGCGCTATGTACATCGGCGAGCGCCCGGCGATACTCGGAACATCTCCTAACCCTTTGAGGTTTGCACCATGGCAAATGTTGCATTGAATCGTCCTGCCGGCACCAGTTGTCGCTAGCTCCTTACCTGCTTCCAGGCTGCCAGGAGGTACATAAGCGATAAAACCACTATGTGAATCGCGTAGATCCACTCGATGGGAATTCTCAGGAATCTCAATAATCCGTTGACCAATTGGCTCCGTGCCACCCCCGGGCTCAGCGTGCCGCATGGCACCTGCGCCAACGTATGTCTCCGGCACTATTGCCGCCTCGATAATCGTGACCTACTTTGTTGGTTTAAGCCGTGCATAATACTCAGCGGAGGATCGAAAATCTTCCTCGCTCATTTCTGAAGCCGCCAACAGCATCCTGGTAACTCTGTCAGGAAGCAAGCTGGTGCGGTCACCACTAGCGTAATCACGCATCTGCTGAATCGCATAATTTACCGGTAACCCGGCCAACGGTGAGGATTCTGGGTGCCCTAAACCATGTGGCATATGGCAGCGAGCACAAGCAAACATATCTGGTAGCCTTCCATGGGCTACTATTTCTGGCATCGGTGGATGCTCGTTGGGGTACCAATCGGGTGGGCTAAATCCGTCGTTGATTTCTGTTTTGGTGAATTGTAAATCACTGTCGGGCGTACTCAATAGAGTACCATCGTCCGGCTCGCGTCCGCCGCGCCCTTCATCAGTAGTGGGATAAGCCCAAGAGGGAAGCTCAAAGGCGGCATCCTGTGCCAAAGCCGGCTCACTAGCCATAGCTAGCGTCAACAATAGCTCGCTTATGAAAACTTTAATTCGAAACATAGGTGTTCTCTTGCTACGATCCCAGTAAGTTGATCACTGATAGATACTAGCTGTGCGAAAATGATTTAGAGCCGTTTAGAGCCGTTTCGATGAGGGCCTATTGCAGCTCATATGAACTCGAGCCGTAATGCCCAAGATTAGAATTTACATAACACTAACCGACCTTTACAGGATGAGCGGCGTTGTGGCCAGTCACTCGCTATTTGATGGGTACAGGGGTAACTTGAATTCATGGCAACGTCCGGGTAAACAGTAGACATTCAACGTGACGGATCATATGGCTGCTTCAGGCCGAAAGCAGTCGTACTAAGCGATAGTCCACTGATGATGGAGAAAGTGATGACGAAAATAAGTGCAGCTGTTTTACTCGCATGTCTATGGAGTCCGGTCGCGGTCAAAGCTCAAGACGATGCTAGTTTAAGAGTAACTGAGTCGGGTATCTTTGAGATGATATTGCCGGGATCTGAGCGGCGCTATACATTGGCGACGCCAGACGGATATACCGGGCAGGAACCGACACCACTGATCGTGTCGCTCCACTATGGGGGGGAAGTCACTCCGTTCTATGGTCGAGGCCTGCTCCAGTCACTGATCGAGCCTGCACTGCGTGAATTGGGTGCGATTATCGTGGCTCCGGACAGTGCAGCTGGAAACTGGGCCAATGCGACATCGGAGCAGCACGTCTTGGAGTTGCTGGATTACATCGAGACCCAATATAACATTGACTCTAACAGAACACTTTTAACTGGCTACAGTATGGGGGGATTTGGAACATGGTATTTAGCACCTCGCCACCCAGAGCGTTTTAAGGCAGGGCTTGCAATGGCCGGGTGGCCCCAAGCTGACTCCATGACCTTTTATTGGAAGACGCCGATGTACCTTATTAGTAGCACAGATGATGAAGTGGTCTCGCTGGAACTGACTCAAGTCACCGTAGAGCGACTGCAGAGTCAGGGGGCACCTATCGATCTCGTGGTGGTAGAGGATATCACTCACTATGAGATTCCCCGATATGCTCCACATTTAAGAGCGGCAATACCATGGATTCAGCGAGCATGGGCTGAATGACCGACTGCTTTGGGCAAGAAGCAGTCATTCGATCGATGAAACATGTGCTTTATACTTTGATGCATATCTGGAGGAGAAAAATTGAAGACACTGAATCGAGATATTAGATTTATATTTCTTGCCGTCCTATGCGGAGTGGCATCAGCTTGTAGTTTTAATAGCGGAAGACGTAACGATGACTTCACGGTTATCATGCTTCCTGACACACAGAACGCCATCGACTTCAGGCGACAGACGGCGGAAGGGTTCGCGATCGACAGTAGCGATATTTTTATCGAACAGATGCAATATATTGCAGGCAGAGCAGTGGCTAATGGAGGTGATGTCGCGTTTGTCGCCTCAGTCGGTGATGTTTGGCAGCACGTAAATAGTCAAACAGATCCAGAGCATGTTAAGCGGGGGATCACCGCAATACCGAACCACGATCACCCCGCGGTGAAGCGATTCATTGCTGCTGATGGCACATTAAATATTGAGATACCCAAGGCGATAGAGGGATATCAGATAATCAGCGAAGCGAGTATCCCGTTCGGCGTGGCTCCAGGCAATCATGACTATGATGCGTGGTGGGCTCTCGATGCTACGCCACCCAACTCACAAATCGAGGGGCTTGATCCTTCCTTAGAAGACGCTCCGATCGATGTCACTTTGCATGTTGGCGGCCTTAGTAACTTTCGCTCTGCCTTCGGTAGCGATACTGACTTCTTCCACGATAGAGATTGGTACCTTAGCGGGTTCGAAGGAGGAGGCAGCAGCGCGCAGATATTTTCTGCGGGCGGCTACCGTTTTTTACATTTGGCGTTCGAGATGCACGCGGGAGACGACGTGGTTGAATGGGCTAAAGGTGTTATTGACCAACATCTGGGACTGCCGACGATTATATCTACACACGATTTTCTAAATCCTCGTGCTGAGCGACTAGCAGCTAGTGGCATGGATTTAGCATTGGTAGATCCCGAAGGGAACAATAGTGCCGAGAAGTTATGGCAGGACTTCATCAGCGAGACAGATCAAATCTTTATGGTTTTGAGTGGTCACCGGCCTGGCCAGGCGATCCGAATCGACCGAAATGATCAGGGTCACGAGGTTTATCAGATACTAGCTGATTACCAATCTCGGCAGCAGTCCGCGCTCGATACTGGTGAGCCGCCGGTCAAGGGACCAGCCGCTCCATTCACTGGCGATGGCTGGCTTAGAGAAATGGTCTTCCGTCTAGGTGGTGACGACCCCATAATCGATGTGAGAACCTATTCTAGCCACTTTGAAAGCTACTCCAGTGAACTCGATACTTATGCCGAGTGGTATAAGGACCTGGAGCAGCCCGATATGACTGATGAGGAATTTCTTGCTGCAGAAGAATTTACCATAGAGCTTAGCGATTTCCATAGTCGGTTTGGAATGCCAAGCGATGCACATAGACATAATTGAATGACCGCTTTGGGCAATAAGCAGTATTCACGGAATTGAATTAAATACCCAGAAACCCACATCAGATGTTGACATTTTGAGGGGGCTAGTGATATTACTCACCTGTCTAACGTCATTCAAAAAATGGCAGATTCTGACAGGCTCTAAACCGTTTACTGGAAGTTTTAGGACGTTCTACGATCACTTATTGGGTGCGCTGTGTGATACTAGGCCGAAAATAACCACAACAAACCAATAGCTAGTAACAAGAAAATCTTCTGAAAGAGCTTACAGGACTATCATAGAGAGTTTTATTTTGTTGGATTAACAGGACTTTAACTCCGCCAACGGGGGTTCAAATCCCGTCTCCCCAGCCATTAAATACAATATTTTACTTCGATAAGAAGTCCTTTTATCGTATTGCTTATTGTGAAATAGAATGATTTACAGTGCAGGCAACTATAAATTAGCTGATTTTTTGAAATCTTATCATTGGAAAAAATTACAGCGATGTACAAAGCCCAGTTAGCGGTTGACCTCTCGATTGAGAATCAACACACTCTGCTTTATTAAGAATACTGTCAGGTTTTTCAATATGCTAAAAGCAGGCTTAATAGGAGGTACGGGGTATACCGGCGTTGAACTGCTGCGAATTTTGGCTGCACATCCAGAGGTGTCGGTTGAGTTGATTACTTCTAGGGGTCAAGCAGGTAAGCGCGTAGAGGATCATTTCCCTAGTCTTCGCGGTCATTATGGGCTTCAGTTTCAATCACCTGAAAACGTTAAATTTGATCGCTGTGATATAGTTTTCGCCGCTACTCCTAGTGGTGTAGCTATGAATTACGCGCCTGGGCTATTGGCGCACGGTATAAAGTTTATTGATCTTTCCGCGGATTTTAGAATCAAGGATATAGAACTGTGGGAAAAATGGTATGGTATGGGGCATAGTTGCCCGGAGTTGCTGGCGAAAGCAGTTTATGGATTGCCGGAAATGAATAGGGAGTCTGTTCGTACCGCTAGCTTAATAGCTAATCCTGGTTGTTACCCAACAGCAACCACATTGGGGTTGCTACCTTTACTTAAATCAGGGGTGATAGCGCATGATCCTATTATTGTTGATGCGAAGTCTGGTGTAACAGGCGCAGGCAGGGTGGTGAGTACCGGCAACCTTTATAGCGAAGTTGCCGATAGCTTTAAGGCGTATGGCGTTGCAGGGCATAGGCATCAACCTGAAATACGTCAATCGCTTTGCCAGATTAGTGGAACCGACGATATGGGCTTAACTTTTGTACCGCACCTGACACCTATGCTGCGTGGAATCCACTCGACTATTTATGTTCAGTTAACGGATAGCAGCGCTGATCTTCAGACACTTTTTGAATCCCAGTATGGTGATGAGCCGTTTGTTGATGTGATGCCCGTTGGTAGTCACCCAGATACACGTTCGGTACGCGCCTCAAATATGTGCCGTATAGCTGTGCATAAGTTGGCAGAAAGTAATGCTGCGGTTATTTTGGCGGTTGAGGATAATTTGGTTAAAGGTGCAGCGGGGCAAGCAGTGCAGAATATGAACCTGATGTTTGGGCTCCCGGAAACCCTGGGGTTGACTAGTGTTCCAGTACTGCCTTGATTGAGTTGTATACCACTTACGACCTTAATACACACATCTTAATTCAAAAAATTTAAGTATGCCTAAAGAAATAGATTCGTTAAAAATTTCACCGGTAATAGGTCTACAAACGCGACTGCAGTTAGGGCTCGCTGGGGTTATGGTTACTGTGGCTCTTGTGATTAGCAGTTTCTATTTTGGTAAATACCAATCGGGCAGTAACGAGCTGTTGTACCGAGACCGGGTTGCAGAGCTAGAAATGGAAATGGAGTCTTTTGAGCAACACAAAGAGATACTGGCGCTTGCACAGGGTCAGTTGCAAATCACCCAAGAAGCCTATGGTGGTTTAAAAGATTCTTTGATGCAGTGTGATGCGAATATTGTTAGCGTGCGGCACGAGCTAGCTTTTTATCGAAGTATTATTTCGCCTGACGATGGTGACTCTGGCTTAAAGATTCATGATGTTCAGCTAGATAAAATAGAAGATGGTTCTTTTTCAGCCACTTTGGTCTTGCTTCAGTCTATTGAACATGATGATGTGGCTCGCGGTAGTGTACGTCTGGAGGTTGTTTCTGAAGACGGTAACGTCATTGCGCGATGGCCAGAAACGGCTAGCAGGCGGTTTGATTTAAGGTATTTTGAGAAGGTAACAGGGCGGCTAGAATTGCCTGCCGAGGCAAGTGCGGAACGAATTCACGTTATTGTTGATCCGGATGGCCAATCTGACGATATCGACCGCTGGTTCTCATGGCATCACTTAAACTAACAGAATGCGCTATAATGTTTTGCTAAGGTTTGATTGGCAATTCTATAAAAGCTGATAATAATTGTAACGCAGGGGTAAATAAACATCATGTTAAGTAAACTCAGTAGTAAAGATATAAAGGCAGAAGAAACAGCTAGACCTGTCGAAACGGTTGATACCTTGTTAGGCGAAAATAGCACCTTTAATGGGGATATAGCGTTTGCCGGTGGGTTGCGACTTGATGGAATTATTCGTGGCCATATAACCGCGAGCGATAGTGCTAAAGGATTGTTGGTGATTAGCGAAACAGGAGAGGTTGAGGGGGATATAACTGTACCGCACATCATTATTAATGGAATAGTGAATGGTAACGTGATTTCGTCAGAACACGTTGAGCTGCAAGGAAAGGCGAAAGTTTCAGGTGATATTCAGTATCAGGGTGTCGAGATGCAACTCGGCGCGAGATTGAATGGTAACTTGGTTTCAAGTCAAAAATCACCAGTTCGCGCCGTACAATCTTCGAAGGAAAATCCTAAAGTTTTAAAGAGCAGCTCAGATGGTTAGCATGCGTTTATATAAGGGCGTTTAAAAGAATCGATATCGCCCCCACCTATTGTTTCATACAAGTGCTATTTACCTCAAACGATTATCCAGCACTGGTTAAGTTGAAATGTTAGGAGTTTGGGGAATTATTAATGTTCGGAGATAGCCATGAGTGAAGTTCAAACTAGCGCACCTGCTGAGCCTCTTGAGTTCACCGTTGATGCTGCCATGAAAGTAAAGGAACTAATCGAGGAAGAAAAAAATCCCGAGCTAAAATTGCGGGTGTTTGTTCAAGGCGGAGGATGTTCTGGTTTTCAATATGGGTTTACCTTTGATGAAGAACAACAACTTGATGATATGTCAGTTGATAGGGAAGGTGTGCGCCTGGTTATTGATCCAATGAGCTTTCAATACTTGGTTGGCGCTAAAATAGACTATAGGGATGATTTGGAAGGCGCCCGATTTATTATTAATAATCCGAATGCATCTACGACGTGCGGTTGCGGGTCGTCTTTTTCGGCTTAATTTTGCCAAGTGACCCACGCTAAAAGTGGGTCTAATTGCTTGGCTTTATATTTTCGAGTTAGCCCCACTGGCCACCTAAAACACAACATTCACTCGCCCCAGTCACCGCGGGCACATTTCCAGCTTTGCCGTTCAAATGGCACCAAGCTAACCATGCAAAGCCAGCAGCCTCGATCCAGTCGGGGTCCATGCCTATTGCAGTGGTGCTTGATACGCCATTGTTTACAGATTCATCAAGTAACGTCATTAGCGCATAGTTTTGTGCGCCGCCGCCACAAACAAATATTTCGTCCATATCATTTTGAGCTAACCAGAGCGCGATTGATCGCACGGTTAGTGCAAGTAAAGTCGCCTGAACATCGTTTGCCGCCAGTTGGCTGAGCTCGGGGCAGGTTGTGGCAAGCCATTCGAGATTAAAGTAATCTTGTCCCGTACTTTTAGGCGGTTGCTTTTTGAACCATGGGTCGTTTAACAGTTGATCCAGAAGTTGTTTGTTTACTGTTCCAGAGCTTGCCCAGCGTCCCTTGTCATCGTACTTACCGCTTTTATGTTGTGCGTACCAAGCATCCATTAATGTGTTGCCTGGGCCCGTGTCACAACCGCTGACGCTATCGCCTTTTAATATAGTGATGTTGGCAATGCCCCCGATATTAATAACTGCACGGTTTATGCTGGGCTTGCTAAAAACTGCTTGATGAAAAGCGGGCATTAATGGTGCGCCCTGGCCACCTAAAGCCATATCAGCGCGCCTAAAATCAGCAATTACGCGAATGCCGGTACGCAGGCTAATTATATTTGGATCGGCGATTTGCAAGGTGCTTACCAGCGCTGGATAGTGTCGAATGGTCTGGCCATGCGAGCCTATCGCCAGTATTTCAGAGTTCTTAACTCCAGCCTTTTTAATTAGGCTGGTGGCTGTTTCGGCAAAGGTGATGCCTAGTTCTACATCGAGTGACATCAGAGACTTCAATTCTTGTTCAGACCCATCGAGCATTAACGATTTGATCGCGGCTTTGCATGTCTTTGAGTATTCGCCAGAATGTGTATCGATTAACTTTATTGTCGATTCGTTTATTTCGACTAATACGGCATCAATACCATCGACGCTGGTACCCGACATTAGACCAATGTAAAGGCCTGAATTATCGATTGGCATCGCGGTTGAGTTTAGAGGGGTAGGTTGGGAGGGTAAATTAAAGGTGCCGGGTAAGTGCAGTTATAGCATAAGGCTAATTATTCAACACTACTTGATATCGATGTCGAGCATGGCCTGTTGGCTTGGATCAGGTGTTTCCAACTTTGCAGATACAATACTTACGCGTGATTCAAACGCTAGCCGATAATTTTCTGGTACCGGAGAGGCCTTCGGGAATTTATAGCTCAGCGGGTCTCGATGTGTATCGTCAACCCTAAATTCATAGTGTAAGTGCGGCCCGGTAGCCAAACCTGTGCTGCCGACATAGCCGATAATTTCGCCTTGCTTTATCGAAGAGCCGCTGCGAACACCTTTCCTATATCCTGACATATGTGCGTAGAGTGTGCTGAACCGACCAGCATGACTGATAATAACGGTTTTACCATATCCACCATTGTTACCGACGTGTTTGATTACGCCATCTGCGGTCGAGCGAATCGGTGTGCCTTTAGGGGCGGCATAATCAACACCTTTATGTGAACGCCATTTTTTAAGAATAGGGTGAAAACGATTTTTACTAAAACGCGATGATATTCGGCTAAACTCTACTGGCGTGCGTAAGAACGTGCCGCGCATGCTTTCGCCTTCAGGCGTGTAATAGTTTGCGTTGCCTTTCGGATCCGTAAAGTGGAATGCCTGATAAACCTCACCGCGGTTAATAAATTGCGCAGCAACTATGTTTCCGTTACCGAGTTTTTCACCATCTAGATTAAATTCCTCGTATATTAATCTGAAGCTATCTCCTTCTCTTAGCGCGACTGCAAAATCTATATCCCAGCCAAAAACATCAACCATTTGCATAATAATTGGGATCGGTACGCCACTTTTCTCCGCGGCCTCGTAAAGCGATGACTTGATTGATCCAGCGATATATACCTCTTCGGTATCGTATTGCTTGGTTTGTTCAGAAAATTGGTATTTTGGTTTTTGCTCGTCTATTTCGATATTAAGGGAAGTTGGGATCGATATATTTACTACAAAGTCGGTCAGCGCATCAATTGGGTATGCGATCTGGTCGAGCTGATTATTCTCGGTTAAATGAAAATGCAGCTGTTTACCAGCTCGAATATTTTTGAGCCGATCGCCATCTTCCAAGCCAGTGACTTCAAGTGGTACATTGGGATCAAGACTATACTTTTTAAATATGATGCCTAGGGTTTCGTTACGTTTGATTGTGTGGGAAATCCAATCGCCTGGTTTTACTTGTACAACAGGTGCGGGTGGCGAGCCGGTGCTTACTTGTGTTTCCTGCTGCGGGTCTAGTGAGGAATTAACGGAAGCAGTTGAAGATGTCGCAAGCCAAGCTATAAATGCCAGCAAACTTCCGGCCGCTAACCAATGGCGTTTGAGCACTCGGACTCGGCCAGAATTTTGCTTGCTTAATAGTTGTGGCGAAAGCGTCAAGTCTTTATAGTCGCGGTTGAACGCAGATTGGTATGTTTTGTTCAAAAGAATTAATTAACCAGTTATCTAAAGTGATTTCTCTAAGGCTGTAATCTACATCTCACCGTCGTTTCGGTCAAAACCTTTTTGTTTATAGGGTTTTTGATAAGATTTCAAGAACTGATACTAAAATATTAACTTAATCTTCTGTTTTTTAATATTGAATTAGGTTACGTATTTATGGTTACAAATATAAAGTGGTACATGTGGAAGAACAAATAGCAGAAATAAAAAGAGGTGTTGAAGAAATGCTGCCCGATTCCGAGCTGGGTGAGCGCTTAAAGGTACGGCCGGAGCTTACGATTAAAACTGGTTTTGACCCAACCGCCCCAGACTTACATTTGGGGCACACTGTTCTTATTAATAAGATGCGGCAGTTTCAGGAACTGGGCCATAAAGTGGTTTTTTTAATCGGTGACTTTACCGCCATGATTGGCGATCCGAGTGGTAAATCTACGACGAGACCATCTTTAACGCGAGAGCAGATAGAATTAAATGCAGCTAGTTATAAAGAGCAGGTGTTTAAGATTCTTGATCCGGACAAAACTCAGATTCGGTATAACTCCGAGTGGTTCAACATAATGGGCGCAGACGGGATGATACGTTTAGCCGCTCAACATACGGTTGCTCGTATGCTGGAGCGAGATGATTTTAGTAAGCGCTTTAAGGGCGAGCAGCCTATTTCAATTCATGAGTTTCTATACCCGTTAGTGCAAGGTTATGACTCAGTGGCGCTTGGTTGTGATATGGAGCTGGGCGGAACCGACCAGAAATTCAATTTGTTGGTGGGGCGTGAGCTACAGAAGCAGGAAGGGCAGCTGCCGCAAATGATTTTGACGATGCCTCTATTAGAGGGGCTTGATGGCGTGCAGAAAATGTCCAAAAGCTTAGGTAACTATATTGGTATAACTGAGCCGGCGAACGATATGTTCGGTAAGGTGATGTCTATTTCTGACGAACTTATGTGGCGCTATTTTGAGTTGCTCAGTTTTCGTTCGCTTGCAGATGTAGATGGCCTTAAGCGCAGCATAGAAGACGGTCAAAACCCTAGAGACGTGAAATTTGAGCTTGCCAAGGAGATAGTGGAGCGTTTTCATGACAGCGCCGCAGCTGATGGTGCTCAGCAAGACTTTATGCAACGTTTTCAAAAAGGTGGTTTACCAGATAATATGCCGGAAGTGGAGGTGTCTTCGGTAGAGGGTTCGATACCATTGGCCAATTTATTGAAGGAAGCTGGGCTGTGTCAAAGCACATCGGATGCAATGCGCATGGTTAAGCAGGGTGC
>JAQWNC010000011.1 GCA_029246505.1 Arenicellaceae bacterium
CCATCAAATCGTAATTACCATTATGAACTTCGTGTTTGACTATCAATCCTCGCCAGTGTGAATTCCCTTGTGGGCCTTTGTAAGCTTCGTTGTGTAAGTAACAAGCACCCACCACAAGGCCACGCTGTATAGTTCCATCCGCCAGTTCCCTTTCCCCAACTTTTCGCGTTTGTTGATGGCCTTGGGTGAATGAAAAACCGATATTTTTAATTCGGGTTTCCATCATTCCGCCGTATGGCTTACCCGTCATTGGGTTCGCGAAAAAATGACTGTATGCCACTCCATCCAAGTGGCAAATTTCTAAAAAGTCGTGAACTTTCCAACCCATTTCTTCTAGATGAAAATCGTCGTAAGATAATTTACCTTGCAAGATGGGGTTATCGTTTACAAACCGCTCCAATCGCTGCTCGTGATTTCCCAGCAAAAAATGCCAGTCGGACTTCAGTTTGTGTTATTTTTTTATTTTTAGCTATCTTAAGCGCATCAGCCTTTCTTACTAAAGAGCTAGATTCAAACTATAAACTGGTTACCACTTGGGGTGGCGGTGGCGAGGGACCTGGTGAATTTATCTTTCCCGCCGGTCTCAAAGTTTACAATAATGAAGTGTATGTGGTTGATGTAGAAGGCCATAACATAGAAGTATTTGATCTAGATGGAAACTATCTGCGCGCTTTCGGAAAAGAAGGAGATGGCCCGGGAGAGTTTAACCGCCCGTGGAACATCTATTTTCATCAAGATGAGCTTTATGTTGCAGCGTATGCAAACAACCGTATAGATATTTATGATCCTGACGGAACATTTAAACGTTCGTTCGGAAGCCTAGGAACTGGCGACGGCGAAATGGAAGGTCCAACAGCGCTGACAATTGACAGCCGCGGTAACATTATTATTGCTGACTTCTATAATCATCGTGTGGTACGTCATGATGCGGAAGGGAATTTTATTTCTGCTTGGGGAGTAGCTGACGAGCCTAGTGCAAGGAACAATCGCTTTAATTATCCACTTGATCTAATTTCCAGCCGCGACAGTGAATTTATCTATATTGTCGATAGTGGGAATGAACGAATAAAGGTATATGACGCGGACGGTGAGTATAAATACAAGTGGGGCGGACCATTCGGTTACAATATTTTTATTACTTATTTTGACTGGTTTCCATTTAAAGGATGGTTTTCTGACCCAAAATCGATTGCAATTGATCAACGTGGACAAATTTACGTCGGCGATGCCAGCAACAAGCGCATTCAGGTTTTTGACGAAAGAGGTTCGTTTATTACCGCGTTTGGCGCGACAGGCGAACACGAGTTTAGAAATATTGGCGGAATCGATGTTGCAACCGATGGTTCAATCTTTGTGGTCAATCAACGCACAAGTACCATTCAAAAATGGCAATATAACCCAAGCGAGTAATCTAACCACCTGAAAGCCTCAGATACACTATCGATTCATTAGCAACCAATCCGTATAAAAATATGAGCAAACTTAAGACTTCGGCACAGTCAATATCCGCATTTCTCTTGATACTTTTACTCATTGGAATTCCCGGCGTACCTCAGGCGCATCATTCACCTACCATGTATCAACGGACCACAACCGAATTGGAAGGTGAGCTTTTCGAGGTGAAATGGCGAAACCCCCATATTACTTTTCGTATGCTACTGGTCGATGCTACCGGTGAGGAATTCATCTGGGATTTAGAAGGGCATTCGATCTTCAATCTTCAGCGAGCAGGTATTACACGAGAATCGTTGCCGGTAGGTGAGCGAGTAAGAGTCATCGGACGCAAGTCAAATATCAACGATCATTCGATGCTTGCAGACAAAATGATATTGCAGGATGGAAGTGAGTTAGAGCTTTGGTCTGGCGCGTTCTCACAATTCAACGATGCCGAGAATCTTCAAGACGCCGAATCAGACAACTTGGGGGTCTTCCGTGTCTGGACGCTGGCCCAGGATGACGTCTTACGCGCGGTCACACAAACGAACGATCTGCCACTCACCGAGGGGGCTATCTCCATCAAGGCTTCATGGAATGGCTTAGATAATTACTCAATGCGATGTGAGGCGCCGGGTATGCCGGCTATGATGCTTACACAGAACCCAATGGAATTCGTAAATGACGGTCAGACAATTCGGTTGCGTACGGATTACTACGATCTGGTTCGCACAATCCATATGGAACAGAGCGAAGTCCCCCCCGATATACCCTACTCCCATTTAGGGTACTCCATCGGACACTGGGAAGGTGATAATGTTCTCGTCATTAAGACAACGCAAATCAACTGGCCTTATCTCGACAACCGGGGAACACCACTGAGCGATACGATAGAGGTAGTCGAGCGACTTTCACTCAGCGAAGATCAAAGTCGCCTGGACTTTCAGATTACGCTCACCGACCCCTCAATGTTTTATGAGCCTGCGGTACTGAGGGGGCAATGGTTCGCCCTTGGCGACACCATTGGGCGGTACCAGCTTGACTGCCCCGATTACGATGACTAACTCGCTAAACACAAGCGTGTAACGTTGTAGTAACTGCGGCATTCAATAATTATGAATCAGGAAATACAACATTCCATGTCACTGACGCTATTTTTTGGTGAACCCTCGTTTGAGCTTCTAACAAGCGCGCCTTAATCGATAACAAATCGACTCCGAGCATTTCCCCGTGGCGTTTTTTCGCTTGCCCGGCAATCCACACACTGTCAATATCTTCTCTGGCTGCAAAAGTTAAAATACGATTTCCTAGACTACCGAGCGTGCCGAAGCCTAATCGATCGGTATTAAGAAGAACCAGATCGGCACTTTTACCAATAGTGATCGTCCCTACCTCGGTTTCACGATAAATAGCCTTTGCACCCAATGCGGTAACAAAATCCAGCGAATCGACTCCTTGATAGGTGTTAGCGATCGCCAGACCTTGCGGCGAAGTATACTGATTCCAGAATGAACCTCTCACGTGCTCAAAATAGTCCCCCGGGAGCGATAGTGGCACATCCATACCGATACCAACCCTAACACCCGCCTGTCGTGCACGACCATGAACAGAAGGACCGCGCCACGCACCCCAGCCCATGTATGGAAACTCACCCATAGTAGTAGCAGCAATCGAACAACCGTTAATCTTAAACATTTGCAGTTCTTCCGCTGTTAGCCGATTAGCATGTGCCACATGATAATCTGGGCCAAGCAAGCCGGCCTCCTGAAGATCTGGAACTCCTGAATCTGTGTGCCCCATAATTCCGGCGGGATACTGGCGGTTAGGATTGGGTTTGTGCATGTGTGCGGCGAGCATTTTTATTCTGTACGAACGAACTCGCGCCCAATCATCTTTAATTTCTTCAATTTGGGAGCCAGTTCCCGTTACAGGTGCTAGCGCAAGCTGCAATGGCGCAGAACTATCATTGAACATATCCTCCTGAAGCTGGGTCGCCGTATCCCATTGTTCTTTAGTAGTTTCTCGGAGCTGGTTCAAACTTTCTAAGCTATCGATAGTATCGCCTAGTTTAAATGGGGGAGTTGACTTGCCTAGTTGAAAGGCGAAATACCCACCTATTCCAGAGTCCTTCAACCCTTGTGCTGCATCCATGACCTTGGCTTCAGTATCTGCACAATGTGCATAGTCTACGATTGATGTAACACCCGAATCAATCGCTTGTAAGCCTCCTGCGAGCTCAGCAATATAATGGTCCTCCGGCTCCATAGCGAGTATCGCACTCTGGGCCCATGGAAAGTAGGGGTATACAATTGGAGCGAGCTTACTCATGTACCCCATGCTAATGGTCTCCCAAACGTGTCGATGCCCGTCGATCATGCCTGGCATCAGGATCATACCCTGTGCATCGATAACTTCGGCGCCGTCGGCAGAGAGCCCTGTTCCAATGGCCGCAATCCGGCCATTATTGATCAACACATCGGTAGCCATTTGCTCACCTAGCACCGGGTCCATCGTCAGAATATCCGCGCCCCGAATCAAGACCCTGGTCTGCTTTCCAGCAACTGATGAAGCCACCTCTGTAGTAGCATTCTGAGCAAATGCGCCCCCCGTATAGCCCGCAAGTGCCGTAGATGCGGTGGCAGTCGCAGCCAACCGTAAAAACTCTTTTCGCGTGATTTTTTCGCTCATGAATGCTTCTCCATCATCGTTATCAATTCAATAATATGGCCTAACTCCGCTGTTGAGTATTACTTCTCACCAAAAGTATATCTCACGCTGGCACCATTCATCTTTGACAGGCTAGCAGTTAGGGTTCGTACCGACTGGCCGTTTGTACCTGCACCAGACAATATTACTTCATCTTTAATATTATTTACAACGAGTCGCACTCTCCACCGGTTATCTGCTGATACGAGATAGATACTTGCATACGCAACTGCTCGGACATACCACACAAAACAGGTAGCAGACTGTACACATAATCTTGTTGGAGACGCTAGGTCATTGATTTTGGTTTAAGTGGAGAACGCGCTCCAGCCTAGCTCGAAAGTAAGTTTTGATACATCGCTTAAAACCCTTATGTACTGTGGAGGCTAAGGCCGGAATCGAACCGGCGTACGCGGCTTTGCAGGCCGCTGCATAACCACTCTGCCACCCAGCCACAGAACAGATTTTTTACAAATTAAACTTATCAAAAAGAGGGAGAGAAGATTTGTCCTCTCCTCCCCCTTTGATTCTAAAACGAATTGATCTCTTATCAAGCATCAACGATTTAAATTCTGGAGCGGGAAACGAGATTCGAACTCGCGACCCCAACCTTGGCAAGGTTGTGCTCTACCACTGAGCTATTCCCGCAGAAGAGGCGTGATTGTAACCGCGCGTTATTAACTGTCAAGCTCTAGTTTTTCACGTTTAAAAACCAGCCTTTATACTAATTTTTACTCAAAATAGGCCAGGCCGCTTTAAGATAAATCAGCATCGACCATAACGTTAGAGCCGCGGCTAAATAAAGAAGTAGTTCACCTAATACAAAAACCGGTATGCCCCATAAATCATTATGGAAAAGCAGCATTCCAATGGCTATCATTTGAAAGGTTGTTTTAACCTTGCCCAGCATAGACACCGCGACGGTCGCTCTGCTTCCCTCAGAAGCCATCCACTCACGCAATGCCGATACGACTATCTCTCTGCCAACGATCACCGCTACCGAAACCGCTAATAGCCAAGTACTATATACGCTACCGAGCACCTTAGGGTCTGAAATCAACACGATTAGCGATGCTGAAATAATTAGCTTATCTGCCACAGGGTCCAGGAAGGCACCAAATGCCGTTTGCAAATTCATCTTACGAGCAAAGTAACCGTCTGCCCAATCAGTAATTGCTGCGCCGACAAATAAAATAGTTGCGACCAACCCACTCCAGGGTCGATCCATCATATATACAATGACCAGCGCCGGAATCACGACGATTCGCACCAAGGTTAAAATATTTGGTAAGTTCCACATAGCGGTATTATGAACGATATTTGAAATACTTTTACTACAGCGTTTGTAAATAATTGTAAATTCGTTCGGCCAACTCCTCATTTACGCCTGGCGCCAGACTTAAATCTTTCACGCCAGCTTGTCGAACACCTTGCAGCCCGCCAAAATGTTTTAGTAAAGTCTGCCTGCGTTTGGCGCCTATGCCCGGAATCTCCTCAAGTGCAGAGCTAGTTCGAGACTTGCCACGCTTTAGTCGATGCCCGCTAATCGCAAAACGATGCGCCTCGTCTCGAATTTGGTTGATTAGATGCAGTGCTGGCGAATGTGCGCCGAGTACTAACGGAAGCTTTTTACCAACAAAAAATAATTTTTCAAGACCCGCTTTGCGCCCATCGCCTTTGGCCACGCCTATAAGTTTAAATTTATCTGCGCAACCAAGCGCTTGCACTGCGGTGTTCGCTATACCTAGTTGACCTTTGCCCCCATCGATAAGCACAAGGTCCGGAAACTTACCTACTCCATCAATAATTTTCTTATACCGGCGTTTGAGCACTTGTTCCATCGCAGCATAATCATCACCGCCGACAATGCCGTTAATGTTGTAACGGCGATAATCTATTTTTATTGCCCCTTCAGGGCCAAATACTACGCAACTGGCTACCGTCGCCTCCCCTTGGGTGTGACTAATATCAAAACATTCAATACGCGTAGGAGCCGACTCCAACTTCAATGCCTCGGTTAGTGCCAAAAATCGTTGTTCTAAGGTACTTCGGTCTTCCAGGTGTTTACGCAAATGCAGGTCAGCATTTATCTTACAATGGTCCAGCCATTGCCTACGGTCTGCACGTACGTTACTAACAATTTTAACTTTGTGCTCCGCTTGCTGGCTAAGTACCTCTTCAAGCCATGCCGCATTAGCAGGATGGGGGTCGCAGACCAGTAATTTGGGTACGGTTTTATTCAAATAAAATTGCTGAATAAAGGCCCCAAGCACCTCTTCTGGCTCAATATCGAGTAATACCGTTGGGTAGTAAGGATTGCTACCGCTATGCCGCCCGTTGCGTAAAAACATCAATTCAACGCAATGCTTTCCGTGAGCAGTTGCCAAACTAAGAACATCCGCCTCTCCTACTTCGCTATTAATAGACTGATTAGCCTGTATTTTGCGCAGTGCATTAATCCGATCTCTAAAGAAGGCTGCTTGCTCAAAGTCTAAATCCTTTGATGCTGCGTCCATGTTTGAAATTAGCTTATCGGTCAAGGTTTGATCTTTTCCGGTTAAGAATAGAATCGCCTGATCTACGTCTTCTTGATACAACTCGTGCGAAATCAGATCAACACACGGTGCAGTGCAACGTTTAATCTGGTATTGCAAACATGGCCGGGTTCTATTTTGATAGTAGCTATCTTCACACTGGCGTACTGGCAATACCTTTTGCAAATGAGACAAGGTTTCACGTACAGCATAAGAGTTCGCATAAGGCCCAAAATACCTTCCTCCACCTGATCGGTCGCCGCGATACAACGTGACTCTAGGGTACTCGTGGCTGGTATCCAGATGAATATAAGGATAGCTTTTGCTGTCTCTAAGCAGCACGTTATAACGCGGTTTGAGCTCCTTAATAAGGTTCGATTCAAGCAGCAGCGCCTCATTTTCTGTGTGGGTGATGGTGATTTCAATTTTATCCACACGAGACATCATTGCTTCGGTTTTAGTGGATAAACCGGTGAGCCGAAAATAGCTCGATAACCGCTTTTTTAGGTTCTTGGCTTTACCAACGTATAGTAAAAGGCCATCCTCTGAGTACATTCGGTAAACACCGGGCGCAATGGTTGTATTAGCCAAGAAAACTTTGCTGTCAAAGGTTGCCACTTAGTTGCTCTCAATAACTTCGCGGGCTCGGGCGAACACCTGATAGAACATCTCTGGCGTTAAACGTTTGGTATTGGTGTTGTAACGGCTGCAGTGATACGAATCTAATAATAGTTGACCAGAAGGCAAGGAATGCTCATTAGCATGCCCAAACCGATAGTCTTTTAACTTTAACCTGAATGCTCTAAGCACAGCTTGATGCGAGATTGCACCAAGGCATAAAATAACCTGAGTTCGCTTGGCTGAGTCTTTTAAGTCATCAGGTTTACAAATGCCGAGTTCATTCTGCAAATAGGTATTGCAGGTTTGCACTTCTTCAGTGGTTGGCTTGTTTCCCGGGGGAAGACACAGTACTGCATTGGTTATGCGTAATCCTAATAATTCGAGGCCATCACCCAGGGCCACAGATTCCGCTTTATTCGCGAAGCCATATTTATGCAGGGTTTCATACAGCAAGTTGCCCGCATAATCTCCGGTAAAGGCTCTTCCGGTGGCATTAGCGCCGTGCATGCCTGGCGCCAAACCAACCACCAGCACTTGAGCGTCTGCATCGCCAAATGGCGCAACGGGACGGCAATGATAATCAGGGTTTGCTACTTGCACATCATCCATAAAATTCGCCAGTCGTGAACAGGCGCGGCAGTCAGGGTCAAAACTTGAATTCATTAGTATTAAACAGAGTAAATGCGATTTAAGATACAGGACTTAATCCAGTCGTTTGAATGGCTGAATATATATTCGACTATTCTTCAACAAAGGCTGCTTTACATCAATAGCAGACCCTAAAATCGCCTTCATTCATTTTTATATTAGAGAATTAGTTTATGCCAAAGATTTCTGCATTTGATATACGCGTTGGTAGCTTAATCGAGCACCAGGGCAAGCTGTGGCGGGTACTAAAGAAAAACCACGTAAAACCAGGCAAGGGAGGGGCTTTCGTGCAGGTAGAAATGAAAGAAACCAACCAGGGTACTAAACTTAATGAACGCTTTAGGTCTTCTGACAAAGTAGAAAAAGCCCACGTCGAGCAGAAAAAAATGCAGTATCTATATGCCGATGGCAGTGACCACATATTCATGGATACTGGCACCTTTGAACAACTGACCATTCCTGGCGAAAGTATTGAAGATCAAATCGGTTTCTTGCTTCCGAACACAGAAGTACAGCTAAACTTTCATAATGAGAGCCCGATAGGAATGGATCTTCCTGATAATGTAGTACTCACAATTGCCGATACAGAAACAGTCGTAAAAGGCCAAACCGCCGCTGGTGGTGGCAAACCGGCCACTATGGAAACTGGCATTCGTGTTACCGTACCTCCGTTTGTGAATATAGGCGATAAAGTAAAAATTAATACCGAAACTGGTGATTACGTAGAACGCGCTGAGTAGTAAAAGACGCTCACCTAGCCCGGTGCCGCTTATTTGCTCCGGGTAATTGATCCAGGCATTTGATTCAAAAACTACTAAGCTTTAAGTTTTGGCTGTTTGCCCAATTGTAAAAAGTACGCAGTTGCAACCAGCAACATAACGACTCCGGCAATCATAAAAACCCCGCGGCCGCCAATACTTGCCCATAAATAACCGGCAACGATACTACCTATTGCCCCACCACCGCCATAGGCAACCGAGCTGTATAGCGCCTGCCCATGCACTTCGTACTTACCTCTAAAAAACTTGTGTATGTGCTGCATGCTCACGGCGTGAAATAGTCCGAAAGTGATCGCATGTGAAGCTTGTGCTATTAATACAATGCTCGCAATGTCAGGGTACAGCGCTATAGTAAGCCAGCGTATTCCGGCGAGGAACAAAGCGAACACAAACAAGTTAAGCATTTTAAAGTTGTTTAACAAACGATGCACAAAGACGAATAACACAACCTCGCAAACCACACCTGCCGCCCAAAACAATCCTATTTCTGTTTTGCTATAACCTGTTTGCTCAAAATAGATACTCAGGAAGCTGTAGTATGGGGCATAACATAGCTGCATAGCCACGCAGGCGAGAAAAAACCAAATAACCTTAGGCTGGCGAAGAATTCCTGTAATCCGCAGATTTAGCGATGACTCTTCTACTACATGAGGAGTGGGCTTAACTATCAATGTCGATACCCAAATTCCAACCAATGCAATAATCATTGCCGGCACCACTATATGAGCCCCATATCGATCGGTGAGCACGCCCATTAACAACACGGTGATAATAAAGCCTATAGAACCCCACAGCCGAATGCTTCCGTATTTATCACGCTGGTCATTTAAGGATCTCAGCGTTTCGGCCTCTACCTGAGGTAAGGCTGCATTCCAAAAAAAGCTATAAAGCGTCATGATAAGTGCGATTTTGATAAACGAGTCTGCCCAAAAAACCCCTGCAAAACAAAGTAGTGATAAAAAGCTCGCATATCGGACGATTGAAAATGCGACTTTAGTTTTACCAGATAAGTACGCCCAAATATAAGGCGCGGCTATTTTAGTCAACATGAATATCGACATTAGCTCACCAATTTGAGCGGGTGAAAATTGAATACTATTCAGATACAGCGGCCAGTACGGCGCCATAATGCCCAGCGTGGCAAAATAGAAAAAGTAGAACGAGCAAATCGGTAACCGTGAAAGACTAAGCCGTATCATTTATAAGCCCAGTATCTCGCATCACGATACAGCCCTCGCTAACGATATTTCAGAGCTAACGCGAGATCAGGTTAATCTCGCGAGGCCGGAATTAGATGGGTGGCTAGTTCCACATCAGCATTTTGTCCACGATGCCGTAAATATTGATCCATAAGCGTTATCGCCATCATTGCCTCTGCGATCGGCACTGCGCGTATTCCTACGCAAGGGTCGTGTCGGCCCTTGGTGACCAACTGCACCGGTTCACCTGCCTCGTTTATTGAGTGCCCTGGCGTGGTAATGCTCGACGTCGGTTTAAGTGCAATACTCGCTTCTATATCCTGACCAGTGCTAATGCCACCCAACACACCACCTGCATTATTACTTGCAAACCCGTCCGGGTAAATTTCGTCGCGGTGCTCGGAACCTCGCTGTTCCACCGATAAAAATCCAGCACCAATCTCAACTGCTTTTACTGCATTAATACTCATCAAGGACCTGGCTAATTCTGCATCGAGCCGATCAAATACTGGCTCGCCCAAACCTACTGGCACACCGCTTGCGCGTACGTTAACTCGGGCTCCAATCGAATCGCCGTCTTTACGAAGAGCAATAATTAAATCTTCCATGGCTTTTACTATGCTCGCATCCGGCGAGAAGAACGGATTATTATCTATCTCGGCAAAATCTAATGAACTGACTTGAATATCGCCCATCGCGGCCAAGTATCCGGTAATCGTGATTCCCAATCGATCCTGCAAGTATTTTCTGGCGATGCCACCAGCTGCCACCCGCATTGCTGTTTCACGAGCAGAAGATCGACCTCCACCCCGATAGTCTCGAAACCCATGTTTTTGAAGGTATGTGTAGTCGGCATGACCGGGACGAAACTTATCAGCAATCTCAGAATAATCTTTAGAGCGCTGATCTTCATTTCTAATCAGCAAACCAATAGGCGCACCCGTGGTTTTACCCCCAAATACGCCTGATAATATTTCAACAGCATCCGACTCGCGCCGTTGTGTAGTAAATTTTGATGTGCCTGGCTTGCGTTTGTCTAACCGGGGTTGTAAATCACTTTCAGAAAGTTCCAAACCCGGTGGG
This sequence comes from Arenicellaceae bacterium, assembly GCA_029246505.1. Lineage (GTDB taxonomy): Bacteria > Pseudomonadota > Gammaproteobacteria > Arenicellales > Arenicellaceae > UBA10349. The sequence goes on from JAQWNC010000011.1 coordinate 11,005, forward strand.
CAACCATCGACGATTGCCGTCAATGCTATTCCGTGACTCTCGCCTGCCGTAGTCACACTAAATGCCTGCCCGATTGTATTACCCGCCATAATTCGACTCGTAGTTTGATTTACTCAACCGATTACCCAACCTGATAATCGACATGCATATTTCTATAATCACTAGCTCTCAATAACGATTTTTGGAAAAACTTTTGAGTAATCTTTGCTGGATTTAGCAAGACCCGCGGCAACTTTTAGCGCGGCGCTTCTATACGCCGTGCCAGCTAGCGAATCGGGTTCCAGTACCGTTATCGGGGCACCCTCATCAGCCTGCAAGCGTATATCAACGTCTAACGGTACGTCGACCAAAAATTCTAACCCATATTCTTTCGCCATTACTTTACCGCCACCCTGGCCAAAAATATGCTCCTCATGACCACATTCACTGCAAACGTGAGTACTCATATTTTCGATCACGCCCAAGACCGGAATTTGAACTTTCTCGAACATTCGGTAAGCCTTACGGGCATCCAGCAAAGCGATATCCTGTGGTGTTGTAACAATAACCGCGCCAGATACCGGTACTTTTTGAGACAAGCTCAATTGCGTGTCGCCGGTACCGGGTGGTAGGTCAATAAACAAGTAGTCCAGATCGCTCCACGCAGTTTGATTTAGCAATTGATCTAGCGCCTGAGTAACCATAGGGCCGCGCCAAATCATCGGTGTTTCTTCGTCTATCATAAAACCGATAGACATAATTTGAATACCATGGCCCCGCATAGGCAACATCGATTGTTTGTCCAAAAACTCAGGTTTGCCTGACACACCAAACATGCGCGGTTGGCTTGGCCCATAAATATCAGCATCCAAAACCCCAACGTTAGCACCATCCATTGCTAGTGATACCGCCAGATTCGCGGTCACTGTCGATTTACCAACCCCGCCCTTGCCTGAGGCAATAGCAATGATATTCTTAACCCCGGGTAACGGACTCAAGCCACCCTGAACCTGCTGGCTGATCACTTCGCTGCTAATCACCAGATCGACTTTATCGATTGGCTCAGCTGGGTCACCATCAGTAATTGCTTGAAGTAACGCTTTCTCAAGATCAGGACGTACGCCTTCCAAGTAAAAACCAGCCTTCAGTTTTACTGTCGCTACGCCAGCTGAAACCTCTACCGATTGCAGACACGATAAGTCGTTTAGAGAACTATCCAGCAAGGGAATATTTACAGATTCCACGATCTTTTCGATTTCAGTCGGCATGATATTATGATCAGAATTAATATGGCTGAATCGTACAGTGTTTTGACATTTAGCTAAACATACACAGGCCATTATCGTGGCTCATTAATCGCATTAGTTCAACGTAATCCACGCATACTGTGTTTATAATCAATCGTTAACATTCTATTTAGTTTAAAAATCATTTAGACGTAAATATTCGTGAATATGGACCAAACCGAGCACATTTATCAGGTTTCTGAATTTCTAGCAGAGGCTAAATTTTTGCTCGAAATGAGTTATCGCTCGGTATGGCTAGAAGGTGAGATTTCCACACTACGTGCTCCTGCTTCAGGGCACCTATATTTCACTTTAAAGGATGATACAACTCAAATTCGTTGCGCTATGTTTCGCAATCGCGCAGCACGGAATACGATCACGCTTGAAGAAGGACAATTGGTCCAGTTGTGTGCAAAATTTACTATTTACGAAGCCAGAGGCGACGTTCAACTAATCGTAGAGGAAGTTAAGGAGGCCGGTACCGGCCAGCTCTTGAAGCGATTCGAAGAACTTAAGAAAAAGCTCGCAGCTGAGGGGCTTTTTTCAGAGCAAAACAAACAGAAAATTCCACGCTTCCCGACCCGCGTAGGTATTGTCACGTCTTCAACTGGGGCCGCCTTGCGCGATATTTTGACGACATTGAAGCGTCGTAATTCCGGAGTCGCTGTAGTTGTCTACCCTAGCCTAGTGCAAGGTGCAGAAGCACCGACTACCCTGATTCAAGCATTAAACGACTGCATTCAACATGATCAATGTGATGTGGTTATTGTTTCTCGCGGAGGGGGTTCGATAGAGGATTTAGCCAGCTTTAACGATGAAAATCTCGCTCGACTGATTACAGCTTATCCAATACCCATAATTAGTGCCGTTGGCCATGAGGTTGATTTCACCATCAGTGATTTTGTAGCTGACGTACGAGCAGCTACACCAACCGCTGCAGCAGAACTTGTAGCACCGGAACGTATTGCGCTATTAGCTGAACTGGCTGCCCGTGGCATTCGAATGCAGACGATAATAAGCCAAAGTTTACAAACAAAATCGCAGGCAGTTGATCTATTAAGTAGATCTATCGTTACGCCAGGCCGTAGTTTGAAATTGCGCTTTGATAGTACCCACTTACTTGGCAAGCGCATGCATCGAGAGCTACTCAATCGCCTTAAAAGTAGAGCTTCGCAGATGCGCTCAGCGAGGCAAAGTTTTCGTAGATTGCATCCCGAAAAGCAATTGGTAGATCAATACCAACGCCTCAAGCAGATGAACCATCTACTGCACACACAGGTTTACGCAAATATTAAAGAACAGCAGCATAAAATTGGTTTAGCCGCTGAGAAACTCCGCCTGATAAGCCCATTGGGTGTACTTGAACGTGGTTATGCGTTGGCGCGTTTGGATGCTGCTCCCAAAGCGGTAGTGAAATCGACCCAACAGGTGCGTGTTGGCGACAAATTAAATATCAGGCTATTCGACGGAGAAGTTTCTACGAAAATTTTAAGCACGGTACCAGGCAACGACCGTGATACTTAAAGCACTGCTGTTGTTGGTCACACTAGCTCTATGTTCGAGCATGCCGCTAATATCTCAAGAAATAGAAGGAAACCTAACCCCTGGCGGTTTCGCATTGGTACCAGTATTTAGCGTTGACAGGCCTAGCATGCGATTTGGATTAAAACCTATCGCGGTATTGGATGATTATGCAGATAGTGGTGTGTGGCTGGGGCTAGTCGGTATCGATATTCTCACTGCGCCTGGCCAGTACCTGCTGACCAAAAGCAAACAGGGACATGAAGAGCAAGAAGGCCTGGTAGGTATCACCGTGCAACCAATAGAGCACGACTTTCGGCCTAGCAGAACTATTACTACCCGCTTTGAAGAATATTTACGAAACGTGCTAGCTAAAGATAGAGGAGACTATGCTGCTAGAGATATCGTTGGTGAATGGCACGAAAGTCAGCTTTTCTCATTTCCGTTCCTCCTTCCGCTCGAAGACGGAGAAATGGATGAGGTAACTATCGGGACGTACGTTCAATATCCAAGTGGTAAGTTAGATCCGGTTAACGCACTATTTCTACGAACCAATAAAGCTAGAACGCGGGTAATCGCGCCCTCCGGTGGGATAATACACAGAGTCGAGCAATCCAAAGACCGTATGGTGAATACCAACATGATGATCAATCATGGTCAGGGAGTATTTAGCATTCTCAAGGGAGAAATTTATCCTGAAGTCAGCGTTGGAGACATTGTCGAAGCGGGACAATCCATTGCACTCGTTACCGCAGGGGATCGTCGCATAGATAGGGGCATGCACGATTTATCCTGGCAACTTGTGCTAAATGGCGATCTGGTAAATCCGAGTCACTTTTTAGAATTGGACCTAAGTGCCTATTATCAAAAACTAATTACCGATGCAGAAGCTTATTTTTTATCTATCGAAGCCGCTGAACAACTTAATGCGTTACAAATGTTGGAGGATACAAGCTCCGACCAAGCTGATGCCCCCAACTCTACTATTACCGCCCAGACAGAATCGACAGATGATCAGCAATCTACTGGTGATGCCGAGCCGACAAATTATCAAGTTACAAACCCAACAACAGAAACAGAATAGAAGCGTTATGCCACAATCTATTACTTGGTTGCCCTAAGTGATCGCTCTTGATTTAGTCCAGTAATCCTTCGGACCGATACCAATCAACTGTTCGGCGCATACCTTCATCAAGCTCGACCTGCGCCGCATAGCCCAAAACGCGTTTAGCCTTGGAAATATTAAACGCACGATTGTTTTTAAAGAACTTGATGCGACGCCTATGCAAGGGTGGCTCTATACCGAACGGTTTGCACACCACTTCACACAACCACCCAGCAAAATACATAGGCCAATAAGGTACCCGTATATACGGTTTCTTTACCCCGAGTGCACGCGCTGCGGTATGAATATATTCTTGTAAGCTCAAGTATCTCTCTCCACCAATAAAGAATATTTGACCGTTAAGATCCTTGGTATCAAGGATGCACTGATAGCCCCTCACGAGATCATCGATATAGACCGCGTGAAAATACTCCCTACAAGGCCCGATCAGTAAAAAACGTTGATGTTTAATCATTCGAAACATTTTAAGCATACGAAAATCGCCAGGGCCGTATTGTGAGGTTGGCCTTACGATAACAATCTCCATAGCACCCTCCTCGGCATATTTATGACAGGCCTCTTCAGCCAACAACTTAGTTGACTGATACAAATCACCAGGATTTAGCGGCGAATTCTCGTTGGCTGGGGTATGCTTTACGTCGCCATGCACCCCTATCGTTGAAGTGTGGATAAAACGCTTAACGCCACAGTCCCGAGCCATCTTCAATGCTGACTTGGTACCTGCTTGATTGGTTTTGTAATAACTTTCGTCTGTTCCCTTAACTACACGAAAGTTTGAAACGGTATGAATCACCGCATCTACCCGGGTAAAAAGTTTGGTCAACGCCTCATGGTCATTAATATCGCCGACAACAAAATAATCAGGTTCTATCAAACCTATCATTTTTTGTTCGTCACGCACTAAAGCATGAATAGTATGGCCTGCTAACTGCAACGATTTTGTAAGGCTCGAACCCAAAAATCCAGTCGCACCTGTAATAGCTATCTTCATAATAAAATAATTTCAAAACCTCAAAATAATCTACTCGTAGGAATACACCAAATCAACAGGGTTAACCAACGAATAAAAATGAATTTGATTAGGTAAGCTTGCGAGCCTTTACGATCAGACTATGTCCTTGTGTCCAGAATAGCAATTTATCTAGCTGCGGCAATAGCCATACTATTGGATAAATAAGGCTAAAAAATTGAAATTTTTTGCGATGTTTATTCAGATCATCACCGCTTACAACATTACCCTTGCTTTTGTCACTGCCGCTTTCATTGCCCTGAGCATGGTCACCACCTGACATGCGATCAAGCAACAAGCTAATCAATACATCGTAAAACTCTACAAAGAATTTAGAGTACGTATGGTGCGCAGTTATTTCAAAATACTCGCTACAGACAATCATTAAAGACTGTAAATCGTATCCAGGCCTGAGATGACCATGCTTTTCGTCAGTAAGTCCACAAGCCAGTCTTAATTTCCGTATCAACGAGCTTGGTCGAAAATGCGGCACGTTTATAATCAGGCAAGCATCGGGTTTCATGATTCGATGCAATTCACTAACAAATGCTCGATCATTCTCAATATGCTCAAGAAAATCTATGATAACAACGGTATCGAACGTCTGCTCTGCATGAGTGGTACGCCCACCGTCAAATAACTCGACCTCAGTTCCAACCATCTGTTTGATGCCATCCACAATGGCGGGATCTAAATCAGCGCTGGTCCAATTGCCTCCAGATTCACGCAGCAAATAGCTCAAAACACCATTATCCGCACCAATATCCAAGCATCGAGAGTTATCGGTGGGTGCTATATAACCGCGTATAGCCGAAAACTTAGCTTTTTTCAGAATGGATTTTTCATACAAACGAAGTAGCATTGATTGGTACTCCGTAAGCTCGACAGGTACGAGCTTAGAACAAACAATGTCTGCCATCATAATTCTCGCCGATCCTTTATTTTTTTTGCAGGTATGCCCGCGACTACGGTGTAATCGTCGACATCGCGCGTCACTACAGAACCGCTACCCACAATAGAATCTCGGCCGATATTCGTGCCATCCAACACTTGTACTGAAGCCCCTAACCAACTGTTATTGCTCACATTAATTCCTTTCATAGTTTGCCCTTGATCCATTATAGGTATTTCAATTGAATCGCTTTTATGATCGCCGCCACCGATTAAATAACAGTAGGCGCCGAACAATACTTTCTCGCCAACACTGACCTTGCTAGCCGATTGAATAAAACATGATTGGGCAATATTACTATTGTCTCCAATCTCAATATCACCGTCTTTACAGCTCAAAACGGTATTTCTTCCGACTAGCACATTGTTGCCTAGAGTAATGCCGCGATTCGAATCACCCTTGGCATCGAGCACTGCGTAGTCGTCAACAGCAACATTCTCACCCAGATGAATTTTAGCAGGGTGCCTAATTGTCACGCCGCGTCCAACGATCAACCCACCCCCACATGAACCAAGCAATCGTTTTAAGTAGAATTTTCGCAATAAGTAACCGATGGCACCCGGCAACGGCATGAAAAATAAGGTATAGAGTTCAAAAGTGAGCAGGCTGATTAGCCCACTTTTATCTACATTAATATCCTGATACTTACTTATTGCTGACGTCGAATCATCGGTCAACGCACCCTGCAAGCGTGTGGTACCTGTTGTTTTGTACTCTTTCACCTGACTAGCCTTTGTGGTCTCATTAGTCGTCTCATGCTTTGTCATTTCATGTTTTATAGAATTAGCATTGTACAGATCATTCGCGCTGTCAGAAAATATCCAACCGGAAAAAGATCACACAAACTTTCTAATAAGCCGCCAATAAATATTTAAAAACTTATTCAGGGCTTTATAACCGGCCATAAGGATTTTATTGTTTACGTAATCGGAATAAACAAAGATATCTCCCGCATCCATGACCTGATTGTCGGGTAACTTTCGATAAGATTGAATTTGCTTCCGGACCCGACGGATATCGCTAAAGTCGCGAAAAAATACTTTCCAGCCAAGGAAGTAATCACTCATGCCTCCTTTCATAACTAAAAAAGCGACCAACGAGCATTCATAGGCGATTAGGGCCGGGGCGGCTAATAGTATTGTTCGCATTCGATACATTTCCGCTATAAAACGTAAACGATTTTGAACCGCAGCGAGATAGCGTTTAGAGCTCTCAAATCGCTTATGAACAACCACTGCCTTAGGAACTTGATAACACTTGTACCCGTAAAGATTCAGTTTATGATTAATTTCACCATCGTCACCCCAGCCTAAAATATAAGCCTCGTTGAAAAACGACACTTCGGCTGCGCGTTGCTTGTCGATCATTTGCACGCCCCAGCCAATGCTAACTCGTGGTTGATCATCGACCTCGTTGATATTTGCATCTCGATTAGTATTTGGAGAAGCGCCTACATAATGTAATATTTGACCATCCTGGTAGATACTGGATTCATTATCCCAGTGTACTGCACGAGTAAGACACGCAGCTGCGTCTGGATATTCATTAAACACCCGAACCAGTTGCTGCACACAATCTGGCTTTAATTCAACATCATTATCTACAATAAAAACTAGAGGTTGTAAGGCTTTATTAAACGCAGTATTACGCACTTTATTAAGATTTCCACCACTATTAACCCCTAGCTCGATTACTCGGGTGTTTGCCCAACCATTGTGCACAATCTCTACACTGTTATCGGAAGAACCATCATCTACCATCAACACCTCACCGACAGTCTCGTTGAGATTAGCAATAGACTTAAATAAGCCTGGCAACTTATCTTCGCCGTTATAGTTCATCACCGCGATACTAACGTCGCGGCATTTAAAGTGGCGTTGTGAATTCATTAAATTAGGTGGTCACGCTGAATCGGGCGCATTTTGACAGTTTTGCCAAGACTCTACAACGATATACGCAAATACTGGCGACATACACTAGCGGCGACTCTACGGCTATTTTCGTGGTGTTTTCAGGTAGGCCAGCCCACCGGCCACTGATAGCAGTAAATCCGCAAGGGTGATACTCAATCCAAGCGAAAACCCGTCGGTAGAGTCCATTCCAACTAAATTGAAAATCCCAACTAAAATCCCTTCCCGCAAGCCTATTCCACCAATCGAAATGGGCAACATAATCAATAACATCGATAATGGTATTACCAACATTAAGAATGTAAATGACACATCTATCCCCAGCGCCAACGCCATCAACCAAACAGATATCACTCGAGTCAATTGCAAGCCGCATGAACCAAGAAATGACCAAAATAAAACTAATGGCACATGGCTGTAAACTTGCATAGTTTTGCTTACGCGCTTTACAAATAACCCAAGCGGAGCCAAGTTTATACTACTAAATATCCGGTTCAGAATATTGGCCGCACCGTCGTTTACTGAAACGAATATTAGCAATGCAACTGCAGATGCTCCCAGAAAGAGTATAAGCAGAAAAACCGGGTTTTGTAATTCCGCCGGGCTTTGAAGCAAGCCGACAAGTGCTACCAGCAACAAAGCAACCAAAGCCAACAACTTATCGCAAAGTACCGATGCGGTGACTTGAGTAGGATTGTCAATATCTCGATTCAAGTAGTACGCCCGTATAATATCAACACCCAGACTGGATGGTAAAAAAGTACCCCACAATTTGCCTACCAGAGCATTTGCCAGTAGTTGCAAAAAACTGACGCCACGATTAAACACATGAATCAGTAATAGCCATTTCCAGGTAAACACCAAGCGTTCAAGAACTAATGTGGCCAAGTGCAGGCTCAACCATAGCCCAGATGCGGCAAACAAGGTGTCTTGGACCAGCAACCAATCTACCTGACTCAAGGCGAGCCCAAATATCAAAAAGCTGAACAGCAACTTGAGTAAATAATTAGCCGAAATTTTCATCACTCGACCCTTCGAAACCAATCGTAAACTTCAGAAATTTGCATCTTTCTCGAGGCATCATCCCAGGAATGATTTTGTACCAAATAATCCATCAGACTTTCTACGCTATACCGATCCGGCAAACGTGCAGCGCCAATATCCGTCCTGCGAATAACTAGATCGGATAAATTTTTGACTAATTCATTCGCAAGTACAAAATCGATTTCTGCCAGTGATACAAGGGTGTTTGGAATACATTGTGACTTGTCTGGAGAAGAAAACTGCTGCTCTAATATTGTCCTAGCACCTGAACCGTAGCGGCCAATTAATCTATCTATACTGTCAGTATCCACGGCCTGCCCAAAAAGTTTTAGCAGTTCGTCACGGAATTGTTCCACAACACCCATAGATGAAACCCCAAAATCGCTCCCGTAGCGCATAGCTGACGATGCCCTTGGGCCTTCGGGTTTGTCCTTAATCTTATCTAGAACCTGCTCTGCAATATTCTCGGCGGTCGTATACTTTACCGCCGCAATCTTAAAATAGCCGGGAGCGGCAGATGAAGCATCAATTATTGAGTGACTCAGTAGTCGTCGATCAGGATCGCCTTTCCCAGAACGAGCCGGCAATAATCCAATCTCAATATGTGCCAAAGCGTCCTCTAGTAACTCAGGCTGATTGTTGCTCGATAAATCATTTATACACGTCATTAACTCACGTTCAGAAAGCAATAACGGTAACTGACCGCCTTGATGTTCAAAATACCAAGTACCTGCAACCAAACGGTTTTGCCAAGGACAAATAAATAGTTTGCGTCGTTTATCGACAGAGTCTATCCCCCAAGCTGCTGCGTGCTGTGGCGGCGTGTTAAAAACAAGATTGACGCCCTTAACCCAATCTATATTAGTTTTACGCTCTAACAAATCGCTCGGTAGACTTGGTAAATTTAATTCGGTTCCCGTTGCATCTATGAACCAATTGCAGTGAATTGACCACGCTTGTTGATTAATTTGATCAACTACATCGACGACAAATTTATGGCTACTTATTCTTTGAACATCAATAACATTCTGATAATTAACACAATTCGCACCAAGTTCTTGCGCACTCAACACCTGGGCTAGAACACCACGTTCAGGATACTGAATTTGTGCCTCTTGCCAAAAAGCCACAATCCCACTTAGCCCACCAGGCGCTTCCTCACTCGATACTACAGCCGTACCATATTTTCTTAATTTATCTGTCGAATTCCACGGCGAAACAAGTCCAATACGAATAATTACGTGATAAAACCATAAACCGAGACGGTATATTGGTCCAGATCTCAATATTCCGGGTCCAGACGCTATAAAAAACTCGAGTGGTTTTAATAGATAAGGATAGTGCTTTATCCATTCATTCTGACTTTGCGCAGACATCCGAGAACGAAATATATCACCGGTTTGTAAGTATCTCAGCCCGCCATGAATAGTCCGTAAATTATTCGCTGATGCCTCTCCACCAAAATCGTCCTTTTCTACCAAAGTTACCGAATAGCCCTGGCTAGCTGCACGTAAAGCAATACTTGCCCCGGTTATTCCACCCCCGGCGATTACCAACTGGCTAGATAACGTTGAACTTAAGCCCTCTACGTTGTGAGACATTCCAAGTACGTCGCCTACGGCCTCATACAAATCGCCAACCGCCTTTTTAAAACTAATCTGACTGTGCGACTGCTTCGCGTATTTATGACCTGCTGCTCCTAACTGGAGACGCTGTTGCTTGTCTTCCAGCATCGCCAACATAGCATCACCAAAACTAGCAGCATTCGCATCAGCAAGCTTCGAGTTTTCGTCGTTTAATACTTGAGTATGTGTTGGTAATCGAGTTGCTACAGTGACCACGCCCGCATAAAGATAGGAGTAGATTTTCATCGGCGTATTTGTGCCCTGTGAACGCGCCGAAACTAAGATATCCGCCTGACATAGGAAGTCTGCTAAATGCTCGACCGGTCGCGTACCGGCGAACCGAACGCGTGAGCTAATCCCTAAGGATTCCACCACCTTTGTATATCTAGCGATATGGGTACGACTCCCCCCCACTATAACCAGAGTCGCACTTTCATTACGATTAAACGTGTGCTGAGAAGCCTCTAACAGCAAGTCTATGCCTTGATAGCCCTCTAAGTTCCCTACGTACAAGATCATTTCACCGGTAACTTTTAAAGTGTTTCGCAAATCTTCTATAGGCGCGCCAGATATATCGTCGAATAAGGCCACATCCTTTACCAGATGAATCCCGTGGCTGCGATGTGCGCGTGCAAAATGAGCAATATCTTCACACATAGGTGCCACAACACAGGCTTCACGTACCACCCTAGATTCTAACCAGCGCATAGCGCCTTTTAGAGGGGTTAACCACGGTAAAGCAGCGCACACCTGATCTGACAATAGTGAGTCCATATCGTATATGTATGGTGTGCCAAATCGCTTCTTAAGCAACCACGCGATAAACCCTGCTTCCTCTACTGCGTGGACCAGATCATAATTGCCGCTGAAAATTTGTCTCCACGCTGCGAACAGCATATGCACATCTAGCCACACCTTAGCCAACGAGAAACCAGGCCCAATTGGGCGCTTCGAGCCTGGAATCAGACTATCTTGATAGTTGGCTGGAGAATCGGGAAGCCGCTGTATCGTCAGGCCCGCATAATCTCTGTGTTGCCCACCAAGAAATGTGAGTAAGTGAACTTGATGGGCTCGTACGCTCAACTCTTTGAGTAGTAAATCAATTGCGATTGGCGTACCACGCTCTATATAAAACGGCTGCGGAGCGAGGAAAAGAATTTTCACTGAAGCACTACCAATATAGGTAACACTATACAGATGCAGAAAACTTCAGCGCTCAATTTTCTGAACTTGCTTTTACCTACGGCAAAAAAAGCGCTAGGATAGATTTTATTTATAACTGAAACGTACATATGGCATCGCCCATTGCGCACTCCCTAGCCGGCATTAATATTCTTGCGTTATGTTTTCCCGATCGATTAAAATATTTACCCATGTTGCTTCTATCGATGTTTGTTGCCACCCTACCTGATTTCGATTTAATAGTATCAGGCATAACGCACCGAACAATTATGCACTCAATTACTTTCTCCGTTGCTATTTCGATGAGTCTTTTTATTTGGCTCAAGATAAAAGCCAGTCCATTATATCTCGTGATTCCGAGCTTATTTTTTTTTGGAATAGTAAGCCACATAATTATTGACTGGTTTAGCCTGGATTTAAGTGAACCAGCAGGTTTAGTCATAGGATGGCCATGGAATATGGAATATCAAATTAGCGATCACACTATATTCTTAAACCTGCATAGAAATGATTTTTTTGAGCCAACGATCATTACCCACAACGCTAAAGCATTGCTGCAAGAAAGTATCATAATGTTACCCGTAACGCTGCTTATCTTGTTTTGCCGGCGCTCGTATTTTCATACGGGTTTTCGCTGTTCTTAAAACTTAGCCGCACTCGGGTGCCAACCATATGGTAAGCATCCTCTATACAACTGGCGATATACCGCTTATAGGTTTTCGGTAGCTTGTCTAACTGATTTCCATGCAATACTACGTGTGGTGGATTTTTGCCACCCTGATGCCCGTACTTAATTTTAATTCGACGAATACCAACCATGGGAGGCTCTTGTCGTTCTGCGGCAGCCGCTAGTACGCGATTTAATCGGCCTGTGCCTAAATCAGTAAGTGCGGAATCGTATATCTTTCTTACCATCGGTAAAATCTTCCCAACGCCGGTACCGTGCAATGCGGAGATCGGCAACTCTTCAAAGTTCCCTGAGTATCTAAACTTTTGGTCGAACATGTTTCGCAGGCGCTTTTTCTCGTAATTGCTAAGATTGTCCCACTTGTTTAGCAATAAAAGCGTGGAGCGACCGCGTTCTAATATCAAACTAAGCAACCGAAGGTCTTGTTCAAATATTCCGGCTTGAGCGTCCATGACCATTAACACAACATGCGCATTTTCAATCGCTTGTACTGTTTTAATTACTGAAAAATGCTCCAGTCGGTCATCAATACGCCTTTTTTTACGCATACCGGCAGTATCAATAAGCACGTACTGTTCCCCTTCAGATTCGAACGGTACGTAAATACTGTCTCTGGTCGTTCCCGGCGAATCGTACACAACAACTCTGTCTTCGCCTGTGAGCCGATTTATCAAGGTTGATTTACCAACATTTGGACGCCCAACTACCGCTACCCTTGGAACATCAGAAGGCAAATTAAAGTCGGTATGCGCTTCCACCGTCTCAAGCGCCATATCCATTAACCGTCGAACCCCATCGCCATTCTTTGACGATACCGGATACGGTTCACCCAAACCCAATTCGAAAAAATCGCTACGCACTACATCCTTATCTAATCCTTCAGCCTTATTTAACAAAAGATATACTGGCACGCGATCTTCGCGACGTAACTGATCTGCAATCTCTCTATCAGTTGTTGACAAACCCTCTCGGCCATCAACAATGAATAGAACTGCATCGCTCTCTTCTATTGCATAATCTACCTGACGACGCATCAAGTCGTGTATTTCAGTTCCCTCGACTTCAATGCCACCTGTATCAACTATCCAGTAAGGTCGTGAGCCAATTCGCCCTTCCCCTATCATACGATCTCGCGTTACACCTGGTTGATCATCTACGATCGCATCGCGGCTTCGAGTTAAACGGTTGTACAGTGTTGATTTACCGACGTTCGGACGGCCAACAATCGTTATTACTGGCCGATTCAGAGTTTCTTCCGTGTCCAATTCTTTCTTCATAGCCACGTAATGATAGTCGTTTGGTCAAGGTCAAACTCTAACCAGACTAGACCTCCAGCGCAAAGTTACCTTTTAGATGCAAAAGCGTGTTGCGTGCGGTGCGGTACAACTTGATGAAACTGGTAGGATCCATTAAGGATGTCTTTGTATCAGCGTCGCGCTGCAGAAATAGAGCTTAGTTCACCGCTAGTGTTCAGCAAATATGCCTTATCTAATCGAATCAGTGGTTGTGACACCAATCCTTCGCCACCGATCTCATAATCGCCTAAAAATTCACCATCGCGCTTATCTAAAACATAGACGATACCGTCAAAATCGGAAAGAATTATATAGGGGCCTAGAGAAGCCGGAGCGCTTAATTCCCTATAGAGCAATTTATCATTAGTCCAGACATTTTTGCCGGTCAATAAATTAAGTGCTACAACCCGACTATCACGATCCACTGCGTATAAATACTGCATGTCGATGGCAAAAGGATGATGAGTAGCAACCTCTGAAGTCCATAAAACTGCTCGCTCTTCTAGATTCAGCGCAATAATCGCACCTTGATATGATGCTGAGAACAATGTTCCGCGTACCAAGCTTGTGCGAGCATCAACGTCTACTAATCTCTCTAATTCATTTCGGCCCCGGGGATAAGCGACAGGTATCTCCCATAATACTCGTCCTCCTTCTAGCTCTGCAGCCAGTAATTTGCCGTTTGGAAACCCAACAATTACCACACCTCTTTCAAGTAACGGTTCTGCATCGCCTAGTAGTGAAAGGCTAGGTACTTGTCGAACGATACTCCAGACCTCGACCCCATTTTCCACATTCAGCCCAGACAGTCGACCATCTGCAGTCCGCACAACTACACGACCGTCAGTTGCCATCGGGGGCGCTGTAACCACACTGCTAACGGCAACCTTCCAACGCGTATCACCTGATGTTGCATCCAAGGCATACACATTGCCTTCATAGGTACCGACAAATATCAAACCAATACCCGCGCCTACGCCACCAGAAATCGACTCCCTTAAATTTACGGCCCAAGCTTTTCTTCCAGTCTCAGCATTTACAGCAACAACATGCCCCTCGGGCGATGCAGCGTAAACATTTTCACCCGCTAATCGAGGTGTTAGTCCTACATGAGAGCTGTCAAAACCAGCGCCTAAACCAACTGACCAATTCCTTACGATTGATTGGGTCTTTTCAAACTTTGGCCGTTCAGCAGGTTCCAACTCTGGTATTAACGACTCTTTTGTTGAATTGCAGCCATCTAAAAACAATACTCCCATTACGATCGCTATTGATAGGTGTTTTATCTTCATATTTAACTAATTCTGAATACTGTCAACATTTGTAGCACCGTCATCAACTACCGGATCAGCAGCCTGCGCTGTTGTGTCATCAACTTGAGAATTAATATTTTGAGTATTCTCAAATTGTACGTCAGCAACAATACTTGCAGTACCGGCGCCAAGGGCATCGGCCTTCAGCTGCAAGATACCTGCATAGCCTGGATCAGCAGAAACCGATTCACCGGCACTAGTATATTTTTCTCGCGCTAAATCTAGATCGCCCTGGCCATAGGCAATATCACCTTCAAGCTCGAGGTACTGAGAATCAAATCCCACTCTTTCTGATTCTGCATCAATTGCAGTCTTCGCTAATTCGAATTCGCCCTGCTCCAGATACACTCGAATAATTCGCAGATTTGCGACATGCGCCAAACCCGGCTCACTAGCACTGCTTTTTACAAGCGCCAAACTTTTCAATGCATTTACAAGTTCACCACTATCAGTCAACAGTTTGGCCTGAATCAATGCTGCCTTGGTTGCGTATATCGTACCGCCGTGGTCGTCAAGAATAGTCTTACTTAACTCGCGCGCTGTAGCACTATCGGGTGCATTCATTGCTCCTAGCAAAAGATTGTACTGGGCGGAAGCTTGCTCTAGCCCGTCATTTTGCTGAGCCTGCCAGTAATTGTACCCTCCTATGGCAGCTATACCGATCAAAGCACCAGTAACTACCGATACACCATTTTCTTTCCACCAGGCTTTAATGCGTTCTGCCTGTTCTTCGTCTGTTAAAATTATGTCGTTAGCCATACTAAATTAAACCCAATCAATAAATTACCAATCAACTATTATTTGCGACGCGCCTGTCTTTTCAATGCTTTGCACGAAATTCAAGGCAGCGCATCATACCAGTTGGCGGGGTAAAGAAACCACCGTTAACCCCTTCCTTTTCAAATAATTAAATGTTTCTTCAAATTAAATAATAAGTTAATCAATTTGATTGAGTAACTCGGCCACGCTAGAAACCATATGCTCCATATTCACACTGCGCTGCGCACCATTATTATCTCGCAATAATTTAATTGCTACTTTACCTTTCTTATATTCATCTTCTCCCAATATGACCGCCAACATTGCGCCACTTTTATCTGCGCGTTTAATTTGATTTTTAAAGGAGCCATCTCCACAATGCATCTGTACTGAATGGCCAGCGTTACGGAGCTCTCTTGCGAGAACAAGCGCTTGCTTACGCGCAGAGGAACCTTCAGAAATAAAGTATACGAGGGGCTTAGGGCTATCTGATACCTGCCCACTAGCCTCAATGATATCCAGCAATCGCTCCAATCCAATCGCAAAACCAAAAGCTGGAAGCAACTTGCCGCCTAAATGCTCTGCAAGATGGTCATATCGTCCACCGGCGCATACTGTACTTTGTGCCCCTAAGCCCGAATGCACCCATTCAAACACTGTATTATTATAGTAATCCAGCCCACGTACCATGCGCTCATTAACCGAGTATGGAATTTCCATAGCCGTCAGCAGCTTCTGTAATTCATCAAATCGCGCAAGTTCACTTTGATCCAAAAACTCAAGAATACTCGGTGCCGAATCCAAAATTGCGCAGGTCGCAGGCACTTTGCTATCTAAAATTCTAAGTGCATTGTTATCTAATCGCTTCTGGCTATCTTCATCCAGCTCACTCTTATGGGGCTCAAGGTAGGCTTTTAGTGCCTGCAGGTAAGATGTTCTGCCGGACACACTACCCAAATTATTGATTTCCAAAGTCGGCTGCTTTATTTCCAGCTTTCCCCACAGATCATTTGACAGGCAAAGTACTTCTGCCTCGATATCAGCACCGCTCCACCCGTAGGCTTCTATGCCGACTTGATGAAACTGCCTAAACCTTCCTTTCTGCGGGCGTTCATAACGAAACATTGGCCCTTGATACCAAACACGGCGTTGTTGATTATGAAACAGACCATGCTGCAAACCTGCTCGAACTACGCTCGCGGTACCTTCCGGTCGCAAGGTAATGAATCCCCCATTTCTATCCTCAAAGGTGTACATCTCTTTGGAGACGATGTCGCTCAATTCGCCGATCGAACGCGAAAATAAGGCTGTTGATTCGACTAATGGAGTACGAATCTCACGGTAATCGTACATTTTAAATAATTCGTGGAATATCGCCTCCAGCGCCTGCCAAGAATGAATCTTCTCCGGCAACAGATCGTTCATTCCCTTGATCGATTTAATACTCATCTATTAAACTCTCTATAAACTTATTGCACTCGCGGCGTCAGTGATACAGAAGACCGTACCCCATTGCCCGGCCAGGAATTAAGCGTAAAACGGGCAAAACTCAAACTATTTGCGTAAGACGAAAGGTCTACCGCTTTACTATCCAACTCCAACTCGGCCCCATCGATGTTCCCGACAAACACTGCCGCAGGCAAATAGATACCAAACTCAATGACCTCACCACCTTTACAGGTACGATAAAATAATTTTTCGCCTGAAATATCGCGAATGTCCAGCCAAACCGCAGATGTGCAGTTCACCTTTAGATTGTTCATGCCAAATTTAAAAACACCATCCTTTGAGCTTTTCGTTGGCGAAGTGAAAATGCTAGCTGGGGACGTTACTTCTCTATCACTGGACAGTGAAGTACCCGCTGTACCGCCGCTAGCAGCCACCTGAATTTTATCCACATCACCCACTGGGTTAACGCCTCTGTTGGACGTCATGGCGAGTAATTGTCCAGCAGCAAGCTGTATAACTTCTCTGGAGCGCACATCGCCCTCTGATATGTTTTGATTAGCCTTCGTTTGTGTATCCGAGGTGGTTTCTGGATTTACTTCTTCACTTGGCTCGTGCTGAAAATACCAAACTATATAAGCAATCATAGCAATAGATATTAAAATAATAAATAATTCCGGCCATCCCATGCCTGTTTTTGGCAAAGGTACAGTGCGCCCTAATACCATTTTGTGAAAACCACTATTGCCATCCCCTGAAACTGGAAAAAACGACAAAACCAAATCAGAATCTAACTCTAATATTTGTGCATAAGACTTAATATAACCTCGAATAAACGTAGCTTCAGGTAGCGAGGTATAGTCGTCAGTTTCCAGGGCTTCAATACACGATACAGAGAGACACAAGCGAGCAGCAACATCTTGCACCGAGAAACCTTTAATACCTCTTCCCACAGCCAGAAGTGCACCACAGGAACCCTTTGGCTGATTAGCTGCGTCCAGTTTTTTCTTTATCAACGTAGCTGTCTGAATAGCAGTTGACTCAATTTTATTTTTATTACTCATAAGACCTAACTTAAACGACACACTAGCGAGTTGACGCGCGCAGACGAATTACCTCAGGGCTATCCGGGTATAGTTCTCAGCATTTATCGGCAGCTTCCGCATCATCTAGTGCCTATTCGGCTTCATAACCTAGCATTAAAGTTCTCGCATCTGGGTCTGTAACCGAAATATAACGTTCTTCGTAGGCACGTGCACCCATGGAGTTTTGCTGTGAAAATCTGATCTCGACCATTTTTTCGAGTGCTGAGGGAATCCAACTATCTATATCTAATGCCCTCCGCAATAACACTTCTCTTTCTTCTACAATACATTCGCTTGCGCGGCTCAGACTAAGATGGCTATTCCCAAATAGGGAGTTGCCAGCAGCTAAAAGAAAATAGTCGACAGATTCTCGATACCTTACTCGTCGACACAAAAAAACACCATAATCATGCGCGGCTTTAGTATTTCCTGAATTAGATCTAACTGCACGACGAAAGTACTCATTTTTTTCATCAGCCTCATTTAGATGAAGTATTAACAAAGCAGACACATAGTTTGTATCTGAATGATCCTTCTGAATATCCAGCGTCATCTGAAGCTCCTCACGAGCAACCTCCAGCTGGCCTGAGCGTAAATAATTCGCCGCCAGTTCAGCGCGGGTGCCCGCAGTACTATCCTGCTGATTCGCCTTAATTAAAATCGCAGCGCTACCACCGCCAGAACTTGCGTACGACGCAAGCGATTGGCATAGAAGCAAAGCACCAAGTGCTGCCTTAATTTTCAGTCTTTTCAATCTCTGGCCGATAGTATTTCCCGAGTCCCTGCACATAACGTTGGGAACGGCGTGTTCGATCAGTAACCATACCAGCTAATTGACCACATGCTGCACCAATATCATCACCTCGCGTTTTTCGAATGGTAGTAAGTACCCCCTGTTGCTGCAAGTGATCTCTAAAACGATGAATCCGATTATTTGATGAGCGCTTAAACTCACTACCTTTAAAGGGATTAAATGGAATCAGGTTGACCTTACCTGGCATGTCTTTAAGCAACTCGGCCAACTGGCGTGCGTGTTTTGGCTCATCATTGACCTCTTGGAGCATTACATATTCAAAAGTAACACGTGCCCGCGCTGAATCGGCTACATACCTGCGACAAGCATCCAATAACACAGCAATTGGATACTTCTTATTCAGCGGCACAATGCTGTCGCGTAATTCATTGTTCGGCGCGTGCAGTGACACAGCTAAACTTACCGGACAATCAGCCTTTAATCGATCAATGGCTGGCACGATACCTGCAGTACTCAGGGTTATACGTCTACGCGACAAACCAAATGAAAAATCATCTTGCATAATGTTCATTGCGGAAACGACATTATCGTAATTAAGCAGTGGTTCGCCCATGCCCATCATTACAATATTACTCACTAAACGATCATCCGTATCATAGTGCTGAGCGAGCAAAAACTTAGCTAACCACAGCTGGCCGACGATTTCCGCCGAAGTTAGGTCTCGCGAATACCCCTGTTTACCAGTAGCACAAAATGCGCAGTCCAAAATACATCCGGCTTGCGATGAAACACACAAAGTGCCCCGGCGGACTTCCGGAATAAACACCATCTCAATAGCATTAGTTTTATCCACGCGCAGTAACCATTTTCGCGTTCCGTCAGAGGATATATGGTCACTAATAATCTCAGGCAGTGAAACGTTTGCTACCTCGACAAGCTCTTCCCTTAAGCTACGACTTAAGTTTGTCATCTCCTCGAAATTCAATACACCTTGCTGATGAATCCATTTCATCACCTGAGAAGCACGAAACGGCATTTGCCCTATACCGGCAAAAAACCGTGTCATATGCTCACGATCCATACCCATCAGGTTAATTTGATTAGCCGTTTCCAAACTCAAAATCTCTTGCCCGTTTATTGCAAATATTTATGACATTAACTATTACACCAAAACTAACGCGTGCGGGCGATTGCACCTTCACTACCAAAAAAGAACTCAATCTCAGCGCGGGCAGTATCTGGCGCATCTGACCCATGTACGGCGTTCTGATCAATACTTTTTGCGAAGTCAGCACGTATAGTTCCAGCATCTGCTTCTACAGGGTTTGTAGCGCCCATTAACTCTCGATTCTTTGCCACCGCATGCTCACCTTCAAGCGCCTGGACCATAACCGGACCAGAAGTCATGAAGTCAACCAAGTCTTTAAAAAATGGCCGCTCACGATGAACGTCGTAAAAATTTCCAGCCATTTCTTCGGTAAGGTGCAGCATCTTGGCAGCAACTATTTGTAACCCACCTGCTTCAAAACGGGAGTAAATTTCTCCTATAACATTCTTTGCTACTGCATCAGGTTTGATAATAGAAAGAGTACGCTCAACTGCCATGGGGTTATCTCCAATAAAAAAATAAAATTTTATAAATGAAATGTGCTTTAAGTTTTTGAAACTGTGGGAGTTTAAACACCAAACTGAGTAACACAAACAGGCGCGGTATTCTACTGCTACGAGGGGGTTCCTACAATGGAAGTCCTGTTGATATTGGTTAGAAATCGGGCAATTACAGCCCGATCATGTACCGATCGAAGGAATATTTAGCTGCTGGGCAAAAAGCAGCCAAAACTAGGGTAATCTAACTAGCTCGCAATTGCGAAACTTTCACCACAACCACATTCACCGGTTGCTCTGGGGTTGGAAAATCTAAATGTTTGATTTAAGCCTTCGCTTACATAATCAATCTCGGTACCAGCGACTAAATCCATGCTCTTCGCATTTACATATACATCGATACCAAAACTGGAAAAAATCTGGTCGTCGCTAGATTTCGCTTCGGCAGTACCTACCGAATAAGCAAAACCTGAACAGCCCGACTCGGTGATTCCAAAACGTAAACCAATACTCCCAGGCGTTCTACTAAGAATTTCCTGGACTCTTTCGGCGGCTTTTTCAGTTAATGTTACAGACATTTTATTTTAAGTCGATACCCGATACTTGCTGCCAGATTGCTTAGTGTTTAATACAAAGCCATTTAGAAAATGCAACTGTATCAGGTTTTGTGCATTGCTTCGATGTCTAGACAAGTGGGGTCAAAATCGGTGACTTCAATACCAGCCACATCGATACCACCGGCTTTGAGACGCTCCAGCAAAGTACGATTAATAGATTCCATTTCACCAACACGGCCACATAATCGCAGGATAGCGACTGCCACAGGATCGTGTACCTGCTGACGCTGGCCATAAGCCTCGAAAGAATCATCAAGCACTTTTTCGTCTAGGCAGTGAGCGGGAATCCCAACTACAGTTATATCATTCGGTACAGCTTTCGTAACCACGGAATTGGAACCTATGCGTGCGTTGTCGCCAATCGTGATGGGTCCAAGAATCTTTGCACCCGCACCAACTACTACCCTCTGGCCTAAACTAGGATGTCTTTTGCCGCTTTCCAAAGAGATCCCACCTAACGTAACTCCATGATAAAGCGTGCAATCGTCGCCGACCTCAGCGGTTTCACCGATCACCACTCCTATACCATGATCTATAAATACCCGTCGCCCCAACTTCGCTGCTGGATGAATTTCGATACCCGTCAACCATCGCGCGATATGAGAAAACAACCGCCCAAGCCAAAACAAACGTTGATTCCAGAGCCAGTGATTAAAACGATGTAGTACAACTGCATGAATCCCCGGATAACAAGTTAGAACTTCGAGCTTGGACCTGGCTGCAGGGTCTCGTTCAAATACTACCGCTACGTCTTCTTTAATTCGCGCAAACATAATTATTACAACCGATAAAAAATTTTCAAAAACTAGCCGAAGCTTATAGACTGCCAAAGGATAACAAATCCTGCCGACCGATCCGCGATCAATCACATTAATGATTTAACATTTTATTCTATGGATTTACCTTTCCAACGCGCGTCTCCTTGGGCTGCGTACGAAGCGCTGGTCATAACCCCCCTAATAATCTGTAACTCCTCAACGGTTACATCGGCCTTGCTAAATAGTCTAATTACTTTACGCATCAACTTAGTCGCGGGGCGACTTTTAATAAACTCGATCGCATATAAAGTTTCTTCGATATGCTCATACATTCCAACAAGATCACCATGGCTAGCGAGCGCTTCCCAATCTTTGCTGCTGTGCTCTTCATTCGGAACCGCCCCAGCACTTTCTTCCTGAAACAAGAGCACTCGCTTACGAATTTCATACGCAATAATCTGCGCTGCGCTAGCCAGATTCAACGAGCTAAAATCGGGGTTAGATGGAATCATTATCTGTAATCGGGTCTGATCCATTTCCTCATTATCGAGCCCACTTCGTTCGCGACCAAAAACTATAGCTACTGGGGTTATCGCAGCCACATCGACCACATCAATGGCTGCCGCTGCAGGCTCTTTTAATGACCAACTCACCTCACGTGAACGTACTGAGGTACCTACCACTAAGGAGCAGTCTGCAACTGCTGCTGCCAAACTGTCACAAACTACCGCACTATCGAGTACATCCATTGCACCAACGGCACGCCTAACGGCTACCTCATTCGGGTAGTCCTCTGGCTTTACCAAATATAATTTAGTAAGCCCCATCGTCTTCATTGCTCGTGCAACTGCACCAATATTTCCCGGATGACTAGGCTCGACGAGTACAAAACGGATATTATTCGCGATATCTCCTTCTGTTTTTCTAACTACCATAAAACTTTACCGATATTCTCTACTTAAAATTAAGGCTTATCTGCTAATCCAGAGGCAATTGGCACGATCGCTCTTTCAAAGTGCACCCAGCGCCTATAAAATCCAGCCGCACCCACCAATACTCGATTTTGGCATTAACCGTCAACGAATCTTTATATATGAATCCACTGCTTACCATCGCCGTAGAGGCTGCTCGCGAAGCTGGACAAGTAATATTACGTCATGCTCAGCGTATGGATCGAATCAAAGTTAGCGAAAAGGCCAGAAATGACCTGGTTACTGACGTCGATCGAATGGCCGAAAATTGCATTATAGGCACTATTCAAGAAGCTTACCCCACACATGACATTTTGGCTGAAGAAAGTGGAACTTTAATGGCCGGTGATACCGCAGATCGAATTCGATGGATTATTGACCCACTTGACGGAACGACAAATTTCATACACAGCATCCCTATCTACTCTGTAAGCATTGCTATTGAAGTCGTAGGAAAGATTTCGCATGCAGTAGTATTTGACCCTAATCGAAATGAACTATTTACCGCAAGTCGCGGCAAAGGCGCTTACTGTGATGGTCGCCGAATACGTGTCTCAAAAACGCAACGATTAGGCCAAGCTGTGCTCGCTACCGGCTTCCCATATTCTGAAATGGATAATTTATCACCATGGATGCGTTCATTTCAGGCGATCTTGCCTCGCGCTCGTGGAGTCAGACGAGCAGGTTCAGCTGCACTTGATTTAGCCTATGTCGCTAGTGGCCGTTATGATGGATTCTGGGAGCTTGGCTTAAAACCCTGGGACATTGCAGCTGGATTATTATTGGTTCGTGAAGCCGGCGGTCTAGTATCCGATAATGACGGAACCCAGAATAGCTTAGAGAATGGTCATGTTATCGCGAGTAATTACAATCTTCGTGATAGGTTTTTCGGTGTTATCAATTCTCACTGTAATTCTGACAAGTTGCTCGCAAGGCGTCTTGAAAAGACAAATGAAAAATCTAAAAAAGGAACTAACTCCTAAAGTGACTGCCCAACCTCAAAAACTTATCTAACGAGATATACTTCAAACATCGGGTTCATTCTTTGGTGCGGAATAACACATGGAATCTATTAAGCTATAACCAAACTGAAGCAATGGAGACTCAGAAACCTTTTTGATGAAAAAAAACAATAACTTAAATCATACTCCAATGATGCAACAGTATTTACGCATCAAGGCGGATTATCCAGACATTCTAGTTTTCTACCGCATGGGTGATTTTTACGAGCTATTCTTTACCGATGCAGAAAAAGCATCCAAACTACTTGGTATTACCTTAACTACCAGAGGTAGTTCCGCCGGTAATCCTATTCCGATGGCCGGCATCCCCTACCATAGTGCCGATCAATATCTGGCTAAATTGGTGAATCAAAACCAGTCGGTCGCAATTTGCGAACAAATTGGCGACCCCAAAACCAGTAAAGGACCAGTCGAACGTAAAGTTGTACGCGTAATCACCGCTGGCACACTAACTGAAGAAAATCTACTAAACGAACGGCGCGAAAACTTACTGATGGCAATCAATGTCCTCGACGAAGGTTTTGCTTTTGCTGTATTGGAGCTAGCAAGCGGCCAGTTTTATGGCCAAACTGCCAAAAATAAATCAGAAATGATGGCCGAACTATCACGGCTAGCTCCTTCAGAAATTTTGATTGCGGACGACGCCAGTATACGGCAACCCGACTTTGATGCTACCAACAGCCAATTGGTTCCGAGCTGGTATTTTGCTACCGACGTTGCCCTCCCTTTATTACAGCGTCAATTCGAAACTAAAGATTTAACGGCCTTTGGCGTAGCCGATGCCCCGGAAGTGCTTTTTGCAGGTGGGGCCTTGCTTCAATATGCAAAAGATATGCGCTATCAAAACATCCCGCACTTAAAAACTTTTCGATTACGATATCCCAACGATTACCTAATAATTGATGCCGCAAGCCGAAGAAACCTCGAACTAGAAACCAATTTGTCCGGTGGTTCGGAGCATACACTAATCGAATTACTAGACCGCTGCGCAAACCCCATGGGAGCACGAAGCCTTAGACGGCGGGTACATGGCCCGCTAAGAGATCAGCAATCGATCAATACTAGACTCGACGCGGTACAGGAAATGCAGGAGTACTCATTACAGAGATTGCTCGCCCCCTTACTTCGAGATATAGGCGATATAGAACGCATAATCACACGCATCGCTTTATTTACCGCCAGGCCACGCGATCTTGTACGCATGAAAATCGGCTTGTCTCTGCTCCCCAAAGTGCTTGAACTTCTTGGTAACACTCTAACCAGAAACATCAACCAGGCTAAAGTCCATTTAGGCCCATACCCCGAGCTATACGACTACCTAGCACGCGCAATCGCTGATGAGCCGGCAGCGCTTATACGTGATGGTGGAGTGATTCGTGACGGCTTTGACAAAGAATTAGATGACCTCCGCAAACTCGACACCAATAGTCAGCAGTTTCTGCTCGAATTTGAGCAACAACAAAAGGAAATTACCGGCATAGCCGGGCTAAAAGTTAAATATAACCGTGTGCATGGATTCTACATAGAAGTCAGCAAAGCGCAGGTAGACAGCACTACGGGAATACCAGAGCATTATATTCGTAGACAAACCTTAAAAAATGCTGAGCGCTATGTTACAGAAGAGCTCAAAACCTATGAAGAAGAAGCACTACTAGCCAAAGACAAAGCACTCACACGGGAAAAACTACTATATCAGCAAGTACTTGAATTTCTTGCTCACTCGATAACTCAGTTACAGCAAGCCGCAGAAGCAATCGCTGAAATAGATGTATACAGTACGCTTGCTGAACGGGCGGCAACCTTAAATTGGTGTCGACCTGAGTTTAAATCTAATCAGATTCTAAGTATTAAGGGCGGCCGCCATCCAGTAGTGGAACATTCCCAGAACGAGCCATTTATTCCAAATGATCTAGAGTTGGATTTAGACCGGCGAATGTTAGTCATTACTGGCCCCAACATGGGTGGTAAGAGTACATATATGCGGCAAACAGCATTGATCACCTTGCTTGCTCATACCGGCTCTTTTGTACCTGCAGACAAAGCTATCATCGGTACAGTAGATCGGATTTTTACTAGAATTGGCGCCGCCGATGATCTCGCTGGGGGTCGTTCAACATTTATGGTCGAAATGACCGAAATGGCGCAAATACTAAGAAATTCAACAAATAGTAGTTTGGTTTTGGTCGATGAAATTGGACGAGGTACCAGCACCTTTGACGGTTTGGCACTTGCCTGGTCTTGTGCTCAAACCCTAGCGACTACAGTGCAGCCTTATACTTTGTTTTCCACTCACTACTTCGAAGTAACATCCCTCGCAGAACAATATGAGAGCATTAGAAATGTGCATCTCGACGCGGTCGAACATGGCAATAATGTAGTATTTATGTACCAGGTAAAAGATGGGCCGGCTAACAAAAGTTATGGAATACAGGTGGCCCGACTTGCCGGAGTGCCCGATGCTGTGTTACAGGCAGCAACCGCGCAACTTCGTGTGCTGGAACGCTCAGTCCACGAAACTAGTGCAGAAATGGAAGTAAGTTCAACCGGACAAGCTAATTTATTTGAAAGTGATCAGCAGCTAGAAGCAATTCAATTGCTCCAATCCGTTGACCCGGACACCTTGAGTCCACGTGAAGCCCAAGCGCTTGTTTATGAGCTTAGGCGCTTGATTGATTAGTTTGCTTCAAAACTAGGCCGGCAGAATTTTATGCTAGCAGCTATCCATTCACCCTATAAGTTAATTTCTATGCCCAAAGATACATACCTCAAGGCTATATTATAATTAACCCTCACTCCAGTTTGTGGAGCTATTGTACGATCCCCATCCGAGCAGCTAAAGTGTCAGCCGGTAAATAACCGGGAATCATATCACCTGTATCGGTAACAATAGTTGGTGTGCCTGCCACCCCAATCTTCTGGCCCAATCTGTATTGATCGGCGACTGGGTTTGCGCAGCTGGGAGTCTCGGGATAACGCCCTTGCTTTGCTTCAGTCAAGGCAGATTGCTGATCTTGTGAGCACCAAACCGACACCATCGTATTATAAGTTTTCGAAGCTATACCTGAACGAGGAAAAGCCATATATCGCACCTGTATGCCAGCCGCATTTATAGCATCTATTTCGGAATGCAATTTACGACAATAACCACAATCGACGTCGGTAAATACATTGATATACCTTTCCATGTTCTCGGGGCCGAATACAATCATCTCGTTTGTATCCAAATTAGACATCAACTTACCAACGCGTAGTTTTTTAGCTTCAGCTGAATGATTAATATTCTTTTTAGAGTCGAATAGTTGACCCAATAACACCTGATCGCCTTGCGCCAAAACAAACATAACATCGCTACCAATCTCCACCTGATATATACCGTCAAATTGAGTATCTGATATAGATTGAACCTGAGTTCCCGATTGCGCCACATTACCTAAGACCTGATTAATCTTCTGCTCAACCTGACTGATTTCCGTATCGCTTCCCACCTGGGCATTAATACTTGTGGCGGCAATCATAGTTGCAGCAAAAGTTGCGGCTATAGCTGAGATGGCCACTACTAGTGAAAACACAAAGGGCTTCAACTTTACGCTAATCCAATATTTACTCATTTTTTCTCTCGTTATAAATTTTCTTACAAATGTCTTATTTGGGTAACACTACTTCAGTTTTCGCGGCTATCTACGCCTAAAGTAATTAACGTTGAAGACAAAGTTAATAACGGCAAGTAAGCTACATAATTACGAGCGCAATCATAATATGACAACGGCCATAATATAATACTTAAACCAAGCAATTAATAGCCTAGGATTACACACACTTTGTAAAAATTTCCTGATTATTAGCAGACTGCAACTATATGATTGAAAACGTTTTAAGCTGTACTCCTTCAAGTTTTCGAGCACCTAGCATGTTAGGCTGCCTCCGGTATGTTTGTTTACGCTCCAAGATACAAAATTTGAGTTAAACTAATCTTGCACCTATCTGTAAATGCCCTGGATTCGACTACAGTCACTCACTGATCTATTAACGCCAAGGTTTATTTCCAGCGGCGTAATCCACCTATTTCTGGTCTTCTTATTTTGCTTTTCGGCACCCGCAGAAGCCGGAACAATTTTCATTTATTAGGTAGTTAATAGCTCACGATTGATCACTGACTCAGATCCAGAAGATGGTGATTACCATTTGGTGAAGCGTTATTCAACCGAACCATTTTCAAAACGTAAAGTCGGTTCTTCAAATACTTCCAATGTAACCCTATCCAAATTCGATGAACTTATATTGGAAACTGCTGACGCACATAAACTTGACCCCGTATTAGTTAAGGCGATTATTCATGTCGAATTGGCCTTTGAACAATTTGTGGTACCACGAACTGGTGCTATGGGATTAATGCAAGTGATGCCGGAGACCGCAGCTCAATATAACCTTATCGCCAATCAATTTGACCCTCAGCACAACGTCAATGCCGGCGCACATCACCTAAAAGACCAGTAGGAGCTATTTGATGTCAATATTCGTTTTACTCTGGCCGGATATAACGCAAGCTCCAATGCGGTAAATAAGTACAACGGAGTAACGCCATATGCCGAAACGGAGCGATATGTGCTCAAAATGATGACACTTTACTCCGAATATTTAAAACTGGATCTTAATTAGAGTTTTAGTAAAAAAAAGCGAAGTTAAACTAATTAAATAAATTTCTCTCTAATTCGATAGTCGACGCAGACACTATCTATTTGAAGTGTAACTATCGTGAGCTGCCGCTAGGACGGAGTGTTTCTTGCCCCGACTATAAGTAACTTCATAGTTCGTACCGCTTCATCCATACCCGTTAATACGGCTCGAGAAATAATTGAATGCCCGATATTCAAACAAACTATTTCGGGGATTCTAGCAATCGCTTCCACATTTCGATAATGCAAACCGTGCCCAGCGTTGACCTGTATGCCTAGCTTTTCAGCATAGCTACTTGCTTCTACAATCCGAGCTAAGCTCTCCTCTTGCACCTTCTGATTTTCTGCATTTGCATAGGCACCTGTATGCAATTCAACAATATCTGCACATACATTTTTAGCAGCATCCAACTGCCGCTCATCAGGATCCACAAATAAGGACGTTCGAATACCTAACGATTTTAGCTCTATAACGGTTTGTCTTAAAGCATCGAGTTCGCTTACCACATCCAGCCCACCTTCAGTCGTCAACTCTTCGCGTTTTTCTGGCACAAGGCACACTTCTGCAGGTTTCAACATAAGCGCGATCGCTAGCATCTCTGCAGTGTTACCCATCTCAAGATTTACCGGCAGATCTTGCTCATCCATCATTCCATTTAGATCATGGTCTTGAATGTGCCTTCGGTCTTCCCGTAGATGAATGGTAATCCCATCTGCTCCAGCTTCACCGGCCAATTGGGCGGCTAACACGGGATCAGGGTACGTTGTACCACGTGCCTGCCGCAAAGTGGCAACGTGATCGACATTGATTCCTAGCTCAATTATAGGTAGTTGCTGCTGTACCTTGATTCCATCGCCCTGCTGTTGATTTGTTTGCATTAATCCTTAGTCTTAAATTCGCGATTACTCTCGACAACTCGCTTGATATAAAGTACGACTGACTATATCGTGCCTGCCAAGCAAGTGCGATAGCTGCACTCTTAATAAGAGTTTAGCTTGCCCTAAACTCTTATCGTCAAGAGTATTTCCTGATGCAAGCGCTCGAAGCATATAACCACTATAAACATCTTCACGAGCTGGGGCACCATTAAATAGTACAGCACCCCTACCATTAACATAGCGATAATGCGCCCCATCTTGAATCGCTTTGCCGGATTCAAAATCACAATCCAGCCGAAGCTCATAACCTGTTTCACGAAGAATTATAAATTCGAATGCTCGCAACACTGAATGCAACTCTTCAGGACTCTGCAAGCGATCCATAGCAATTGTATATTGATCAAATAACAAACGGTGCGGGTCGTGTCGCGCTAATAAACGGTATATCAGCTCATTAACGTAAAATCCACAAATCATCGACTGTCCAACGAGTTCGTTAAAGCCTCCAGCAGTCTCTGCACCGGTTAGTATGGGGATTTCGCCCCTCCCCATCCAACTCATCACTAAAGGCTGAAAGGGTTGCAACATGCCCCTATATTTGGATTTCTTCGCACGAGCACCTTTTGCCATCAAGGCAAGCCGCCCGTACTCACGGCTAAACACTTCGATAATCCAGCTAGTTTCTCCAAAAGGCCGATTAATTAGCACATAGGCTGGTATGTTTTTTACCCGCATACAGCCCTAAACAGCAATGTGTCCAAGCTCAATAAAGTTAGAGTCCTTCACCATAGCCCAGACGTTGTATATCCCGCTGACTATCCGCCCATCCACTGCGCACTTTTACCCAGAGTTCTAAAAAAACTTTCTTTCCAAATAACAACTCTATACCCAGTCGAGCTTTGCTGCCTACGCTTTTAAGTCGCGCGCCCTGTTTTCCGATCACCATTGGCTTGTGAGAAGCTTTATCCACCCATATTTCAGCGCCAATGGATACCAAGGCTTCTGTCTCATCACAACTAATCAAATCTACACCCAAGCTGTAAGGGAGTTCATCTCCCAACTGGCGGAATAGCTGCTCACGTATAAGCTCAGAGGCCAAAAAACGAACACTACGATCAGTTACTTGATCTGGATCAAATCCAGGACCCTGCGTGGGTAAGGCTTCTCCAATTACGTTAAACAAATGATCCGTATTTACACCTTTAAGTGCAGAAACAGGAACAATTTCAGTAAAATCATACAAAGTGGAAGATTCAGCAATCAAAGGCAATAAACGATTTTTGTCCTTTAGCATGTCTACTTTATTAATAACCAGAATCATCGGCACATTGCGTCCTTTTAACAGGTCAAGGACCTTTTTATCCTGTGTTTTCCAGCCTTTAGAATCAATCATCAACACCACCATATCAACACCCTCGGTGCTAAGTATCGCAGTACGATTTATAACCTTATTCATGGTCTTAGTACCCTTATGGATACCCGGCGTATCTACAAAAACTATCTGTTGATCTTCATCCGTCGAGATTCCAAGAATACGATGCCGAGTTGTTTGGGCTCGATGAGATGTAATGCTAATTTTTTGTCCTATCAACTGGTTCATCAATGTTGATTTTCCGACATTCGGCCTACCTACCAGAGCAGCAAATCCAAAGCGAAAATATTCAGGTGTTTTATTCATAGGGTTTAGCGATCTGCGTAAGTAGTTTAGTGGAGGCGTTATCCAAATAACGAAAAAATCATACTCACCTCTAATGGTTAGCTAAAAAATCTAACGCCGATGCAGCCGCAGATTGCTCAGCTTTCCTTCGACTTGAATCACACTCAATAAATTCGGTATCAATATCAGGCAAACGACAAACCACTGTGAATTGCTGCTGGTGCTGTTCTCCGGATACCGATTTAATCCAATATTCAGGTAGTGCGCTACCAGATTCCTGAATTTGTTCCTGAAGTAGACTCTTAGGATCTTTATATCCCTGATCTTCAGACAGTGCGGAAAACTTTAGCTCAAATACACGTTCGACAAATTTGCCTGTTACTGCTAGGCCCTGATCCAAATACAACGCACCAATTATTGATTCAACTAGGTCAGCTAATATCGAGTCTCTATTAAAACCGCCACTTTTTAATTCACCTTCACCAAGCCGAACATGGTCGTTTAAAGCTAACTGACGCCCTATGCTTGCCAAGGTTGTCTTCTTCACCATTTCTGAACGCATACGACTTAACTGACCTTCGTTTGCGTGTGGGAAACTTGAGTAGAGCTTTTCCGATACTATTAAATCCAGTACCGCGTCACCCAAAAACTCAAGGCGTTCATAGTTCTCTGCGTGATAGCTTTTATGGGTAAGGGCAAGCTCTATTAGCCTGTGATCGTTGAATTTTAGCCCTAGCATTCGAGCTAATTGCTCGACACTCAGCATTATTCCACCGGCCTCTGAATAGAATCATCAAACTTAACAGGCAAACTAATATTTTCAAATAGAGGAACAGCACGCTGATAATTAAAATTTACCGTTACCAGGTTTTTCTCTCGTTGCACCTTGACTAAATTCCCCCAATCGGTCAAATCATCGGCATCATCCATTAGCATCTGCACGCGCATATTTCTCAACAAACCAATATTAGTAATAGCGCGCAGATTAGACTTATCCAAACCATCGTTTACCGCATTTCTGACTGCAGTGTGGTTGCTATAGATAGGCAACAAGTTCATGAAAATAAATGATGCGAATATGATTACGGAAATAGTAAAGATCATTCCCCATAGGCTGATTCCTTTTGTTTGTTTATTGAAGAAAATTTCTGTTTGTTCATGCTAGCGCCGACCTTGATTGTCGAGTAATTGCCGTTGCCTCTGCTAAATACTATCACCTATGCGTTCAAACGCCACACCGCCACCGCGAGCAACGTCCCAGCTAAACCATATAAAAAAAGCTCTACCTACGACATTCAGCTCTGGCACAAAGCCCCATGCACGACTGTCGTTACTATGATCTCGATTATCGCCCATTACGAAGTAATGACCTTCTGGTACCTCTCTTCTAGCCGGCCTTGGCGCAGCCTGGGGATTAATTAATATATGGTGAGTGTCATCTCCCAACCGCTCAGTCAACTCAAGTGCTGCAATTGCCCTTCCATAGCTAGTTTGGAACTCATAAGCGGATTCTAAGACTGTGGTTTCCAATGGTTTTCCATTGACCGTTAAACGTTTGTTTTGATACTCGATTACATCACCCGGCAAACCAATTACCCGTTTTATGTAGTTAGTTTTATTATCTCCAGGCCACCGAAATACCATTACGTCACCACGTTCCGGTATATTCACCGAGGCGAGAATATTGTGCACCACTGGCAACCGAATGCCATAAGAGAACTTATTCACCAATATAAAGTCGCCCACCTGTAAGGTCGGCAACATTGAGCCTGAAGGAATTCGGAACGGTTCAACTAAAAAGGATCTCAGCATAAATACTATCAGCAAAACCGGAAAAAATGATTTCGCATAATCTACGTACCAGGGCTCCTCGCCAGCCCTTCGTTCTTCGCTCGCCAAGTATCGCCACAAAAGAGCAATAATGCCGGTAACCAAAATCGCGATAAATAATACTAATTCAAACATAACTTCTAATCCCCACCAATATTAAGCACTGCCAGAAAAGCTTCCTGAGGTATTTCAACTGAGCCGATTTGCTTCATACGTTTTTTACCAGCTTTCTGTTTTTCCAGCAATTTTTTCTTACGCGTTATATCACCACCATAGCATTTTGCCGTGACATTTTTTCTAAGCGCTTTGACTGTTTCTCTGGCAATAATTTTAGATCCTATTGAAGCTTGGATCGCCACGTCGAACATTTGCCTTGGGATAAGCTCACGCATCCGCTTAACCAGATCTCGGCCTCTATATTGTGACTGCTCACGATGCACTAATACGGCCAATGGATCCACACAATCACCATTAATTAGCACGTCCACTTTTACCATGTCAGCTGCCTCATAGCCGAGCAACTCATAATCCAGAGAGGCATAACCACGGCTCACTGATTTTAGTTTATCGAAAAAATCCATCACCACCTCACTCAATGGAATCTCAAAGGTAAGCATCGCCTGGCGCCCAAGATACTGAATATCTTTTTGTGTCCCCCGCTTCTCAATACATAAGGTAATAACAGCGCCAATATACTCTAATGGCATAAGCATATTGGCACGAATTATGGGTTCTCGAACTTGTTCAATACGGGACAAATCGGGCAACGCCGCAGGATTAGATATTGAGACTTCTTCGCCACTATTCAGCTCCACTTTATAAACCACTGTCGGCGCGGTAGTAATCAACTCAAGATCATATTCTCGTTCAAGCCTCTCCTGTACTATTTCCATATGTAGCAAGCCTAGGAATCCACAGCGAAAGCCGAAACCAAGGGCATCAGAGGTCTCAGGTTCGAAGTGCAAAGATGCATCATTAAGGCTTAGTTTCCCAAGCGCATCTCTAAAGCTTTCAAAATCAGCAGAATTTACTGGATACAGTCCAGCAAAAACTCTAGGTTGAACTTCCTGAAAACCTACTAATGCTGTATCTACTGGTGATATTGAACTGGTGATTGTATCGCCAACTTTAGCATCAGTGATATTCTTTACACCACTAACTAAATAGCCAACCTCGCCACAGGCCAATTCCTTCTTTGGAGTACGTTTTGGCGAGAACACACCTAACTCGTCTATTTGATGGTCCTTACCGGTCGCCAGCATACGAATTTTATCTCTTAACTTAAGCGAGCCCTGCATCACCCTGACAAGCGAAACTGTACCCAAATAATTATCAAACCACGAATCAATGATTAGTGCCATGGTACCTGCTTCCGCATCACCTTGAGGGGCCGGGAGAATACGTACAATTTCCTCAAGCAACTCGCCTATGCCTATACCGGTCTTTGCACTAACGAGCAGTACACCGCTACAATCAATGCCAACGACATCTTCTATCTCGCTAGCCACTCGATCAGTATCAGCCGCAGGTAGATCAATTTTGTTCAGTACTGGCAAAACTTCCAAACCTAGATCGACTGCGGTATAGCAATTAGCCACGGTTTGCGCTTCAACTCCCTGAGAAGCATCAACTACTAGGATAGCCCCCTCGCAAGCAGTTAATGATCGGGATACCTCATAAGAAAAATCCACGTGGCCCGGGGTATCGATCAAATTTAACTGATATTCAAGGCCATCTTTTGCCTGATACTTTAAGCTGACGCTTTGCGCCTTAATTGTGATTCCTCGCTCCCGTTCCAGCTCCATAGAGTCTAAAACCTGAGCCTCCATTTCACGGTCGCTTAAGCCATCACAATATTGAATAAATCGGTCAGCTAATGTTGATTTACCATGATCAATATGCGCAATAATAGCAAAGTTTCGAATCAGGTTCTGGCGTTGATTACTCAATCGTTAATACCTAGTGGGAATACTGTGAATACAATAAAAAAGACGCATCCGCGCCTTACAACATGGATTCTAACAAAATGCGCAGCATAACTATTGTCAATTACACATTCTTACAGATGTTTTTTTAGTAATAGCCAGTAAGTATAGGTAGTCATATAATCGACTAAACAGTCAAAATTATTAGAAATCTCGCAAATGAACAAGAATCATACCGAAGTATTGATCATCGGGGGCGGTGTCGCAGGACTGAGCTTGAGCCTCAGGCTTGCCCAATCAGGCATTAAGGTTACGCTAATATCCAAGGAAGAGCTTACCGAAGGCAGCAGTCTTTATGCGCAAGGTGGGATTGCAGCGGTACTAAACAAGGAAGATTCATTCGCTTCACACATCGAAGACACTTTGACCGCGGGTGCAGGTTTATGCAACCGACAAACAGTAGGCTACATTGTAGAAAATGCTCCTGATGCAATCGACTGGTTGGTTGACAATGGTGTTGAATTTACGGTTATCGATGGCCCAGAGTACGACGGCGCTGATTCGAAATATCACCTCACTCGCGAAGGAGGCCATTCTCATCGTAGAGTTATACATGCGCAAGATGCCACCGGCCGAGAAGTCGCGACTACACTGGAAAACCTAGTTCGAGCAGAACCCGGAATAACTACCCTTGAGCATCACATTGCGATTGATTTAATCACTGCGCAAAAACTGGGCTTGGCAAGCCCAGATCGTGCAGTTGGTGCTTATATTTTAGATACCAAAACTAGCAAAGTAGGGGTTATTTCGGCGGAATCTCTAGTACTAGCAACGGGTGGTGCTTCAAAATCATATCTCTACACAAGTAACCCGGATACTTCGACAGGTGATGGAATAGCGATGGCGTGGCGGGCAGGTTGTCGAATCTCTAATATGGAATTTGTTCAATTTCATCCAACCTGCTTGTATCATCCACAAGCAAAATCGTTGCTAATATCTGAGGCTGTGCGAGGAGAAGGTGGTCGTTTGCTGTTGCCTGATGGCACACGGTTCATGAAACAACATCATGAATTAGGAGAACTCGCACCTCGAGATATTGTCGCTCGTGCGATCGACTATGAAATGAAATTACATGGACTCGATTCGGTATTTTTAGACATCAGCCACAAACCTAAAGATTTTATCTTAGAGCACTTTCCAAATATCTATAAAAACTGCATGCAGTACGGTTTTGATATATGCCAAGAACCCGTTCCCGTGGTACCAGCAGCGCATTATACCTGTGGTGGTGTTGTCACCGATTTACAAGGCCGAACTGATCTAACCAATTTATATTGTGTCGGCGAAGCCTCGTGCACTGGGCTACATGGCGCTAATCGCTTAGCTAGCAATTCTTTGCTCGAATGTCTCGTAATGGCAGACGCAAGCGCCAAACATATCTCAGCAAATTGTACTAAAACGAAAATATCACCGGCTATACCCGAATGGGATGAAAGCCGAGTAACAGATCCGGACGAACGTATTGTGGTAGCGCATAATTGGGATGAATTACGCCGCTTCATGTGGGATTACGTTGGCATTGTTCGAACCGATAAGCGGCTGGAGCGAGCAGCTCATCGAATCGATCTGCTCAAGGAAGAAATTCGCGATTATTACAGTAATTTTAAAGTATCCAGCGACTTATTAGAATTGCGAAACTTGGTCACTGTCGCAGATTTGACCGTTCAATGCGCCCTAAATCGTCGGGAAAGCAGAGGCTTACACTACACTCTAAATTATCCGAAAACTAAAAGAATCGCAAGAGATAGCGTAATCGTCCCTACCAACTATCCTGCGCACGCAAATATGGTTAGTTGGGATTAAATACTCGTTACTAAACCTGAGAATTCATCAGTCACCAAACTCGTCTATCCGTTTTCCTATATT
Source organism: Arenicellaceae bacterium (assembly GCA_029246505.1). Taxonomy (GTDB): domain Bacteria; phylum Pseudomonadota; class Gammaproteobacteria; order Arenicellales; family Arenicellaceae; genus UBA10349. The sequence goes on from JAQWNC010000011.1 coordinate 47,842, forward strand.
GATAGCGAGTTACCGAACTTCCGGTTATCGCCTAAAATTCCGGACAATAGTGTTATGAGATATATGATGTGTTCATTCTCAACCATTAGCCCTACCTTAGAAAATTTTTCGCCTATCTAGGTGAGAGTTGGAATGACTGCTTATTGCCCAAAGCGGTCACTGATAGTTAAGCACTATGGACACGCTGCTGGGTAAGTGATTTTTTACCAAATCGGGCGCTTTCTCCACGGTTACGCCGTTATTAATTGAAAAAAGTGATCTAATTATCACTCTGCCTTTACTACTTGCGAACAAATTCAAGATTTTTCCCCGCCTTGAGATTCTTGATTTACCGATAGGCCTTGGACCGTTTCCCTATGCACAGGTATGCGATGTCCGTCGTGATACCGATTCCCTGAATATCTGGCTTAGAGATTTAATGCGCAAACAATGCAAAAAGATCTAGGGATTAGTCGATGGACTCAGGCTCGTAACCAACTCCCTCCCATCCATCCGAAGGTCGTATGATAGTTAATATTTGCAACCGAGGCGAACCATCACGCGCCCTCCTGCCTTCTACTTCGACTATATCACCGACACTCAGACCCCTTTGTTTCCAGCCTCTACGATGCAGGATATTTCGCGGATATGTCTCTGACTCCCACAAAACAACTTCACCATCATCCGTCTTTGACCAGTCCATGGCCACCGTGATTGGTTTACGATAATATTCTGGATCATCAATCGTCATTTCAATTCGCTTTTTCCCGGGTTCGAGTAGTGTGTGCTTTTCAATGACATGGATATTTTCACTATGGGGAAAGGCTTGTGGCCGCAAATAACCCGCTTCGACACCGATAGTATCAATAGTCAATGTGTTGCCCTCTATCTTACCCGTGGAGTGGCCCATTAACGATAGTAATGGGTCGTCCGGATGATCGCGTCCATCAAGAAAAACGCGTCGTACCTGGTGCTGGTATTCATACAACATAGTGATGCGATCGTCCTGCTGTATGATTTCATGGGGAAAAGGTGCGGAAGCAATACGTACCAAATGAAAGACACACAGGTGAGTGGGATCATTGAGGGGGTCGGTAGCCCAGACATCCTGCTCGGCCTGACCCTTTTCAGTAAAAGGTGGCTTAACCGGCCAGGGTTCTGTTGCCCACTGGTCCGCTACCCATATGCCGGAAAAATCTGGCAGCTCATCTGCGAATGCTGGCGAAATGAACAAGCTGAAAGTGGCAACTGTAAATATCAAGCGTAAATCGTGGCTGAATTTCATAACAATCATTTTTATGAATTGGGTGTCATATAAATATAGCGTATGGGAAGAATAAACACCCTATACCCATAATCAAGAAGTATCAATCAGCCCAAACATCTCGTAAATCCTTTTATCTCTAACATTACGAATGACCGCTTTGAGTATATAGCGATCACAGCGGTAACACGAAAGGAGTGTAGGTTAATCTGTATCAGCGGTTAACAGAACCCAAAGCATAGATATAAAGTAGGCAGTTACTCGACTAGATTAGCTAGTTTCTCAACGATACCCTGCACATCTTTTTCATCTGATGAACTGCGTGCAAATATCCAATCCATAATTATTGGATCTTGTACTTCCAATAATTTGCAGAATGCGGTCTTTTCAGAGTTGCTTAAAGTGTCATAAGAGTGATCGAGAAACTGGGTCAACAATACATCCAGCTCACGGACACCACGACGACATCGCCAACGAATTTTACCGGCTGGTAAAACCTCCCTCATATCGACCCGATCACAGTGAGCGCATCCAGATCAATATAAAGATACGATTTCACTGGGCCGCTTGTTTGTCCTTTTACAGTGCCCGTTCTGCAATCAACTTTTTGATTTCGCCGATTGCTTTACCAGGATTCAAATCTTTCGGGCACGTATTTGTGCAATTCATGATGGTATGACACCGATATAATTTGAACGGATCCTCCAATTCATCAAGTCGATCACCAGTAGCGTCATCCCGTGAGTCTACTATCCAGCGATAAGCCTGCAACAAAACAGCTGGCCCCAAATAGCGATCGCTGTTCCACCAATAACTGGGGCAAGACGTGGAACAGCAAGCGCACATAATACATTCATAAAGACCATCAAGCTTGGAGCGATCTTCTTTCGATTGTAAACGTTCTTTGCCAGGCGAGACCGGTGTATCCGATTTCAGCCAGGGCTTTATCGAAGCGTACTGCGCGTAAAAATGCGTCATATCTGGCACTAAGTCTTTAACGACAGGCATGTGCGGTAATGGGTAAATTTTAACAGCGCCTTTACAGTCGCTAATTGCCTTTATGCAAGCCAGCGTATTAGTACCATCAATATTCATAGCACAAGAACCACAAATACCTTCCCGACAAGAACGCCTAAAGGTCAGAGTCGGATCAATTTCATTTTTGATCTTAATTATTGCATCTAAAACCATTGGCCCGCAGGTATCCATATCCAACTCATAAAAGTCAAGACTAGGATTATCCTCATCTTCTGGAGCCCAGCGGTAGATATTAAATTTTTTAACATTTTTGCTACCTTCCGGAGCTGGAAAATGTCGGCCTTTTTTAATTTTGGAGTTAGCTGGTAGGGTAAATTCTGCCATCATTAGGTCCTATACTGATCCGCCACCGTTAGTGAATTAATCAATGTTTAGTTGCTTGTGTATGTAAGTTGGTTGTAAATGTTCGGCTAGAATATTTATTCTTATCGAAAACTAATAAACACGCGCTTTTGGTTGGATATATTCAATATCGTCAGTCAATGTAAAATCATGTACTGCTCGGTATTCAAATTTCACGTCGCCATCAAACCAGGCCAAAGTATGTTTCATCCAGTTCTCGTCATCACGATCTGGAAAATCCTCACGGGCATGAGCACCACGGCTTTCTTTACGATTGTGTGCTGAATTCACAGTTACCACGGCTTGAGAAAGCAGGTTTTCCAATTCCAGCGTTTCAATTAAGTCAGTATTCCACGTTAACCCACGGTCGACGGTTTTCACATCTTTAAAGCTATCGTATACTTGCGCCATACCATCAACACCCTCCTGCAATACCTCTTCGGTGCGAAATACTGCACAGTTGGCTTGCATGGTACGCTGCATATCCAGTCGAATTTTGGAGGTAAGTCGTCCTCCGTCCGCATATCGTAGTTTATCCAGCCGATCAATACTTTGTTCGCCAGCTTTCTCTGGAAGGTCCGGTATCGATTCGTTTTTATCGATAATTTCGGCCGCTCGCAAAGCTGCTGCTCGCCCAAACACGATTATATCCAACAAGGAATTTGACCCCAATCGGTTGGCGCCGTGTACAGAAACTGACGCTGCCTCACCAATTGCCATCAGACCCGGCACGTAAGACTCAGCGTCACCTCCGACTGCCGCGCGCACTTCACCGTGGTAATTAGTTGGAATCCCGCCCATGTTGTAATGCACTGTTGGTAATACTGGAATCGGTACTCTTGTTACATCAACGCCAGAAAAAATTCGATCTGACTCAGATATTCCCGGTAGTCGTTCAGCCAATAGTTCCGGCCCAAGATGTTCAAGATGTAAATGAATATGGTCTTTATCTGCGCCAACACCACGACCTTCCCTTATTTCGATGGTCATTGACCGTGACACAACATCTCGCGATGCCAAATCTTTCGCGTTAGGCGCGTAACGTTCCATAAATCTCTCGCCTTCGGAATTGGTTAAATAGCCCCCTTCACCACGCGCACCTTCTGTTATGAGGCAACCAGCGCCATATATACCCGTAGGGTGAAATTGAACGAACTCCATATCTTCTAACGGCAAACCCGCTCGCAACGCCATACCGCCACCGTCACCAGTGCACGTATGCGCCGACGTAGCTGAAAAATATGCGCGCCCGTATCCGCCCGTAGCCAAAACTGTAATACGTGCGTTAAATCGATGAATTGAACCATCTTCCATGCACATCGCTATCGCACCCCGACATTCGCCATTAACCATGATCAGATCAAGTACAAAATACTCGATAAAAAATGTCGCATCGTGCTTTAAGCTTTGTTGATACAAAGTGTGGAGTATCGCGTGCCCGGTTCTATCTGCCGCTGCACAGGTACGCAATGCTTGACCTTCACCAAAGTGCGTTGTCATTCCACCAAATGCACGTTGATAAATTTTACCTTCCTCGGTCCGGGAAAATGGCACGCCGTAGTGCTCTAACTCATACACTGCGGCAGCGGCATTCCGACACATATATTCAATTGCGTCCTGATCGCCCAACCAATCAGAGCCTTTTACGGTGTCGTACATATGCCACCGCCAATCATCTTCGCCCATATTAGCCAAGGCGGCACTCATGCCGCCTTGTGCCGCTACTGTATGGCTTCGAGTAGGAAATACTTTTGTGAGGCAAGCAGTAGACAAACCTGCAGCGGCCATACCAAAAGTAGCCCGCAAACCCGCGCCACCAGCACCCACAATCAACACGTCATACGTATGATCAGTTATTTTATAATCACCTGGCATATTCGGTCAGCCTCCGATGGCCACTTTTAAAATAGACACGACTGAAACAACAGCCAATAACAAGGACCCACCTTTAACCAATAACAGTAATGTCATGCTAACCGACTTAGTATGAATATAGTCTTCAATAACAACTTGTATTCCGGTTTGCCCGTGATACAAAGAAACAAGCACAAACAACAACATCAAGCTGGAATTTAGCGGAGAGCCAAACCAGCTTATGACAGCTCCATACGGCGCAGCAAAAATAGCCAGTAACGAATAAACAAACCATAAACAAAGCGGAATTAGCGCCACTGCAGAGATTCGCTGTAACCACCAATGAGACAACCCCTCATTGGCAGAACCCAAACCACGGGCATTTTTTAATGGACTCCTAAACTTCATTTTTCGCCTCAACCATTGCCTTAACTAACATCTAAACTCTTACGGGAATTATATTTTCAGTTACAAATTTATCGCCAATTCAAACCACGACTAGACAGTAAAACACTCTAACGAACCAAACCTAAATTAACCCGTAAGCACACAACCACGTAGCCAGTGTCATCAGTATCGAAACAACGACAACTGCTGCACCACTCCGGTACAAGGTTGAAATTTCATACCCTTTACCAATATCCCAAAATAGATGTCGAACCCCATTACAGAGATGGTAGAAAATCGAAAAAGTCCAACCAAGCAGTAATAAACGCCCAACTGGATAAGCCAAATATTTCATCGCGTGACCGTAGTTGTGCTCACCAGATTGCAACATGTACAGCCACAAGACTAGAACTGGTATTCCTACCATCAAGAAAATCCCAGTACCCCGGTGAAAAATTGACAGAACCATAGTTAATTGCAAACTATAAACCTGCAAATGAGGTGACAGTGGGCGGTCAGTATTAATATTCGACATAGCTATACGTAGTTCTTGTTATGTGCGGCCGGGGCTACACGGGAACATTAAAAATCGTAACAACGACCTTTGTGCTCCCAATCCCCATAACGTGTAGGCTCAGGACCATCAGTACCGCCAACTTCTATTGCGGTAGAATTTTCACTCTTTTTAGCCTGGGCATGGACTGCTGGAAATGTGGGAACCGATAATTCGGCAGCAGCAGCCTCAAGAATAGGTTTTGCGGCAGTCGTGGTGAAATTCGCATCGACATCCGTCGAAACCCCACTCACTGATTCACCATTTTTAATACTATTATTCATCGATTCAAGATTATCTACATGCTTGATATATCAACGTAATTAGCGACTAAGCAGGCATTTTTCGAGCGCCCAAGATGTTACCATACCAACTGAAAATTGCTACTGCTGCTTGGCAATCAAGCTCACTCTCTAAATCAACAATTAATTTCTATGCCTACCCCTGCAAAATTTTTACAAATAATTCTCGTTACAGGAGATGACCGAATCGCCTTTCTTCAAGGGCAGCTAAGCTGCGAGATGGTTAACGCAGAAGGTTCGATTCAGCTAGCGACAATGTGCAATCCAAAAGGCAGAATTATTACAATATTTCACGTTATCTGCACGAGTGAAGCAGTCTATTTAGTCGCGAGAGCAGACCTCATTGAACCCGCGTCTACTCACCTGAAACGTTTTGTATTTAGAAGCAAAGTACAAATTAGCCACCAACATTCCATAAATGTCTTTCTGTCCGACACTACTAGTAACCCCGAACACACCTTGCTCATACCAGGGACCATCGAAGAGTTAAATAACAGTAATGTGCGCGCCCGGCTAGCTAACCCAAACACTGTGGAATTAACACTATCAACCAATGCCGATTCTAGTGTGATAGGTAATTTTTCTAGTAATGACAGCGAACAGAATGCGGAATTCTTTTGGTCTTACCAAATGCATGCAAGTGCTATACCTGAATTAACACTTGAGCAAAGTGAGAAATACCTACCTGAGCCTCTAAACTTGGATTTAAGCGGAGGTATTAGCTTCGAAAAGGGGTGTTATACCGGCCAAGAAGTCATCGCGCGCATGCACTACCTCGGCAAAGCCAAAAAGCGTTTATACCAGTTTGCTACGAACAACCCCATAATAATTAACGGGGCGATGTCAGTGTTTGACCAGCAAGGTAATAATATTGGCGAAGTCTTCAGTGTCACAGCAGATTATAAAAGCTTAATAACAACCTCTCCAATAGCAGCTAGTCATTCTGAAAAAAGTCTTATTGGCTTAGCCATCTTAACTAGACACCCACCTGATAACACAATCGACTCGGAAACCCATCAGTACTGGATAAATCAGGCTCCAGATGAGCCCGACTCGATAAGCATTAAGGCGAGCTGTCCAAAATACTAACTATACAAAACAACAACGCAGATAAACGGAAAACCAATGGTCTGAAATAGCCTGAAATAAATGCTGAAAAGCCCAAACCACCCTTTTAAATAAAGTGACTAATCAGAGGGTTCATTTAATTCGTGGCAGGAACCACCTGAATAAATTGCTCACCCTCCTTTACAAAACCAAGCTGGCTGCGGGCTCGTTCCTCAAGCACCTCACTACCTTCACTTAATTCTCTCACCTGAGCATACAAAGCTTCATTCCGTTCGGACAAACTGTTGTTCTCAGCTCGCAAATCATCCAGTTGCTGATTCAACGAATTCAGCCGGAGAAACCCATACCTACCAATCCACAGCTGGTACTGAAATATCAGTATAAGTATTAGAATGCCCCACAAAAGGTACTTCTTAAACACTTACACCCCCCAACAAACTTCTCTGAGGACACCAGATAGTGTGTTTAACAGCATGAGTCAACACAATATATTCATATTCCATTAGATCTTGAATATACCTGATTATAAGATCAAGGGACGCAACATGAAACCGCATGGCTACAATTAAAGTGACCAGGTAAAGTCCTTGAAACAATGATGCACGGGTTAAATATCAAAGTGAATATCCTAACCATCACAAATGTAATCAAACGTCATCTACTAACAATTGCACTACCAGCTGCCCTTTTAGCACCATTTTTAATTATTTCAGAACCTGCTCAAGCAGATAATGATAGTCTATTTTTTGGTCAGTATGCTACATGAAAATGGACAACTTGGGCTAAAGCGGCCAAAGTTAAAAATGGCGCTGATGGGTTCAAAGATTGAAATGCGACCGGGTTGGTTCTGGGTTATGAATTCGCTCTCTCCCGGTAGGCTACGATAGCTCAGTTTCGATTGAGATAGAACTCCTCTAAGTCCGGAAATTCTGCTATTGATCCAGCAAGTAGCTTCTTATTCGGAGGCGTCGCAGGTAAATGGGACGCGGATATTACAAACGTTTTTTTTGCTTATCGTTCGCCTGGCACAGAATTCTTTAAGGGAAAACTCGGATTTCGGCGCAGCCAGGTTCAATTAAAATACCCAGCTTTACTAGCGAAAGCGATGATGTATCGGTGCTTGGGGCTCCGGACTTAGATTATGATTAAGCGACTGGAGCATGTTTGAGGCAGAATACACTACAGGCGCTGCAACTAATAACATTGGCTTGATTAGCGTCAATGCAATGGCAACTTTTTAAATAAATTTACTCGTTCGAGCTGTTTTGTTTAGCCCCATCTAATTACAAAGTTTTACCACAATTGGAAAAATAAGCCCGTGGTATATAAATAGATTAGCTGATGGATTTAAATAGTCACCAGCTTTAAGGATTAGTAGCCACTATTTTCAACCAGCTAACCCAGTTGAATATCATCAATAATATCTTCTGGATCTTCTAGACCAACTGCTAATCGAATAAGCCCCTCACTTATACCAGAAGCGTCACGTTCCTCTTCGCTCAATCGACCATGCGTGGTGGTGGCTGGGTGAGTGATTGTTGTTTTGGTATCACCCAAGTTGGCAGTTATTGATACAAGTCTCGCGGCATCCATTAATTTCCAGGCAGCCTCGCGGCCACCAGACAATGTAAATGATATCACGCCACCAGAAGCACTTTGCTGGGAGGCAGAAAGTTCATATTGCGGATGCGAGGGCAAACCCGGATAAAACACCTTCTCTATACCTACCTTGCTTTCGCCCGCTAGTGAATCTAAATGCTTTGCAATGGCGAGCGCGTTACTACTAATCTTGTCCATTCTGAGCTGCAAGGTTTCTAACCCTTTCAAAAAAATCCAAGCGTTAAACGGGCTCATGCTTAAACCAGCACCTCGCATAATCGGTAATAACTTCCCTTCAACTAATTCGTTTGTACCCACCACCGCACCACCAACTGCTCTACCCTGGCCATCCAGATACTTAGTCGCCGAGTGGACGACAAGATCGGCACCCATAGTTAATGGAGTCTGAAGCGCAGGCGTGCAAAAACAATTATCAACGCCCACCAGAATATCTTGATTAAAGCTCTTTACTAGCACACTGATTGCGGCCACATCACCTACTTCAGTAAGCGGATTTGCAGGCGTCTCAAATAACACCAAACGGGTATTACTTTGCAGTGCAGACTGCCACGAATCAAGGTCTATAAGGTCTACAAAAGTATATTCAATTCCAAATCTAGACAATATATTCTTAAATAAAATTAGGGTGGTGCCAAACATATTTCGCGACAATACGACATGATCACCGACCCCAAGCACACCCAAACATAGCAAAGTGTAAGCAGCCATCCCCGATGATGTTCCGATGCATGACTCACCCCCCTCAAGCGCTGCCAAACGTTCGGTAAATGTATCAACGGTAGGGTTACTAAACCGAGCATAAATATACCCTTCTTCTTCGCCGGAAAATCTTGCTGCCGCTTGCGCTGCCGATTCAAACACAAAACTCGATGTCACGACAATACTTTCAGAATGCTCTCCGTATTCGCTACGATGCTGGCCCGCCCTAATGGCCCTTGTAGCAGGTCCATAATCTAGCCAGTCCCGGATATTTCCGTTCCTGTCACGCTCTTTGTTATCGTCAGTCACGTTTAGTCCGTCTTAAGTAAGGGATGACACATGCTAAGCGACAACTTCCAAGTCACCCTCATCGGCATCAACATCTATTGGGCCGTTTGTAACGCGTAACTTTTTTGCTCCTTCGCTACGCTCCAACTCTAACGCCTCTAAATAATGCTCGCTCACATCTCCCGTGATGTACTTTTTATCGAAGCACGATGTATCAAACCCTTTAATATCGGGATTGCCAGCACTTGCACATTCGACCAGGTCATCAAGATCCTGGTACCAGAGATGATCTGCACCAATCAAATTACATACTTCTTCAACACTTCGACCATTAGCGACCAACTCTGAAGCTGTCGGCATATCAATTCCGTAAACATTTGGATAACGAACCGGTGGAGCAGCCGAGGCGAAATATACTTTTTTTGCACCAGACTCCCTAGCCATTATAACGATTTGGCTAGAAGTTGTCCCCCGCACAATCGAGTCATCCACTAGCAGCACGTTCTTATCGCGAAACTCCAGTTCAATTGAATTCAATTTCTGACGCACAGACTTTTTACGTTCCTCCTGTCCAGGCATGATAAATGTACGACCAATGTAGCGATTTTTCATAAATCCTTCACGGTAAGGAACACCCAGATGATAAGACAACTGTAAGGCTGAAGTCCGACTTGTATCTGGAATAGGGATGACTACATCGATAGGTTTATCCGGCAAGTTCTGCTTTATTTTTCTGGCTAACGCATCTCCCATTCTCAAACGAGTCTTGTAAACTGAAATACCGTCGATCATAGAGTCTGGTCTAGCGAAGTATACGTGCTCGAATATGCAAGGTGCATAGGCACTTTGTTTGGCGCACTGCCGCTTATGCACTTTACCGTCAAATTCGACCAGAACCGCTTGCCCGGGATGGACGTCGTCAACAACGTCAAAACCCAACCCATCTAAAGCGACACTTTCAGATGCGACGATATGTTCTGCACCTGTTTCTGTATGCCTTATACCCCTTATAAGTGGGCGAATACCGTACGAATCTCTAAAGGAGACGATTCCGAACCCGACGATAAGTGCAACCACGGCAAAACCACCACTACATCGCTCAAAAACGCCTTCAATAGCCTTAAATACGGCTTCTGGAGGCAGTTTACTTTCACCCTCAGGTATATGCCTCAACAGCTCGTGAGCAAACACATTGAGTAAAATTTCAGAGTCCGAGTTTGTATTTAGATGACGCCGATCTTCTCGATATAAGTCGTCTCTTAACTCAACTGCGTTAACTAAATTACCATTATGTGCTAGCGCAATTCCAAAAGGTGAATTCACATAGAACGGCTGCGCCTCCGAAACAGAGCTAGACCCGGCTGTCGGATACCGACAATGCCCTAAACCCGAGTTTCCTTCGAGTTTTTGCATATGCCTCATATGAAATACGTCTTTGGCAAGTCCATTAGCCTTGCGCAAATAAAGACGGTTATTCGCGCTTGTAACAATACCTGCTGCGTCCTGCCCCCGGTGCTGAAGTATCGTCAAACCATCGTAAAGCGCCTGATTTACCGGGCTTTGACCAACTATCGCTATGATGCCGCACATAATTTATAAGTACTAGAACTCTACAATCTGGTGATAAAGAAAACCAAAAACAAAATAACTACTAAGTGCAAATTTAATAACAGCTTTAAACATATCAACTCGCTGGGGATTCAGCCACTACCTTGGGTAATAGCTGGCTAATTAGGTCTGCAGTAGGATCAAAGTAAGAAATAAAATTTGAGGCCAACCAAAATTCTGATCTACTTAATTCGATACCCCTTGAAACAATAATAAGTATCGCGATTAACAAAATTGCGCGCAGTACACCAAAGGCTGCACCGAGCAATCTATCCGGCCCTTGAATAGCCTTAACTGCGATAGCCTTATAAAGCAAATAACTGACAATACTGAACAAAAACAAACTAACCACGAATACCACAACAAAAGCAATACCGCTCTGCAAAGCTACGCCGGGGATATACTTTGCAACTAAAGGAACTGCCCAGTCTGCATAGCTCAAACCAAGCCAGAAGGCGAGCACCCATGAAATGATCGACAAAGCTTCCCGAATTAAACCACGCATCAACCCGACGCCAACCGAGATCGCCACGATAATCACCAATATAATATCCAAGCCACTCATATGCGTATCTAATCGATATTAAGGAAAAACGGTTATCAAGCCCGGCTCACCCGTTTGCTGTTCCAGACGAGTTCTAGCCCTAGCCGCATCTACTCGCCGCTGGTAAGGCCCAATCCAAATACGAGTCGCCATCCCCCTGGAAGTCTCGATAGTATCTGTATCGGGTTCAAATCCTTTACTGCTTAAATCCACAAGAAGTTTTTTAACGTTCACAGCATTCACAAAGGTGCCTACCCTTACCATCCAACCTCGCTCCACAGTGTTTGCAGAAACTGCAGGCGATCCAAGTTTTTTCACCACCGGCTTGCTTGCGGGCGTACGTTTGGGGGCAGAGCTGTCTGCTACCACAGTTTTCGGCTCGGCACCTTTGTCAATGATTGTACTATTTTCTTCGATTGGGGTTATCTTCGAAACAAAGACAGTAACTTCTTCTTCGCTTGATACATAATCGTTTCTAAGCCCTTGAATAAATTGACCTTGATCGGATATTGAAGTTGAATCAAACCCATCATCACTATCCAAGATAACAGGCAATATTATCACTGCAAGACCAATCAGAATCGCTGCACCTACCAAACGCTTCTTTGGGTCAAATTCTTCCACTACCGACATATAATCAGATCGTGCTAAAAAGGCGTTTATTCAGTTACCGATTGGTGTGCGAGTATATCACCGACCAGTAAAAACGAACCGAAAACTATTAGTAGATCGTCGTCTTTCAGAATCTTCATTACTTCCTCCCAGAGTTCAACGCTATCACCTCGGCCCATAATTCTTGCGGTCACGTTCCTAGAATTCGCAGCCTGATTTAGACATTCTTCCAAACCCCCGGCGGAAAACGCTCTCGGAGAGTCCAATTCGACAATAAACCAATTATCAACATATTCTACAATATGCTCCAGCGCTGGCACAACCGACTTGTCAGCAAGCATTCCAAATATCGCGTACACCCTGCCCGCAATCGAAAAATCTCGCAAAAATCTTGATAATGCTCGAACTGAGTCTTCATTATGCGCGACATCTAAAACAATTAGCGGCCTATCTGACAAAACTTGCTTCCGACCTGAAATAATCGCACAACTAAATGCTTTCTCCAGGGCAGAGTCTGGAATATCAAAACACTGCTGCGCTTTTAACAGTTTAACCACGCAAGCCGCATTATCTAGTTGCTCCAAACCACCAGAAAATGGCGTAGTCAATAAATCGGTCAGGGTTCCGCCATTTGTATCAACCAGTAAAAAGTCTCCATCTTTGTCCAAAAAGTCGAAGTCTTGACCAAGTAGCAATATCTGAACTTCAACCACGTCTGCACGCTCAACTACAGTTTGCGGCAAATCTCGATCACCGCACACTACAAGCTGTCTGTTCCTTAGCAGACCAGCTTTCTCAAAACCAATCAGCTCTCGAGTATCACCAAGTAATTTAGTGTGATCCAGCGCAATGTTCGTCAATAGAAGTGCATCAGCATCAAGCAGGTTCATAACATCCAGCCGCCCACCTAAACCTGCCTCCAATACAAGCACATCCAACCCTGCATTTGAGAACACAATGAAAGCGGCTAACGAAGTAAATTCAAAAAAGGTTAATGGCTCATTCTCACGCGCTTTCTCTACCTCCATAAAGGCAAAAATTAGCAGTGCATCACTAACTTCAACGCCATTCACACGAATACGTTCAGTGAATCTAATCAAATGCGGTGACGTATAACTGCCAACCGGAATATCAGCACATCTAAACGCTTGTGTTAGTAACTCTACACAGCTGCCCTTGCCATTAGTGCCTGCGACCGTAATCAAATACGGTAGTCTGTCAGTTAACCTTAACCTCTCAAATACTTTTTGAGGACGATCCAGACTGAACTCCATTTCTTGTGGATGCAAAGATTGCATATGATCAATCCACACATCAATATTTTGACTATCAAGCATTCAATACAAATAAAACAGTCGTATATAGCATCGTCATCTTACTAGTCAGCATAGGGACACACTCAATATTTGCTGGTAACTCAAGAGCCTTATGATTCAATCCTGGCAGATGCTATTTGCTCGAAGCTGGCAATTAGTTTTTTTGAGTCCTTTATACCCGGCTCAAGCTCGATACCGCTATTAAGATCAACGGCATAAGGATTTAGTTGCCGTAGGGGCTCACGCAAGTAATCCGGCCCTAAGCCACCTGCCAAAATCAACGGCGCTTGGCTAGCGGAAGGCCATGCTTTTCGATCAAAAGCCTGTCCTGTACCACCATAACTCTGCGTATTGCTAGCATCCAACAAAAATGCTCGCGCTGAGGCATAACCAAGGTCGCTAGTATTTAGCTCTCTTGAATGTTCTGCTGATACGGCCTTAATATATGGCAAGCCTAAAGATTCCGCAAAATCAGGGCTTTCATCACCGTGCAGTTGCACAAGATCAAGGCCAACTTCACTATTGATCTGACGAACTTCTCTAGCACCCAGATTCACAAAAACACCCACCAAATTTACAAATGCAGGAACAACTTCTCTAACCTTTTTCGCTTCATGTATATCGACAAACCGCGGACTCGCTGGGTGGAAAATAATACCAATTGCATCAGCACCTAACCGCACGGCTAGCGCAGCATCCTCCGCTCTGGTAATCCCACAAATCTTTACTCGTGTGCGCATTTTAAATCTAATCACCAAAATCTAACTGGCTTAGGTACCGGCATAATAATCGCAAACTCTGTTGGATACTCAACTTTAGCTAGATATAAGCCCTCAGGTCTTCCGGTAACACCGCCCTTGGTTCTATCTTTTGCCTGTAATACAGTTTTTGCCCATTCTACCGGTTCCTCACCTGCACCAATAGTAAGAAGTACGCCGACAAGGTTTCTGACCATATGCTGTAAAAATGCGTTTGCCACTACGTCAATCCAAATCCAAGGACCTGCGGATGCAACCTCCAACTTCGTAATCGTTCTAACCGGTGAGCGCGCTTGACAGCCAGAAGCACGGAAGGAACTATAGTCATTCTCTCCGGTCAAATACGTGGTGGCTTTTTGCATTGCGGACACATTAATCTTACGGTATTCATGAGTAACCAACTGGCCATACACCGCACTGGCTTCGCGTTGATTTAATATAATATAGCGATAGCTCCGTCTAATGGCTTTAAATCTAGCATGAAAATCATCGCTGACTCGTTGTGCGGCTCGCAAACGAATATCAAACGGTAAATCCGTATTAGCACCCATTACCCAGGCTCGATCAGTTCGCTCTACCGGGCTGTCAAAATGGATTACCTGCCCTGTTGCATGTACTCCGCTATCAGTCCGACCCGCAGTAATAACAGATATCGGTTGGCCCGCTACATTAGAAAGTCCCTGTTCGACGCAACGCTGCACAGTTCGCTCACCATCCTGTGATTGCCACCCCTTAAAGTCACTACCTCGATATTCGACCACCGCTGCATATCGTGCGTTTAATTCTTGTTGAGCCAAAATATTGATTAACAGCTTAAGCTACATTGACGGGTACTACTATTATAGGCATCGCAATGAATGGTAAAGATATTCACATCAGATCATAAAAATGCTAAGTGCCACCCAACGAGAGAAACGAATAAGTACAATCAGGCATTCAGTTCAGACAAGATCTCAGACGCGCGTTTCTTTTGTTTGCTATTTCCATGCTCCATTACATCTATAAGAATTTGACCTGCGCCTTCCCCATCACCCAATTCAACATAAACCTCGGCTAAATCAAGCTGGGTTTGTATATCTTCAGAATCTAACGCCTGAATCGAACCAGCATCACTAGCATTCTCACTTATTGTAAGATCGGACAATTCACTAAGCTCGCCGACAGCAGTAGCATCGGGAGTCAGCATCTTTGAATCATGTTCAATGCTATCACTGAGATCAATATTAAATTCGCTACTAGATACCGTTGGTACACCATTCGAAAGGCCCTCACTTGGCAGATTGATCGTCGACATATCCAGTGTTTTCGCATTACTCTCCTGCACGTCGAACGCGAGCCCGTCGCTTGATAGAGAATCACCCAATCGAATCGGTGCGCCCGAACTAGCATCACCAGTTGTGGCAAAAATCGGGGTTGTTAATCCCAGCCCTTGACCCATTTTGACAACTTTACGCCAAAGCTTGTCTTCAGCAACTTTTTTATCGGCATAAAATTGTTCTGCAAGACTTTCAAATTCAGCCTTATTTTCTTGCTTATGGTAAATTTCGAGTAATTTAAGCCGGATGTCAAAACGATCATCTGAGCGTTTAAGCCCCTCTTTTAGTACCTCTATAGCCTGATCATCGCGTCTATAAGCAAGGTAAACTTTTGCCCCAACGAGTGGATCCACATCATCTGAGTGAGCGGTAGCGGCATCATCATTATATACGGTTAAAAATGAAGAACTCTTGCCTTGCGAACGACCAACGCCAAGACCATCGTCGTCGAGATCAACTCCCTCATGCAGACTAGCGGCATCGAATTGACTATGCGTCCCCTCAACGGCCATCGAAGGCATACTATGCCCAAACTCCTCTTGTGCCCTGCGACGACGCAAGAACAGTAAAGCGAAAAGTGCGGCAATAGCAGCTCCAATTACCCCCAACGTCCTAGTGCTCTGAAAATCAATTTCGGGCATGTAACCCATAATCCGATCAAACCAGCTTTGTTCGCTAACAATAAGCAGCGGTGTCACGCTAGCATTACCGGAGCTTTCACCGCCGACTCCTGACTGATCTGTAAGTGCCCGACCACTGCTAACGTCTGCAGATGATACATTTGTAGTTGAGTCGACAATTGACGGTATGGCAGACAAGGTATTACCTAACCCCTGTTGCAACACTGCCAATGTCGGATCTTCCAACGCTATTAGTTGATTCACTTCATCTAATTGAATTTGCAACAGTTCTAGACGTTCACGCAACTCGCCGTTCTGAAGTTGGTTAGACATCAAAGAAGATTCGATTTCCAAAATTTCACTTTGCAATGCACGTATATCGTGAACTGCCCCCCTACTTGACTGGCTCGCGCCTTCAGCTGAGCCAATACGAAACCGATCCTGAATAACTGACACCCCATCGTTTGCAGAGAATTGAGAGCTTGCCCCACTTATTAAACCTGTTGCCAAGTTTGCTGGCGATTCTGAAGCAACGTAAGTTGGAGCAAGCTTCCCTCTATCAGCTAAATAGCTTTGCCATTCCCCTTGTTGTTCTTGAAATACTTGCACTGCTAATTCTAGAGGCACGTTACCTATATCTTCAAGGCTCTCTAAACGCAAGATCTCACCTTTTTTCAACAGATTCATATTTCCATCGATAAAGGCCTCTTGATTATCACGAAGCAGCACATAAAGGGTTTGGAAATAACCTAGCTCTGGATAAACCTGCTGCAACTGGGCCGCGATCCCACTTAAGGTTTCGCCTGCCTCAATTGGTCCGTAAACCCCAGACGCCTCATCTACCGATAAGGCTTTTGTATTAGAGGTTTGATTATAGGACTGCGCAGTTTCGTTAGCCGCAGCCTCCGAAACAAGTGGAACAAAATCCGTCTCAGCATAAACCGCTTGGTTTTCAGTGTAAGTCTGAGGCACAGCGCTATTCTTAAGAGGGTTAGCATAGTTGGTTGAACTTAACTCTTCTGTTATTCGGGGAGCCATTACTGGTCTCGGGGTCTGTGAGCTATATGCCGGGGGGTCAATTAAGGCAGTATACTCACGCAACAAAGATCCGCTGCTCCATTCTGCCCTAAGTAAAATGTGCAGAAACGGTTCTCGCATCTGAGAAACGCTAGATATTTTTAGCCAGTTTTTGCCATTTTCGGGCAGAATCTCGAATTGGATTTCATCCATAAAATCCGGCGGGCTAATTCCCGCAATATAAAACTCCTTGCGACTGGCTAGATCAAACACAACTTCTTCTAGATTGTCGGTCCCCGGGTCTAAAATCAATTCCACTCGCAGATCGAGCGGCTCATCTAGATATGAGTTAACCGTCAAATTTCCCAGCCCTAGAGCGTGAGCCTGAGAGATAAATAAAATTAATTGCGCGGCAATCAAAGTGGCTATAGAAAAGCCCAAACGAAGCGCCCTGCGTATCGACTGGCCAAGGCTGAATCTAATAACGCGCATATCCAAACCTTTTATAACTTCTGCCGCATCGAGTTTATAGAGCGCTCTTTTAAATACTGCTTTTACACAAAGCGAACCCAGAAAGAAAAATCAATTTTCCCCAAAATATTAGAAGGTTACCGAAAACCACTCACAAATGACGTTACCTTATCAATACCTGAATGTCTAGGCGAAGATCCTCATACACACGTATTTTCGAACTACAAATATTCCGCGATTAATATTTCGGCAATTTGCACACTGTTAGTCGCCGCGCCCTTACGAACATTATCTGATACAACCCAAATATTCAGACCAAGATCATACGATATATCTTCGCGAATTCTTCCTACAAACACATCATCATGATTAACAGCATTACCAACCGCAGTGGGATAACCGCCATCAACACGTTCGTCAATAACCGTCAGCCCATTAGCATGCTGGAGCAATTCGCGAGCCACGTTTGCGGTAATTTTTTCACGTGTTTCGATATGAATTGCCTCTGAATGCCCGTAAAAAACGGGGATTCGTACTGCTGTAGGATTTACAGTTATATCTTCATCCTCAAGGATTTTCTGCGTCTCCCAAACCATTTTCATTTCTTCCTTGGTATAACCATTTTCCTGAAACACATCAATTTGTGGTATCGCATTAAAAGCGATTTGGCATGGATAAACCTTGCTCTGGACATCTTTACCACCTAGTAATGCCGCAGTTTGGCCCGCTAGTTCTTCCATAGCCTCCTTACCGCTACCTGATACTGCTTGATATGTAGCGACATTAATCCGAGTGATACCCACTGCATCATAAATCGGTTTCAGCGCAACCAACATTTGGATCGTAGAACAATTAGGATTCGCAATAATCCCATGCACATGATAACTCGCAATCGCATGTGGGTTAACTTCTGGCACGACTAGCGGTATCTCTTCGTGATAACGAAAATGTGAGGTATTATCGATCACGACACAACCAGTGGCCGCTGCTTTAGGCGCGTATATCTCAGAAATACTGCCACCAGCCGAAAAAAGGCCGACCTGAACCTTCGCAAAGTCGAAAGTCGCCAAATTCTCTACAACAACTGACTGACCATTAAATTGTTTGCGCTGCCCAACAGAACGCTCGCTGGCCAACAAATAAAGATTCCCAATCGGGAACTGCCGCTGCTGTAATACTTGCAGCATAGTTTCACCAACCGCACCAGTCGCACCAACGATTGCAATATCGTAGGTTTTTAACATACAACGCCTCTACATCTTAAAATGGTTATATTATATAAAAATCTATCCCAAACTTACCAAAACTGGCAGCCGAATAATTCGAGATCATCCGGCGCGCGATACTAACATAGATGCAAAGCTCATTGCTGCTGCAAACGCGCTTCTATCAAGCCGCTTGACTTAATGGTTAGATTTCATAGACCATTAAACTATGTCACATCCAAAGCAAAGCTTTAGGCAAATAGTTGAGCTACTATCAAACCAGTTTGGCAATCTAAACCTGGGCATCAATCAACACGCCTGTTCGCTAGACGAAATGTTACCCGTGGATGGTGTGCATCGCCAAATGGTGCACAGCATATTGCAAGGAATCTATCAGCAGAACAGATGCAATTCACTCGACTCTAGAATATCTGTGGAGCCCACTTTTGACGCTTTAGGTGATTTAGCATGGAATCTAAAATCAGCAAAACATGCTGAATTAGATGCCCTCACCCTGCTCGAAGAAATTGGTGAATGCCTTAAAGAATCATTATCACCAAATGAGGAAGAAGCTAACGGTGCTAGCCTCAACCCGCACACCTCGCATTTCAGTGCGACTCAGGACTCAACAGGAAACTCAAAATCGAAACCCTCGAATCCCGCAAATTTTCGCCTTCTTAGCTAGGAGCTACCCTTTTTTGTTGAGAACAATTCAACTCTTTTCTGATATCAGCCCGCTTGCTTCTGCTTGAGCCAATCGGAAAATTCGCTTTCAGATAGTATCGGTATACCTAGCTGCTGAGCCTTTGTCGCTTTGCTCCCTGGAGCATCCCCAACTATCACTCGTGTGGTTTTTTTACTTACCGAACCTGTCACCTTTGCTCCTAAATCACGAAGCAGTTGCTGGGCCTCTGAGCGGGCCATCTTTGACAAAGCCCCCGTTACTACAACAACCTCACCCACCAAAGGCAAAGTTCTCTGTACCGATTCAGAAATTTCTGTTACGGGCCAGGTAACCCCTGCTCCCAGTAATCTACTAACCACCTTATTGTTAGCCGGTAAAGCAAAAAACTCATAAATACTTTCTGCCACTACGAGCCCAACATCATCAATTGCGATTAATTCTTCAATGGAGGCAGCCTGAATATCTTTGATCGAAGTAAACTCGAGCGAAAATTGGCGCGCAGTTACCTCGCCGACATGCATAATGCCCAAGGCGTAAATTAATCGAGCAAAAGTAGTATTTCTAGACTCTGAAATAGCTACAATTAGGTTTTGAGCTGATTTTTCTGCGAATCGCTCTAAAACCTTCAACGAGTCGACGTCCAAAGTGTATAAATCGGCAATATCTACTATTAATTGAGCCACCAACAGTTGCTCAACCACCTTGTCACCCAGGCCCTCAATATCCATAGCCCGTCTGGACGCAAAATGCTTGATACGCTCTTTTTGTTGCGCACCACATACCAGATTGCCTGTACATCGAATGATCACCAATTGGCCATCAAAATGAAGTGGCGATCCGCAATCCGGACAACATTCAGGGAACTTGAACGGCATCAAATTCTGACTCTTTAAGCGGGGTGCCACCTTAACTATTTGCGGTATCACATCACCTGCACGCCGCACAATCACTTCATCCCCAACACGAACATCCAACCGTTCAATTTCGTCACGGTTATGCAATGTCACATTGGAAACGGTAACACCCCCAACAAACACCGGGGTAAGTCTAGCGACCGGGGTGATAGCACCAGTTCTGCCTACTTGAACATCAATTCCGAGCACTTTCGTACGCTCTTCCTGAGCCGGGAATTTATGTGCCACTGCCCAACGCGGGGCCCGGGCCACGTAACCTAACGCTTGTTGCTGGGAGATGAGATTAACTTTGTAAACCACTCCGTCGATGTCATGCTTTAATTTCGCTCTCAGCAGCGCAAGTTCCTGATAATAGGCCTGTAAACCACCGAATCCTTTCACCTGTTTAACTAATGGCGAAACGCGCAGACCAAAGTCTCGGAACTTGCCAAGTAAATCGTGCTGGCTAATAAAAGTAAAATCATCAGAATGCGCCCCTACCCCATAAAAGTAGATATCAAGTGGACGGCTTGCTGTAACTGCTGAGTCTAATTGTCTCAAACTCCCAGCTGCAGCATTCCTAGGGTTAACAAACACCTTATCTCCCAGAGAAAGCTGCATTGAATTTAATTTCGCAAAACCATCGTGTGAGAGGAACACTTCGCCCCGCACCTCTATATACTCAGGCGCCGCTCCTTTAAGCTTCATTGGCACGGCACGAATGGTTTTAACATTCTGGGAAATATCCTCACCACTAACCCCATCGCCACGCGTTGCAGCACTCTCAAACACGCCATCTCTATATAGAATATTAACCGCCAAACCATCCAGCTTCGGCTCCGCCACAAACTCCAATTCCGTCGTGAGATCATCAAATAACGTATCTTTAGTCGATGTTGTTTTAACTAACCCAGCATCAAGCAAACGCCGACAAACTCGATTTACGAATGCCCTTAGCTCCTCAACACTAAACGCGTTACCCAGCGATAGCATTGCCTGAAGGTGTTGAATACTGGAAAATCTATCAGCTACCGCACCACCAACCTTGTTCGTTGGCGAGTTAGGGTTTTTCAATTCAGGATCATTTAGTTCTAACTGAGAAAGCTCCCGCATGCGACGGTCGAACTCAATATCAGTCAAGCTTGGATCATCTAATACATAGTAGCGATAATTCGCGTCCTCAAGCTCCATCCTGAGCTCAGTTATTCGCTTATTTATATCGTCAAGCTCGGTCACTAATTAAAATAGCTTATTAGTCAGTGAGTTGCCGGGCCGCAATCCTTCTTCAAGCATAGATTGAGAAATACTAGACACTTGGCCGTGTATTGCATCCAGAGTTTTATCCGTTATAGTGTGGCCTTTGTGATCAACCATTTTAGCTTCCAACCAAGCTTGTAGTTGGTTTGCATCATTGAGCATCATCTTGAAAGTATCTTCAGGATTAACGGTAGCAGGAACATTCATATAGAGCACAATATCGTAAATCGAACCACCATCACTATACTGAGATATATTGCCTGAGCTGTCCGTTGGCGACACGTGGTAAAGCACACTGCGCTCGTCCGATTTAGACTGCTGGGATTTTACATATATGCCGTTGGCATCCCGACTAAGCGAAAGGTCCTCCATACAACTCGTAAAATCGCGCCAGGGAAATCCTACTTTACGTTTTGACACCAAGTTTAGCACCGCCATTGCGTCGAATTTACGGCCGATTGAGTCAAGCATTGCTGACTGCTGTAGGGCATCATCAAAATCCATAGAAAATCGAAAACTTCGATCAAAAGCTTCCCCCATTGACAATATCATCTGCGAAAACTTATTCAATTCGTTTTCAGATATAGGGCCTCTTCTATCCGCTAGTTGCACTGATGCCCCCAAATCTAAAAACTGTGCAGTCGTATCCTGTTTTTCTAGCTCGGTCCAATTTCCACCGTAAGCCTCCTTCCCGTATATCTGCATAGGCTTATGAAGTTCATTCTGATAATTACGGTAAATTTTTAATACTTCGTCGCGTAATACTGGATTTGATCCAGGCAAACGGGCAACAAACTCAATCTGATAATCCAGCTTAGGTAAGCCTTTCGCATCTCCCTCTTCAAACACTCCACCACTCACGGCTTCATCCGGATGCGAACCCTCACCTTCAACCGGATTCCTTAGATAGCTAGAAGGCTCTTCCCTAAAGTCAGAATCCGAGCGCTTCAAATCGGTCGATTCACCGGTATCCGCAGCCGACTCTGCTACTTTTTTACCTCCTTCAATATCTGAACCACTTGATTGTCGTAGGTAATTCCCCAAACCTATCTGCGTAGTACCCCGAGATAACTTCGTAGACTCCAAGCCGTTTAAGTCTTTATTGCTGACCCTCTTATCTGACCGCATGGTCAAAAACCATACCAAACCAAAGATAATCAAACCCGCCACAAAATATGCTATCTGTAAACCCATTTATACTGCTGCCATCTGCACCGCTTGTTCAATATTAACTGATACCATTCGCGAAACTCCTGGTTCGTTCATGGTGACACCAACCAATACATTCGCAGCTTCCATTGTAATTTTATTGTGCGATATAAATAAAATCTGTGTCTTTTCAGATAGACTTTTAAGAATACCCACGTATCGCCCCACATTCGCGTCATCGAGCGGTGCATCAACTTCATCCAGTACGCAAAATGGCGCCGGATTTAATTCAAAGAAGCCAAATAATAATGCCACCGCAGTTAACGCCTTTTCACCACCAGATAACAAATGAATCGTACTGTTACGTTTACCAGGTGGACGAGCCATCACAGTAACCCCGGTAGATAATAAATCTACTCCGGTCATTTCTAACGAAGCCTTCCCACCCCCAAATAGCCTTGGAAACATAACCTGAAAGCGTGAATTTAAGTCGTCAAATGTTTCCTTAAATAATGTTCGCGTTTCTCGATCTATTTTAGCGATAACGCTTTCCAGAGTCTGCAAGGATTTAGTTAAATCAGCGCACTGACTCTCAAGGTACTCCTTGCGTTCTACTCCTTCTTTATACTCCTCGATAGCAACTAGATTTACCGGGCCCATACGCTCGATACGGGTAAGCAATTTTACTAATACTAATTCTAATTCAGAATAATTTGGACGCTCATCCATGGCCTCTAATTCATGCAGCACCGCTTCGTTGTACTCCGCACTTTCCACTATGGTTGTTAATCTCACTGACAGTTCTTGTTTGGACAAGCGCGCTTGATCCAATCGTTCCCGTACACTCTCGATTAGTTGCCCAAATCGCATTCGATCCTTATCGAACTCTCTAATCGAGTTTTCGTAACCGGTTACCCGATCGCGACATTGTGCTAATTCTTTCTCTGTCTCTAGGCGTTGTTTCATCAGCGCTTCAAGTCGATGTTTTTGACTACTATCATCAGGCAGGCTGTGATCAACTGATGAATTTAAAACTTGTGTCCGCTGTTCGATTTCAAGTAACTGTTCAGTGAGCCGCTGTAAATTTTGCTGCAAAGAGTTTCGACTGGCATCCAACCTCTGGTACTCAAGTTCCACCGATTGTTTACGATCACGCATCGAGTTTAACTCTCCCCGAGTATTACTCAATGCGATAAATGCTTGCTCTTTACGACTAATGAGATCTTCTTTTTTAGATTGTAATTCCGACGTACGACTCTCGGCGACCGTGAGCTTTTGCTGCGATTCAAGAAGAGCAGTTTCTGCAGTAGAAGTTTGTTCAGAAATCCTCACCAAATCTGCCGACACCCGCTCCAATTGCTCGCGTGCATTAGATGATGT
The DNA here is from genome assembly GCA_029246505.1 of Arenicellaceae bacterium. Lineage (GTDB taxonomy): Bacteria > Pseudomonadota > Gammaproteobacteria > Arenicellales > Arenicellaceae > UBA10349. The sequence goes on from JAQWNC010000011.1 coordinate 72,067, forward strand.
GGCTTGCGCTTCACCAAACCGATTATGTATGTCAGTACGCACTTGACTCGCCGATTGAAACAACTGTTCGAACTCGTTTCGATTATGCTGCAACTTGTTAATCTGCTCTTTTGTCTGCCTAAGTGATGCTACTTCCGTAGACAATTTTTCAGAACGCGCTTCAACATCATACTGTAAACTATCGATCTCAGCGGATCGCGCTAAAATACTCTGCTCGGCCCCACCACCTTTGCGCAACAATAGCCAGTTGCGTCCTAGTAATGCGCCATCCTTGCTGATAATACATTCACCTCGACTTAAATCCTCACGCCACTGCATTGCTTGAGTTAAGCCTTCAGCGGCATACACCCCAACTAGCCATTCAGCAACATACTCCTTACCCGAATCAATATAGTCCAGCAGTTTGGGGAAGCCTCGTGCATCCTTGGTATCACTAAGCAATTCATCTGGCAGACGGTCGCCCACCAAACAAATATCCAGGTTTTCTGGCACCTCATCAGCACGCAAGCCCAGATGGTCAACTGTTATTGCCGAAAGACGATCGCCTAGCAAGGAGTCAAGTGCAATCTCCCAACCAGCTTGAACACTTAACTGATTCGCAACGACACCAGTAGGTACTAATCCCAAACCATCAAGCGTGTGGGTTATTTCATCATCATCGCTGTTAAGAGAAGAAGCTTGAATCTCTTGTAAAGACTGTAATCGCGCGCGTAAGCTTTCAACACTTCTCGCAGCTTGATTGTGTTTATCTTGATCCGTTTCATGCTGTGCACGCAATTCCCTCAGATCTTCGTTAGCTTTAAGTAAATTTAATTGCAGATTTTGGAGTGACTTGTCAGAGGCCTCCATTTCGACTTGCAATTGGTCCAGTCCAGTCTCAGTCACTACTTTCTGATAATTTTCCTTTTCCTGAGCAAGCTTTTGGTTCGACTCTTTTAGACGTTCCAGCTCTTGTCCCGTTCGCTTGATGTTCTCGGATTCAACATCTCTAATCCGTTCTGGCTGTTGAGCCTCGCTACCAAATAAATCCCACTGCAGCTGCAGTTCCTGATAACTACTCTCAACATCTGACAGCATACTCTCTGCACCTTGATACTCCTCAGTAACAGCGGCACGATTTGGTTCTAACTTAATTAAGCATTTTCCAACCTCTTGCACCTTATCACTATCTTCTTTTTGCAAAGAAAGCAAACGATGCTTGGAAGATTCGAGCCGAGATAGCTCATCTTGGTCCGAGGCCTCCTTATCTCTTGCATGCTTCATAGTTTGTTCAATCGAAGAAATTTCTGCTCCCGATTCGTAATACTTAGCCTGAGTAGCATTGAGCACTTCACCGGCGTCACTGCTCTGGGTGCGCAATCCTTCAATATTGTTTTCTACCCGCCGCTGCTCAGCAACTTGGCCATCCAGCTCAGTTTGTAGACGAGCAATCTCAGCCTCACTTAGCTGCTCCTTATCGTTCATTTCCAATGCCCGCAAACCTGCCAAACAAGATTTTAATGAACGTTCTTCAGCCCTAAACTCTTTATATCGCTCTGCATCGTTTGATTGACGCTTCAAACGACGCAGCTGTGTGGCCAACTCCGACATTATGTCTTCCACACGTTCCAAATTAGCACGTGTATGGGCTATTCGATTAGCAGTCTCACGCCTTCTCTCACGATACTTTGATATTCCTGCAGCTTCTTCGATTAAAGTACGCAAGTCTTCTGGTTTAGACTCAACAATACGCCCTACCATCCCTTGCTCAATGATGGAGTAAGATCTCGGGCCCAGGCCGGTCCCCAGAAAAATGTCCTGAATATCGCGTCGTCGGCAGCGAGTCTTATTGATAAAATAGCTCGAAGCACCATCTCTTACCAATTCACGCCTAACCTCTATATCTTTGTATTTACCCCAGGCGCCAGGGGCTTTTCCATCACTATTGTCAAACAATAGTGCAACACTGGCCTTACCAACTGGTTTTCGTGCTGACGAGCCATTAAAAATGACATCATCCATACTTTCGCCACGCAACGTTTTTGCCGATGACTCCCCCATAACCCAACGAATTGCATCGATAATATTTGATTTTCCACAGCCGTTAGGACCAACAATCCCAACAAGATCAGCTGGTACCTTTGCAGTAATCGGATCTACGAACGATTTAAAACCAGCAAGTTTTATATGTTTTAAACGCATCCCCAAAGAAAACTAAAGTCCTAAATCGATTGAAACACATCTACTCAGGACCGATACCGACGGCAATTTCAGGCACTGCAATTCAGTTAGTATGAGTATCTGTATCAAGGGTAAAATTTTCGTTCTGTTGTAGACCGTAGATTAAGGTAAAATTCGTCGCCTGAAAACAGCCTGAGCCTGAAATTTTCCCGAAATGAGCATAATAAGTAAGATAAATTTAATATGACGAGCAAACCAAGCAAGCAGTTGGAAAACTTCCCAAATCCAAACTCCGATCGTGATTACACCATCCACCTAGAAATACCAGAGTTTACTTGCCTGTGCCCTAAAACAGGTCAGCCAGATTTTGCCACGTTTTACCTAGACTATGTACCAGACTTCAAATGTGTGGAACTAAAATCACTAAAATTATATATGTGGTCTTATCGGCAAGAAGGCGCCTTTCACGAGGCCGTCACCAACACTATTCTTGATGATTTAGTAGCAATAACCCAACCTCGGTTCATGCGACTGCTTGGAGACTTCTATGTGCGTGGCGGTATCACAACAAAAATTACTGCGGAATTCCGTGACCCAAACTGGCAACCATTATCTACAATTGATCTTCCATGATACTTCATTGTATCCAGCTTAAAGTAGCTATCAAAACGTAGGCAACCAAAATCAGTGGCGTAGGTATAACATTTGGAATCGCAAGTTTTACAAGAGCAATTTGATCAAAATGGTTTTGTAGTAATGAAGGCTTATGGCTCAGCACAGCTAAAAGATATTCAACGCGCTGCTGACCGAGAGTTATCAGAACAATTAAAACCCCTTGAACTAGAAGCCGATGTTCAATATCCAGGTGCCCCGGAGAATGAGTCAGATAGCGGTGGGTCCACTCCAAGAAGACTATTACAAGCATTCTCCAGGAATAAGGTATTTGCCCAATGGGCGTCAAACTCGACCATTGCAGACACCCTAAAAGACCTTTTACAGTGTAAACAGCTTTGGCTTAACCCCAATCATCATAATTGCTTGATGACCAAGCTGCCTGACTTTAGTAGCGACACACTATGGCACCGCGATACTCGCTACTGGTCTTTTGATACCCCCAATTTAATAAACACATGGCTTGCCCTGGGAAGTGAACGCGCAGAAAACGGCGCGTTAATGGTAATTCCAGGATCCCATAAGGTCACACTCGAACCCGATCAATTAGATAAAGGCCAATTTCTGAATCCATACCATCCAAAAAATCGATCTCTACTGGCTAGTGCTGTATCTGTTGAATTAAAGGCTGGTGATATGCTTGTATTCAGCGCCAATTTATTCCATGCTGGTTCTCGAAACCTGACCAACAAGGCTAAATTGTCTCTAGTTTTCACCTACCACGGAGAAGATACGAAGCCGATAGACCAGTCCCGTTCTGCAGCTTTGCCTGAAATTGTAATTCCGTGAATAAGCCTAATATCTCTGGTAGAAATATACCCGACCACCTTAAACCTAACCCAGGCGCACCGGTCATGTTTTGCAATGGCCTTTTGGGGTCGCTTAGCAAAATCAGCCCAATAACACTACTAGGAATTTATATCCCTTTATCGGGCTATGCATTGTGGGTCGCCAGCGCAGTAAGTGGACCAGCAGAAATAATAGGTTTAGCAACTGTTGGTTTTTTGGCTTGGACTCTATTCGAGCATGTGTTCCATCGAAGCGTGTTTCATTTTTGGCTAAATAGTAAATTCCAGAGTTGGCTACAGTTTACTATTCATGGCGTCCATCATCAGTATCCACACGATAAAGATCGACTGGTTATGCCGGTGACCGTTAGCCTCTTGATAACCGGACTATTATTTTGGTTGTTCTACTCGATCTTGGGACAGCCCGCCTGCGCATTTACGGTGGGGTTTATACTTGGTTATTTGTTTTACGATATGACGCACTGCAGTATTCATAATTTTGATATTCCACATAACAAACTTGGGCAATTGATCTGGCGCCAGCATCTCGCACATCATTTTCTTGACACCCGTAATGGCTCCGGCATATCCGCACCGTTTTGGAATTACATTTTTTGGACAACAATTCTTAATCGAAGTAAAACCAACACGGACGAGCCTAAACCCCTGGAATGAAAAAAATTGAAAACAGCCCATTTGATCCTTTTGTTAAATGGTTTTTCCCAAAACTTCTACCGTACCTACCCGAATGGCTAAGCGCCAACCGGATTACGGCAATAGGTTTTGCTGGCTCGCTAGCAGCAGCAATTTGCCTATATCTAAGTAAAGAGCATGAGTGGTTTTACTTACTTGGTGCTTTTGGAATTTGGCTACATTGGTTTGCCGATACGCTTGATGGTGTTGTAGCCCGTGCGGGCAAGCCCACAATACTCGGTTATTATCTAGATCATTTTAGTGATGCAGTAAGTGTAGCGGTCATTTCTATCGGTCTGTTTCTAACCCCCGGTTCGCATTTGTTGATCGGTTTGTGCGCTGCTTGTTTATACCTGCTTCTATTTATACATGGACTTATTAGAGCCGAGCTAACCCGCGCTATGGAACTCCCCTATTTCGGGCCCACGGAAATACATTTTTTAATAATCATTATATTGCTGATTCAATACAGCACTCATTTTGGTGAAGCCATTCTAAAAAGTTCGCCTATCACCGGTACAGAAGGTTGGCTAGCGCAAAACTTTGGCTTAAACGGTGGCCTGACCTTAATAGATCATCTAGGTTTACTCATCACTTTTGGCATGTTCTTGATGTTATTAATCGAGTCCTATAACTTTATTAAGCAGTTAGCTAAACAAAATCGTATGCCGCCGGATGGCTAAGCATTATCAATATTGAATGTTTTGTGCCACAGCAACAGGCAGCTAATACTGCACAGCTAACGAATTTCACCCACCTCAAGCCTGGCTAAAAATTGACCTACTAATTATGCATTTGTAAGACTCTCCGCATAGCGCTACTTACAGCGCAACATAAACCCCCATGACTGATAACAATATTACTAGCAAATTTCTAAACTATCGCCGTGCCATTTCCGCGCTTTTCGAGCAATTAAAGTCAGTTTCACCGCATGATATTAAAAATATTCTACAAGAGCAGTTGTCTCATCATTCCTGACCTTTGCCCAAATGCTGGCGGGGTAACAGTTTCATATTTTGAATAGGTTAAAAATCTGAGCCACATTCGATTTGGCCGAATGGAGCGGCGGGAAAAAGAAAAACAAAATATTAAAATGATTACAGCGATAGAAGAATTAACCTGTAAAAAGTTTCCACATGAGCATATGAAAAAATTATCGACCAGCGCACCGCCGCGATGATAATCGCAATTGAACGGATTATCGATTCCTACAGCTCTATAGGCACACAGGTATATAAAACCAGGGTATATTTGTGAATTCCGTCTGTATGGGCAAATAGCCAATTTGGGCTGCTAGTCATCGATTACCCCAGCTTCGGGGTCATTAAATACGTCTAAATCAATCTTACTTTCACCCTTGGCCACAATCGAGGTAACTACAGCATCACCTGTCACATTTACTGCAGTGCGTAACATATCGAGCAATCGATCAACGCCTAAAATCAAGCCGATGCCCTCAACTGGCAAACCAACTTGAGAGAACACCATGGTTAACATAACCAAACCCACCGCCGGCACTGCAGCCGCTCCAATTGATGCTAATACCGCCATGACAATAACCGTTAAGTAACCAGACATACCCAGCTCCAAACCATAGATATTCGCAATAAATACCGTTGCTACACCCTGCATCATCGCAGTGCCATCCATATTAATAGTAGCGCCAAACGGTACCGTAAATGCGGATACAGATTGGCTTACGCCTAATCGTTCTTGTGTAGTCCGCAAGGTGATAGGAATGGTGGCCCCGGAACTAGATGTACTAAAAGCAAACAACTGTGCAGTGCGCAGCTTTTTAAGAAATATTATCGGGCTTAGACCACCAATAAATTTAAGAAGTGCCATTTGTGTCACTAATACATGGAATACCAATACACCGGCTAATACCAACGAATAACCCAATAATTGCAATAATAGATCTAAGCCTAGTTCCGCTAGTGCTTTTGCAACCAAACAAAACACGGCGTACGGTGCCAAGTGCATAACGATCGTTACCATTTTCATCATAACGCCGTTCATTTGCTCGACGAAATCAATTACCAATGGTGACTCTTTAGCTACTGCGAGCAAACTTATTCCAAAAAGAATCGAGAAAAATATAATCGCCAACATGTCACCTTCAGCCATCGCGGCTATCGGGTTGCTCGGCACTATGTCGATAAATACCTGAGAAACAGGCGGGGCTTCCCTACCCGAAAATCCCACATCACTAACGATCTGAAGGCCTTCTCCAATTCCAAAACCAACCGCAAATGCAATCGCCGTAGCGATCGCGATGGCTGTAGTGAATATATATAAAATAAATGACTTACCACCCACACGGCCCAGCATTCGAAGATCGCCAATACCAACAATGCCAGGGATAAGAGAAAATAATACCAACGGCACCACTAGCATTTTGAGAGCATTAACAAATATTGTACCGACGACATAAAACAAACCAGTAGTAAGGTACTGATTGATAAAACCACCCTCCTGATTTAGATCGCCAAAATTGATCCCCAAACCAACAATAATACCGAGTATCAGAGCAATCATGACTCGCGTAGCTAGATGCATTGTGTATATCTCCTGGTAGTTATTCTTGTAGTTTGAGTGACTATTATAGTTATCGTTTTGATTCTGGTTGTCTTATCTAGATGACCGCCGCAAGGTACTAAAAATAACACACAAGCCTATTGTGATTGCTAATGATTATAACTGGTCATAACTAGCTAGCACCGAGATTTCCGCCATTACTGTGGTGTCATCGTATCTAGAGGGATCGAAACTACGTAAGCACCAAGGAAGTTGTCCACCTAAAATCGTCTGTGCACATAGCTCTCCAGTAGCACAAACAGCCATAGTGCCATAACCCGACAATCCACTAACTGTAAGGATTTTTCCTGGTGAAACCCATAAAATACTCGCTATATGGAATACCTAACTACAGAAATCGCGATTGTTTTATTCGCCGTGGCATTCACAGCCGGCTGCGTTGATGCAATTGCTGGTGGTGGCGGCCTATTAACCATTCCAGCGCTGTTACTGGTAGGGCTACCACCAGCTTTAGCGTTAGGAACAAACAAACTACAGGGAGTATTCGGGACTTTAACAGCGGTAATTATCTTTCGACGTAAAGGCCATATTGAATTGAAGCCCATGGTCTGGGAAATAGGCCTAACTTTTGTTGGTGCAGCCATCGGTGCTATCGCAGTTCAAAATATTCAGCCCGGTGTGTTACTTAAGCTCATCCCATTCGCAATGCTTGGGATTGCACTGTATTTTGGTCTATCAGAAAATATTGGTTCAATCGAATTGCACCAGCGTATTTCGCGTAGAACTTTTGCCACAACTGCTGGATTTGGAATCGGTTTTTATGATGGATTTCTGGGTCCAGGCACAGGTTCTTTTTACGTACTTGCCTATGTTAGTTTGCTAGGTATGAATATTATTCGGGCAACTGCGCACACCAAGGTTTTAAACCTAACTAGCAATTCTGGTGGCCTAGTATTTTTCGTACTTGGCGGAAATGTTATTTGGGCACTTGGATTACTAATGGCGGCTGGGCAAATATGTGGTGCCTATCTTGGTTCTCAATTAGCTATGAAACATGGGGGCAAGCTTATCCGTCCACTAATAGTAGTCAGTACGGTTGCGATTAGTGCCAAGCTTTTGTTTGATGCTTGGTAAGCCCAAATAATCACTGTTAGCCTTAGTGGCGAATCTCGTTTAGTGAATCTAGAAGCCGACTAAATAAGTCGAATTTTTTATGCGCCATTGTTCTAGCCTCCCCCCTATTTCATTCGGTTGAGCATGATAATAAACGCACATTAAGCTTTCATTCCACTAACTCTACCTCATATAATGAGTCAACTGAAAAACCAATTTCGTTTATAAGGAATTGGGGGCGACATGGCTTCGACGTGGGTCGCGAAACCTTCGGTGCATGTCGAGGTGTAGAGTTCCTCGTAAATCCATCTACAAAAGTTATAGTTGCAAACGACGATAACTACTCTCTAGCAGCTTAGGCTAGCTAGCCTCTCACTCGGTTTGTCTATGGGTAGAGATTCGAGGGGTCAAATTACATAGAATCGCATCACCCTGTGTCTGTTAGGTCTGATGTTAAATTCAAGCAGACTCGCCAGACTTGCGGTTTGTCTGTTGTCAGCAACCTGGTTAACTCAACAATAGACTAAACATGTAGATCCGGTGGCAGAGGGCTTTCGGACGCGGGTTCGATTCCCGCCGCCTCCACCACACCTTAGCTTTACAGTGTTCAGAATAACTGAGTAAAGTTAGCACTAAAGCCACCTTCGGGTGGTTTTTTTGTGTCTAGTGACTCAGTAGAGCCCAGCTATCAGTATTAACATATTAAAGTTCTCGCATTAAGCTACTTTTAGACAGATACACCTAACAACCTTATCACAGGCACAAGCTTAGCTCATATCCCGCACTAACTGCTTGAATATCCCTTCGTTTATAGTAGATTAAGAGAGTAGCGTTAATTCAGCTTACTGAGAATTTATATGGGCAAATTACGAAAATAGGGAATACCTCGCAGCATAATAATAATGAGCAATAGGATAAACAAATGTCTAGACGATTGATTAGCATTACCCTTCTCTTTCTGATCCTGTCTTCATTATCCAATGTCGCGTCTGCACAACCCCCTCCGGCACGACTATCGTCGGGAAACGATCTTAGTATTATGGCAAGGGACCCATTTCAGATATTCGATAATTTCTACTTTGTCGGCACCGGTGAGGTTGCAAGTTACGTCATTGAGACGAGTGATGGTTTGATACTCATTGACACGCTGTGGGATCTCGAGGGCTTTAGGGAGTACCTGCTTAGCCAAATTAGAGAGGTGGGGCTAGATCCTGCGGATATTAAATACGTTTTGATTCTTCAGGGACATCGAGACCACTACGGCGGGGCGCCAGGACTCCAGGAGGTCATCGATGCTCAGTTCGGTACGGCGGAACAGGATCGGAGGATGATGGTCGCCGACTTTGGCGAGTACGCCCCACGAATCGATTTCATTATCGAGGACGGTGGCACCCTGACGCTAGGTGACACTACTCTGAACTTTGAACTCACGCCCGGGCATACACCTGGCACGACATCTTTACGTTTTTCGGTGTTCGATGACGGCACCGAACATCTGGCATATATGCATGGCGGCCCGGGTGTGCGAACCGACGATCTAGATGCGATCAAGACCTTTATCGCTGATCTCGAACGGATTAAACAGATCCCAGGGATCGAGGTTCAAGTCGCTGGTCACTTCGACTCTTACCTGTCGGGGACGGGTGATCTGTTTGATCGAGCCGAGCGATTGGCAAATCGGCAAGCTGACGAGCCACATCCGTGGATCACACCGGCCGAGTTTCAGCTTTTTCTTGAGGAACGGATCGCCCTGACGCGTCAGGTTTTAGAGGAACCGCCCTAACAAATACAGAAGAGGAAGCAGCTCCTACTGCTTCTCAGAAAGTTTAGAATAATTATCAGATGGAGTTGCTATGAGCTTAAAAACATCTCGTTGTAGACCTCGGCCCGTATTATTGTTTTGCGGACTGCTCATAGTACTTCCACAAATGGTAATGATGCCTTTTGCTGGAGCCGTTGAACCAGACTATGAACAACGAACACTAATTCTATTCGATCGTTCAGCAAGCATGATCCAACCTTATGGCGGTGTACGCAAGATCGATCTTGCCAAGCAATTGTTTCGTGATCTTGCCAACCAATTGAAAGATGACCCTCAGGTCGCTATTCGATTTTTTGCAGGAGGGACCACACGAGATAAATCTATCGATTGCCAGGCGAGCGAAATTGGATTGGGATTTGGTGGTGTACGGACGGCCGCATCACTTGAATCATTCGTCGATGATATCACGGCCATCGGGCATGACACTCCAATTACTTTTGCGCTTGAACAAGCTCGATCTGACCTTGCGGATTGGCCCGGCCCGCGAAAAATTATCCTCATTTCGGATGGAGAGGAAACCTGTGATCGCGACCCAGAGGAACTAGCCGAACTTTCCTTCGAAGATGGGGTTTCTATTGATACAATTGGTATTGGTGCTCCCGGTGCATTTTCCCAGCTAGGTATGATCGCACTGTCGGGTGGAGGTGGGTTTCAGCTCGCTGAAAACTTGGAAAGCCTTAAAGACGCATTCGATAGCTCGTTACCTGGCGGAAAAATAGATTTTGGAACACTGGGCGAACTAGAGCAGTCCTCGGAACTTACTACTCCGGCTTCAAACGTATCTGTTGGGGCAGCAGTTTCAGTACCTGCGATCCTAGCGCTTCCTATGGTTACTAGTGTCGGCCTTCCTGAGGCTAAAGAGACTCTTGCTGGCGCAGCACTAGCCGTGGAGATCATATTTGACGCTAGCGGATCCATGGCGGGTTGGCTTGGTGGCCAGACAAAACTAGCCCTTGCTAAAGAAGCATTACGCGCAGCCGCCGAGGGCTTGGACGACGAAAATTTACTAGTAGCTTTTCGTGCATACGGCTTTGATCAATCAGTTGCAAAGACAGCTGAGGCATCATGCGCTAACACAGAACTATTGATGCCGTTTTCTGATTCTAGACAAGCAGCTGAAGTGACGCGAAAGGCTGAAGAGCTGGTAGCTTATGGTTACACACCAATTGCTCGATCTCTCGAACTTGCCGGTCAGGATCTAGGCGCAGTCGAAGCGGCTCAACGAATGATAATTTTGATTTCTGATGGGGAAGAAACCTGCGATGGTGACCCACAATCCGTCGCTCGTGCCTTGAGGGCGCAAGGTATTGATTTGCAAACGCATGTTGTTGGGTTTGATCTAGATGAAGTAGCGCGAATTCAAATGAGTGAAATTGCTCGTGAAGGTGGCGGTAACTATTATGATGCTAGCAATGGCGCTGAGTTGGGCGAAAACCTCATACGAGTTATTGAGCTCGCTCAGGAGGCAGCCGATCCATGGGGTGCGCGAATCATTCATCCAACTATTGGTGGCGAGACGCTTGAAAGTGCAATTTCAATTACTGCAGGCGGCTATACACTCGATAAAGATTTATTGCGTGGAGAAGAACGATTTTTCAAGGTTGATACAAGCATCGCGCAGCGTGGGTTACTTCGAGCAATTATTCAATCGCGTAAGATAATCTTTGGGAATGATGGTGATGCTAGCGAAAGTGACATTGCCTATGGTGGCTTTGAAATCCGGTTATACCGGCCGGATACAACGGAGGTAAAAGGCCACTGGGCAAGGGTCTACGGGGAGCGTGGAGAACAGGCTTATACAGCATATATCGATCTAACTGGCGACGGTTTCTTTTTCTCCATAGGTAACCGGTACGATACTGTGAACAAGGACGCACTATTCCAACTGGAGATTGATGAGGCTGGTGATCTAGTAGAACGTCAAGACGCACCCGCGGATGATTCAAGGGCATTATCAGCAGATATCTCAGTACCTATTACTGGGCATCTTGGCCTGGAAGATCGTGAAGATATTTACGGGCTTGCCCTAACAAACCCGACGCGTAATATTAATATTAGAGTTCGGTTTACTGATCCTGATTTTCGTTTTCAGCTGGACCTACGTGATACTGCGACTGGCCGACGGATCGAACGCTTCACTGGTCTTATAGGGGAGATGGATGCCTCAGTGTCATTACCGCCTGGAACGAATGCAGCAACATTGGGAATTCGGGATAATAACCCTAGCCTTAATACAGAATTTTCATCTTACACTATGACAATAAACTAGGAATTAGTTGGGATTATTTAATGAGAAAACTTAAAGTACTTTTAGTCTATTTCTGTATGCTAACTTTTGTTACGCCAGCGTTAGCCGACCGAAATCTTCCTCTAGGGGCTACCCCCGCTAGCGTTTTAAATGCTTTTTTTGGTGATTTACAGTTTTCGCTGAATAATCCTCAGAATAAAGATCTTGGGTTAACTGGAACCTACGCGAATGCTCAGGGTTATTGGGTTCCTTCCAGTCGCGAGAGCGTGCAACGAACTGGGCAGGTCGCTGACCTTTCTTCAGTAATGTTTTTTCATATGAAACTACCCGTCAGTTGGGATATTGAGGAGCCGCGTATTGCTGGTGATTTTGCGCGAGCTAGAGTTACCTTTACCCCGAGCGCATCAAGTGGGGTAGCGCGAGACAGTGATTATGACCTAATTGAAACTCAATTCGATTTGATATCTCGAAATGGAGATTGGTTTATTGTCGATTTTAAGGGGCCGGAAGTAGAAACACCTGCACCCCCACCAGACGCACTTGTCATAGACGCAACAGATACGCCTGAAACATTGGTAGCCCGATTTATGGACCTTGTGGTGACAGAGCTTGGGCCTTCCGAGGAGTTTGGCGGAGCTACTAAGCTATCAGTCATTTCCAGGCAAGTAGAAGATATGTGGCTAGATGCCAGAGAATCTAAACGGTCACTTGTGCAGAATCTTTCGATGATGGTCATACTACAACCCAAAAGTTGGCTACTAAACGAATCAATAATTACCGATGACAGCGCAGAGATTTATGTGACGTTCGAAAGCGACTCACCTATGGCAGCAATGATCCCCAGTTCAAGTGGTTTGAAAAATACCCTAAGCCTGCGCTTTACTGCCCAACGTAACGAAGGGCAATGGATTCTCATAAGCGTAGTGCGCTAGATCAGTTAGCTGTTTTCTTAAACCCAGCTAATTGTGTATCTCGTAAAACGAACCACATAGTCTCAGCTAGTCGTATTTTTAAGTAGTTGCCTAAGTCATCAAATCCGCGTTCGTAATGAATCTCATAATCCTGATTGTAAGCTCGTGTATCGAGTGCCATAGTTTGTTGAAACAGTTGAGTTCGGTTTCCTCCATATGTGTTTCGTTCGTATTTGGTAGTAACGGTATCCTCGATCACTTTGGTGAACGCAGCAACAGCCTTTAAATCTCCAAGAAACATAATTGATAACTCTTCTTCATTCAAAGAAATTTTAAATAGGTTTGGCGTATCGTAAAAATTTTCTTTGCGTTGTCGGTTCACGATAAGCTTGCCAGACTCAACCTTGCGGTTTCCAATCTCTTCTACTTTTTCCGGCCGAATTCCTATGTATTTAAAATACACATCACCACGAAATACAGCATTCTTATTTGCGTAGGATAGTACCTTGGCATTAGAAACTCCGTCTTTGTCATTCTCTGGATCGAGCTGGATAGGTGGATCACTCTGAAACCAACCTTCTAGTGTACGTGTATGGATTTCATCATCTTTTATAACGAGTCTATACCCATCGCCTGTTCGAGGTACGCCAAGAATAGAAGACCCGGTCATAAGATATTTATCTCCGTTTTTTAGCTCGACACCTCGACCTTCATATTTCTCCCGCAAGTGATCTGTAATTACCATATTAAATTCTTTCTCGTCCGTGTCGCTGTAATTACTCACTACAAAAATAATGTCGTTATAAGGGATATTAGAATCACCCTCGAGCTTTGCTTCACCATTTATAGGAAATCGTATGGCCCAGTGCTCTCCAAGGTTACTTTCTTTAATGGGTACAACTTCCCATGTTTCCTGAGAAGTATCTGTGCGGCTTAACACTGCAGATATTTCAACTCCCTCAGGAATTTCCTTATCGGGCAGCGAAAAAATTACATAATCATTCGCGTCAGAGAGACCTCCAACTGAAAAATACTTTTGCGATAGGACCTTGAGTTTAACCTCGTCTCCAAAAGGTTCTGGTAATAGCACGACCTCCGCTTGATCGCGCGCGCTAGAGGTCACTAATTTGAAGTTCTCGTCGATGGTATCCCTAATATCCGTTTTGTTGCCCGGAAGATTTAGGTGAGATAGCGCAAAGTCATGCCAGTTATCACGGAAATCAAACCAAGACATATCTTTATGGCTAAAGTCATTTTCTCGGTACGAAATAATTGCATTACTGTACTGCTCGCGAGATCCGGAGTGGACCTTCATAAAATAGTAATACCAAAAATATGAAGCGAGTTCTTTTCGCTCTATTAGCGATTTTCCATCAGCGCCTTTATAAGCCTGGGAAAATCTACCTCTGCCATTAGAATCCTGATAAAGGTGTTCTTTATCGATCCAGTCATCGGGGATTCCTGTTAGAAGGCCCGCATGTTGGACGCTACCTTCCGTATACCACCTTTGGGTGTTTTCATAGTCACTAAAAAATCTGGGAGCTGCACCTCCCATCCTTTGCAGTGCATGCGCATATTCATGTAGGAAGGTTGATTCGATATAGTCACGGTCAAACTCAATATTGATAACTAGTGACGAGTCAGCAAATATTGAGCTACCATGAAAAACTTCCGTTGTATGTGCTTGGGCATTGGAATTTTCTTTAATATCCGCCACCAAAAAAACAATAACGTCTTCAAACGAGTCAACCTGCCAAATATTTTCTAGTATTTGGCCGCCATGCTGGTAGGCTGCGACTATTCTATCTGCTATGTGGGCATAACTATCAGGGGCATAAACAGAAATATGATTGGCAATTACATGTTGTTTATAACTTTCTGACGGCTGCCCTGTATAGCTAATAAATTCATAGGCTTCTTCCAGCTTACTCATAGTATCCCAAAGGTGGTTTGGTGCGTCGTAATACCTATCCTGTGCGTCGGCCGAGTTGATAGTTACGAGCAACAAATAAGCCATAAACATCCTAATCTGTGTCATGCGAATTCCCGAAGTTGATTTTGAATTTCAGTTATATCCATTTAATATTCCTCCCAAGCAATCTACTATAAAAGTTAGAGCATTAATTCAGCTTATTCTCAGAAAGTATAGAATAATTATTAGATGGAGTTGTTATGAGCTTAAAAACATCTCGTTTTAAACCCTGGTTGGCTATAGTTACTATAGGTGTTTCGGTTTCGGTTTCTGTATCAGCGCAGCCACAGGTCCCCCCTTGCGGGACTTTAAAGGTTTCTAAAGATACAAAGATCGAAACCCGACTGTTCCAGAAAGGGACCTACCAGATACACGCGGTTGGCATCTCATGCAAGGAGGTGATCGGAAGAGATGGACTCTTTGCAAAATTCCTATCCCTGGGAGATGATGTACCACTACCCGAGCCTTGGGAGTCCCTTATCGGAGTGGTCGGAGCACGGAAGTTTGTAGCTGGCCCGGGAATTGGTATTCGTGCGCAGAGGATATCTGACTAGTATTTAACCT
>JAQWNC010000012.1 GCA_029246505.1 Arenicellaceae bacterium
CGACTGGCGCACGAGTTTGAAGAGTATCGACCTTACGATTCTTTAGAGCAGTTTAGCCGTGAAATGAGCAAATACGTTAGCGAAAAGGAAGTTGCATTTTTAACGCGTTACGTAACATTAGATTAGACAGCAATATAAAAAGAGAGTTGATAATCAATGGGCTCAATTCAAAGTTTAGAAACACATGAGGGTATCAAATGAAAAATGAATTTTTAAAATTCCTTGTGTTTTTAGCTCTAGGTTTTAACAGTCTGATTGTTTTTGCGCATCACTCATCCACTTCAACATTCAGCGCCGATGAAACTATTAGCGTTGATGGGGTGGTAACAGAGTTTCTATTTAGGAATCCTCATGTGCTTGTTTATCTAGACGTAACTAATGAAGATGGTAGTGTTACTAATTGGATGAGTGAGGGTCCATCCGCTACTGGTTGGCGGCGCGTTGGCTGGAAGCCAGATAGTCTAAAGGTAGGCGATACCATTCGCGTGTCTGGAAACTCTACCTTAGACGGCTCTCCGATGGTTTGGATTGACACAATGGCGCTACTTGATGGAAGTACCGGGAGCGTAGTCGCTGAACTTGATCCAGGTGAAGACCCAACAGTCGCATTTAGCGGTGTAAAAGTCACTAAAGATATGCCAGTTGAAACAGTAGAAATTTCGTTTTTATCACCAAACTTACCTAGCGGCGAACCAAACTTTACTGGCGTCACTACGAGGCATATATCTCTTTCGGCTATAGGCGGGCCGGATGGAAATGATCCCGATATACCATATAACGAGTTAGGCCTCGCTGCGTTACAAGCGTGGGATATAGAAAATGACCCGCAGGTATTTTGTGATCCTCCGGGTGTGGTACGACAGGGTGGATATACTCCTTATGGACAAATAATCACACAATATCCGGATCATGTGGTTATTGAATATGAAGAGTATGGAGGCCGTCGCGCGATATTTTTTGGTGATGAATTGCCAAAATCAGGGGTTCGTAGTCATTTGGGAGATTCAGTTGCTCGCTATGAAGGGGATTCACTAATCATTGAAACAGTTAATTTACTTGCGAATGCAAGCGGGCATCGCGGTAGACCGTTGAGTGATAAAATACGGGTAACGGAGGTTTTTACTCGTATTGATGATCCCGAACTTGGAACACAGCTAAAAATAGAAATGACGGTAACGGATCCGGAATTTTTAGCCGAGCCGTGGACTATTAGTAGGACAAAACTGTACACAGCTGGCTATGAGTTTATTGAAAATGTTTGCGTGCCACCTCTTCGTCAGCGCCCCGCTAATGTTTGGCAAGAATAGCGCTATTAGAGACTAGCTTTTATTGTCATTCCCTGGAGGGCGACTCATTGAATGCGCGTTTGATCAAAAACAAAAAATAAAATTATGACTAGTGTTAAATTAATGTTACGATTCCATTATCGTTAAATCAGAATATATGCATATATAGTCTAAGACAAATAATGCCTGCACGATTACTTGTTGCCCAAGAGCTCGCAGAGACTTTTCGTGCTCTCGGTCACGAGTGCAGAATTCGTATCGTCGAGGAACTTGCTCATGGTCATCAAGGGGAACTTGATGTGCACACTCTGGTTGAAATTCTCGGAGTACCCCAACCAAAAGTTTCTCAGCATTTGAGTGTTCTTCGACATGCGAAACTCGTCAAACAGCGACGCGAAGGCCGCAGTGTTCACTACACGCTCTCGAATCGAGTTCTGGCCAGTTGGCTCCTTAAGGCGCTACAATTTTTAGACACGCGCTCACACGATGCCGAAGAATTGAGTAAAGCCGTGGAAGATGTTCGGCTTTTATGGAGATAGCTGTAATCAAGCAATTTAATTGATTTGTTGATGTTGTACTGAAAAACATAAAAAAAGGAAGAATGATATGAATAAAACAATAACCGATGTTCCATTGGGCACACTAGATGGCCTAAAACGAAACTGGCAAGCTGATATGGTATCAGGTTTCCTTGTTTTTCTAATAGCGTTACCACTATGTCTCGCGATCTCACTAGCGTGCGGTTATCCAGCGATTGCGGGTATTTTCACGGCAATTGTTGGTGGGGTTTTGTCTGCTTTTATCAGCAACTCGGAACTGACGATCAAAGGACCTGCTGCTGGACTCATTGTGATTGCCCTTGGCTGTGTTACGGAATTTGGGTTTACCGGAGGAGCTGATCCCTCTGCGGATTTTCAGGCTTACCGTTTGGCTCTGGGCGTTGGTGTTGCTGCAGGGGTCATCCAGATTCTCTTTGGTCTCTTCAAGTCCGGGATCCTAGGTGAGTTCTTCCCGACCTCTGCGGTTCATGGATTACTCGCGTCTATTGGCGTGATCGTTATCGCATCCCAGTTACCCATCATGCTTGGCGTCCAGGCTGAAGGTGGGCCATTGGAGAGCCTCGCTGCGATCCCAAGTTATTTTGCGCAAATGAACCCGGTTATTGCCTTAATAGGCGGCATTAGTCTGGCCATTATGGTCGGCTTCCAGTTTATCAAGAACCCAACACTGAAAATCATTCCGGCTCCAATGCTCGCGCTACTTATCGCGGTTCCCCTAGGTATGTATTTTGAAATAGGCACTGAGCACATCATTGCTTTTGGAGGACAAGAGCATTCACTTGGTCCGCGCTTCCTCGTCGACGTACCGAACAATATGTTCAGCGCGATCGCCTTTCCTGATTTTTCGGGGGTTCTGACTTCAGTCGGCATCA
Source organism: Arenicellaceae bacterium (assembly GCA_029246505.1). Taxonomy (GTDB): domain Bacteria; phylum Pseudomonadota; class Gammaproteobacteria; order Arenicellales; family Arenicellaceae; genus UBA10349. Next base: position 2,719 of record JAQWNC010000012.1, read on the forward strand.
AATATATAATCATGTTCGCTCTCATCGGTAGTCTCGAATCTCTGTTGAGCGCAAAGGCTGTTGATCAGATTGATCCGTGGCGTCGCAAAACAAATCTCGACAAAGACCTTCTCGCGGTTGGTGTCGGCAACACGGTAGCCGCATTCATTGGCGGTCTACCGATGATTTCCGAGATCGTGCGAAGTAAAGCAAATATCGATAACGGTGCGCGGACGCGATTTGCAAACATGTTTCACGGTTTGTTCCTGCTTGCCTTTGTAGCACTCATACCAGCCTTAATTAATCGCATTCCGCTATCTGCGCTCGCGGCTATGCTGGTATTTACCGGGTTTCGGCTCGCAGCTCCGCAAGAATTTATCCATATGTATAAGGTGGGTCGCGAACAGTTCATCGTTTTTGTATCGACAATTATCGGCGTGTTGGCAACCGACCTGCTAGTCGGGATCGGCATCGGAATACTGGTAAAAGCTATTATTCATATCATCAATGGTGCACCTGTCGTCTCCTTGTTCAAGCCCAGCATTAAACTTGAAAATGATGGAAGTGGCACTGCTACGGTCAAGGTCCATAATTCTGCAGTTTTTAGCACCTGGATCGCGCTTAAAAATAAAATTGGCGGGCAAAGCGAAAATAAAGTCATCGTCGATCTGTCGAGCGCAAAACTTGTTGACCATACTGTCATGGCTAACCTGGATTCCCTTAAGAGTGAGTTTGAAGAAAGCGATCGCGATCTGTCGATTGCAGGACTTGAGGGACATCGTAAGCTATCTGATCACCAATTAGCTGCAAGGAAGAAATTTGACTGATGGGCGCTATAAGTTCACTGCAACACGCTATCGAAGAGGCGGCAGAACCGATATCTCAGTTCTGGCCGATGAAAGGGTTTGTGCATCACAACCCGATCCATGGGTTTGAGCACCTTCCATTTGATGAAGCGATTCGACAGGCAAAAAACCTGTTTGGCGCCGAGGGCTATCTGCCAAATGGGGAATACCGCGGCTTTTACAAAACAGGGCGTATTGACGAAGCAAATGTCAATCGGGCTCTGGCCCGTCTTGGGCCAAAGTCAGATGCCTCTATCTTACTAGCATCAAAAGCTATCACCGCAGCGGAAGTTCAGCGTATTCATTTGTTGCATGGAATTGAAGCGCTTGAACCAGCAATACTGGACTGGCAATTCACAAGTAAAGATGCGCTGCAGCGTCCCCGAGCTGATGCTGCGGCGGATGTTAATCTCGGTGTGCTTTGGCAACAAGTGCTGTCAATACTAGACCTTGCCAATAATTCAATTGGCGATCACCAAGCGGCCACGTTAAATGATGAAGTTTATAAAGTAGAGCTACCATTTCGCCGCACTCTCAGTGACTGGCTCGACGATCTGACAGACTCCGTCATAGTCACAACTATTGATGAGCAAATGATCAAGTGGGTATCGTCGTTTGTTGATGAAGGGATGGCCGGATGGGCAATGCCGGATAAGCGTTTAGGTTTTTATTCCGCGTGGCGAGAACTGGCCCAACTCGATGCAAGTGGCCGACTATTAGGCATCAATGACTTCTCGGCGAAAGTTGCCGCCCTCCCAGAAGACCCAAATAGCGCAATCCTCCTTTCCCTTAAAGCTCTTCAAATTCCCGAGGCCCGCTGGACAGATTATTTAACACGAGTACTTGCTCAGCTTTCAGGTTGGACAGGAGTGATTCGTTGGCGTGGATTAAATCCTGAAGATCCAATTCAAAAAGCCTGTCCGATTGATATCGTGCACTACCTTGCCGTCAGACTATTCTACGAAACCGAGCTTACGGGTATTCAAGCACGGCGTGAGTGGAACGTCGATGGCAATCTTCCAGCAATTACTCAACATCTTGAAAACCGCAGCGATGTTCCCGCTGCACTAGTCAGTCAGAATAAGCAAGCCGTGTGTCGGGATGGGTGGCGTTTGTTTCATTTGCTTCAATTTCTAGGGTTTGATATGGAATTAGCGCGTGAAATGACTAAAGAAAATGCAATGACAATGCTTGGCTGGCTTGATGGGTTTCCTGCCGAGCTGCACTCACCGGTGTGGCTCGAAGCGTACGAAGACTCTTACCGAGATAATCTTCTGTCAAAACTTGCTGAAAATCGTAGTGATGATCGGTCAGCAAGTAAGCGACCACTTGCACAGGCAGTATTTTGCATCGACGTTCGCTCCGAGCCATTTCGTAGGCATTTCGAGCAAGCGGGGTCGGTCGAAACATTTGGCTACGCCGGATTTTTTGGTATTCCAATGAACCACCGTAGTTATGATAAAGATGAGTCGTTCGATCTTTGTCCAGTGCTCCTAAAGCCGTCAAACGCGCTCCTGGAGCTTCCGCGCGAAGGACAGCAACAAGCGCTTGAAAACTATGCTTCAGGTTCGCGCTGGCAACAATTCGGGGACCATCTTTTTCATAAAATGAAGCACAGCCCTGTAGCTTCCTTTTTACTGGTTGACGTACTCGGAATTTTTTTCAGTGTTGGCCTTCTAGGCAAAACCATGCTTCGAAGGCCTTACAAACTTTTAATGCAGGCATTGAGTCGTTGGTTCGTACTGCCGGTAGCAACAAAGATCACCGTTGGCGTCGAAAAGGGAGAGCCGCCACAAGTTACTGGACAGCCTATCGAACTAACTCGAGGGTATAGTGTCGAGCAACAGGCCACCTTTGTCGAGAATGGGCTACGCACGATCGGCCTCACAGAGAATTTAGGTCGCTTTATTGTGCTATGCGGCCACGGCAGTACTTCTGATAATAACCCCTACTATGCGGCGCTTGATTGTGGCGCGTGTGGTGGGCGGCCTGGTGACCCAAATGCACGCACCTTTGCAGCAATGGGAAATCATCCGGATATTCGCATTGAATTAGCTAAACGCGGGCTTAATATTCCCGACGACACTTGGTTTTTACCTGCAAAACATGACACCAACTCGGACCGAATTTCACTCTACGATCTCCAGGACGTTCCGGCTAGTCATCAAGACGATCTAAATACGCTCCGCCTAGCATTTAAAGAAGGTGGGGAACAACAAGCACTCGATCGCTGCAGTCGCATTCCAGGAACCCCCAACGGTATGACAGCGAAAGAGGCCTACGCACACGTTGAAGCAAGAGGTTTTGATTGGGCCAATCCACGTCCTGAATGGGGTTTGTCTGGCAATGCCGCATTCATCATCGGCCGCAGAACCATGACCAAGGGGATAGATTTAGGCGGCAGATGTTTTTTGCATTCTTATGATGCTGAATCCGACCCAGAAGGAGCAATCCTAGAAAAGATCATGACGGCTCCACTGGTTGTTGGCGAGTGGATTAATATGGAACATTATTTTTCTGCGACTGACCCCTGGAATTACGGCAGTGGCAGCAAAGTCATTCATAACGTTGTCGCGGGTGTTGGCCTAATGTATGGCGCTCAAAGTGATTTGGCAACCGGGCTTCCACTGCAGACAATGAATAACGGTGAGATTCATAACCACGAGCCAATGCGCCTGCTAACTATTATTGAAGCAGAGCCGAATATTATTGGCGCTATCATAGGTAAGCACGATGTGCTGCAGCAGTTTTTTCACAACGAGTGGGTGAACCTTGTAGCGTTTAATCCTGTTTCATTCGAGTTTCAGCGTTATAACAAAAACGCCACCTGGGAGTCGGTAGAGGTATGAGAATATTCGCTGCAATTGCACTTTTTGTCCTCTGGCTCGTGTTGTCAGCATCCTATAATCTGATTCACATCACGATAGGAGCGATTATCGCCAGCATGATTTCGTGGTTTACGCCAGCCGGCCCGCTGCATGTGAGACGGATATCTTGGTTAGCGGTGCTTGGGTACGTGCCGTGGCTATTCGGCCGAATCCTGAAAAGCAGCTTTCATGTGAGTCGACTTATTCTTCACCCCGGGCTTCCTATCGCACCTGAACTCATTCACCACAAAACGCAACTCACCAGTGATGGAGAATTAGTAGTGCTCGGTAACTCAATTACCTTAACGCCAGGGACTATCACAGTGGAAGTTGCACCTGGTGAACTCGTGGTGCACACCATTGATAAATCTTCATGCAAAGACTTGGTTAATGGCTTATACGACGCTAAAGTAAGCCACTTATTCTTAGCAAAGGGGGACCAATAATGACCACTTTCTTTTTCTTTGTCCTCATTACATTGACCTTGTTAATGCTCGTGTATTTTTATCGCGTTGTGCGTGGGCCCAGTGTCTTTGATCGAGTACTGGGACTGAACGGGATTTCAACTAAAGCAATCGTGCTACTTGTGGTTATCGGCACGCTATTTGAGAGGGTTGATATGTTCATCGACATTTCTACAGGATACGCACTATTGAATCTGGTTGGTGCCCTAGCCATTGCCAAATTCCTCGAAGAAAGAGGAGCATCAGAGAAATGACTTGGTTAGCCATTAGTCTCATCGTTATCGGGCTTGTTTTCTTAGTTATCGGTTCGATCGGAATACTGCGGTTACCGGATGTGTTTTCACGCGCCCATGCATTATCTCTAACTGACTCACTGGGTGCCATATTCGTGCTTCTGGGTCTTGCCGTGTACGAAGGATTTACCATAAACTTTCTCAGAATTATAGTCGTACTGATCCTCGTTTATCTGCTGAACCCGGTCATCTCTCACGCTACTATTCGCGCCGCATATCGATCTGGCTTACGACCTTCAAAAAAGGAAAACAAATGACATTCGAACTTCCACTTCTATTTTTGTTGGTGATAACAGCGGGAGGAGCAATTTTGGTGAAGGATCTCATCTCGGCAGTATTCATTCTCGGTTCTTATAGTTTTGCCTTAGCACTTGTGTGGGCTCTGCTCGGTGCTGTTGATGTAGCATTTGTAGAAGCTGTTGTCGGTGCGGGACTAGCTACAGTGTTTTTCCTGCTCACGTTATTCCGTACAACAGAGAAGGATAATCATCTACGCCGTCCACCTATGCCTTGGCCCGCAATTATAGGTCTCCCATTATTGGGGGTTTTACTTCTTTACGGTGCCGGCGATCTCCCCGCGTTTGGAGATGCGTATTCAGCGGCAAGTACGCACATATCACCTGTTTTTTTGCAAAATAGCCTTGCAGATACGCGGACCCCAAATGTAGTCACCGCTGTTCTCATGGACTATCGTTCCTTTGATACCTTTATCGAAACTATCGTCATTTTTACTGCAGGGATCGCCTGCGCCTTAATACTCAGGAAGGGTAATTAATGATTCGCCCACACGACAGTGCTATTGTGCGCACGCTTGGCCGTATCGTCATTCCTGTTGCGCAACTCTTCGGATTTTATGTTCTCGTCTTTGGCCAGTTTGGGCCAGGCGGTGGATTTGTAGGTGGGGTTGTCATCGCAGCCAGTATGATCCTTGCGATCCTCATTTTCGGAATTGATTCCCCTGACAGCACTATGGCCAGGAACATTCTTCACGGTGACGGACTGGGCCTATTGATCTTTGCTGGCGTCGGTGGGCTCTGCATGATTGGTGGGGGCCAATTTCTGAATTACACATATCTACAGATCCCGAATCTTGACCAAGCATCCCAACATTTCATTGGCATAATGCTTACTCAAATCGGCGTAGCTGTAGATGTTGCTGTCACAGGTGTATCTATCGCAATCAGTCTGTCTTTTGATGACGACGAAATTCCGCAAGACGAGGGCACTCATGGTTGAACTATTACAAACCTGGCTACAACGGCCAAATTTTATTGTCTTTGTTATATTGTTTTTGTGGGGTATCTACATCATGGCAGCCCACCCAAACTTAGTAAAGAAACTCATTGGCCTTTATATTGTCCAGACCAGTGTTATATTTTTCTTGGTCGCTTTCAGCGCTAAAGAAGGTGCAACTGTACCTATCATTTTATCGGGTACGACCTCAGTAAATCCTCTGGATTATGCGAATCCGCTCCCGCACGTCTTAACAGTAACTGCGATCGTTGTTCAGATTGCAACACTGGGTGTCTCACTCGCTCTGGTATCGGCAATTCACAAAAGGTTCGGTAGCCTCGATGAAGACGAAGTGATGGAGCAGCTTGGATGAGCAGTCACCTGCCAATTTTACTTTTTCTTGTGCCATTTGTTATGGGCGTATCGATGCCTATTCTTGCGGCGAAGCGACGATCGTGGTGCCAACATCTCACCTTAGGTACTTTCGGGCTTATGCTTATTCTTTCGATGGTCAACCTCCAGGTCGTGTTGACGGAAGGGCCGATCGAGTACGCATTTGGTGGTTGGGCAGTGCCCGTAGGTATTGGGTGGTTAGACGATCCACTTGCTGCCATCGTCATTTTAACCCTAAGTTTTGTATCGTTTATTTCGATAATCTATGGTCGCGTGGTTGTAAGCTCCAAGCTTGAAAAGAATGTCCAATATTACACCTTGATTCTTATACTCGTATCGGGACTTGTTGGTGTTGTATTTGCTGCGGACCTTTTCAATGTCTTCGTATTTCTTGAAGTGGCCGCACTAACCGGTTACGCGCTTGTCGGTGCTGCTGGAGGCAAATCGCTAGTTTACGCACTCCGTTACCTACTCCTCGGCTCGTTTGGTGCAACACTGTATCTTCTCGGCCTGAGTCATCTCTATGTTGCTACGGGTACATTAAACATGGCGGACATAGCACTCGTGCTTCCTGGACTCATGACCTCGACCGCAGTCGCTGCTGGACTTATTTATATATTCCTTGGCTTGTCGATTAAGATGGCACTGATACCGCTGCATAGCTGGTTACCAGATGCCTATGCAAACGCACCTTCGTCGGTTACTCCATTGCTCGCGTCGACAGTGACGAAAGTCGCGCTTCTAGCCTGGGTGCGGATCGAGTATTCACTTATCACCCCGGGGGTCGAGGTCAGCCATGTGCCGGTCTTGGTATTGTTGGAAGAGATTGGGGTGTTCGCTGCTTTAATCGGCGGGGCTCTGGCATTAATACAAACCGACATCAAACGTATGTTTGCTTATGGCGGAATCAGTCATATCGGTCTGATTCTCATTGGAGTAAGTCTCGGCAATGCCACTGGCTTCGTAGGCGGTATGTTTTACCTTATCAATGACGCTGTTATGCAAGCCGCTCTCTTTATGATTGCTGGCGCTGTTCTGCATTACTACCGCGCCAGCACACTCGAACAATTACGCGGTGTAGGCCGCAAGTCCCCATGGTTAACAGCGGCGCTAGTCGTAGTTGCTGTAGCGATGGTGGGACTACCTCCTACTGGCGGGTTTTTCGGCAAATGGAATATCATTCTTGGTGCACTTGAGGCACAACACTATTTTGCGGCATTCGCTGTAATCGCATCAACTCTTTTGACTCTTGGTTATTTCCTTAGAATATTCGCATGCTGGTTCCATCAGCCAGCATCAGTAGAGTTCAAGCCCATCGAGATTTCAAAATCAATGCGTATAAGTCTTGGTACTATTTGTGTGTCCATGATTGTTCTCGGGCTCATGAGCGATTCTATCTTTCAGTTCCTACTTGCATCCGTGGCTAGTGGAGGCGCTTGAATTAGCTATGTCAATCTATACTCTAATTCCTCTACTTCCGCTTGCTGCAGCACTTACGCTTACTCTTTTTGGCGAGCGCCTGCAAGGCAAAGGACACCGAATTGTTATCCCAGCCGTCGCTGCATCATTCCTAGTATCTGTTCTTGCCTTTATAAACGTGTCAGCTAACGGAGCAATTGAAGTTCAGCTCTATCGATTTCTCGATGTAGGACAATTCAAAGTAGATCTAGGTTTTTTTATTGATCAACTCACTGTATTAATTTTACTTCTGGTCACCGGCGTGAGCACAATAGTTCAGGTTTACTCATCACGCTATATGACCGGCGATCGCCGGCACAGCCGTTTCTTTGCCTTGACTGCTCTTTTTACCGCTGCGATGACATTACTTGTGATGAGCAGCAACTTGCTTTTGACCTTTATTTTTTGGGAGGTCATGGGCATTTGCTCTTATCTGTTGATTTCACATTATGCGGAGAGGCTTCCGGCAGCACGAGCTGCTACAAAGGTTTTTCTTGTGAACTCGGTCGCTGATGTGGGGCTCGGGATAGGAGTTATCCTCACCTATCTGACATTTGGGACCCTCGATATACCGGAAATACTCAACCTGGCAAAGGCAGGTGGTGAATACTCGACTCAATCCATTACCTTACTCACACTTTGTCTATTTTGTGGGGCAATTGGAAAATCTGCGCAAATGCCTGCTCACGTTTGGCTGCCATTTGCTATGGAAGCGCCAACGCCTGTCTCAGCACTGATACACGCTGCAACAATGGTTAATGCAGGGCCTTTTTTACTGGTTCGATTAAGTCCCATTATAGTACTTTCCCCAACGGCGATGATGGTGATTGCGGCAGTAGGTGCAACTACCGCAGTGTTTGCAGCGCTAGTATCGTTAACACAAACTGACGTTAAACGCACACTTGCTTACTCAACCATAAGTCAGCTTGGATTTATGACACTGCTTTGTGGTGTGGGTGCTTTCGTCGCGGCGATCTTTCATCTTATTGCTCACGGCTTTTTTAAAGCGTTTTTATTTTTATCGACCGGAGATATTCTAGCCGATACTCATCGCCACCTTGAAGAAGAAGACAATACAAAGTTGCCGGCAACTAAAAGTCTCTTCATCGGTGCATTTATCCTGTCGGTGGTACCACCACTCATAATATTCTCTGGACCCTATCGTTATTTGTGGCTTTCTCAGGATTTTACGGAAGCGAACGTCGTTCTTTGGATTGTTAGTCTTGGCACCATTTTTGTTACAGCGATGTATCTCTTCAGGAGTATAACAACAGTCTTTCGTCGTGGTCCTCCGGGGGCAATAGACGGCACAGCCACTGTCACGCCAAAACTATTCTCCGGACGACAGGTATTAGGGATGATTATTTTGGCGACTGCTATGGTTGCTGTGTTAGTCGCAGTTTGGCGCTGGTTTGCAGGCTTTCTTTCACCAGCCGTGGGTGGAATTCCATCTCGAGAAACGGTGGAATTCTCTATATGGATATTGATTCCTCTCGCTGTTGCACTTGCCGGATGGACAATCGCTTATATTCGACACACACGACCACGGTCACTCGAAACGCCCGTCTGGAAGAAGCGGCTGTACGTCTTCTTTTTGAATAAGGGCTATTTCGATGAAGTATATGACGTGTTTCTGGTAGGATCGACTATAAATTTTGCAAACTGGATGTGGAGAAAGATAGACCAAAGTATCATCGACCGCTTTGTAGGCTCAATTGCTTCCGCCACTCTCAGCGTTGCACGTCGACTCGGGGTACTGGATTCTGCCGTTGATAGTCGTGTTATGACATTAGGTTCCGGGACTATTAGCGCTGCCCTCTGGCTTGGAAAATTTGGGGACACAGCGGGCATATCAAAACCGGTCGAAGAATTAGGACGAGGGGTCGATGCTTCCAGGCGTGCGGCACGAAAATATGAGCCTCATACTCTACAACACAACATACTGGTGATAGTATTCTGGCTCATTATAGCCTTGGGGTTTTTCTACTGGATCACGGTATAGTTAATGATATGAGCTCCCTATTTGCAGACCATATACTGAGTTGGATGATTGCTGTGCCTTTTATTGGCATGGTGGCGCTGATGTTTCTACGAGAGCGTAGCTGGGTACTCTATACGGCTCTTGGAACAACCCTCATTAATGCGGCTCTTGCCTTCTATTTATGGATGAGCTTCGATCTTATCGAAAACGGTCAGCAATTCGTCGAACGTGTTGAATGGATGCCGACCTTCGGCATTCAATATGCTGTCGGTGTGGACGGCATCAGCCTTCTGTTGGTGCTTCTGACTGCTTTTCTCCCTCCACTTTGTATTCTGAGCTCTTGGGAATCAATTACGACACGTTTGAAAGCGTTCATGATGCTGATTCTCCTTGTCGAAGGGGCAATGTTGGTTGTCTTCACTGCGCTCGATGCGTTTCTTTTCTTCATGATGTGGGAAGTCACAATGATCCCCATGTATTTTATGATTGTGCTGTGGGGTGGTCCCAACCGAGTCGCAGCTGGCTTAAAATACGTAATCTACAGCCTGACAGGTAGTTTGCTGCTTCTTATGGGGATTCTCGGCCTGTCACTTCAAGCTGGCACTTTTGACATTCAGGCTCTATCACAATTCAGCTACTCTCCGAATTCGGAGTTCTGGATTTTTATCGCGCTGTTTTTGGGATTTGCGATCAAACTTCCAATGCTCCCATTTCATACATGGCTTCCAGATGCGCATTCCGAAGCACCTACTGCAGGTAGCGTGCTTCTGGCAGGCGTGCTTCTTAAAATGGGTGGCTACGGCTTGATTCGCTTTTGTTTGCCGATTTTCCCTGAGATGGCGCATAGCTTTGCACCTTTTGTGCTCTGGCTGTCGGTCGCAGGAATTCTATATGGCGGCTATATGGCGTTGGCACAGACGGATCTAAAAAGGCTTGTCGCGTATTCGTCGGTATCTCACATGGGATTCGTGACCTTGGGAATTTTCTCTTTCAATAACGAAGGTGTAGAAGGTGCGATTTTGCAAATGGTGACCCATGGCCTTACAACCGGTGCAATGTTTTTGATTGTCGGACAACTCTATGACCGGACCCATAGTCGTTCGATTGCTGACTATGGTGGCCTCCAGCAACGTATGCCTCGGTTCGTCGCTATTCTGAGTCTGTTCGCCGTCGCTTCGTTCGGTCTTCCAACAACATCTAACTTTATCGGAGAATTTTTGATTCTTGTTGGTGTCTCCTACCAGAATTTTGCCTTCGTTGTCTTTGCGATGGGTGGCATTGTATTGGGCGCAGCTTATATGTTGTGGATGTTGCAGCGAGTTGCATTTGGTGAGCCAAGAACTGAAGCTGCCAGAAAATTGACCGACCTGGATTTCAGAGAGATGCTCACAGTAACTCCTCTAGCTATCGCCATCATAGCCATTGGTGTTTATCCTGGTCCGCTACTGGAGGCGATGGATTCAAGTGTGACGTTTGTAGTTGAGCGCCTTGCCGAGGTTTAACCTTAGAACCAGAAAGGGCGATTAAAACGTTGAGCCATTTATTCGGAAATGGTTAGCGGCATTATTTCAGCCTTGATTGCCGGTTACCGTTACTGATTTTCTTCACGGAGCTTGGTTAGTCTGCAGAAGTAGCTGCCTCAGCCAGTGCGTAACACTCATATTCGAGGACCCGAACATCTGATTCTAAACGACGATACAACGGCATACTCATTTGCCACGGCTCGGTATAAACCTCAGGGTCATCAATTGTTACTTCGTATAGCATATGATCAGGGCTAGTGCGGGTGTAACGCTCAATCACGTGTAAGCTCGGGCTGTGGAAATTTCCTGATCGATCGAGCCATGTTTCACCGGTAAAGTGCACAACGTCCACTACCAGGGTATCACCTTCCCAATATCCGCGAGAATCGCCCATGTACCATTCGATTGGCCCAGGTAAATGCTCCCCTTTCAGATGTATGTTACGAATTGAATGAACCCACTCGTAGGTCATTACGATTTGATCTTTAGCTTGAAAAATCTGAAATGGGTACGGCATGTATGTGATGCGCGGTACGCCGACCATCTTGCAGTTTGCTTCAGGGTCTTCGGCAAAACGGTTACGAAAATTTTCTTTTCGTTGTTCAAGTGCCCATGACCGATAGGGAATTTCATCACCGACTACAACACCCTGTCCAGCCGGAACGCCATACGCGGCTGAATGATCTTGAATATTCCAAACAGCGGTATTCATGGCTTGCCAAACCCCTTGTAGGTCTGGTTGTCCATCAGATGTTTGTGGTGGGGTATATTCTTGTGCCTCTATATCTAGCCGTGGAATCAGAAATACCGATACTGCCATGAAAGTTAAAAAACCTAATCGGCTAACAGAGAATCCGTTTTTATAAATAATCATCATTATCGGTCTCCTGGGGCGCTTCCATCTAACAGGGTTTTACCGTTGGATAAAGTAACTTCTTCCCCATCAATTGTGCGTGACCCATCACGGGCAGGTAAACCGTGTACTTTAATTCCTGTGCCGACAGGTAGGTCATCAGGCCGCCAACCTCTTCGAATAAGAGAATTAGCACTCCCAAATTCGACTTGCCAAAGCTCCATTTCCCCAGCTTTATTTGGTGCTTCAACGGTTAGCCAAGCGTGTGGATTGCGCCATTCCAATCCGGTGATAACTCCTTCGATGCTCACCGTTTTTGTCATATCAAATTGTAGTGCTATGGAGTGATGCGCAGAGGCTGGCAACGTGCTTATGAATAATGCAGAAGCTATAATCGACGTAAACACATATATTGATTTAATGCTCATAATCCCGATTCCTCTAATGCTAATTCTGACTCTTCTATTTCCCATGCTGCACGTAGTCTTCTGGCTTCATCACCAGACATTCCCGGGTAGACTTCGTACCCTACAGCCTTAAATTGCTTACTAGCTAGTGCGTTATTCTCATAGCAAGCTTCTTCCCATATTTCAAAACTCTCGTCGGTACTGCGTCGATAGGCTAGAGCCATAGTAAACGGTTGAGTATAAACGTTCGGGTCAGTAATAGTCGTTTGGTAGTGAATAGTGTCAGCATCAATTAGCGTAAAACGCTCTTCGACGATAGCTTCGTCTGTAAAGAAGCGCCCACGCTGGTCTAGCCATGCCAAAGCACTTTGATTTTTGGTATCTATAATTAGCGTGTTGCTTTCCCAACGCCCGACTGAGTCGCCGTTCCAGAGGCTAATACTTGGGCCGATATGGTCGCGCGCATCGACTGGAACTACCCGGTAGGCGTGTGCCTCTTCACCCTGTATAAGAAAATGCTCCGCGTTTTGCATAAACTGCATGGTTCCGGTCATATACATCGTAAGCGGAATACCACTTAAACGACAGATTGCATTAGGGTGCACGTACTCTGGGCGATTTTGGCGGCGTTTTGCCTCGGCCCACGGTTGTATGGGTACAAGGCCATTTGGCGGATCTACAACAAAACTTGCTCCACCTCCATCATCAATCGTTTTTGGGTGGGCGTGTACGTTTTCATGTGCTGTTGACCTGCGTCGCCAAATACCACTCATATCTGGTTGGCCGTCTACCGTAAGCGCAGGCTTAAATGATTGCGCGGCTTCGATTGCGCAAGCGTGAAAATTTGCATGATTATCATCTGGGCAAACCGAATCAGTCACCCATGACTGAGCCACAGAGAGCTGCGAAACCATTAGCAAGTAGACAACTGTTGCACCAGCAGTGATTGTGCGAACTGAGTTGCGTTTGGGTTTTATTAGCATTAGAAGTCCTAATCGTAAAGGCGCGCATTTATTTTTGGTCAGTTGGTAATTATCTAACCGTTTTTTAGCTAGCACGTTTTTCAGAATGTGAATAAACTTTACCACAATCGTTAGACTTACCCAATATCCATGATATGGAATTTGAAATGGTTGTTAGTCGGGCTTTTGCTTAAGGCCTAATGACCCTTATACATCGACCATAATGCGCCTAGATCTGAATCTACATCACTACGACTAGCAACGTATTTTATATATTCTCTATCGGACTTGTTCTCTGCAGGCTGTACGCTCCACATCGAATCGACCGATAGTGGGTTTCTCGAATAACGCACATCAATAATTCGACCGGCATCATCTGGGTGTATACCAATATAGTCATTCGTGAACCAGCGAAAGCGTTGAATATCCGTTGCTTGTTGGCTGGCACTATTTAGCCACGGAAAATGTCTATCCGCTGAATATTTTTCGACTGGCCTGCCTTCATATCGAGAAATTGAGATACCAGTTCGCACAACATCCACATAATATTTATTATCTACCTGATAAACAGTCTTCCATACGATCGTATTACCAATGCTTGGCATGGCAATTAGCCGCTCGGCTTGGTGGCCTCGCTCATTGGCTAAAGCGTAGGCGGCCTCCTCTGCGCGATCACGTTGAAGCATTCCAAAAGCTAAGTATATAAAAACCCATACGAGAGCGATTCTAGCCATTGTTATGCTATTGCGAAAAGAAGCAGCAATGACTAGTGCCAACAACGGCAAAGTAAATAAAGGGTCAATAATAGAAACGGTGTTCCAGGCTATACGTACATTGCTAAAGGGCCAAAATAGTTGCGTACCGTAGGTTGTACAAGCATCGAGTAAGGCATGAGTTGCATAGCCAGCCGTACAGTAGAGCGTTGTGATTTGAAAGCTTAATTTCCAGCGTCGACTGAATAGATAGAACAGGATGACTGCACTAAGTAGGCCGCCAAATGGTATAAATATAAGTGAGTGGGTAAATTGACGGTGATATTCAAATGCTAGTAGAGGATCGCTTTCTGACTTAATCAACACATCCAAATCGGCGCTCAGACCTGCTAAAAAACCGAGTATTCCGGCAAGTTTTAATTGCTTATATTTAGTAGGGGAGTTTATGGCGAGGTGGCCAAGATTTTGGGCGCCGATCGCACCTAGCGTGCCTTGTGTTAGCGGGTCCATAATTATCTTCTGATGTTAACTTATTAAAAAAATCGAACTTGTTTGCGCCAGGCGATCATAAACAAAAAGCCAATAAGCGCTCCACCCAAGTGCGCAAAGTGCGCAATGTTGGCACTAAATAACGTAACGCCGGTGATTCCGGCTGCAAGGTCTAAACATAACAGTACCGGTACAAAATATTTTGCTGCGACGGGTACCGGGAAAAAAATGAGTGCGAGTTTTACATTTGGGAACATTACGGCAAAGGCTACAAGTAATCCGTAGATCGCACCCGAGGCGCCTACCAGGCCACCGTGGTAGTAGCCATAAAATTTGTTCATGGTCTCGTCAGGTACGCTGACTTGTTCCGGATAGTATCGACCGCTTTCCAAAATTGTTTGCAGCTCGGGACCACTTAATCCATTAGAGATTAACAGGGCGTAAATATCGTTAAATTGAAATTCGTTGGCCCATAGTTGTAAAACTGCGGCGCCTACACCGCAACAAAGATAAAAGATAACGAATCGGCTAGGTCCCCAGCTACGTTCCAAATATGGACCAAACATCCACAGCGCAAACATATTAAAGAATAAATGAGTAAATCCGCCATGCACAAACATATAGGTAATGAGTTGGCTCGGCATGAACTCTGGGCTTAACCAAGAATGCAGGGTCAGATGATTACCTATACCGGTCTTTAAAAATTCGTCAGTCGCGAATATCGCAACATTGATTGCCAGTAGTGAAACCACTACGGGAATAGATTTTATCGGATGCACCTTGCTTGTATTCCGTTTAGATAGGTTCCAGCGCCGCATCAGCACCATAAGGGTTTTCACCGTCGGTACCTTTAAGGGTAAGCATTACTAGCAGCGCAATTAGCCCTAGGAGTGGGATGAACGCGATTAATAGCCACCATCCACTGCGATTAGTATCATGTAATCGGCGGATCGTTACTCCGGCTACTGGCAGCATAACGGCCAGAGTATAAACACCATTTAATAAACCAACTCCAATTAAAAGGTGTGCATAACCTAACGAAAAATCAAGGACTGAAAGTAATATCGATACGAGTGTGTGAACAAGGGAAAAGTACCAATATTCAGCTCGGTTGGCACGGCCAACGAATACGGTGTATTTTTTAACAGCAGCAATGTACCAATTCAAAGTGTTTCCCTAGCGTTTTTGATTCCAGATAGTGTGCAATATATCGGATATTTAACAGGTCTTCATCTTTCCATGTAAATCCGCATAAAGGCGCGAACAGAGTTACACTTGTCGCAGTAGGAAATTAGTGATCTATCAGTGGGGGTATCGGTGACAAATACATTAGTTTTTTTGGCAAACGCGTTCGCATTTGCCGTGGGCATTTCGGTTTTAGTTATTATCGTTCTATTTATAATCGATGTTAGCCAAACGAAAGATGCTGTCCGAAAGAATTACCCCGTGGTTGGCCGATTTCGCAACTTGTTTAATACCCTAGGCGAGTTTTTTCGCCAGTATTTTTTCGCGATGGATCGCGAGGAGATGCCATTCAATCGGGCACAACGGGAATGGATTAATAAATCTTCTGAAGGTCACGATAACACCGTTGCGTTTGGATCAACCAAAGTACTGAACACGACAGGATCATTTATTTTTGCTAATGCTGCGTTTCCGTCGCTTGATACGCACAGTACTGAAACCGCCAGTTTAACGATCGGTGCTGGTGCCAGGAACCCGTATCACCCAAACTCGGTGTTCAATATATCTGGTATGAGTTACGGGGCTTTATCGCGGCCTGCTATACGAGCGTTGTCAAAAGGTGCCAAGCTTGCAAATTGTTGGTACAACACCGGCGAGGGTGGCCTAAGCGAAATGCATTTAGAAGGTGGCTGTGATTTGGTGTTTCAGATCGGTACTGCGAAATATGGCGTTCGTGATAAAGGTGGCAAACTTTCAGATGATAAGCTTCGGGAAGTCGCTGCGCATGAAAATGTACGTGTGTTTGAATTGAAACTGGCGCAGGGAGCAAAACCTGGAAACGGAGGTATGCTACCTGGGGTGAAAGTTAGTGAAGAGATCGCCAAAATTCGAGGTATTCCTGTTGGAGAAGACAGCATTTCACCCAATAGGCATCCTGAGATTGATTCGGTACAAAGCTTACTCGATATGATTGGCCATATTCGCGAAGTAACCGGCAAGCCAGTTGGTTTTAAGACTGTACTCGGTGCCAAAAAGTGGTTAGAGGAGTTATGCGAAGAAATACATAAACGTGGCATCGCCAGCGCACCTGATTTTATTACTATAGATAGTGGTGATGGAGGTACTGGTGCCGCACCAATGCCGTTAATTGATAACGTAGGGGTATTGTTGTTTGAATCGCTGCCGATTCTCGTAGATATTCTACGAGAATATGGCTTGCAAGAGCGGGTTCGTGTGATTAGTTCGGGTAAATTAGTGACACCGGCCGATGTGGCTTGGGCGCTTTGTGCGGGTGCTGACTATGTGGTGTCTGCACGAGGTTTTATGTTTGCATTAGGGTGTATTCAAGCCATGAAATGCAATAAAAATACTTGTCCAACCGGAATCACAACGCATAATAAACGCCTGCAAAAAGGTTTGAACCCAGCTGAGAAGTCTGTTCGGGTGAAAAATTTTGTAGAGCGTATGCGTTATGGCTTAGGTCTAATTGCCCATTCTTGCGGTGTTTCTTCCCCACGAGATCTCAAAAGGCATGATGTTCGTATAGTGCAGAGCAACGGCTTGTCAGTGCATCTGGATGAGTTTTTCCCAGATATGGATAC
Source organism: Arenicellaceae bacterium (assembly GCA_029246505.1). Classification (GTDB taxonomy): domain Bacteria; phylum Pseudomonadota; class Gammaproteobacteria; order Arenicellales; family Arenicellaceae; genus UBA10349. Next base: position 19,965 of record JAQWNC010000012.1, read on the forward strand.
CAAGAAAGAGTATTTAGCTGCTAATGTTCGTTCTAAATAATTGTCTAAGAGGGGACTAGAGTAATTACACCTTCACTTTTTAGTAACATTCGCGCTTTCAGGCGCGGCGTTCACCGCTTATATGGATTACTTGATTGGACTGCATCGACATTTGCGCAAACCCGGGAGAAACTTCTTCTTGAGCGCCCTGCTCGCGAGTAAATAGCTTAAAAATTATTTGTTTGCTGAGTATTCGGAAAATATCTGGTGCGTGGCTTGACCATCGGCATCCAGCCAAAGCGAAACTGGTTCGGGTTCATCACCAACTAAAGTAATCACAAGGGTCAGCTCACCATTGAGGTCACGACTCTGCGGTAGGTCTAGCGCCAGCCATTTGCTATCCATTACTTGCCTGCCATCGAACTGATTCAAAAAAATACTTTCTCCTGCCGGGTCTTTAATTTCTATTTTTAACTGCTGTTGTAGATGATCGCGCGCATACAATGCGGGCAGAATGCGTAGCCGCCCTATCTTGGATGCTGAAACTGCTAGTTGGAAGGTGGTTTCCTTGTTCGGTACTAGCGCGGTAGAGACTGACTCTAGGGTATGTTCTTCTTTAGCAACAATTAGTACGGGTAAGGTGTTTTTGATGGCGCTACGCTCTAGTATCGAGTCGTTTTGTATGCCGGGTATCAGCGTTGATGTGCGAACAAAAATTATTACCGCGAACAGCATGATTAGCTGACCCGCAAATGTGTTTCGACGGCGCCATACCAAAATACAGGAAGCCAGCGCGAATAGTATCAATCCTCCATTACTGGAGATAATCAGACTGTCTCTGTGTTGCAGTTCTATCTGGTTTTGCCCGGCCCCAAGCTTTAACCCTATTGAATTACCATTTACTTGAAAGTAATTTGTCTCAATGCCGTTGACAGTAAGGTGCCAACGTTCACTATAAGGGTAAGATAATACTGCGAGCTGAGAGTCACTTGAGGTAATTGTTACTCGGTATCCGTTCAGTAATGCCTGCTGGGAGCTTACCTTACATGCGCCTGTTTTTAGATCATTAATAGCGCGGGTAGTCATGGCAGGATAGGTTGTGTAGGCTATTGCATCAGCATAGGCTGATAGAACCATTTCTTGATTCTCATAGCTGGCAATGGATTCAGCACACCATGCTCTATTCGCGACACTATTTAGTTGATAGAGGTGGTGGTTGTTGGCAAAGAACAGATATTCCAGTTCCGGTTCGTTTCTGACATGTTCGCTAATTAGGTACTTCACGTTTAGCTGGGCCAGGAGTGCAATAGGGGATTGTACCAATCGCATAATTCCATTCAAGCTAACCACGGTATTGGGGGCGGCAGAGGCCATAAATCGATCATACTGATTGGGTAATACGGTCAGGTAACCGGATACTTCCGGGATTCCGTAAAAACTCAGCACATTGGAGTGATAGTCATTTTGTTGTGACTCGACCGCTACCCGAAAGATCGAATCATCGGCTTGAATATATCGAAGGGTACTATTCGTCGAGAAAATATATTGATTATCGAGTCGGGTATTCAGCCCTGCTCCAGCTTGATAAAGGTCAGCGATAAGAATAACGGATGCTGCCGCAGCTAAGCCATATTCTACTGCCCACGGCCCTAGCTTATTGCGAGCTATGGAAATAAATATGACAGCGAATATGGCAAACCCTATCAACAGTGCAGCTGGGCGAAGAAGTAATGTGACCGGATATTCTTGCCCGACGAAATTACCCACAATGGGTATAAGTAATGTGACGAGAACTGCCACACAAATTGCCTTAGTGAAGCCACTGAATTTTTCGGCCTGTTGACTGAGCCAAGTTAGCCCCCAACCAGCGAACAAACATAGAAAAAATAATTCCAGCGTTATAAAGCGGGTGAAATTACCCTTACCGCCAAGTGGAATATTCAACATAAACCAGCTCATTAGCGGTGAGCGATACATAGCGGCAATGACCACACAAAATGTTAGTAATGCAGCCAAAAACATCGGCCGTTGTTGGGGCTGGGTCAGTAGAGCAATACTGGCGAACGCAAAAGTAACAGTCAGTACTCCGGCGTAGCCTAAATATTCAACGTTGTTTGAATGTGGATTTTTAAAATACTCAAGATTCACGCCGCCATAGAAAAATGGGTTATACAGTCTTTTTACTTCCTCAAAAGGGGGGAAAAACGCAAGCAGACTTTGTATGCCTGTATCCAGATTAGCTTCGGTTAGCTCTTCCATACCACGCCAGTTCTGGGCGCCGCGCAGGCCTTCGTTGATCATGCTAGCTTCAACCAGCATTGATATAGCCCAAAATATTGAAGCTACCAGAATTAGCCCGTGCAGTAGGACCCATGAGTTGAGGCGTTCTCGCCAAGGAAGACTGCGCTCAAACGCTAAATATAGGCTAAAAAACAGTCCAAATGCTAAATAAGTATATAAAACAATTTGGTGATACCCCGAAGTCGCAAAGATAAGATTAACCGTCACAAACAACAGTAAACTGAGCCTGTCTCGGGCACCTTTTAGTAGTAAAAACCCCAGCCCAAACACTGCCGGGATCCACATTTTAGTACTCAAATGCTGCGGGAATTGTAGCCAAACGAGTTGATGTAGGTTAAATGCCCACGCGACCCCGGTAAATCCGGCAACTATCCGATTCGCCCTGAAAGCAAGAGCGCAAAGATACATCAGGAATGCCGCGCCGGTTAGACGAAGCCACAACACCCAATCGAGTGCGTTTACGGTATCGGTTAAAACTTGAGGTAATGAGGTAAGGAATGCTCCAATTCCAGCACCTTTCCACTCGGTTCCAGAAAAAATGTAAGGGTTAAATGTTGGCGTTAAGCCTTGGCGGAACGCCGACCATTCTATATTTCGGAAAGGTTGGTGAGCAGTTGGGGAGTCGATCAAACCATGATCATGGACACCGAGCCAGGGATATTCTGTATTCCAGCCTTCTTCAGCGAGAATAATATCGAAGCCGCTTAGGCTCTTATCGAGTATTAATACGTCCCATAGCCATAGGAATGCGAGCAGCGCAAATATGCTCAAGGCCGCACCATGCCTTGCTACAAATGAAGGGAAGCTAATGTGTGTTGGCGCTAGATTCAAATTGTTGGTGAAAGGAGTTGACTCAGGTTTACGCTAGGATGCGTAAGTATAGCGCTAGCGCAATTATGGTGCGCAAAAAATAAAAGTGGGTATTTTAAAAGCTAACGCTAACTTGGTGACTCGAAGAAAACATATGAAGTGGAGTAGTCACTAAATTAGAAGCAAACCTTTTTTTCTCCAGCATCTATATTTCCGTTTAGATTTAGGTCGATTACGCCGTAGCCGTAGCGGTAAGGTCGAGGAGAGTGGGCTTGAGTTGAAACCGTAGTAGTGAGCTTATCGATATCTAAAAATTGTTTTACTAATCTTTCGCCAGCGTAAATTTCAAGTACACCATTAGTACGAGTCCAGTTTTGTACAGCCCGGCTAAACTGATTTTGAGTTTCTTGAGTGCAGGCGCTGATTACCAGGCAAGACATAAGTGTTGTGATTACGGTAAATTTTTTCATGGCATTGATCCCATCAGAACTATTAGAAATGGGTGAGCTACCTCAAAATAGATGGGGCTTCGCATTAGCCATTTAAACGCCTATTGGTATGTATTTCACCCAATGTTAAGAGGTGACTTTGTGTCAAGCCGGTAGGTCAGGTATAGCGGCACTTTCTAATTTCGTGATGGTGTCTTTCAACGTTAACTTCTTTTTTTTGAGTCGACGTAACTGCAATTGGTCAAACAAAGCATCTCGTTGCAATTGTTCGATAGCGTAGTCTAGATCACGATGCTTCATACGAAGAGTGACGAGCTCTTTTTCGAGTTTTGATTGTCGTGATTCCATAAAGGTAATTACAGCTATATTTCTCTAGTAATGTTATCAGATGCGCCAGCATTTTATCTTTGCAGAATTAGTGAATTGAAGAAACCACAAAACTACCAGTGCGTAAAACACTATATGGCTACTTTTCTTTGCAAAAGAATAGGCGTATGGTTTGCTTACATTTAGGGGTGTCCTGACCAAAATTTGGTTACCGTTGGCAGAAAATAGATATGTCGATACGCAGTTTTGTAGCACTGAGTTTACCGAATTCTCTAGCCGAAGCGGTCGGTGATGATATTGCACGATTATCGGTGCAGGATAAAGAGTCTAGAGTTCGCTGGATTGACGAAGATAATCTACATGTAACGCTAGCCTTTTTGGGAAATTGTGAGCAACCTCTCTTGGATGCTATGGATTGGTCTTTAGAAGAGATTACTCATTCTTGTCTACCAGTGGAGTTGAAAATAGAGACCTTGAGTTTGTTCCCCTATGGGAAGCGGCCAAAGTTGTTGGCTGCTATTTTGCATCCGTGTGAGGCGTTGCTTGAGCTGCATCATCGCGTTGAAAGAGCGGCTAAAGACGCTGGAATTTATTTAGAAAAACGGCGATTTGTACCGCACATAACATTAGGGCGGTTACGGGGGCATAGTCGACGGGATATGAGTTTGCCGTCCGTATCTATGGGTATGTCGGATATTGCGCCTTCGATGTCATTGTTTGAAAGCACGCTGATGTCAAATGGAGCGATATACGATGAGCTATATCGATACGATTTAGTGCCGGATATTGACGATTTTCTAATTGATGGGTTGGGACTTGAAGGCTCTGATTTAGAGCTTAATGGAGTCAATGGCGCTAGTGTAGAAACAGAAATTGCCTGATTTTATTTACGATTTTCACACGCATTCGGACGAGTCAGATGGTGTACTCTCTCCTGCAACGCTAATGCAAGCAGCCCATAAAAGGGGGGTTGACACCATCGCTTTGACCGATCACGATACAATATCCGGATTATCCGAAGCGAGGAAGACCGCAGAGTTGCTTGGAATGAATTTGATCGATGGCGTCGAAATTTCGGCTACTTGGAAAGGTCAGACTATTCATGTTGTTGGTTTGGTAGTGCAGCCGGAAGTCGAAGTGCTGCAGAGCGGTTTGCAGCAAAACCTCCGAGCACGAGAACAACGTGCATACCAAATTAATGAACGCTTATGTAGTGTTGGAATTGAAGCAATGGATTGGGCCGGGCAAGGCATAGGTATTCCAACTCGTACGCACTTTGCGCGGCACCTAATGGCTGCCGGTCATGCTAAAGACATTCCGCAGGCGTTTAAACGGTATTTGGCTAAAGGTAAGCCCGGGTGGGTCGGGGTGGAGTGGTTGACACTGGCCGATGCTGTTCAGATTATCGTGAAAGCGGGTGGTGTAGCGGTTATTGCGCACCCTTTTCGCTATAAGTTTACCCGCACACGTTTGTGTGCTTTGGTTGAAGATTTTAAGAGTGCGGGGGGATGTGGAATTGAGGTCGTTTCCGGAAACACCAATACGAATCAATTGAGAGATATGGTTGCTATAAGTGAGCAATATGGTTTACTCGCTTCTAAAGGTTCAGATTTTCATGACCCTGCACAGGTATGGGCTCCGCTGGGTGGTGGTCCTGAAGTTCCCGAAAACTGTGTTCCAATCTGGACGCATTGGCAGGCTGCCTGAGCTATCTTGGCGGTTGTCGGCTCCCGTGATCTATCTACGCCTTAGGTATGATTTTTACTTAACATTTGCGGCATCGATTAAAGGTAACTGTTAGTCTTTCAGCAGTTTCTTGTTTTGGTATCTATTCCTATGCTTGATCAATCCGTGGCACCTTCAGCCGCAAAAAAAACTATTTACCTAAAAGATTACCGGGCACCAAGTTTTTTGGTCGATTCGGTGTCGCTGAAATTTGAACTCGGCGAAACGGTCACTACTGTGGTTAGCAAGCTCATCATTCGAAGGAATAAAGACACTAACAGTGATGCGCCATTGGTGCTTGATGGAGAGCAACTTGAATTAACTCGTTTGGAGCTAGATGCTAGGCAACTAGAGGAGTCTGAGTATCAGCTAGAGAGCGATCAACTAGTCATTACCGATGTGCCAGATAAATTTGAGTTGGTTTCTATTGTGCTTATTAAGCCACAAGAGAATACTCAATTATCTGGTTTGTATAAATCCAGCGGAAATTTCTGTACTCAGTGTGAAGCAGAGGGTTTTCGTAGAATAACGTTTTTTCCTGATAGGCCAGATGTGTTGTCGGTATTTTCTGTTCGGATAGTGGCCGACCACAAGCTATATCCGGTTCTTTTATCTAATGGCAACCCATCTAAAAAAGGAGAGATGGATGATGGGAGGCACTGGACATTGTGGGAAGACCCTTGGCCCAAGCCTAGCTATTTGTTCGCCCTGGTAGCTGGTGATTTAGGGCATATAGAAGATAATTTCGTCACTATGGGTGGCACGGAGGTGAGGCTAAGAATATATACTGAGCATCACAATTTAAAAAAATGTGATCATGCCATGCGGTCCTTGCGTAAATCCATGCAGTGGGACGAAGAGGTTTATGGTCGAGAGTACGATTTGGATGTCTACAACATTGTCGCCGTTGATGATTTCAATATGGGTGCTATGGAGAATAAAGGCCTAAACGTCTTTAACTCAAAATATGTATTGGCGCTGCCAGATACTGCAACTGACGTAGATTACGAAGGTATTGAGTCGGTAATTGGGCATGAGTATTTTCACAACTGGTCCGGCAACCGGGTAACTTGTCGCGATTGGTTTCAATTAAGCCTTAAAGAAGGTTTTACGGTTTTTCGCGACCAGGAATTTAGCGCTGACATGGGCTCGAGGGGGGTGAAGCGAATCCGTGATGTACGGGTGCTTAGAAGCGCTCAATTTGCTGAAGATGCTGGTCCGATGGCACATCCTATAAGGCCAGACTCTTATGAGGAAATAAATAACTTTTATACCGTAACGGTTTACAACAAAGGCGCTGAAGTAGTTCGGATGCTTAGACATGTTGTAGGTAACGAACAATTCCGTGCCGGAACCAATTTGTATTTTAATAGGCACGATGGACAGGCAGTAACCACTGAAGATTTCGTGCAGGCGATCGAGGATGCAAATGGCCTACAGTTGGAGCAATTTCGGCGCTGGTACAGTCAGGCAGGCACGCCAGAAGTTCATGCGCGCGTGGCATATAATGCTACCAGCAGCACAGCTTCGATTATACTTTCGCAGACGTGCTCTGATACGCCTGGGCAAACGGACAAGTTACCATTTCAAATACCAGTAGTGATCGAGGCTTATGATCAAAGCGGAAATCAGTTGATTGAAGAAACAACACTTTCTTTAACTGAATCTAGTCAGGAATTTACATTCACTGATTTGGTTGCTCGTCCGACATTTTCTATTTTGCGTGGTTTTTCGGCGCCTGTAAAACTCACATTAGATAGTGAGCAAGAAGATAACAGCGTACTAATGCGTTTTGATTCTGACCCGTTTAATCGATGGGAGTGTTTTCAGAAGCAGTTCAAAGCGTTGATGATGGACAACCTGGAAGCCCCGAGCAGGCTGACGGCTGAATTGTTACCCGCAGTACTCGTTGAGGCGCTGGCTGACGTGCTCGGTGGAGATGATAATGCTTTAGCCGCTGAGATCATGCGCCTGCCGCCCGAGTCTTATATTGCCAGTTTTTGCACACCGATTGATCCACAGGCTATTTATGCGGTGCGTCAGGCGTTGACGATGGCACTGGTGCGCCGATTAGAGTCAGAGCTGTTGACAGCTTACCGACAGTGCACCGATGAAGAAGCCGAATACCGCGTAGAGCCTACTGATATTGGTAGGCGTGCATTGAGGAATATGTGCTTGCGTTATCTAGTAGAGCTGGAATATCCAGACTATTTGGCACTGACAATGGAGCAGTATGAATCAAGCGATTGCATGACCGACACTTTGGCGGCGCTTTCATGCTTGATGGCTACGAACCACCCTGAGTTGGAGTCAATACTGGCGTCATTTTTCGAGAGTTGGCAGAATGAACCGTTAGTGTTAGATAAGTGGCTTTCGTTACAAGCAATGGCATCGACTAACGATGTGCTTGATCGGGTTATGGCGTTGCGTCAACACAAAGCTTTTTCTATTAGTAATCCAAACAAAGTTCGCGCTTTATTTGGAGCCTTTGCCAGTGGCAATGCTACTGGATTTCATCGTACTGATGGCGCTGGGTATCAATTTGTTGCCGATGCGATTATTGAGCTTGATTCGATGAATCCGCAAACAGCTGCGCGCTTAATGAGTCCTTTTAATCAATGGCGCAAATATCGCCCAGACTTAGCAGACAAAATGAAACAGCAAATCGAGAGAATTTATGCTTCACCCAATTTATCAGCGGATGTATCTGAACTTGCCAGTAAAGCATTAGCGTAAAAATGTGAGGTTATTGTGAGATGCTACGAATATCGAAATAGCTGGGGAATAATTTACGCAAACAAGCCGATGGGTATGCGTACCAGATTGCTGGTAATTATTAAACGGCGCTTAAATTGGCATAGGCCGAGACTAACCATTTACTTCCGGCACTACTAAAATTCACTTGCACTCGTGCATATTCACCTTGGCCTTCAACGTTCATGATTACGCCTTCACCGAATTTGGGATGGGTAACCAATGTGCCAACACCAAACCCTGGTAGAGTGTCAGCCAATGCCGCGGGCGAGGAAGTAGCCGCTTGGGCTGGTCCCTCACTTTGACGAGTGGCACGAATCACATTAAGCATTGCCTCGGGGATCTCATCCAAAAAACGAGAGGGACTAGTATACTTTTCCTGGCCATAAAGTCTTCTTACTTCCGCATGCGATAAGTATAAGTGTTTCATCGCACGGGTCATTCCTACATAGCAAAGCCGTCGTTCCTCCTCCAGTCGTCCCGGCTCATCGATAGAGCGCTGATGCGGAAATAAGCCTTCTTCAAGCCCGGTAAGGAATACCAAGTTAAACTCCAAGCCCTTCGCTGAATGAAGGCTCATAAGTTGCACACAGTCTTCCCATTCCTCGGCCTGACCTTCACCTGCCTCCAAAGCCGCGTGCGACAAGAATGACGACAGCGGCCCTAAATCTTCATCTTCTACTGAAAAATGTCGGGCTGCCGAGACTAGTTCTTCCAGATTTTCTGTTCGAGCTTGGCCGCGCTCACTTTTATCTTTTTTGTGATGTTCCAGCAGGCTGGATATTTCCAACATGGCGCTAATCTGGGCAGGAAGGTCTTGATCTTCTAGTTGTAGGCCTAGTTCTTCAATTAATTCGATAAATGCGTCAAGCGCACTGTGCGCGCGCGCGGCAAATGATTTTTGCGCCAGCATTTGGCGGGTAGCGTCCCATATACTAATTTGTTGGACTTGAGCATGCGTGCGCACCTTTTCAAGCGTTGTATTTCCGATGCCCCGAGTGGGTGTATTTACAATTCGCTCAAAAGCCACGTCATTGTCGTGACTGCTAGCTAGCCTTAGGTATGCCAAAGCATCCTTAATTTCTGCACGCTCGAAAAAACGCAGTCCACCGTACACGCGATACGGCATGCCAGCATCTAATAATATTTCTTCAAACACGCGAGATTGTGCATTAGAGCGATAAAGAATAGCGGTTTGTGCACGTTCTCCACCACCGTTGACCCAATCGTGAATCCGGTCGATTACGAATCGGGCTTCATCTGATTCGTTGTATGCGGTATAGAGCTGTACTGGATCACCATCGTCATCCGCGGTCCACAGCTTTTTACCCAGACGACCAGAGTTTTGTTCGATAACGGCGTTAGCGGCTGCCAAAATATTACCGGTCGATCTGTAGTTTTGCTCCAGACGTACGGTTCGAGTAGTTGGAAAGTCTTTTTCAAACTGCAAAATATTTTCAACTTTGGCGCCGCGCCAACCATAAATTGATTGGTCATCATCGCCAACTACAAATAGATTCTTATGTTTAGCGACGAGCAAGGTTAGCCATTCATATTGGATGCTATTGGTGTCTTGAAATTCGTCGACTAAAATATGCTGAAAGCGCTGTTGATAGCGTTGTTGAAGTACTTCGTTGTTGCGAATCAACTCATAGGCACGTAACAATAACTCGGAGAAATCAACCAAGCCAAATCGATGACAAAGATTCTCGTATTTCTCGTAGACTCCGAGTAGCGTCTGTTGTTGTAAGTCTTGAGTTTGTGCAATTTGTGCAGCGCGCCGACCTTCCTCTTTGTGCGAATTAATAAACCATTGAATTTGCTTGGCGGGCCAATAGGCTTCATCTAGCGCTAGTTCTTTAAGCGCCCTCTTGATTAAGCGGAGTTGGTCATCGCTATCGAGAATCTGAAAGTCCTTTTGCAGACCGGCTTCTTCGTGATGGTGGCGCAGCAACCTGTGAGCCAAGCCGTGAAAGGTGCCCATCCACATACCGCCGACTGGTACGCCGAGCATCTGTTCAATGCGGTTCTGCATTTCACGAGCAGCCTTGTTGGTAAAGGTGACAGCCAAAATGGATAGTGGTGAGGTGTTTAATCCTTCGACTAACCACGCAATGCGAGAAGTAAGCACACGAGTTTTACCGCTTCCTGCACCAGCGATAATGAGCGCCGGACCAGGCTCTAACGCGACGGCATCGCGTTGGGCATCATTTAGCCCGTCAAAAATATGGGAAACATCCACCACGACTTATTACTAGTTTTTACTGAACTGTTACAGATTTTGCAAGATTGCGTGGCTTGTCAATATCAGTGCCTTTAAGCAATGCTACATGGTAGGCCAGCAATTGCAGCGGGATGGTATAAATAATTGGCGCGATACAGTTGTCCACCGGGGCGACTTTGAGTGTGGTTGTATTGTGGTCATCAATAATGCCGCTGGCGGGGTCGGCGAAGATCACCAGTTGACCGCCGCGGGCACTGACCTCCTGTAAGTTTCCTTTAAGTTTTTGGATCAGCATGTTGTTGGGTGCAACTGCAACCACTGGCATATTTTCATCAACTAGGGCTAACGGACCATGCTTTAATTCACCAGCAGCGTATGCCTCAGCGTGAATATAGGAAATTTCTTTGAGTTTTAACGCGCCTTCAAGTGCAATTGGAAATTGATCGCCGCGGCCAAGAAAAAGCGCATGTTGTTTATTGCTAAATCGTTCTGCGATTTTGGCTATTTCAGGTTCAAGTTCCAATGCCCGTTCTATATGGGCAGGTAATTCGCGAAGCTCCCTAACTATTGCCGCTTCATCGGCCTGAGGTTGGGTGCGTCGGCGCAAGCAAAGGCCTAGCATTAACAGTACAGCAAGTTGCGTTGTAAAAGCCTTAGTGGAGGCCACACCTATCTCGGGCCCGGCGTGAGTCATCATCGCCAGATCGCTCGCTCGCACCAATGAACTTTCGGGTACATTGCAAATAGATAGCGTATTGGAATAGCCAAGAGTTTTGGCAAGTTCCAACGCACTTATGGTGTCTAGCGTCTCTCCTGATTGGGAGATAGTTACAAACAATGTGCCTGCGTCGACTACATGGTTGCGATTGATATATTCACTGGCAATTTCCACGTCGCAGCCAATACTAAAGTTTTCAAACCAGTAGCGTGCCACCATTGCAGCATGATAGCTGGTACCACACGCGATCAGTTTCACCTTACGTGTATCGTCGAAAACCTGCCCCGCTGTGCTACTAAATGCCTGTTCCAGTACATGGTCACCTACGATGCGGCCTTCCAGGGTATCCGCAATTACGCGACCTTGCTCATGAATTTCTTTGAGCATATAATGCTCGTAGCCGTCCAGCGTGATGTCAGAATCGGATAAGGTGCTTACCAGAGTTTTGCGCTCGACTGTGTATCCCTCTGTATCGGCTATCGTCAGACCATCGGGTCTTAATATTGCGACGTCACCATCTTCCAGCACTTTATAATTTTGTACTACGGATACTAGCGCAGACATGTCTGAAGCGACGTAGTATTCGCTCTCGCCAATGCCAATTAGTAGTGGAGAGCTTTTTCTGGCAACAACCAGGGTGTCGGGCTCATCGCTACAAATCACACCTAGACCCCAGGCGCCTTCAAGCTGTTGTACGGTATTGCGCACTGCGCCCACAAAATCAGCGCCAGATTGCATTTCAGCATCGATTTTATGTGCAAGTACTTCAGTGTCCGTTTCAGAGGTAAATATGTAGCCTTTATTGCGCAGGTCTTGGGCCAACTCCTGATAGTTTTCGATGATACCGTTGTGCACTAGAGCGATGCGTTGGTTGGATAAATGCGGGTGGGCATTGTGCTCAGAGGGTGCGCCATGGGTGGCCCAGCGGGTGTGTGCTATGCCTATATTCCCTCGAATATTAGTGCTTTCGACAAGTGTCTTTAGTTGCGAAACCCTACCGACGCTACGTTCACGATTTAATTTACCGTCACTATCTATAATCGCAATACCCGCAGAATCGTAGCCTCTGTACTCGAGCTTCTGAAGCCCATTGATGAGCACGTCGACTACGTTGTTTCTCGCCAGAGCACCTACTATTCCACACATACTGTCTCGCCTACTTTATTTGCTATCGGGCTTATTAATTACCGGACTATTTTTTGGTCGGGCGTTTCCAGCCCTGAACGCTTTTTTGTTTGGTGCGCGATATCGAGAGAGTGTCAGCTTCAACATCTGTGGTAACGGTAGTACCTGCACCTATGGTCGCATTGTTACCAATTGTGACTGGAGCAACCAATTGGCAGTCAGAGCCTACAAATACGTTTTCTCCAATTACCGTGCGGTGTTTGTACGCACCATCGTAATTGCATGTGATTACACCTGCGCCGATGTTAGTACTAGCCCCAATATCGCTATCGCCAACGTAACTTAAATGGTTAGCTTTTGCGCCGGCCGCCAGCGTACTATTTTTTACTTCAACAAAGTTTCCTATTCGAACATTTTCACTGAGCTTACTGCCGGGACGAATTCGAGCGAATGGCCCTAGCACCGCAGAAGCGCCGACATGAGCATCTTCAATAACGCAATTGGGTTCTATCCTGCAGCCATCTGCCAAGACACTGCCGCGTACGATGCTGTTGGCACCAATAACTACGTTGCTGCCAATACAGGTTGGGCCTTCGATTATCGTGTTTATGTCGAGGCTGCAATCCGGTTCGATACTTACGCTCCCACGAAACGTTACGCGAGCTGGGTCGATAATGCTTACTCCAGCATCCATGTACGTTTGCGCTCTGCGCATTTGATAATGTTTTTCACATTGCGCTAGGTCACTTCGGCTATTTACACCGAGTACTGAACTAAAATCGTTAGTGCAAATACCAGTGACAGAGTCGCCTTGAGCCTTAGCCAGCTTGATCACATCGGTTAGATAGTATTCTTGCTGATCATTGTTGTTTTCCAGCTTACTTAAGGCGCTACTTAACATGCTTACAGGCAAAGCCATGAATCCCGTATTAATTTCTCTGGTAGCTCGCTGCGAGTCATCACAATCACGATGTTCGACGATTTTGCATACGTTCCCTTCGGTATCTCGAATAATTCGCCCGTATCCTGTGGGATCGTCGAGTTCGGTGGTGAGTAATGCCAACTGGTTCAGAGCTGCGGTTTCGATCAGCTTATTGAGTTCACCAGATTTGATTAGCGGCACGTCGCCGCAGAGTATCAACGCCGTATTTGCAGTATCTAGGTTTGGCAAAGCCTGCAGTACGGCATGGCCTGTGCCAAGTTGCTCGGCTTGCATAGCCCAATTAACTTCGAGATCAGGGTGCGCATTCAACACATGTTTTTTAACAGCGCTGGCGTTTTGGCCAACTATGATGTGTATTTTGGTATTGGCTAGGCCCTTGGCGGCCTCAATTACATGGCTGATGAGAGCTTGCCCACCGACCGGGTGCAATACCTTGGTAAGCGCAGATTTCATGCGTGTACCCTGGCCAGCGGCAAGGATAATTACGTCGATATTTGCAGCGGAGTTCATTTTGCGAACTATATCATTTTTGTGGATTGTTACGTAGGCTGCACGCGAACGTTGGGCCGGGTTGTCTGTTAACAAATATAAATAAGTATTTGGGGTAAAGCGTTTGATTAGGTACAGTCACGCTATGGATGGCCAGTGTGTTTTGCTGAGCTATAGATTGAATATATTTAAACGTGTTTTTATCTGTTAGAAAATCAATTAGCCAGATTTACGTTCCAGTTGGAGCTTATTTCATATCAACATTGGCTTATCGATCAGTTGTCCGCGCGGCTTGGTGCTGATAGTTTTAGTATTTCTATTTTGATTGACGAGCGCATGAAATCAAGTTTGTCAGGTGGGTGGCGGGACGTTCTTCAAGATTTGGAGCTAGCATCCTCGAAGGATCATTTCAGCCTATATCGATTACGGTGAAGATCGCGAGTGACCAAGTACGTCTAACGCCTGTGGGCCGGGACTATATCTGACAGATTATTGATGCAGATGGCTAGTTTGTTAGATTTTAATCTGTACAGTTGTACCATGAATAAATTAATTGCAATAACTCCCGGGGAACCTGCGGGAGTGGGCCCAGATTTGTTGATCCAGCTATGTCAGGAGCGGGTGATGTCTGGGTTATTAGTTGTGGCTTCAGTTGAACTATTGGATAAGCGCGCAGTTGAATTGGGGCTGCCGTTAAATTGCATAACTGGCGAAACAAGTGTGACTGCGCTTGGGCAGTTGGCGGTTCGTGATTTATCGCTTAGCAGTCTTCCGGAGGCCGGTGTGCCAAATAACGAAAATGCGGGGCACTTGCTGGCTGCGCTTGATATTGCTATTGACGGCTGCCTTACAGGAGAATTTAGCGCTATGGTTACTGGCCCGGTCAATAAAGCAATGATTAGTAATGCTGGTTACGCATTTTTGGGGCATACCGAATATCTTGCCGAGCGAGCAGGTACGGTATTGCCAGTTATGTTGTTGGCAACGGACGAGTTACGGGTCGCGCTAGCAACAACCCATTTGGCTTTAAAGGATGTGCCAGGCGCTATTAATAAGGATTTGATTGAAAATGTAGTTCGTGTGATTGATCAGCAATTTGCTGGTAAATTTGGTATAGATTCGCCGCGCATTGGAGTGTGTGGCCTAAACCCACATGCCGGTGAAGGCGGTTATTTAGGTAGCGAAGAAATTGATCATATTATTCCAGCATTGGATCAGTTGCGTTCGGAGGGGGTAAAGGTTGATGGACCACTGCCAGCGGACACCGCGTTTACCGAACATATGCTTGAGCAATATGATGTGATGCTGGCGATGTATCACGATCAAGGCTTGCCGGTTCTCAAACACCATGGTTTTGGTCGAGCAGCCAATATTACCTTGGGTTTGCCGTTTGTGCGCACTTCAGTGGACCATGGCACTGCATTTGATATTGCTGGGTCTGGTACCGCCGACTTGGGTGGTATGAAAACAGCGTTAGCCTATGCTAGTGCATTAACCACTTGAGGGATGAAACCTTTCTGCCCGCCCGCAAGGGTTTGGGGCAAAACTTTCTGCATGATCAAAGAGTGATCGCGGATATCGTTGCTGGATTGAATCCGAAGATCGACGATACCGTTGTAGAAATCGGACCCGGGCGGGGTGCGCTTACCAAGTTGTTGTTAGAACGTGAGTGTGATCTGCACTTGATTGAATTTGATCGAGATTTAGCAAATTATTGGAGAGATAAAGCGGCCACGATTGCACACTTAACTTTGTATGAGATTGATGTGCTGAAGTTTGATTTCGGTGATTTCTTGGGTAATAGCCCAATAAGGGTAATTGGAAATTTACCGTACAATATTTCTAGCCCAGTATTGTTTCGATTACTCGAAGCTAGGAAGCGAATAACTGACATGGTATTTATGTTTCAAAAAGAGGTGGTCGACCGCATGGTTGCACAACCGGGAAGTAAACAGTTTGGGCGCTTGTCTGTCATGTTGCAGCAGGCCTGTAGATGTGAGCGAATATTACAGGTTCCTGCAGGTGCATTTTCACCACCGCCTAAGGTAAAATCAGCGGTGGTAAGAATAGTACCGCAGGAGGTCTCTGATTACAGGCTAATAGACGAAGGAGTATTTGGTCGGTTGGTTAAACAGGCATTTTCGATGCGTCGTAAAACACTTAGGAATTCATTGAAAGAGTGGTTCGATGCGAAAGATTATGAAACACTGGAAATTGATTCCAGCAATCGGCCAGAACGTTTAGCGGTTGGGCAGTTTGTCGCACTGGCTAATTGTTTTGCGAACAAAAGTGGATTGTAAGTTAGTATTTAGAATAGATACCAAAACAACTAGTAATAAAAAATAGAATTAATAATGCGAATAGTTCGTCACGCTTCCCTAATACTTACAATGCTGTTTGGTGTTTTATCCAGTGTGGCTTATGCTGCGCACGATTGCAGTGTTATTTATGATGAGTTTGAAAGTCTCATGCATAAGCAGTTTCTTGTTCAACCCGGTGAATATTTACCTGTAGTTGAAGCTCAGTTAAGTGAATTTGATTTTGTGGCTCAACAGCAAGGTAAATTTTTGTTGTATGAGGAGCGCGGAGATGCTGGGATTCTTATTTTTCTTACCGGCGAGAATCGTTATGGAAAATTATTGTATCGTTGGAGCGATCCCCTACCGGACAACAAGCGCCATCTGTTAATTCTGGAAGGTTTGTATTATGAGGCGGTTAGTAGCGGGTTGCTGCCAACACGATTTGGGCCGATTAGAGTTAGTGCAAATATGGGAGTTGATCTGGATGCGTGGCAGTTGGTTGTAGTCGATCAAACTGTGCTTGAGCGGAGAGCCGTGGCAATGCAGGAGGCGTTAAGAGCTGCCCAAACAGGCGAGTTTGTGCCAATTGATCCTTTTGCAGGTGCATTGTCAAGTCCTCTATTAGCTAATGCTCAAGTGTCGAGTGACGTGCTGCTAGCTGAATCAGAAATCGAAGAGCAAGTTGAGATTCTAGTTGATGAGCCAAACATTACCGATCGAGAGGGTATGATCGCAACTGATTTTTCGGTATTAAAAACTGAGGCAGATTTATTAGTGTGGCAGGATGATACGGGGATTTATTATGTTGGCTCTACAGAATCAGGTCAGGCCATATTCCCGTTGATGTCGATGTGTGAGTTTGGAACTACTGATTTTCAAGTTGATTTACCCATTCGCTGATTTTGCTTTCTATCCATTGCTCTGCTTCCAGAGTTAGCTGACGCGGGTCCTTCTCATTCGTGATCATTGGCCTTCCGATGGCGACATTAATAATTCCCGATTGTTTTAAGAATTTGCCTTTTCCCCATAAACGTCCTGCATTGTGCGCAACCGGTATTATGGGCACGCTTGCTTCAACTGCAAGCTTGGCGCCACCAACACTGTACTTTTTCTTTTGACCATAGGCCACACGCGTTCCCTCCGGGAAAATCACCACGCAACGGCCTTCCTCAAGAATATTTTTGCCTTGTGTTACGACTTGATTAAGCGCATTGAGTTTGGCACGGCGATCAATTGCTATTGGTTTGCTGGCCCATAGGCCCCAGCCAAATACGGGTATATACAGGAGCTCTTTCTTTAGGACCCATGTCTGCGGTGGGAAAATGGTTTGTAGGGCAAACGTTTCCCAGGCAGATTGATGTTTAACTAACAATACACACGGACCCGCAGGAATATTTTCTTGTCCTTCGATTCGATGGAAAATGCCGCATGTAATCCGCAACCAAGGGATCACTAGATGTGCGCACCACCCAAGAATGCGCGATCGAGTTACCGGGTTTATCGGAAGAGCGAGAAGGCCAAATGGAACCACCAGAATGGTAAAAGTGGCACGACCGATCTCGAATAATAGGCTCCGGATGGCTCGAATAATGATCAAGTGTTTAGTCGGCAGGTTTGAGGAGAAAGTCAGCGAAGGCCGCTAGATTATCGAATACAGGTAGATTTTCCACCCATCGGCTTTTGTATCCGGCTATATCTTTATAGGTTTTTTTACCATTACCTGTTGTTACCAACACGGGTTTGGCCCCCGCAGCATGTGCGGCAATAAGATCGCGCTCTGAATCGCCGACAGCGTAAACACCATCCAGACGTACTGCCATTCGGTGAATAAGGTCTTTAAACAAGCCGGGGTTTGGCTTGCGACATTGACAGCCATCGTCGGGGCCATGTGGGCAAAACAGGATCG
Source organism: Arenicellaceae bacterium (assembly GCA_029246505.1). Classification (GTDB taxonomy): domain Bacteria; phylum Pseudomonadota; class Gammaproteobacteria; order Arenicellales; family Arenicellaceae; genus UBA10349. The sequence continues at coordinate 38,015 of JAQWNC010000012.1, forward strand.
CTTCTATGTCGCCTCCAAGATCCTTAAGTTGCTGAAGCATCTTGATGTGTATGTCATTTAAGTCTGCGGTGGTAAACAGACGGCGAGCGATGCCTGATTGGTTGGTAATGATGACCACCGAGTAACCGGCCCGGCAGATTCGTGCGATGGCCTCCAAGCTACCTTCAATTGGAATCCACTCATCGGCGTTTTTTATAAAATTAGCAGATTCTTTATTAATAACGCCATCGCGATCGAGAATGACCAGTGGCCATTGAGTATCATCTTTTCCGCTCATTGCAATACGGAGATGTCGGCGGTTCTCAAAAATAATGCTTGTATGTTGGCAAGGAGCGCGAGGCGATTATTCTTAGTCAACTCGTCATCTGCATTTACCATTACTTCATCGAAAAAAGTATCAACAGCGGGCCCTAGGCTGGCTAACATGCTTAGACCACCTTCATAGTCCGATTTATCGAATAGGGCTTCGGCATCTTTAGACGTTTTCAGCAGTGTTTTGGCCAGTGCTTTTTCGGCCGTCTCACTTAATAAAGCTTCATCTAGAACAACGTTATTGTGGTTTGATTTTTTGAGAATATTTGAGATGCGTTTATTGGCTGCTGCGAGTTGTGTTGCTTCGGGTAATTCGGCAAATGCGCGGACTGCTTTTAGACGTTGTTGAAAATCTAAAGGTGCTAGAGGCATGCAGGCCATCACCGAGTTGATTTGTTCGGTAGTAAATGATCTATCCAAATAGTATTGGCGTAGCCGTTCCATCGTGAATTTGATCATACGTGCTTGGGTTTCTTCTGAGACGAGCACATCTTGCTTTTGGTACTCGATAGTCGCGAGTGCGACCAGATATTCCAATGTACTATTAGTGTCAGTCTCAATAAGTATTCTTAGCGCACCGAGCGCAGCGCGACGTAGAGCATAAGGATCTTTCTCGCCGCTTGGTTCTTCTCCGGCAGCGAAAATTCCGACTAACGTATCTATCTTGTCAGCAAGCGCAACGGTTTGTCCGACATCATTGTTTGGTATCTCGCCACCGCCATATTTTGGTTGATAATGTTGTTCAATGGCGGTACCCACATTTTTTGGCTCGCCATCATTTGTTGCAAAGTAGCGACCGGCAATACCTTGCAGCTCGGGAAATTCCCCAACCATGCTGGAAGTTAGATCAGCCTTGGCCAGTAGCCCAGCGCGAGCCGTCCGCTCTTTATTTGCATTGGTATCAGCGGCAAATTTTTCTGCGAGGGCTGAGATTCGTACAGATTTGGCAGCAACTGACCCAAGTTTGGCGTGGAATAAAATACCGTCTAGCGAGGGTAATCGGTCTGCGAGTGTTGTTTTACAATCAGTCTCCCAGAAAAACCGGGCATCGGATAAACGCGCGTGTAAAACTCGCTCGTTTCCGGCACGCACAGATGTAGAATCGGAGCTGTCGATATTGCTAATCGTGGCGAAACGATTTACTAACGCTCCGTTTGCATCCACATAGTGAAAATACTTTTGGTGGTCGCGCATGGAGTAGATAAGGCACTCGGAGGGTACCGACAAAAAGCTTTCGTCAAATTCGCCAATAATTAAGTGCGGCCATTCGACTAAGGCTGTCACTTCGTTAATTAGCAAGTCTGGGTGGTCAATAACCGCTTGTGCTGTCGGCGTATCCAGAGTATTAATCTGATCACAAATAATTTTTTTACGTACCTCAAAATCCGCTATTACATGCGCGTTCTTAAGTTCATCGATGTAGTCTTCAGCGTGTTTAAGAGGTATCGGTTTGTCACAGTGGAAGCGATGCCCCCGGGTAGTTCTATCGGTGGAGATTCCTAGCACGGTACCTTTAAGTACATCATTACCTAGCATGGCGACAACCCAATGCACTGGCCTCACAAATTCGATGTCACTATCGCCCCAGCGCATGCGTTTAGGAATAGGTAGTTGCTTAATCGATTGTTCAATCGCTTCAATCACCAATACGTCGGCATCAAGACCTTCTTGCTCAGACCGATGAACTAGCCAGCTACCGTTGTCAGTTTCAAGTTTATCCAGTTCGTTGAAATCAACGCCGCATGAGCCAGCGAAGCCCAGAGTGGCCTTACTTGGATTACCATTGTCATCGAAAGCGGCTTTCAGTGAAGGGCCACGTCGTTCAACTACTTGAGTTTGTTGTTTTGATTGAACGTTGTTTACCAGCACGGCTAACCGTCTCGGCGTAGCAAATGTCTTATAGGGTAAATTTGATTCTGAAATCAGATCTTGCTTTAGTAAAGATTGATGAATGCCTTTACTGAAGGCTGCTGCAAGCATCAATAATGCTTTTGGTGGCAGCTCTTCAGTGCCGAGTTCGATTAACAAAGAATCCATGGAGCTCATGTTGAATTATCCTTTTTTGCTCTACGAGGAAACCCAAGTTTCTCACGGCTATCATGGTAAGCGGCCGCAACTCCGCGCGCTAAACTACGAATACGTCCAATATAACGCGCGCGCTCTGTTACGCTAATTGCCTGGCGGGCATCCAGTAAATTAAATGTGTGTGAGGCTTTAAGTACGTATTCGTAGGCTGGCAGCGGGAGCGGCACTTCGAGTAGTTCCTTACATGCGGCTTCATGAGCATCAAATTGTCGAAATAGCTCTTTAGTATTCGCATACTGAAAATTAAATGTCGACATTTCAATTTCATTTTGATGGTAAAGGTCACCGTAACTGGTTCCTGGTGCCCATATCAGGTCATAAACGTTCTCTACACCTTGTAAATACATGGCGATGCGTTCCAAGCCGTAGGTGATTTCACCGGTGACTGGTTTGCAATTTAGCCCACCGACTTGCTGGAAATAAGTGAATTGAGTAACTTCCATGCCGTTAAGCCACACTTCCCAACCCAGACCCCATGCGCCAAGGGTGGGGGATTCCCAGTTGTCTTCTACAAATCGAATATCCTCTTTAAGAGGGTCTATCCCCAGCGTAGTCAGAGAATCAAGGTACAGTTGCTGAATATTGTTGGGGGATGGTTTCAGGATTACTTGAAACTGATAATAGTGTTGCAATCGGTTTGGATTTTCTCCATACCGACCATCTGTGGGTCGTCTGGACGGCTGTACGTAGGCCGCGCTAATCGGTTCCGGGCCGATCGCACCTAAAAATGTAGTAGGGTGGAATGTTCCAGCCCCCATTTCTTGATCAAACGGTTGCATTATTAGGCATCCTTGATCTACCCAGTAGGACTGGAGTTTCAGAATAAGTTCCTGAAAACTTAATGTGCTCATGGTGTTTTTCGCGCGCTTGGCGCTGACAATAACTCTATGTGCGCGCGATTATAACGCGTGTTTTCGGTTGCGGGGGAGGTATGGTGTTATGAATACGCAACACAGCCGCTTTATTTGTTGTATAAATGACAATAATTGTAAACTTCACAACCAATGTAACCTAAATTTTTGACCCTCGGAAGACCTAAGATCAGAGTTCGCTCTGGTGCCCAAGTCATCAGGAGGATGAGAGGTCCCATCATAGCACTTCGATGAAGGAACAAAAGGGAACCTTTCTTGGTTCCCTTTTGTTATTGACCATCAGGATATATAGTCCGGTGCTTGATTCTGGCAACTACGGGTCAAAGAGATTGCCTTATAAATCGTTCAGAACTTCGTTAACTATTGATTCTCAATGTCTATTAAACGTAAAGCAGTAGCGCTCATCTCCGGAGGTTTGGATTCCATGCTCGCGGTACGAATGGTTCAGGAGCAAGATATCGAGGTTGAGGGCATAAACTTTTTCACCGGTTTTTGTGTCGAGGGCCATACGCATGCGATCCGTAATCAGGATAAGAAAAAAAAGAAACGGAATAATGCCCTGTGGGTGGCCGAAGAGCTTGGAATAAAACTACATATTATTGATGTCATAGAGGAATATAAAGACGTCGTTATAAATCCGAAACATGGCTATGGAGCGCACCTTAATCCGTGCCTCGATTGCAAAGGATTTATGGTCCGTAAGGCCGAGGAGTGGCGAGTTAAAAACGGTTTCGATTTTATTATTACTGGCGAAGTGGTGGGGCAACGGCGGATGTCACAAACCGTCAAGCGTATGCCAATTGTTGTACGAGAATCAGGAGCTGGCAATCGTTTGCTAAGGCCTTTGTGTGCAAGAAAGTTGGAACCCACGCTTCCGGAGCAAGAGGGCTGGTTGGACCGTAACAAGTTAGGAAACATCAGTGGCCGTAGTCGAAAGCAACAAATCGAGTTAACACGTCAATGGGATATTAAAGATTATGCTCAACCCGCTGGGGGCTGTTGTTTCTTAACCAACGAGCAGTATGCCGCAAAATTGAGTGATTTGTGGGCAAGTCGAGGCACGCGTGAATACGAGCTTGATGATATCATGTTGCTTAAAGTTGGACGACATATTCGGCCAAATGCCGATTTTAAACTTATTATTTGTCGGGATGATGGTGAAAATAATTTTGCTAGGGGCTACAAAAACCGTTTTGTATCTATGTGTTCAAGTAGCCACGACGGCCCACTAGCGCTTTTTGATGGCAAGGTAAGTAGTGAGAATTTGATGCTAGCTGCGCGTATCGTTGCACGCTACGGCAAAGGCAAGCGTGCGCTGGATGTGTCAGTGGTGGTGGCGCGACCCAAACAAGACGAAAAGCAAGAGTTAAGGGTGGCTCCAATGGGCGCTGATGAGTTGCCACGTGAGTGGATTCTCTAGCCTCTGACAGATTTGAAGATGATTAATTAGCGGTGGCGCATCAGAACTACGATCTAACTGGCACGATTTGCCCGATACCGGTAATTAGAACTCAGGATCGAATCGCCGAATTGCTAGACGGTGATACATTGGAGGTGCTATGTTCAGACCCTGGTGCCTTGTACGATATACCGGCTTGGTGCCGTATTCATGGGCATTCAATCACCAATGCGGTGCATGACCTTGATGGGCTCATTCGCATAACGGTGCTTGTCCGAAAGTAATAAATGCACTTATTTGGTGCTAAAAAAATTAATCGCACCAAATAAGTGCGATACGGGGGTTTGGCATCACTGTAACTTGCTGATTATTAACTGATCGAATTTGGCACGCCTTTTGCTTTCTAAAGTTTGGCGCTGTCATGAAGTTATATTGGGGGCGAAACAAATTAGCGAAACAACAATTATGTTAACAACAGAGGTGATTTGCCATGTCGGCTGCTGATGCACTGAAATTAATAAAAGAAGAAGAGGCCCAGTTTGTAGATTATCGGTTTACCGATACGCGGGGTAAGGAGCAACACGTAACCGTGCCGGTTAGTGAGGTAACCAAGGATTCATTTAAAGAAGGAAAAATGTTTGACGGCTCATCCGTTGCCGGTTGGAAGGGTATAAACGCTTCGGACATGATATTAATGCCTGACTCAGAGAGTGCCGTTGTTGATCCATTCTTTGCAGATAAGACCATTAATATTAGATGCGATATTATCGAGCCCGATGATATGCAGGGCTACGAAAAGGACCCTCGATCGATCGCGCAGCGTGCTCAAGACTATTTGAAATCCACGGGTATTGGTGATGAGGCCTACTTTGGCCCAGAAAATGAGTTCTTTGTATTCGATGATGTGCGTTGGTCGGTCGAAACTCGAGGAAGTTTCTGCGAAGTGGATTCGTATGAAGCTGCCTGGAACAGTGAGAAAGAATACGAGCATGGCAATCTTGGGCATCGTCCAAGTATGAAGGGCGGATATTTTCCTGTTCCTCCGGTGGATTCGTTACAAGATTTGCGCTCGGCTATGTGTTTGGCGTCAGAAGCTATGGGCGTGAAAACTGAGGTTCACCATCATGAAGTTGCGTCTGGCGGCCAATGTGAAATTGGTACTTTATTTAATACGTTGGTACGTAAGGCTGACGAAGTCCAAATATTCAAATATGTAGTGCACAATGTTGCTGAGCAGTTTGGTAAAACTGCGACATTTATGCCTAAGCCAATCGTTGGTGATAACGGCAATGGTATGCATGTGCATCAGTCTATTTTTAAAGACGGTCAGAATATGTTTTCTGGTGATGAATATGCAGGATTAAGTGAAACTGCTTTACATTACATTGGTGGTATTTTTAAACATGCACGGGCGATAAATGCATTTGCGAATCCATCGACCAATAGTTATAAGCGTTTGGTGCCAGGCTTTGAAGCGCCCTTGATTTTGGCCTATTCCGCTCGTAATAGATCGGCATCATGTCGTATTCCTTGGGTTAGTAATCCTAAAGGTCGCCGAGTTGAAATACGATTTCCTGATTCGACCGCGAACCCTTATCTGGCGTTTACTGCTATGCTGATGGCTGGCCTCGATGGAATTGCCAATAAGATTGATCCAGGTGCTCCATCTACTGAAGATTTGTACGATCTCTCGCCAGAAGAAGAAGCGAACATGCCGACGGTTGCGCATAGTTTGGATATGGCTTTGGAAGCATTAGATGCAGACCGTGAGTTCTTAACGGCCGGCGGTGTGATGTCCAATAATATGATTGACTCTTACATTGATTTAAAAATGGAAGAAGTAACTGCCTTTCGTATGACAACTCATCCAATTGAATTTCAAATGTATTACAGTCTGTAGTAAGTACACGACGCTTCCTCTTAGCGGAGGAAGCGTTTTTTTGAAATCATTCGCACTAAATTGGTGCGTAAAATGTGAATATACCCGTTCTAAATCAAATCACGCATTTTTTCAATACGCTTTCAGTGGCTGTGATTGCCTGCGATCGTGACTTAAAAGTCCAGTACTTGAATTCTTCTGCAGAAGATCTACTTGGCGTTAGCCGGGGCTCCGCTGCTGGAAAGGTGCTGTTTGATATTATTGGGAAGGGTGATTCTCGAATGGCATCCGGCATTCGTAATGCGTTTAAAAATGAGCGGCCCTATACCTTGAGGGAATACGAATATGAAACCTTGGGTAAGAGGGTGATGTTTGATATTTCGATGACTCCAACAGAAGAGAGTTTTGGTAGCTATCTTATACTGGAAGTGCACCGCACTGATAGATTGCAACGGCTGGCACGAGAAACTGAACTTTTGGAACGCCAAAAACACTATCGAGAGATTATTCGCAGTGTCGCACATGAAATAAAAAATCCACTCGGTGGTATTCGGGGTGCAGCTCAGCTACTTGATTCTGAGCTTGTGGACCCAGCACAACGTGAATGTACCGCGATTTTAATTCATGAGGCTGATAGATTGACTTCCATGTTAGATCGTTTTATGGGCGCGCGTAGAGCACCTAAGCAGGAGATTTTGAACATTCACCGTGTATTGGAGCATGTGGCTAAATTAATACTCACTGCGGGCGGTAAAACCGTTACGGTGATTCGCGATTATGATCCGAGTTTGCCGACAATACTTGGTGATGATGAACAATTAACCCAAGTGGTGCTTAATATTGCAAAAAACGCGGTTGAGGCTCAGGAGGGCGCTGGTACGATTGGTTTTCGAACTCGTGCAGAATCCTCGTTTACCATTGAGAGGACCCTGCATCGTCAAGTGCTACTAATCCAGATTTGGGATCATGGGCCGGGAGTACCTGAGAATATTGCAGAGCGAATTTTTGATCCTATGGTGGGTGCTAATCCTGCTGGCAGTGGTCTGGGATTATCGATTGCGCAAGAGTTAGTTCAGCGGCAAGGTGGGTTGATCGATTTGGGTGAGTATATGGGACATACCTGCTTTAGAATTTATTTACCCTTCCCTAATAGCAGTGCGGCGGAAGAGATAAATTAAGGTGGTTGAGTATGAATAATGTATGGGTGGTGGATGACGATGACTCAATTCGTTGGGTACTTAGTCGGGCATTGGAGAAAACCGGTGTAGATGTTCGGCAGTTTAGTGACGCTGAAAGCGTGTTAGGTGCCCTTAAGGTCTCTACGCCGCGTGTACTAATGACCGATATTCGAATGGGTAAGATGTCCGGTTTGGACTTGGCCGATCATTTAGCCGAATGTTATCCTGATATGCCGGTAATTATTATGACCGCACATACCGATCTTGATAGTGCGTTGGCGTCCTACCAGACCGGTGCGTTTGAATACTTACCAAAACCTTTTGACCTGCAAGATGCGACAGATTTAGTTGCTCGCGCTATGGAGCAAATCGTGACGAGTCCAGTGCCGGTTAAATTGGGTAGCGCCTTAGAACAAAACTTTATTGGCGAAGCCAAGGCTATGCAAGAAGTATTCAGAGCAATTGGTCGGCTAGCTAAATCAAATATCAATGTATTAATTCGGGGGCAGTCCGGCACCGGAAAAGAGCTAGTTGCTAGTATTTTGCATAGTAGTGGCCCAAGAGCTGATAAGCCGTTTGTTGCAATTAATACGGCGGCGATACCCGCTGAGTTGCTTGAGTCTGAACTATTCGGCCACGAGAAAGGAGCCTTTACTGGAGCTATTGAGCGACGTATGGGGCGGTTCGAGCAAGCCGACGGAGGTACACTCTTTTTGGATGAAATTGGTGATATGCCAGCAGAATTACAGACTCGATTGCTACGGGTATTGTCTGATAAGCGTTTCTATAGGGTTGGTGGTAGAGATTTGATTTCAGTCGATGTTCGAGTTCTTGCGGCGACAAATCAAGACTTGGAGACACGAGTCAAAGATGGGCGATTCCGCGAGGATCTTTACCATCGACTGAATGTAATACGTATAGATATTCCAAACTTGTACCAACGTACCGAAGATATACCGATACTTGCGGCTCGGTTTTTGAAGGCTTCAGCGGCTGAACTGGAAGTTGATGAAAAGGCCTTATCCAACGGTTCGATCGAAGTTATGAAAGGTTACTCGTGGCCCGGAAATGTACGTCAACTTGAGAATGTATGCCGATGGATAACAGTGATGGCCCCGGGTTCCATAGTAGATGTAGATGATCTTCCTCCAGAAGTTCTTGAGTTAGACGATAAAATGAAGCCGAATATAAGTGATTGGGAAGTGGCCCTAAGCGAGTTAGCACGCCAGAAGCTGAATTTAGGTGAAGAAAATATACTTGCTGAACTGACGCCCAGGTTTGAGGGTTTAATGTTGAAAGCCGCATTAAAATACACTGGAGGGCGTCGACAAGATGCGGCCAGACGTTTGGGTTGGGGCAGAAATACGTTGACTCGCAAACTTAAAGAATTGAGAGTTGACGTGGACTAACTATCCGAGTTAACTCTCAGGTGTATTTTTAGTTCTTTAAGTCTATTTAAATCTGGAGATTTTCCTACCATGCCAAGAGCGTTTGCAGTATTTATAATCAGTTTTTTAGTTAGCGTTCAGGTATTTTCTGAAACAGTGTATGTGTCGGATGTTCTTAGAATTACCGTAAGAACCGGCCCTACCACAGATAATGAGATTCTCGAAACGGTTTCTAGTGGCACGCTGTTAGAGTCTACCGGTGAGGAAGCAGACGGATGGCTTCCGGTGCGTACGGCCAAAGGAATAAATGGTTACGCAATGTCACGTTTTTTAGTGAGCGAGCCTATTGCACGGGATCAACTCGCTGATATGAAAGCCCAGCTTGATAGTTTGCAAGCCGATCCCGATTCACTTAGAGCAACTATGCTGCGAGTTCAGAGCGAAAATAAAAGTTTGTCTACTCAGAATGATGAGCTATCGCTCGAAGTTCAAAAAATGGCTGAGAGCCTATCATCGATTACTGATCTGGCAGTAACTTCTGAACGTGACGAGTTACGGGAAGAACGCGATAAGCTGATGTTAGGGTTGGATGAGGCTCGAATTGAGCAATCAATACTGAAAGATCAGTCTGATAAAAAATGGGTGATGGTGGGTGCAGGCGTGTTATTTGTTGGCATAGTACTGGGGTTAATATTGCCAGGGTTAAAATCCAGACGTCATTCCAGTTGGTCTTCGTGATAGTTTTGATTTTTTGGCGGACGGCGTTCTCAATGAAAGGTGTCTGACTTTTTTAAAAATTGTGATTTTCGCTTTATGGCACCGACTTATCGATTTAGCAGTTGTCTTCAATAAGTTCGCAAATAAGTTTAGCGTGTGCATCGCTGTCGTTCAGACAAGGAATGTAGGTATAGTCGTTTCCACCGCTACTAATAAAATACTGCCGATTTTCCTGATCTATTTCTTCTAACGTTTCCAGGCAGTCGATCGAAAATCCCGGGCAAACTATATCTACACTTGCGATTCCTCTCGCCGGAAGGGCTTTAAGTGTTTTGTCGCAGTATGGTTGCAGCCATGCCTCCCGTCCAAAGCGAGATTGATATACCAGTTTCCACTCATACTTCTCTAGCGCTAAAGCTTTGGCGATTAAGCGACTGCTGGTTTCACAATGTTGCGCATAAGGATCTCCGTTATCAATATATCGTTGTGGTATGCCATGGAACGAAAATAAAAGTAACTCAGATTTCGAGCTTTTCTTCCAGTGCTCTCGAATAGAATTCGCAACCGCTTTTATGTATGTCGGGTGAAGGTGATATTCGCTAATGAATCTAAACGAAGGGATCCAACGTTGTTTGCTATAAGTTTGAGCAATAGCATCAAAAGTCGAGGCGGATGTGCTTGCAGAATATTGCGGGTAGAGAGGGAGTACGATAAGTTTTCTATAACCTTCGTCATGAATAGTCTTTAGCGTCTTTTCGATTGAAGGGTTGCCATATCGCATCGCAAGAAATGCTTGATGGTCGTCGCCAATATGGCGGTTTACATTCTCGGTAAGCTGTTCGCTAGAGACCAACAGGGGCGAGCCCTGATCTGTCCATACCTTTCGATAAGCAGCAGCGCTTTTTGGGGAGCGAAAATTTATAATTATTACGTTTAGAATTATTTTCCAAAGTATCCGCGGGAATTCAACGACTCTGGGGTCAGATAAAAACTCAGCCAAATATTTTCTCAACCCCGGACATACTGGCCGATCAGGTGTGCCAAGGTTAGTCAGCAGTATGGCGGTGCGATTATGTGCGGTAGAGAAATCCTTATTACTACCATAATAGTTATTCATTATTTTTGATTCTTAAATTCTGCGGAGAGGGTTGGGGAGCTAGGCATTACCGGTAACTTTGACTGTTGGGTGAATATGCTCGCGGGCAAAATCTACCATGCGTTTTAGCGAAACTTCTGCTTGAACTCGAATTTTTTCATCTATGGTGATCTCGTTTTGTCCTGTTTTAAGCACATTATATAGGCGCTGTAGATCGTTCATTTTCATCCATGGGCATTGCGCACAACTAATACAAGTTGCGCCGTCACCTGCGGTAGGTGCTGCGAAGAATTCCTTTTCAGGCGATGCCTGTTTCATTTTATGAAAAATGCCTTCTTCGGTCGCTACGATAAATCGCTTGTTTGGTAGTTCGGCGCTGGCAGCAAGGAGCTGGCTGGTTGAACCTACAACGTCGGCAAGGTGAACAACGCTGGCAGCAGACTCTGGATGCACCAATACCGCTGCATCCGGAAACTCCTTTTTCATTTGTTCGAGTGCTTGTGCCTTAAATTCTTCGTGCACTATGCAAGAGCCATGCCACATCAGCATGTCAGCGCCAGTTTCTCGTTGGATATAGCTGCCTAAAAAACGGTCCGGCGCCCAAAGTATTTTTTTACCCTTTTCTTTTAGAAAGGTACAAACTTCCAAGGCAATGGATGAAGTAACAACCCAGTCGGCCCGAGCTTTTACTGCAGCACTAGTGTTAGCGTAGACTACAACGGTTCGATCAGGATGTTGATCGCAAAAAGTGGAAAACTCGTCAATAGGGCAACCAATATCTAGTGAACACTCAGCTTCGTTTTCGATTAATAGAACTCGCTTTTTCGGGCTTAAAATTTTAGCGGTCTCACCCATAAATTTAACCCCCGCGACTATCACTGTTGCGGCTTCCTGCTCAAAGCTAAAACGGGCCATTTCCAAAGAGTCTGCTACCGTACCCCCCGTTGCATCTGCTAAATCCTGTAGTTCGTCGTTGACATAGTAGTGAGCGACTAGTACCGCATTTTGGGTGGTAAGTAATTTTTTAATTTTTAAGAGGAGCACCTTTTTTTCAGTCTCGTCGATGACCGAATGACTAATTTCACGAGCACCTTGGGCGGTTTCATCGATTAAAGCTTCTAATCTTTTGGGCGTGTCTATTGATTGGTTCATCGAGCCGTCTCCTGAAACAAATAAACCGTATTTTAAGGTGTTCTATGCCGAATTAGGTGATATTTGGAAATTTTCAATATATACAGCTTTAATGATATCTGGCTATACAAAAACAAGCATGTAAAATTAGCATTTTTAATGCTTATATTGTGAAATATGAGTTAAATAGTGCCAAAGAATGAATGTGTAACTAACCGCAGTCTGTGCCAGGGTATAATTCAGATTCAATTACAGGTGGTAAGGTTACGCGCAAAATGTTTGATCCCATAGACGTTATTTGTTTTGATCTAGACGATACACTGTGGCCGTGTAAGCCCGTATTGGAGAGGGCCGAGCAGGTAGTATATAAGTGGATAGCGATACATTGTCCGGCGGTAGTTGCTAGGTATTCAGATTCTGGCCTGGTAAGCCGTAGAATGGAGTACATGTCGAAGCAAGCACACCTACATCACGATATGACGAGTATGCGATATAAATTTTTTGTAGAGCTATTCGAAGAGTGTGGAGTACGCGACCCGGGTTTAGCACAGCAAGCTTTGGCTATATTTAGATCAGCTCGCAATGAAGTTCAGCCGTTTGCTGATGTCGTGCCTGCCCTTAATATTTTACAGAATAGATACGTGCTAGCGAGCTATTCCAATGGTAACGCCCAACTTGAAGCGACGCAGTTAATGCCATTTTTCGATGGCATGCACTTGGCGGAACAAACTGGCTTTGCAAAGCCCCGACGGCAGGCGTTTGACTGGCTAGTGTCACACTATAAGACAGCGGCACAAAGAATCTTGTTTGTTGGGGATGACCCTGGCAATGATATTGATGGCCCCCGTGAGGCAGGCTTGCAAGTATGCTGGATCAATCGTACATCCAGTTCATGGGAAAGCTCAAGCGCGGCACCCTTTGCGGTCCGAAATCTGTTAGAGTTAGCCGCATTTTTGGCCTGAAATTTTTAGAGCGAGTTCCATTATGGAGTTTTTATTTGAGTACGGCTTATTTGCGGCCAAGGTAGTAACTGTTTTGATTGGCGTTGGGCTATTGGCTGGTTTAATTGCATCGTCAAAACAGCAACAAGAACAGCCGATGCTGGAGATTAAAGATTTGAACGAGCGTCGGGCTCATATGCGCGATGCGATGGCGGGTGCAGTGCTATCAAAAAAAGCTAATAAAGCTTTGGTTAAAAGTCAAAAAAAAGCGGCTAAAGTCGATGATAAGCAAGATCGATCGAAGGTCTATGTGGTTGACTTTGACGGTGATATTAAGGCTAGTGGGGTGGAGACCTTACGCGATGAAATCACAGCGATTCTTACCTTGGCAGAAGCTGAAGATGAAGTTGTTGTGCGGCTTGATAACAGCGGTGGGATTGTTCATGAGCATGGTTTGGCAGCTAGTCAACTGAATCGTTTCAGATTAGCGAATATCAATTTGACAGTTTGTGTCGACAAGGTGGCTGCAAGCGGCGGTTATATGATGGCCTGTGTAGCAGATAAAATTATAGCGGCGCCATTTGCAGTTATAGGGTCGATTGGCGTTTTAGCGCAGCTACCCAATTTTAACAGGTTGCTGGATAAAGCAGGTATTGACTACGAAGAGCACACAGCCGGCGAGTTTAAGCGGACAGTAACGATCTTTGGAGAGAACACTGATGAAAAACGCGCCAAGTTAAACGAACAGCTGGAAGATACGCATGTGCTTTTTAAGCAGTTTGTTGCAGATAATCGTCCAGAACTAGATTTAGTTAAGGTGGCTACAGGTGAGCACTGGTACGGCCAACAAGCTATTGATTTAGGTTTGGTTGATGCCTTGGGGACGAGCGATGATTATCTCGCCGAGGCTTGCGATGCTGGCGCTGTTTTTGAGATTGATATGAAAATTAAAGAAAAGCTCGCTGATCGTCTTATGTCAGGATTTGGTTCAAGGCTCGATGCCTTGATGCAACGTTTCTAGTTTCGAATAGCTATTGCTATACCAAACCCAGCGTTAGTTGTTCGCGTTTTGGCTGATTCCGGCGGTGCGACCGGAGATGTCGTCAGGCATGGTGTTGGTAGTATTGTCGACCGTTAGCTTACCAAACAGAAGGCTGTCCATTAGAATTTTAGAGGCTTCCTTGTGAATGACCGTGTTCCAGTGTTCGTCGCCATTTGGAAGTTCGTTTTCGTCGTCGTCTATATTTTCTAGCGTTACGGTTTCGAGACTTAGTGATTGGCGGTAGTTGTTTAAACGAGACAGGCTATCGCGCTCATTATTTTTCCGTTCCAGCACTCGTGTACTTTCCACTAGTGATAGTGTTTTTAATTTGCGTGTTTTCTGCGATGCCATATTAGCTTCTCGTAAATACAGGAAAGCGGGATCTTTTTGGGTGCGAGCGGTGTGTTTTTGCTTTAATTGCTCGTTGTTGGAATTAATTACAGGATTACTATTGTATTTGGCGGGTTTTATTAGTGCCCAAGGTAAGGCATTTTCCAAGGCTTGCTCGCCATAGGCTTCATTACTTTCACCTAAGTCCAACATGATATCGGGCTCAACTCCGCGATTTTGCGTACTGTTACCCGAAATTCGAAAAAACTGGGCTGTGGTAAATTTAAACTGACCTAGTTCCTCGTCTTCTCTTAGAACCTGGCCAAGATCTATTAGTTGTTGTACGGTACCTTTGCCATAGGTGCGTTCTCCAATCAGCAATCCTCGTCCGTAATCTTGAATAGCGCCGGCAAAAATTTCAGATGCTGAAGCGCTGTAACGATTAATAAGTACAGCTAATGGGCCATCATAAACAATCTCTTTATCTGGATCCTGTTTAACGGCTATTTTCTTATTTGAAGAACGTATTTGAACGATTGGGCCTGATTTAATAAATAAGCCTGTAAGGCTAGTGGCTTCTTCCAGAGAACCACCACCATTATTGCGTAAATCGATAATTAACCCGTCAATACTTCCCGGTTCAATCGCCTCAAGTAGGCGTTGTACGTCGCGAGTGCTACTACGGAAATCTTTTTCGTTTGCAGCACGTGCGTCAAAATCTGAATAGAATGAAGGGATTGATATTACCGCAAGTTTTCGGGTACCGGATTCATCCTGAACCTCGATATCAGTTCGCTTCGCGGCTTGCTCTTCCAGCTTAATTTTATCTCTGACCAGTTCAAGCAGTTCTGGTGCTGATCCAGGCGGGGCAGCTTTAGGTAGCACTTCAAGTCGGACCGTCGACCCTTTCGAGCCCCGAATCATGTCGACTACATCCATTAAGCGCCAACCGATGACATTAATCATGTCTTCGGCATCATCGCTGTTAAGCGATCCTTGACCGACCCCAACTATACGGTCTTCTGCGTGCAGGCTATTGCTTTCATCCGCGGGCCCACCAGCAATAACCCGGTTGACAACAACGTAGTCCAGGTCAGTCTCAAGTGCGGCGCCGATGCCTTCCAACGACAAGGATAGCCGAATACGAAAATTTTCAGCGGTGCGTTTGGAAAAGTAACTTGTATGAGGTTCGACTTCGAGTGAATAAGCGTTCATGAATATTTCGAACACATCATCGGCGACCATTTGATGTATTCGGTCCGCCTGGCGTTGGTAGCGCCCGGAAAGTAAGCCTGTTATCTCTTCAGCTTCTGCATCGCTTAGTTTTAGGTTTAATATGTCGTTCTTGACGCGTTGCCGCCAATAATTATCCAGTTCTGATGTTGTATTAAACCAAATGGATTCATCACTGCGAATAGGCAGCCCTTCTTGTTTAGTGAAATCAAATTCCAAGCTTAACGTGTTGCTTGCATGTTCTACACGTTGAGCCACTCTTGAGCGAAAGGCTTTAAAAATCTCAAATGCTGGTGAAACGTCAGAGTCCTTGAGGCTGTCGTCAAGGCGTGTGCTGTAGCGCATAAACGATGCGATATCTTCCGCTGTAAAATACACCTTCGTCGGGTCTAGACTTTCAAGATAGCGATTTAGCAATCGACCAGACAGTGTGTCGTTAAGTGCGACTGGTCGGTAATGGTACTGATCAGTTATGCCTAACACGCCCTCAATTGTTTTGCTCATGTCAGGCGTTGCCATCAGATCTTTTTCATCAACGCGCGCTACTTTTGTGTACGCAGTTGAGCCTATGGTGTGGCTGGCAAGCAGCACAATTACAAATATTATTTTTTTCATGATACTGAGTTTGTGTTTCCTTACGGGGATTGTCAATTAACGGTAAAGTAATACTGCTTTATTATGCAGAGTCCTATTTGATTGAAGTTAACTATCGTTGGTGTCGGAGGCGCTCGGTGTTTCATCCAACTCTTTGGGGCGAAAACTACTAAAAATTGAAGCTACTTTCATAGAAGATAAACCATATGAGCTGATTCCCTAGGTATAACGTTGGGGCATTAAGACTAGCGCTACGCTCTCTGAGTTGATCTCGTTTGTCGATAACCGAATCAGCTAATTCACGTTACTTAAGAACTTGCGATTCGTCCGGTGGCGGTGAATCTTGATAAGTGATATTTCCATCTGCGTCGACCCATTTATATAGCGTGGCGGTAGTACCCACTGACGAAATCAGTATCGTTATGAGTAGTAAAGCTAATCTATTAAATAACATAATCTGTCGACCTCGTTTGCTAAATCACATGCTAGTAGAAATTATGCATAGCCTGTATTAATTCTGTGCCGCGATAGGATTACTTGTTAAGCCAGTGTGACGAAGAAGTGCAGTGATGTCGGGAAGCCTACCTCGAAAGCGTTTAAATAAATCGCTGGCATCCTCGGAGCCACCCCGTGCGAGGATGGTTTGGCGAAAATCAGCCCCCGTGGCTTGATTGAAAATGCCTTCTTCTTCAAAGCGACTAAATGCATCACTGGATAAAACTTCTGCCCATTTGTAGCTATAGTAGCCTGCGGCGTAGCCGCCCGCAAAAATATGTGAAAAACTATTTTGAAAGCGATTAAAACTAGGTGTTTGGATTACGGCAACTTTACTACGGACATGGTCCAATATGCTTTGTACAGTATCATCACCAAAGGCGTCGTAGGACGTATGTATTTGCATGTCGAATAACGCAAACTCAACTTGTCTGAGGGTCTGCATCCCTGATTGAAATGTTTTAGCCGCGCGCATTTTTGCTACCAATTCGTCAGGTATGGGGTGCTTGGTTTGGTGATGTTTAGCAATCAAATTTAACGCTTCACGCTCCCAACACCAATGCTCAAGAAATTGACTAGGCAACTCAACAGCATCCCAAGCTACACCATTTATGCCGCCCACATCGGGCTCTAATACTTGTGTTAGTAAGTGATGCAAGCAGTGTCCAAATTCGTGAAATAGGGTTTCTACTTCATCATGAGTCAACAGAGCCGGGTTATCCTCAAGTGGTGGCGTGAAATTGCAGGTCAGATAAGCCACTGGTAATTCGAGTGTTTTTTTTTGCATTCTGCGCGAAAGACAAGTGTCCATCCAGGCACCACTGCGCTTACCCGAGCGGGTATACAAGTCAGTATAGAAGCCACCAATCACTTGTTGGTTCTCATCCAACAGCTCATAGAATTTAACGTTAGCAATGTTCCAGACGCTCGGTGCACGAGCGATTCGTGCGGAAATCCCGAATAGCCTGTGCACGACTTCAAACAAGCCGTTAATGACCGTGTCCGCGGCAAAAAACTCTCGCACTTTCTCTACTGAAAATAAAAAGTTCTGTTCGCGCAATTTTTCACTGTAATAAGCCATATCCCATGCTTGGAGTTTATTGGGGCCGCCGATATTGGCTACAAACTCTATTAGATCTGCGACTTCCTGCTCTGCGACGGGTTTTGCTGCTGCGTTCAGGTCATTAAGAAAAGAAATAACTTCGTTAGCGCTTTCAGCCATTTTAGTTGTCAAAGCGTAGTCGGCAAAATGTGGGCGATTGTGCAACTGGGCCAATGTCTGCCTTGCTTGTAGAATTTCGCGCATAACTGATGCGTTGTCGTATTGACCTTGATTTTGTAGCTCGCTAGCTCTGGTTGAATAGGCGGTATAAAACTGTTTTCGTAATTCACGATTGTCCGCATATCGAATAATTGGCAAGTAAGCGGGCATTTGTAACCCAAACCGCCACCCATCGACGTTTGCTGTTTGCGCTGCTTGCCGGCCTAAATCAATAGCGCTTTGTGGCAGTCCAGCAAGTAATTGATTATCTGTTATGTCCAGGTGCCAACTTTCAGTGGAATCAAGTAAATTACGTTCAAATTGATTCCCTAGATCGGATAATTTTGCTTGCAGTACTCTAAACTCATCTCGCGCTTTGTCATTTAGGTCGACACCGGCGAGCTGAAAATTTCGTATGGCATTGGTAATAACCCGTTTTCGTTCAATATCCAGAGTATCGAAACCTGGATGTTCTCGTAACGCGACGTATCGTTCAAATAGTTTACGATTTTGGCCAAGTTCAGTATAAAAATCTGATACTTTTGCCAGGCAGTCAGGGAATATCTCACGTAATTCAGGAGTATCCGCTACGCCGTTGAGATGAGTTATCGGTGACCAAAGGTGGTCGATAGTTTCCTCGATATCATTCATCTTACCCAGTAAAGATGGATCAAATTCCTGTTCAGGCTGATCTAGAAGATTATTTATCTCATTTCGAGCTTTTTCAAGGCAAGCATCAAGCTTGGTCGGGATTTTCGATAGCACAATATCGTTAAATCGGGGTAAGCGTTGGTATAGGCGACTTTCTAGATTGTTCATATAAATAGGCTTTGTATATTGGTCGTTTATTGACGTAAACAGGCGATAACAGTCTTAGTTTCTGGCTGGTAACCATTCCAAATAGCAAATGCTTCAGCGGCCTGTTCAACCAGCATTCCAAGCCCATCGGCTTGTTGCTTGCAACCTGCTTGCGCCGCGAAACTCATGAAAGTCGTGGCAGAATCTGCATACATTAGGTCGTAGGCGAGTTGGCCACTAGCCAGGCACTTCTCCGGTACTGCGGGAAGGTCCTGTTGGAGCGAGCTTGAGCTAGCATTAATTATAATATCGTAATCGGAGAGAAGTTCATCAAATGACAAGGCGCGTATATTACCGAGTTTTTTGAATATCTTTGCTAGTTTAGCGGCCTTTGAAAATGTTCTATTTACTATATCTATCGAGCGGGGTGATTCCGCTAGCAGTGGTTCGATAATGCCCCGGCTAGCACCACCAGCACCAATAATGAGCATTTTTGCCTTTTGACACGAGATTTCTAAATTGTCTGTTATGTCTTTAACCAAGCCAACTCCATCTGTATTTTCACCAATTAGCTGGCCTTCATTCATGTAGAGCGTGTTAACCGAACCGGCAAGCTTTGCTCTAGGGCTAAGGTCATCACATAGAGCGTATGCCGCTTGTTTGTGCGGAACGGTCACGTTTAAGCCGCTTCCTCCATTTGTGAAAAATCTTGTGATTTCGTCCGATAGCTCCCCTGATTGAACCTTCTGCTTACGGTAATCAAGTTTAATACCCACCTGCTCAGCAAATAGCTTGTGTATGCGGGGCGACAGGCTGTGATCTATCGGGTTACCAATGACAGCGAAACATTTCATTGAATTGTAAGTGTACTTTGAAGAGCCAGGGTTGCGCTCTAGTCAGGAAGCAAACTTTCTCCGGCAACCATATCGTTGATAGTTTCGTGTTGTCTGGTAACAATCCATTGATCATCATCAACAATAACTTCGGCTGCGCGACCGAGGGTATTGTAGTTTGAGCTCATCACTGCGCTATATGCACCGGCAGATCGAATCGCTATCAAGTCATCTGCGGCAATTGCTAGCTTTCTATCTGAGCCCAGCACATCACCGGTTTCGCAAATTGGGCCCACCACATCGTATAACGCAGCAGGCCTAGTCTCGGCTGTCTGTAACGGCAGTATTTCGTGCCAGGCCTGATATAACGCCGGGCGTAGCAAAGTGTTCATGCCGGCATCAACAATAGCGAAGTTCTTTTCGCGGTTATGCTTTAAGTATTCAACGTTGCTTAACAATATCCCGGCATTACCGGAAATCGCGCGTCCCGGTTCAATATTGATTTGAACTTCCCATTTATGGCGTTTTAGAATTTTGCAGATTGCGGCTGCATATTCCGCGGGTGAGGGTGGTTGTTCATCTTGGTAGCGAATTCCTAAGCCACCACCCAAATCCAATTCATGAATTTGAATACCTTGCGTTGACAAATCGTCCAGTAGAGTTAGAACTTTCTCCAACGCATCAACGAAGGGGCCTATTTCTGTAATCTGCGAGCCGATGTGGCAAGCAATGCCTTCTGAGCTCACATGTTGTAAGGATTGGATCAGTTGATAAGTTTCAAGCGCCTCATCGAATTGAATACCAAATTTTGCTTGATTGAGGCCCGTGGCAATGTATGGGTGAGTTTTGGCATCTACGTCCGGGTTTACTCTTACCGATACAGGTGCAACGCAGTTAAGTCTGGTTGCAACTTTGTTTACACGTTCCAGTTCAGCAGTGGATTCAATGTTTATACAGCGTATACCAACTTCTAGGGCGCGGGCGATTTCGTGTTCTTTTTTGGCTACACCTGAATAGATTGTTTTTTCCGGATCGCCACCAGCGAGTATTACTCGTTCCAGTTCGCCGACAGAGACAATATCGAAACCTGACCCTAACCTTGCGAGCAAGTTTAATACGCCAAGGTTGGCATTAGATTTAACGGCATAGCATACCAAGTGGCGCATCTCTGAAAAGGCTGAGTCAAATGCGTGCCAATGACGCTCAAGTGTCGCCCGCGAATAAACGTAGCATGGTGTACCAACTTGGCGAGCCAGATCAGCTAGCTTAACGTTTTCAGCGTATAGCTGGCCGTCTCGGTATTCGAAATGGTCCATAGAGACTAGTGTAACGTCAGGGCTCTTGGCTTAATTCCTAGTTCGCAGCTTCCGGAGGTGAATCTTGAGCTGTAGCTGCTTCTTCCGCAGCTACGGAACAAGCCTCCAGAAAAGCCTTAGCTGCTGTTTCGGTAGCTTCAGGTACTTCAGACGCTTCTTCCGCAGCTGTTTCGGTAGCTTCAGACGCTTCTTCCGCAGCTGCGGAACAAGCCTCCAGAAAAGCCTTAGCTGCTGTTTCGGTAGCTTCAGACGCTGTTTTCGCTGCAGCTAATGCTTTTTTAGACGCTTCTGCCGCAGCTGCGGCTTCTTCTGCCGCAATAAACACCTCAAAGGTTGTAGTGGCGGCATCTGCTGCCGCTGCTGCATTTCTGGCGATCTCAGCAGCCGCTGCTACTTTGTTCGCCTCAGCAAGCGTGGCCTTAGCTTCGGCTGCATCAGCTTCGTGAACATAAGCGGCTGCTTTAACGGCATTTTCAGCTGCTACTTGTGAAGCTCGAGCGGCATCTACAATAGCGCGTTGTGCGGCTTCAATAGAGCCAGACGCTTCTCTAGCTTCGTCAGCTGCATCTTCGGCTTCTCGAGAGGCATTTCTAGCTTCATTAGCAGCCAGATTAGCATCTGGGAAGGTCTTGGCTGCGTTTGCACGATCTGCTGCAGCACTCGAAGTGACAGCAGCAGCTAAGGCCCTATCAGCTGCCTCTTGTGTGACGGCAGCTTCGTTCTCATCTGCCGTTAACACATAAGCTTTAGCAAGTTTAGCGGAGGCAACAGCGGAGACAGCTGCATCTCGAGCCTCAATTTTTGCTACCTTAATTGGGGCCAAAAATATGGGTCCCTTCTGACCACAGGCTGCTAGGCCTAGCGTAAGTGAGCCAACTAAGGCGTAGATGAGCAAGTTTTTCATAAGTTCTACTCTACTAAAAAATATACGTCGTATGGTGTCATACATTAGGCCGGTTCGGCGATCATTTTTTCAGCCTCAACTAGGGCATCTAGTACACGTTTTGGTGCAGTTCCGCCGATGTGCGATCGTGCGTTTACAGATCCTTCCAACGTCATCGAGTCAAACACGTCTTGCTCAATAACCGGTGAGAACTTCTGTAGCTGAGTTAATGAAAGCTCTGTTAAATCACAAGATTGTTCCATCGCACTGGTGACGGCTTTGCCAACGACTTCGTGTGCATCGCGGAACGGTACATGTTTACGAACCAGGTAATCAGCGAGATCAGTTGCCGTAGCGTAGCCTTTGGCAGCAGCCTCGCGTGTACGTTCTTGATCAAATTTTATTTCAGGTACCATTACCGCAAATACTGCCAGCGATTGAGTGATTGTGTCGGTAATAGAGAAAACCGGAATTTTATCTTCCTGATTATCTCGATTATAAGCAAGCGGCTGGCCTTTCATTAGCACAAGTAATGAAACAAGGTGCCCAATAACACTGCCACTTTTGCCGCGAACCAGCTCTGCAATGTCTGGATTTTTCTTTTGTGGCATTATGCTCGACCCTGTACAAAATGCGTCGCCAATTTCAATAAACTTGTAACTTTCGGACGCCCAAAGCACCAGTTCTTCACTAAAACGTGACAGATGCATAGCGATCAAGCTACATGCATTCGCATATTCGATCACAAAGTCGCGATCAGATACTGAATCAATAGAGTTTCGAGTTGGTCGAGTAAAGCCAAGCCGTTTCGCACAAAATTCACGATCAATTGGGAAACTTGTACCTGCTAGTGCTGCAGCGCCTAGCGGCATAATATTGATTCTTTTGCGCGCATCAGAAAGCCGCTCCCGATCACGTTGCAACATTTCGACCCAAGCTAACAAGTGATGCCCTATGGTTATCGGTTGTGCAACTTGCAGGTGGGTGTAGCCCGGCATAACATCGGCCGCATGTTGTTTGGCCAATTTTATAATTGTAGCTTGCAAGTCGGTAAGCAGTTTGTCGGTCTTATCGCATACATCGCGTAGATACAAACGTAAATCGGTAGCGACTTGATCGTTGCGCGATCGCCCAGTATGTAATTTTTTCCCAGCTTCACCTATGCGTTTTGTTAGCTCGGCTTCGATGTTCATATGAACGTCTTCTAATTGTGAAGACCATTCGAATTCGCCGGCAGCAATTTCTTGATCAATTTCACGCAGCCCATGCTCGATGGAGTTTGCCTCTTCATTGGTGAGCACCGCGACCTTTTCCAGCATGCGAGCGTGTGCTATGGAACCCTGGATATCGTAGTGACTCAATCGGTGGTCAAAACTGATTGATTCGGTAAAAGCCTCGACCAACGTATTGGTATCTTGAAGAAAGCGGCCACCCCATGGTTTTTTAAAAGTCATGACAGATTATTTACTGCACTGTTGTGGTTAAAGGTGATTAGTTTTAATCCAGTTGGTGTGATTATAGATGATTACACGCAAGGTGAATAACAACTCTGTAGGCATATTTCACTATTTAAGTGAATGACCGCTATATTCTTATTGAAAACATTTACCCTTCTGCGTGCGAAACTTACTTACGAGAGTTTGGCGGAGAGATTGAGCACTTTTATATTTAGTCCCAATTCCTCATAGGGTGTAAGATTATCTGCTTAAACTAATGATACGGAACAGGGAGTTTAAGAATGAGAGACTACACACGTAGGCAGTTTCTGGCAGATGCCACAGCCATGGGTGCCTTAGTTACGGTCCCGAAGGTATTCGCGCAGGGCAGTAGGGTGTCGGACGCACCGGCATTCAAATCGGCTACTGAACTCGCTCGCATGATACAGGAGGAGGAAATCAGTTCGGTTGAATTGACTCAGTACTTTATAGGACGTATCGAGAAATATGATTACACACTGAATGCTATTGTTATACGAGATTTCGACCGAGCACTAGAGGCGGCGAAGGCCGCGGATAATTCTCTGTCGCGTGGCGAGATTAGTGGCCCATTACACGGTCTCCCGATGACGATAAAGGAGGCATACAACATTGAAGGATTACCTACTAGTTGGGGCATTCCTGAATTGGCAGAGAATATCGCTCTTACAGATTCCGCAATGGTATCGAGTTATAAGGCAGCAGGCGCACACTTTATGGGAAAGACCAACGTACCACTAGCTCTCGCTGATTTGCAGAGTTACAACGAAATATACGGTACCACCAACAATCCCTGGGATATCAGCCGCACACCTGGAGGATCTTCGGGTGGATCTGCCGCCGCGCTGGCAGCCGGCATGACCGTGCTGGATAGTGGGTCCGATATCGGCGGCTCGATACGAAACCCGGCACATTTCTGTGGGGTATATGGCCACAAACCCACCTGGGGCATCGTCCCCTCTCAAGGCCATGCGCTACCCGGTTCGATCGCCGTTCCTGATCTTGCGGTGCTAGGTCCTCTAGCGCGTAGCGCTGAGGATTTGGTGTTAGCAATGGAGGTGGTAGCTGGTGCCGATGTACTCAATAAGCCAGGTTGGCAGCTGAAATTACCAAGGCCACGTGCAAGCTCATTGGGTGACTTACGCGTGGCAGTCTGGCCCACTGAAGACATATCGCCGGCCGATCGGGTGATTGTCGATCGGGTGCAAGAAATCACGGACATGCTAGCCAACGCTGGAGCAAAGGTATCTGATACTGTACGGCCAGGTTTTTCTCCGAGAGACGCGCACTATGCTTACACCAACCTTCTGTTCTCACCTATCTCATCGGGTCTAACAGACGAAACGTTTGAGCGGAATAAGAAAGAAGCAGCAGGATTCCGTGCAGATGATATGTCTGCCGAAACTATCAAGGCTCGGGCTGCTACAATGGATCATCGAACCTGGTTAAAACATGAAGAGATTCGCACGCAAATTCGAATGCAATGGCAGCGTTTCTTCCAAGACTGGGACATCTTGATTTGTCCAATAATGGTTACGACAGCTTTTTCTCACGACCACAGCATCAAGGCTGAACGAACCTTGATTGTCAATGGAATAGAAACGCCTTACCTGGACCAGTTATTCTGGGCCGGTCTCGCCACCTTGGGATCCCTGCCAAGTACAGTATTCCCCACTGGTCTTTCCGAAGATGGCCTGCCAATTGGTTTACAGTGTATTGGTGCGGAATTTAACGATTATACTACGATTGAATTTGCCCGACTGGTGAGCAAAGAGATCGGGGGCTTCGTGCCGCCAATGGGGTACGGGGGTTGAACCCAAGCTTTTCAATGACCGCTTTGGGCAATTAGCAGTCATTCAATGAAACGGATTTGATTGCCATGTACCTAAAAAGGGAATCGTTATTCAGAGGCGCGATAGCTAGCTCTAAACTAAGCGTCGCCTGTCAATAAAACCGGAGACTTTCGGTTTGCTATTCCTGCTAGAATTTACAGTTAGATTGTCCCGAATCGAAAATGTGCGTCTAATACTAAAACCCCATGAACGTTCGAATCGCAACTAGAAACAGTCCATTGGCACTTTGGCAGGCTGAGTACGTAAAACGTCGTTTGTTAGAAGAGACAGACTGCAGCAACGTGATTCTTGTGCCTATGACAACGGAAGGTGATCGGTTACTAGGATCATCACTTGTAAAGCTAGGAGGAAAAGGGCTGTTTTTAAAAGAGCTGGAAAATGCATTACTTGATGGTCGTGCGGACATAGCGGTCCACTCGATGAAGGATGTGCCAGTCGATATCCCGGGCGGCTTGTCAATTGATACAGTGTGTGCCCGTGAGGTGCCAGAAGACGCATTTGTAAGTAATTTATATTCTAGTCTTGCAGAGTTGCCCGATTGGGCGATTGTGGGAACATCGAGTTTGCGAAGATCAACTCAGCTTAAATATTGGTACCCTACGCTTGAAATTAAACCCCTGCGCGGCAATGTAAACACACGCCTCGCTAAATTAGACGAAGGACAGTTTGACGCTATTATCTTGGCCGCTGCGGGATTGATTCGTCTTAACATGCCAGAGCGAATCGGCGAGGTGATTGATCAAAGTGTATCTGTTCCGGCGATTGGACAGGGCATTGTTGGTATAGAGACACGCGAGGGTGACACTAAGATGATAAACATGTTGCATCCATTGCATGATGAGTCTGCCTGGAACTCTTTAAGTCTGGAGCGGGCTGTAGGTAAGGTGCTTGGAGCAAGTTGCCAGGCTCCGGTGGCTGCGCATGCGCAGCGCGCTGAAGACGGCCAGTTAGTGGCTACTGCGCGAGTTGGGAGTATGGACGGTTCAGTATTGTTGGAGTCACAAGTTTTGGGTGAGCAAAACAATGCAAAGCAACTAGGTGAAACTCTTGCTAGTAAGTTGTTGAAAAATGGGGCTGCCGACTTATTGGAGGCTTTTGCTAATTGATGCTGAGTGACTGCTTGGTTCTAGTTACGCGACCCGAAGAGGTGGCGGACGTCACGTTAAAACTATTTGCGGGGTGGGGTGCTGAAGTTTGTCATGCACCTGTACTAAAAGTGCACCCAGTGGAAAACAAATTAGATAGTGATATTGGTGAGCTGGATACTTTGATTTTTGTGTCTAGACACGCGGTTCGGTATTCCTCCAAACTGATTGACAGTTGTGCGAGAAAGCAGAATGCCTTGGATATACTGGCGGTCGGCCCGGCAACCGCAGCGCTGCTTAAAGCCGAATATGATCTAACAGCCACTATTCCGGCGCAGGGCGTCGGTGGGGTTGCTCTGTTAGCTAATTTTGATCATAGTTATTGGCAGCATCGAAAGGTTGGGGTGGTCCGTAGCGTGGATGCGCCCACAGACTTACTCGATGAATTAACAAGTCTAAACGCCAAAGTTCTCGTTTTGAACGTTTATCAACGACAACTTAACCATGCAGCGTATAGCGCAGTGGAACAGTTCGTTGCGGCACCCCATCGTATAAAAATAGTAACGGGGTTCAGTAGCGATAGCTTGTCGGCGTTGAGGAAAGTGGCTGCAGATAAATTTTCTCAGCTCGCATCAATGCCACTGATTGTTGTTTCCCTTGCTATCGCAGAACAGGCCAGCGAGTTGTCTTGGTCTGGGCCGGTTGAGGTCGCCAAATCTACCGATGAGGTCGATTTGCGGTTGGCGATTAATCGCTTAGCTTGCTAGCACCTATCGGAGTTATTTTTTTAAAGCGAGCGCATGTAAAAAATGAGCGAATCGCTCCGCCCGAGTAAAGCGGTATGATAAAGTTTACGTTTAGCACTAAAGCAGTATTAGTTAGGGTTTTTAATGAGCAAACAAAAGGAACCGGTCGTTTCAGAACCGGTAGAAGTTAAGCAATCGTCTGCCGGCAAAGGCTTGTCTATGGTGGCGATATTGTTGGCGGTAGTGGCGCTCGCAGGCTCTGGTTGGTTGTTGTGGCAAAATGAAATTGTAAAACAGCGTGATAGTGTAACTATGCGCATAGGCTTAAGCGAGATTGCCGGGAAACTTGAGCTTTACGGCGCTACTGTTAGTAACTTGCAACGGGAGCGCTCGGAACTGGTCAGCGAAGACCAACTTGGTTTAGCTCTCATCGAGGCCCTGGCGCCGATGTCAGGTCGCCAGGCAGAGATTGAGTTGGCGCTTGCGAAGCTACGTGATGCTAACGTAAACCGGCGTGATGCCGTTCTGCTCGAGGATGCAGAGCAGTTATTGGGAATGGCTGTTCGCAGCGCGAGTATCAACAAGGATGCAAAAGCAGCCGAACTGGCTTTGTTGCAGGCTGACGAAATTTTTGCAGAACTTTCAGATGCACGACTTACATCGGTTCGCGCCACATTAGGCAAAGACTTGCAAGCTTTGCGAGCAGTAGTAGTGCCTGACGTTGAGTTGGTGGCTTCTCGTTTGTCTGGGTTGATTCAATCGGTACCCGACTTGCCTCTGCTGAATGAACCAAAGACGGTTGATACAAGCATGGCATCACCGGAACAAAATGTTGAGCCGGAAAATCTGCAAGGTTGGCGGGATATCGCTAGTGAATTCTGGGCCGATCTTAAAAGTATGGTCCAGATTCAAAAAATGAACCAAAAGGCGACGCCATTGCTAGCACCAGAACAACGTTACTTCCTTGATTTAAATTTGCAACTAATTTTGCAGCGAGCAAACTTGGCGATTTGGCAGCGCGCACCCGAGCAGGTACAGCGTGACTTGGATGAAGCGATTACTTGGACACACCGTTATTTTGATACTAATGACGCGCAGGTGCAGAGATTTTTAAGTTCTTTGCAAGAGCTGCAAGGTGAAGGCTTAGATACGGAATTGCCGGATCTGTCAGGCGCTTATAGTAAACTCAAGAACTTGCAATTTGAGGGTGAGTCGCCGTGAAGATAGTGCTGCTAATTTTGGCCGCACTTTCGTTTAGTTACGGACTGTTTTATATCAGCAAGGGTAGTGATGATTATGTTCATGTTTACACCGCTGGTTATAGCATTGAATTAAGCTTCGTTGCTTTTGTAATACTGTTGTTTTTGTTTGTTTTTGTTTTTTATCTGCTGCTCAGATTGATTGGTAAGTTGTGGCGAGCGCCTTTGGACTTAGCAGACTGGCGTCGCAGACGAGCACAAAAGAAGTCTCAACTTGGATTAGGTAAGGGTATGCTGAAAATGATTGAGGGTGACTGGCGGGCTGCGGAAAAGGAGTTACTTGGAGGTTGCGCTTGCAGTGCGACGCCGACGGCACATTACCTCGCGGCAGCCCAAGCAGCTCAGGAACAGGGAGCTATTGATCGGCGCGACCGTTACTTACAGCGGGCTGCAGAAGAGGTAGGTGAGAAAGATATATCCTTTGCGATCAGCAAGGCCGGTATGTTGCATCAATCGGGTCAATTGCAGCAAGCAATAGGCGTGTTGAATAGCGTTGGTGGCGTAGGTTCCAGAAACTCACAAGTGATTGCTATGTTGGTTCAGGCCGCAGATGAACTTGGTGACCGTGAAATATTAGAAGGCGCGTTGCCTGCGGCTCGATCATTTAAAGCACTTCCTGAATCGATACTCCAGCCGCTTGAACGGCGTTTATACGGTAAGCAATTGTTTGAGGCCTCAGCTGAGGAAATTGATGCAGTTTGGGAAACTTTGCCGCGGCTTGCGCGACAGGATGTGGAGTCCTGTTTAGTCTATGCGCGTAGCCTTGTTTCTATAGGGCGTGGCACGGATGCCGAAAAAGTTCTACGAGGGGCTATTAAGCGAACTTGGGATGAACGTCTGGTTAATTTATATGGCAATATTTCTGATGCAAGTCCCAAGAGTATGCTTAAACATGCAGAGCGATGGTTGTTAGATCATGACGATAGCGCATCGCTAAAGCTTGCTCTCGGTCGATTAGGTATTGCCGCTGGTCGACTTGAGGACGCTGAAAACTGGTTAAAACAAGCGGCAGCTGATGGACGAATGGCTGAGGCCTATGCTGTGCTAGGTAAAGTACGTGAAGAGGCTGGTGACGGTGATTTAGCCCTGGACTTTTATCGTCGCGGCCTACAAGCGATGGAAGGTAGTAATCTAAATTTGCCGCATGATCGTTCGGCAGTTTAGTTAGCTTTAGACTGGAGCATATGCCCGAACTGCCGGAGGTCGAGACTACTCTACGCGGAATAGAGCCCCATATATTGAACTACGTGGTCGAGCGTATTGTGGTGCGTCAACGATCATTAAGGTGGCCGGTGCCTCAAGATATCGACACAGTTTTTAGTGGAGAGAAAATCGTAAAGGTTCGCCGCCGAGCCAAGTATTTACTACTTTGTTGTCGTCAAAACACGCTAATTATTCATCTAGGAATGTCTGGTTCATTGCGCGTATTGCCGACCGCTAGTGAATTTAACAAGCATGACCACCTAGATATAGAATTTAATAATGGGGCTATATTGCGTTTTCACGACCCGCGTCGTTTTGGTTGTGTTTTGTATAGTAATAACAGTGATCTAGAGAGCCACAAGTTGCTTGCTAATCTGGGTCCAGAGCCTTTTGAGGAGGAGTTCTCAGCAGGCTATTTATTTAAACAAACTCGAAAGCGAAATATCGCTATCAAGAGTTTTATTATGAACAGCACCATCGTCGTCGGGGTCGGAAATATATACGCTAGCGAGGCCCTTCATATGGCTGGCATTATGCCGGGGAAGGCTGCACGAAGAGTAAGCCTTGCGGCCTATAATCGCCTTGTGGAAGCAATAAAAACGGTGCTGGCCCGTGCGATTGAGTCTGGTGGAACTACGTTGAAAGACTTTACCAATGGGGACGGAAAACCTGGCTACTTTAGCCAACAACTAAATGTCTATGGACGGGCAGGCGAGCCCTGCTACCGCTGTGGGGCTACTATTCGAAGCCGGGTTCTTGGGCAACGGACGAGTTATTATTGCGCAACTTGCCAGAAATAACCCTCAAACTATAATGACTGAGGCATGACTTTTAGCTTACCGGTGTTCGCATAGTAACGAACTCTTCAGCCGTTGAAGGGTGGATACCTACTGTCCTGTCGAAATCACTTTTAGTAGCTCCGGCACGGATCGCGATAGCAATACCCTGAAGGATTTCGGCCGATTCAGCACCAACCATATGGGCGCCAAGTACTCGCTCGCTCTCTCCATCGATAATCAGTTTCATTAGTGTTCGTTCGGTATTATCGGTCAGGCTAAGCTTTAGGCTGCAAAATTCTGATTTGTAGGTTTCTATATGGGTAAATTTTTCGCGTGCTTCTGATTCGGTTAATCCCACAGTAGCTACCTGAGGTTGCGAAAATACAGCCGACGGTACTTCTCGGTGATCAGCAATACGCTCCGTGTTCCCAAATTGGGTATCGGCAAAACAATGTCCTTCCATGGTAGCTACCGGCGTTAATGCGATTTTATCGGTAACATCTCCTACCGCATAAATGTTGTCTAAATTTGTGCGTGAATATTGATCAACTAGTATTTCGCCAGTTGCACCCGTTTCGATATTAATGGTATCCAAACCTAGGTTTTCAGTGTTTGGAATACGGCCAGTGGCGTACATAACTTGATCAGCTACACTTGTTTCGCCGTTAGCATAGGTAACCTTGCGGGCGCCTTCAGCGGTTAGTTCTATTGATTCAATCGTTTGGTTTAATAGTACTTGTATACCTTTCTTGCCAATTTCCTCTGCCAGGTGATCGCGAATGTCTTGATCGAACCCACGAAGAATTTGATCTCCTCTATAGACCAGTTCGGTTTTGCTGCCTAGACCGTTAAAAATCCCTGCAAATTCGACTGCTATATAGCCGCCCCCTACAACGATTACGCGTTCTGGCAGTTCTTCAAGATAAAAAGCTTCGTTAGACGTTATTGCATGCTCTGAACCAGAAAGTGACGGTATAAATGGCGAGCCTCCAGTAGCAATCAGTATTTTATCTGCAGTAATCGTATCGCCGTCTACTTGCACAGAATTTGGTGTTAATACGGTACCGTGGCCATTGAATATCGTTGCCCCGGCATTTTCAAGAAGTTTGATATAGATTGAATTTAATCGATCGATCTCGTTATCTTTATTTTTAATCAACAGGTTCCAATCGAATGTCGGGCTCTCGACGTTCCATCCATAGGATTCCGCGTCATGAAAGTCTTCAGCGAAGTGTGCCGCGTAGACCATAAACTTTTTCGGTACGCACCCACGTATTACACAAGTACCTCCGTATCGGTGTTCTTCAGTTATAGCTACTCGCGCACCATAGCCAGCCGCAATTCGTGCGGCACGTACACCACCTGAGCCACCACCAATTACAAACAGGTCGTAATCATATTCAGACATATAAAAACCTTGAAAATAAATTACTAAAACATTTCATAAACGTGCTGCAAGTGATTGCTTGGGTTATATAAAGCACCTAAAGACGAAAGCTGAATCGTGGGTAAACGCCCGGTAACAATTAAGGAATTATATTGCTCTGGGAACTACGCGGATTATCTCTTCAAGCGTGGTTTCCCCTGCACCGACTTGCTGCGCCCAGGCGATTCTTAAGGGTATCATGCCATCGCGAATGGCGTGAGCTCAGATCTTGGGAACACCGGTATCCGGCACAATTTAGTTTATCTTCGCTCCAGTCAGTAGTGTCGATGGTAGAGCCTTTCATCAGATGAGTGAGTGATAGACAACAACGCATGTTCAGTGCTTTTAAGTGCCCGTGTGGTTTCAAAAATACTCTGGGCATCCTCGCTGGGAATCACTTTGCCACCAACCAGGGCTTTAAGGACTTCCTTAATGTCCAGAGTATTTATTGTTTGCTTTGTCATTTCTCTATAGGTTGATAAAGTTTGGTAGCAGCGGAATAAAAATGTGAAAGTTTCAAGTTCTTTGGAATTGTCTGTGCCGTAGATATTTCAAGAGTTTATCTACACATAGAATATTATGCAGATTGACTATCGTTATACACAATGCTCAAGTGTAACATTGGATTATGATCAATATGTACCGCACCAGTATAAGTCACTTGGTAAAAATTATGCTTGGGGTATTAGCTCTGGCGTTTTTGTATATCGCGTTTCAGGTTGCGTTTTCACCACGGGGCTATCGCGTAGAACGTAGTAGTTGGCAAGACGTGATTCCTGGAACAGCACAAATGATCCGCAGAGGCAGTGAGTATGTTTGGGTTGTGCGTTACGCAAATGTTGAAGCAGAAAATTTTATTGCACTTAACGAGTTTGTTAACACTGATAGTAGTCCATGTGAACCGATAACCCATAAGGCATGTGAATTTTCGGGTGCCGCTGGCGATGGTATTGTCATTCGGTACCTGGAATCGCGACCAGCCAAGCTAGTAAATGATGTGCCGTGGTTTAAGGGCTTTATCGATCCAACTACCGGTGCGTATTACGATCGCTTTGGTCGATTGTACGGGGATGCAAACAGAACCCTGCAGCCTGTCTCATCAGGCATGAAAATGTTACTCGGGGTTAGATTAGAAGACTGATTGCTTGTCGATTATTCAGTGGGGGCTGAAATGTCCTGGTTATATATCCGATATTCTCGGGTCAAGCTGCCATTCATTCCCTGAATTGACTTATTCATTTCAGTATTATCTTCCAATATCCATGAAGCTTCGCCTAGACGTAGGCCGAGCGCAGGCCCACGTTTAAGGAATTCCATATACAGTAGTGAGCCAATTGCGAGATTCTGGTATTCCCTCTTAACTCCCAAGGTGAGTATTCTGCCTTCGGTAATGGTGTTTTTACGGAAGGGGCCTTTTAAATACCAGAATAGCTTTATCAAATTGATTGGTGTTAGTCGGCCACTACGAATTTTTTTCAGGGCTTGATTGATGTTTGGTAATGCGAGAGCGAAGGCGATTGGCTCGCGATCTACTTCTGCGATCATGCAAAGTTCTGGAACGATCACATCTTTGAGATCTTTCGCCATATGGTTAAATTCAGATTTATCCATTGGTACGAAGCCCCAATTTTTCTCCCAGGCACTGTTGTAAACCTCCATCATGATCCGCACTTCACGGTCAAACTGATTCATATTTGCGCTGCGAACTACAATATTGTGACGCTTCTTTTGGCGCTCGGCCACGCGCCCAATACGCTCAGTAAATCCGATATCGGTAGAAATATCCCAGGCGTACAAATCCTTTTCTTTTTTAAGACCGGCTTGTTCAAGTAGCATCATGTAATAACGATGGTTATAACTCATCATTACCCTGGGCGACAATTCAAAGCCCTTTATTAGAAGCCCAAACTCATAATTACTACTAGGGCTAGCAGGGCCTCGCAAAATGTTCGCGTTCCGATTTATTCCCCAAGTACGCACCGCGTTCATTAAGGAATTGCCAACGTTCTGATCATCGATACATTCAAAAAAACCAAAAAACACAACACTTTCTTCATGCAAATCATTACTTCGATCGTCAATGATGGCAGCTACTCGCCCCACTGGGCGTTTGCCCTGGTAGGCCATAAAGGCTTGTAGCTTGGCGTGTTTGTAAAATGGATTTTTTTCTTGGTCCAGGGCATCAAAAATCGTTTTTCGCAAGGGCGGCACCCAAGGCGAATGCTCGGGATACATCTGCCATTGAAAATCGACGAATTTCTTAAGTCCTTTTTGGTCAAGGATTTCGATAATCTCTACTTGCAACAATATGCTCCCAATTTTATGTGGTGCGACAGTTTACCGATGATGATGATCTCCGTCACTCAATCAAAATGGTTAGTTAACGTAACCATAGTGGTGCTGGTTCGTAGAGTTTTGCCGCTTGCTCGCGAAGCGCAAGAATGTGCTCTTCCCAGCAGCGTTGTGAATTAAACCATGGAAAAGCGATCGGGAACGCAGGATCATCCCATCGCCGCGCCAGCCAAGCGTAGTAGTGAATTATGCGCAGAGTTCTGAGCGCTTCTATCAAGTGTAATTCGCGAGCATCGAAATGGCTGAACTCAGTGTAAGCGTCCAGTATTACGGTTAGGGTAGCATCGAAATCATCACCTTCGCCGGGTAATAACATCCATAGGTCTTGCACCCTTGGTGCCATACGCGCATCATCTAAATCTACAATGTGCGGTCCCTGAGAGCCGATAAGAAGGTTTCCGGCATGACAATCACCATGACACCGAATCAACTCAGGATTTCCAGCTCGCTGATAATTAACTGTAATATTTGTTAGTAAATCCTGAGTCAGATCCTGATATACCGTTTCAAGCTCTCTTGGAAGTAACTGACTGTTGAGTACATACTCTCTGGGTCGAGTACCGAACGTTTCAATATCCAGCGCAGGTCGATCGACAAATGGACGCTCAGCTCCGACCATATGCAGTCGCCCCAGTAAGCGTGCCAGTTGCTTTAACTGATCGAAGTTTTCCAGATCAGGCGCCCGACCACCAACACACGGGAAGATCGCAAAACGAAAATTATTGTGCTGTAGTAGCGTTTGACTTTCAATTTCCAGTGGTGCGATTACTGGTATCTCAGCGTCTGCCAGAGCTGCTGAGTATTGGTGTTCTTCAAGAATTTGTGCGTCATTCCATCGATTAGGTCGGTAAAATTTAATCACCATCGAGTCTGCATCTACCAGCCCTACTTTATATACACGGTTCTCGAAGCTGTTTAACGCAAGTAAGTGTCCATCTACTGATAGGCCGAAGTGTTCAGCTGCTTGCAGCACTTGCTCGGGGCCGAGCTGTGCATAGTCGGTTGCTGATAAATTAGTAGTTGGGTTAGCCGGGGGTTCAGTGGACATTCAGCACAATCGTATACTGGAAAGAGAACGCGTATCATAACCGATAGCTAGTGGCAGGCTGTGTCCCTTTGTAACGTAAACCAAACTGATTTAGATGCCTGATAATAAGAAAAATAGAAAAATAATATTTGTACATGGCAAAAATACTAAGCCGATACCTGTTGAGCATCGTGGATTATTGCTAAAGAGTTTGCGGGCAGGTTTTACTGAGTCAGCGTTCCGCGACGATATGATGGCTTTTGATGAAGAGAATTTTGAGTTGTGTGCATGGAGCGATCTGCTGTATTCGAGATATGAGGAAACGCAAATACTGAGCTCGGCTGTTGGGCAGTTGATTAGTTCATCAAATGAATCGACCCATCGAACTTGGTTAAGCAAACTGGCAATTTACGTGCGCAGATCTTTATACTTGTTGGTCGATAGGTGCCCGGCACTTATGCGGCTTTTGCCGACTTGGCACATAGATTTTATGCTGGAAGGTACCAGAGCATACTTGGAAAACAAGAATGGTACGGCCGTGCAGATTCGTGAGCGCTTATCTTCACTAATGAGAACTACGTTGGTAGATGAGGGGAGAGATGTCTTGATTGTTGCGCATAGCTTGGGCTCAGTTATCGCTTATGATTTGCTTGCGTCGCAGCCAAAGTGGATGGGTTCGCTGTCTGTACAATTGCTCACCTTGGGTAGTCCGCTGGGGCTAGGCTATGTTCAGGCTCGGGTTTTGGGCGCTATGAAGGTATTTCCAACCGCTATTTCACGCTGGGATAATATTTCGGCGTATGGGGATATGGTATCTCTTGATGCTACATTGCAAGATGATTTTACAAAAATGATTGAGTTGGGTGTGCTTGAAACGATTACCGATATCACCGGTATCTTGGCGAAATATCAAGATGTGAATGGTGCGAACCCGCACAAATCATATGGCTATTTAGCGAACCCGACAGTGGCAGCGCTGATCGCCGCCTGGTATTTGGATCACGAGAGTACGGTTGATGAGCAATAAAGTTTAGGGCGGTAGAGAGTTTGACGTAATCGTAATAGGCGGTGAGATCCACGGAGTGGGTATAGCGCAAACCTTAGCAGCAGCCGGATACTTCGTGCTTGTGATTGAAAAACAGGGTTTGGCGTCGGGCACTTCTTGTAAGTCCAGAAAACTAATTCATCGAGGATTACGCTATTTGGAGAGCTTTGAGTTTTCCTTGGTGAGAGACAGCTTGAATGAGCGTGAACTCTTACTTGATTTAGCACCGGAGTTAGTGCACCGAAAGAAGTTTTTATCCCTATTTATAGGCAAACATCACGACGAGCCTGGTGGGTTGGCATCGGCTTATTGGATCACACCGTGTTAGCTGGGTTTGGAAAATGCACTCGGTTTTGCCGAGTTCCACGTCAGGAGTGAGGTGGGCTTGATGGGTTGAACACCGAGAATTTGCAGGTTGTTTATTAATATTGGGATGCGCAGACCGATGATGTAGCATTGACGCGAGCAGTAATGCAGTCAGCAACTGAGTTAGGTGCGGAACTTATTTGCCCAGCGCAATTTTTATCTGCAGAAGTTGGTGCTGGTAGTGTTCAGGTGCGCTACGAACAGTATGGGACTGATATGACTATAAGTACCAAGGTGCTGGTAAATGCGGCCGGCCCATGGGTTGCGAAAGTGGCCGCGACGGTTGTACCGAAGATGAAGCCATTGGCCGTCGACAACGTCGCTGGTTCGCATATTGAGTTGCCGGGCCAAGTCGTCAAAGGGTGTTATTACCTTGAAGTTGAATCCGATAAAAAAGGTGACTGCGGAATTAATAAACAAGCCGTAGTTTACAGTTACCGCACCAGCCCCTTGCGCTGCTCCGAGTGTTGCGTAGCTGGTACCCGCAACTGGGTCACTACTAACCAGAAATAAATTCGAAAAGTCTACGCCTCCAGTGATAACAACGACTATTGGCATGATCATGTCGTTTATCAAGTGAGCCGACGATAGTGCTAAACGCGGCACCAATTATGATACCGACCGCCATGTCAAAGAAGTTTCCCTTCATTGCTAATTATTTGAATTTTGAAAACATTTTGACCTCTGCAATTAGGTTTATTTAGACTGGGCTCTACCCAGCCCAAGGTAATTTAGTCATATCGAATTACTAATGCAAGAACCGGCCCAGATTCAAAAGAAGCCTAAAATAATTAGGTGGTTTGCAGGGCTAGGGTCGCGCGCAGAGCCGGGTGGTCTGACGCGCCGGGTTCGACAATAGAAACCTCAGTTGCCACAAGGCCTTTTAAAAGAATCCAGTCAACCCGGGTGTTTGTTGTTGTATCGAATGCATTTGCAAATGGGTCATGGGCAGCACTGATGCGAATAAGTTCTTGTAGCAGTGCATCCTGCGGTTTGGTATTAAAATCGCCCAGTAGGATAGCGCGCCGATACTTGGCAAGCTCCCGAAAAACCTGTTTCATTTGTTCTTCTCGGCCCATACCAGTATGTAAATGAGTATTTATAACCGTTACTTTTTTACCAAAAAGTTCAATCTCGCAGATGATCATATTGCGAAAGCTACGACCACGATATTGGATTAGCGGTCGCCAAAACCATCGACTAACGGCAATATTAGTGAGCAGACCATTACCTATGTAGGGTTTGAACCAACGAGTTTTGGTGGGTGCAAAAATCCATTCCATATTTAGGAGTGAACCTAACGCCGCGGCTTGATTAGGCTGTCCCAAGCTCTGATTACCAGAGACCTCTTGCAGGGCCACCAAATCACAGTCTTTCAGTAGGGATGCTGTTCTCGGCAAATCTAACCGTTGGTCCAGGCCCCGGCCATATTGGATGTTCAAGCAAACGATGCGTAGCACCGAATTCGGTTCAGCGCACTCATTTACCGGTTTGATTGAATCTCCTTGTTGCCCTGTAACGCGTGAACCCAAGCGTCCTGTGATCCACAACACCAATAGTGCTGCACTAATGATTATCCAAAGTAGGGTCATTGCCGAGATGCTGGCGAAGTAGTCATAATTATAGAGGCGGCAAGTGACTATTAGAAAACGTCAGCCATACATATAAAAGGTGTATTTTAATTCGGCTATTTGTTGTTATTCTACAGGTATGTATCGACCTATCGAGAATTCGTCGGGGTTAATTTACTTTGCTGTGCGATATCTTTTGATTCTGGCTAGGTGATAATCGGAGCGTATATTAAGCTTTATAGGTAGCAAAATCGCGATAGTTTCGGTATGTAAATACCGATAACTGAGGTTTATCGACGTCATCTAATTTAGATTATCAAAGGCTAATTCAACTAGCTAGTTTAGCTTATGAAATTGCTGTGCAAGGTTAGTATAAGGGGCTAAATAACTGATTAGAAGAATAATAATGATTTATGTATCTACAATGTTGGAAACAGGGTTATGCACAAACTTTTATCTAATGCAAAGAAGAGTCAAATAATCGCTGATACTCAGGTTATTTTTTTATAGTAACTCCATAACCCATTGAATAATAAATATAAAATTAACTGGTTGAAAAGTGAGTAGTTCGGATGAACATAGATAGCCAAGTATATTTAGGAATATTAAGTAAAGTTTTACACAGAGTCATCCACAGGTATTGGAGGTAAGTTTTGATATTACTAAAATATCTATATATGGACTTTATTGGAATTTTTCTAGCCCATGACAGTGATATCTAATGGGCTGGCCAACAGCGAGCCTGTTGAATTTGATTCCAGGTCATACGTTCGGGTAGCGGTACCGATACCTTTGCGAGCGGAATTTGATTTTGTATGGAATCCTGAACTCGGTAATGCGGTGGTTGGTGGCAGGGTTCAGGTTCCATTTGGCAGGCGAACCCTGGTGGGGGTTGTTACAGAGGTTGATATCTCTACAGAAGTTCCAAAGAACAAGATCAAGCAGGTTATAGCTCGGCTGGATGCGCTAAGTGTTTTTGCACCCGCATTATGGAATAGTTTGCGTTGGGCAAGTAGTTATTATCAAGCCCCACCAGGAGAAATGTTGTTAGCGGCGTTGCCAAAATTACTGCGTGACGGAAAAGCAACTAAGTTGCAAGGTGAGCTTTGGTATACCGCGAAGGAGCTTGGTAGTAGCAAAGTTTTGCAACGAGCCCCCAAGCAAGTTTTGGTGCATGCGTTTTTACTAGAGCAAGGCACGGTTGGCGCAAACGCGGCCATTCTGGATGCACATGTTCAAGGTTGGCGCCCTGCGCTACGCGAACTAGTTAAAAAGCAATTGATAAGCAGCGAGTCTCGAGCAATCGAAATACCAGTTAATACAGCGTTGTTAGAGCACATTGAACTAAATGAATCGCAGCGAATAGCTGCAAAAACAATAGCCGAGGCGGGTCAGTCTTATTGCTCATTTATGCTACACGGAACCACGGGTAGCGGCAAAACCGAAGTCTATTTTGACGCGATGGATCAAGTTCTGGCGCGTAATCAACAAGTCTTACTGTTAGTTCCGGAAATCGGGTTAACACCGCAGCTGATGGAGCGTGTCTCCAATCGATTTTTGTGTCCTGTTGTCATGCTGCACTCGGGCTTAAGTGATCGAGCGAGACATCTCGCCTGGGCGCAGATAAACCACAGTACTGCTCGTATCGTGGTTGGCACTCGGTCGGCAGTATTTGCTCCGGCGAGAACATTAGGGCTTATTGTTGTTGACGAAGAGCACGATGCTTCGTTCAAACAGCAAGATGGAGTTCGATATAACGCCCGCGATTTTGCAATTTATCTCGCACGACAATGGGATGTGCCAATCATACTGGGCTCTGCTACCCCTTCATTGGAGAGTTTGTCGAACGCTAAGCAGGGTCGATACCAGTATTTAAGCTTGAAGCAACGCGCTGGCGGTAGTGCACTACCAAGTGTAGAAATAATTGATTTGCGTAAATCGCCGGTTGAAAGTGGCATAAGCCGGCAAATGTTAACTGCGGTTAGTGACCGTTTAGCTCGTGGCGAACAGTCTTTGCTGTATTTAAATCGTCGCGGATATGCGCGAGTAATTTACTGTAACAGCTGCAGTGAAGGTGCCAAGTGTCATCGTTGCGATGCATACTTAACTTTACACAAATCTCGCCAACAAGTTCGTTGTCATCACTGTGGTTATCAAGGCGTATTTAGTCCTGCTTGCAGCACCTGTGGTGAATCTGGATTGTCATCAATAGGCGAAGGGACTCAGCAGCTTGAGCAGGTATTGAAGGAGAGGTTCCCAGACGCAACGGTAATGCGCATAGACAGAGATAGTGCTGGCAGTGAATCCAAGCTCATTGAGATGTTGGATTCGGTGCAGTCGGGCGCCGTTGATATTATTCTGGGCACTCAAATGCTGTCTAAAGGACATGATTTTCCCAACGTTACATTGGTTGGAGTGCTTAATGCAGATCAAGGTTTATTCAGTACCGATTTTAGAGGAGCCGAGCACTTATTTCAGCAACTCGTGCAAGTCGCTGGCCGAGCAGGACGGAGGCAGGTAGTGGGGCAGGTATTGATTCAAACTGCAGTGCCAGATAATCCATTTTTTCAATTTGTCGCGGCACATGATTTTGAAAGCTTTTCTGAGTTACTACTCAGCGAACGGAAATTATTACGTTATCCACCTTATGAGCAGGCAGTTCTGTTTCGGGCAGAATCAAATTTTCCGGGCGACGGATTGAATTTTTTACAGAGTATGCGTACTTGGTTAAAGCAGCGAATTGGGGAAAGAGCAATTCGGGTTTACGACCCGGTACCCAGCCCCATGGAGCGTCGTGCTGGGCGTTATCGTGCGCAATTACTGTTGTTGGGTGCTGATCGTAAATATATCTGCCGGTTGGTAGGCGACTGCTGTGCAGTGCTTGAAGCTGATCGGTTTTCACGAAAAGTTCGGTGGTCGGTTGATGTTGACCCTGTCGACACATATTAGGCAGTGGAGTAAATTGAAAACGTTGAATAAATAGGGCTTGCCTTGAGACAAATCTATACGGCACAAGGTAGAATCGCGCCTAATTCTTCTAGCTGCCTACTACGTTAGTATATTGAAAGATTCTTTACAGGCTCTCTTTTCCGCCGCATTGAAAAATCTTGTTTCCAGTGGGGTTCTGGACGGTATTCAGGTGATAGAGATATCATTCGAGCAAACGAAGGCAAAAGAGCATGGTGATTTTGCTACTAACATTGCTATGGTCCTTGCTAAGCGGGCAGGCATGTCGCCGAGTGAGTTGGCACCAAAAATTACAGCAGCGGTTCCGGAAAATGATCAGATCGCCAAATTAGAGATCGCCGGGCCAGGATTTATAAATATTTTTATCGACCATGGTGTCAAGTTTGATGTGATCGAGCGCATTCAGCAAGAAGCTAATGCTTACGGGTGTAGCCAATCTGGTGAGGGGCAGAAAATCTTACTTGAGTATGTATCGGCTAATCCAACAGGGCCATTGCATGTTGGGCATGGTCGTGGAGCAGCGTATGGAGATACATTATCGCAGCTACTTACCGCAGTTGGTTACGAAGTGCATAAGGAGTACTACGTAAATGATGCCGGGCGCCAAATGGATATTTTGGCAACCAGTGTTTGGTTGCGATATTTGCAAGCGGTTGGGGAACAATTTAGATTCCCTGCGAATGCCTATCAAGGTGATTACATTGTCGCAATGGCTGGCCAGTTGAAAGAAAGTATTGGCGATAAATATCGGGTAGATAGCCAGAGTTTGTTGAATTCAATTAATAAAATGGAAGACGAAATTGCGCTGGATGCATTAATTTCTGCCGCGAAAGAAGCTACCGCCGATGATTATAAAGCGTTTTTTGAGGTTGGTTTAAATACCCTGGTCGACGATATTCGAAATGACTTAGAAGGCTT
The DNA here is from genome assembly GCA_029246505.1 of Arenicellaceae bacterium. Taxonomy (GTDB): domain Bacteria; phylum Pseudomonadota; class Gammaproteobacteria; order Arenicellales; family Arenicellaceae; genus UBA10349. The sequence goes on from JAQWNC010000012.1 coordinate 79,870, forward strand.
TGGGGTCAGTTTTGATGAGTGGTTTTCTGAGCGGTCACTTTTCGCAGATAACGCAGTTCAGGAAGCGGTAGATGCTCTTGCCAAACTTGGTTATGTTGAAGATAGAGACGGCACCTTATGGTTTAAGTCTTCAGATTTTGGTGATGAGAAAGATCGTGTTGTAGTGCGTGAAAATGGAATGCCTACCTATCTTGCATCTGATATTGCTTATCATTTGAATAAGTTTCGTCGTGGATTTTCACACTGTATCAATATCTGGGGAGCAGATCATCACGGCTACATTCCCAGAGTGAAGGCGGCGTTACAGGCAAGTGGTGAAGATCCGGATCGTTTAATAGTTTTGTTGGTGCAGTTTGCTTCCCTCTACCGAGGCGGAGAGAAGGTATCGATGTCTACGCGAAGCGGGCAATTTGTTACGTTGCGAGAGCTGCGTGATGAGGTAGGTAATGATGCGGCGCGGTTTTTTTACGTTCAAAGAAAGTCCGAACAGCACATGGATTTTGATTTAGATTTGGCCAAGTCACAAACCAATGAGAACCCCCTTTATTATGTTCAATATGCGCACGCACGTATTTGTAGTGTGTTTAGACAGGCTTCTGAGCGAGGGATTGTCTATGATTTATCGGTTGTTGGATTAGCCAAACTATTGCACGAAGATGTTGAGCAACAGTTGGCCGCAAAATTGGCTGCGTTTCCGGAGCAGATTCAGGTCGCTGCGGATAATTACGAGCCACATCAGCTTACGTATTTTTTGCGGGAATTGGCGACGCTGTTTCACCGCTACTACAATTCCAGTAATTTTCTTGATGTAGAGCCCTCTGTTAGGAACGCTCGTTTGGCTATGATTGCAGCATGCCGACAAGTATTATCGAACGGTTTAACGCTTATTGGCGTGCAAGCGCCGGAAAAAATGTAGCCCGGCGAATTGATTAATCAGCAATCATGGTAGAAAGAAAACGTAATCGAAGGCAAAGTAAACAGTCTGGCCGCGGGCCTGTGGCAAACCGAGGAATCATGAAATCGATTTTATTATTAGCAATTGGAATGGGTGCAGGAATAGTGCTAGTACAGTTTTTTCAAGGTAATAATGAGCTGATTCTCGACGAAGATTTTGGAAGTGGCATAAAAAATATGCTCAAATCCAGGCCTAAAAGCACGAAAAGTCTAGGGCTAGACCAGACTGGTGATGCCAGCGTAGATGTTCAAGTGGTATCAGATAAGAAATTTACTTTCTGGGAAACCTTACCAGAGATGGAACAAATTTTACCGGAGGATCTATCAGAAAGTGATGCAATCAATGTGTCAGATAAAAAGTATGTGTATTTCCTACAAATCGCGTCATTTGTAAGTGAGCAAGATGCTGATGGTTTGCGGGCTAGGCTTGCACTTGCAGGGTTTGAGACCTTTTCTCAACGAGTAGAGGTTGATGGTGCCGGTACGCGTTATCGAGTTAGAACCCCGACTTACGATAGTCGGCGCGCTACAAAAAACCTACAACAATCACTTCAGAGCGAAGGCGTAAATCCGATTACTATTCGATTGGACGCTAGCTAAGTGAGTGCATAAAAAGTTGAACGTATTCTCGTTTGTTGGATGTTTAAATTCCAATGGATTAACGGCGTTGCGACTAAAGTGATTTTCCGCTTTTATAGTAATTAAACGATTTTATGTATTGTCAGGTTTTTAAGGGTAGTCGCAAGCAGGACCACTACATATATTTGCCCGTGGGTTATGATCAGGCAACACTTCCGGCTACATTACAGACCTTGCTTGGCGAATTACTACTAGTAGTAGAGTTTGAATTAACACCGGATCGAGAATTAGCGATCGCAGATACCGCTGAGGTGATTGCCCAATTGCGTGATCGTGGTTTTTATTTGCAGATGCCGCCTGGTGATAAAGTTCCCGAAGACCTTTCCCAATAATACTTAAAGAAACATATGACTTTTCTGTACCAAGGAAAAGAGTTTGCGACGGATAAGCTCGGATACCTAAAAAACCATCTGGAGTGGAGTATTGAGCTTGGCGAGGCGATGGCTGCAGCAGATAGGTTGAGCTTGTCAGAAGATCACTGGGAAGTGATTAATTTTCTGCGTGAGTATCATGAAGACTATCGTGTGGCCCCACCGATACGCTTGCTAGTACGTGCGATTCGTCAGGCATATGGTCCAAGCAAGGGGAATAGTCGTTATTTATACGCCTTGTTTCCAGATGGACCTGCGAAGCAAGCTTCAAAATATGCGGGGTTACCCAAGCCAAAACAATGCGTTTAAGACTAGGGCAATTTGAATGGGGGCGATCTTACTTGCCGGATATTAACTTGGCAGATAAGAAAGATAGCTTCACCAAGGTACAGTTACCTCCCGACAAGCAGGCGAATGCCTTCAAGTTTCCTTATTTTAGCCATCGAGCCGGGTTCAAAAGGGGCTTCGCCATCGGCAAGTTCAGCCGCCCAGTCCGTGCCAGACCAACTTACTGTTCCTGCTTGGTCAGCACTAATAGCATCGACGACTTCCACGGTCTTCCCTATCGCATCATTGCCTGCAATAAGACCTGGCTTATCTTGCCATTTTTTTAATACAGGGTAGAGCGCGAAGGAAACCGCGATCGAGGCAATCAAGAATATTGCTACCGACGCCGTCCACGACAGCCCGGGCATCAGCACTCCACTTGCAGATGCGATAAAAGCTCCTAACCCAAAAAACATGAACCAAAATACTGATAGCTGCATTATTAATAATTCGATGCCAAGGAATGCAAGCCCGAGCAATAGGAAAAACATTGTTGGTGACATACTTATCTCCTTACCGGATTCTGATTATAGCGACTGACTTCTATCGACTTGAGCCTTGAGCGTTTCGAAAGCGGTAAATGCCTTGCTCACTACCGAGGTAACATCTGATCCATCGGTTGGAAGTAAAGCAACCGTACCTTCACGCGCTAATTTTTCGAACGCTGCAATGTATTGCTCAGATAGCTGTTGCGCTACAGCGGTTGTACCGCCTTTAGTATTGATTGCAGCTGAGATGGTTTTAATCGCTACCGCACGTGCACCGGCTTCAATTTCGATGGATTCAGCGTTACCTTGGGCTCGAAGGACTTGAGCTGCTTTATCACCTTCTGCCTGGTTGATCTCTGCCTGTCGGTAGCCTTCTGAAGTAAGCACTGCGACGCGCCGTTCACGTTCGGCTGCCATTTGCTTTTCCATTTCTTCGAGGATCGACCCCGGCGGAGAAATATCTTTTACTTCGTAGCGCAGCACTTTTGTACCCCAGGCCTCAGACGCTTGATCAATCGAGTGAGTCACCATTGCATTAACGTTTTCGCGAGACTCAAAAGTTTCATCCAGGCTCAGCTTGCCAATTTCTGCACGCATGGTAGTTTGCGCTAACTGTAAAATGGCGAATGTTAGGTTTACGACACCATAAGAAGCCGAGCGTGGATCCATGATTCTCAGGTACAGTACCCCGTCGACGCCCAGTGCAACATTGTCTTTGGTTATGGCTTGCTGGGCTGGTACATCGATCGCAAATTCCTTTAGAGAATGCTTGTAGGCGACGCGGTCGACAAATGGAATTAGCACGTGAATCCCAGCCTCCAGCGTGCCACTGTATTTGCCTAAGCGTTCAATAATATAGGCTTCGTTTTGTGGAACGATGCGGATAATATTCCTGAAGATTAAAATCAGGATGATCCCGGCTACAATTAGAAAAGGTAGGTTATCCATGTCAACTCCCAGCATTCATGTTTTAATTAATTCCTATTTACTATACCGGATGCTTGTCTGCTAAATATGACAAACGCATGTTTTTTTATTGTGATGGCATGTCGGTAACGATTTATTTTTGCATTTCCGAGAATTTCAGGTTTAAAGCGACTACTTAAGTTTTGGTAGCAGAAGTTCGAGCTCGTCTTTGGTGAATCCGGCTTTTAAGCGAGCCTTTGTATTTAGCGGCCCACGAAGTCCGCCGTGCATATACTGTTTAATCAGGTCGCGAAACGTGCTGTCTGTCGGCAACTCACGCTTTTGGCAAAAATACTGGAACCATTTATTGCCAATCGAAACATGCTCTATTTCCTCCTGATAGATGAGTTCGAGTATTTCGGCGACTTTTTTATCTCCGCAGTGCGTTAATCCATCGATCATTGGTGGGCTTACATCTAAGCCTCTTGCTTCCATGACGCGTGGAATCAGGGCTATGCGTACTAAAATCGTGATCAGTGTGCAATGCCATGTCCCACAGCCCGCTGTGCGCGGGTAGGTCGCCGTATTCTAGGTTATGTGCTTCTAGATAACCGCACACAAGTTTAAAGTGTCGGGTCTCATCCAACGCCACGCTTACCCAATCGTCATAGTATTGTTTAGGTTGACCGGCAAATCGATACACAGCATCCCATGCTAGTTTGATGGCATTAAATTCAATTTGGGCAATAGCATGCATGAGGCTTAGGCGGCCATGCTCAGTGCCAAGGCCGCGGCGTTTAAGTTGCCGTGGATGCACAAGGTTTGGCTTTAGTGGTCTACCAGGTTCGGTTAAACGTGAGGCTTTAAAGTTGTTGTCTAACTGAGCTTTATTTTTTCTCCATGCCTGTGCTGCGCTTTGGCTTAGAGTACATTTGAGCTCAACGGTATCAGCGATCAAAACCTGGTAGGCAAGCTTTTGCAGGCTATCAGTCAAGGACATCATTCAAGCGAGCCGCAACTAACACGTTCAAGGCTTGCAATGTCACGATGGGTTACAATATTGTTGAATCCCGCATTGCTTAATAACTTACGAACTTTACTGCCCTGCTCAAACCCGTGTTCGATCATTAAATTTCCGTTTGGTTGCAAGTGTTCGGTCGCTTGATTGATTATTTTCTGTATGTCATTGATGCCGTTCGGCCCAGCGCACAGCGCACCACTTGGTTCAAACCTAAGATCACCTTGAACAAGGTGAGGATCACCAAGAGCTACATAGGGCGGGTTGGCGACAATAATATTAAAGTCTTGACCGCCAAGGTTACTAAACCAGTTGCTCTCTATAAACCTGACATTGGCAACACCAATTTTTTTGGCATTTCTACGTGCGACGGCCAGGGCTTCGGGCAAGACATCTACAGCGATAACTTTTGATTGTGGCAGCTCATGTGCTAGAGAAATGGCGATTGCTCCGCTACCAGTACCCATATCGGCGATGGTTTGTGTTTGCAAAGTGGGGGTCTGTGAGCCTACAATTTGTATTGCTAGTTCGACCAGCATTTCAGATTCCGAGCGTGGAATTAACACATTGGCGTTGACTTCGAATTGGTGCTCCCAAAAAGCACGCTGACCAACAATATACGCGACCGGTTCGCCAGCACTTCTACGCCTTAGATAAGTTTGAAAGGCTAAAGCCTGTTCAGAAGTCAACGTACTGTCGCTATGCGCGATAAGCCAGGCGGAGTTTTTATTTAATGTATGGCTAAGCAGTATTTCGCAATCTTCTATCGCAGAATCACTATAGTTTTCGAGCTGTACCTGACCACTTTTTAGTAGCGCTTTTAGCGTGATCAAGTGTCTGCTAAAGCTGCTAATTGGTCAGCCTGGTATTCCGCGCTTAAGGGGTCAATTACTTGACTTAAACCGCCTTGCATAACGTCGTCTAATTTATACAAGGTCAGATTTATCCGATGGTCAGTCACTCTACCTTGCGGAAAGTTGTAGGTACGAATTCTTTCCGAGCGGTCACCGCTGCCAACCAGATTGCGACGAGTTTCCGCTTCTTCCGCTTGTTGAGCATTTCGTTCGGCATCTAATAAGCGTGATTTTAGCATCGACATCGCACGCGCTTTATTCTTGTGTTGAGAACGCTCATCCTGGCATTCTACAACGACGCCGGTAGCAAGATGGGTCAGCCGCACCGCAGAGTCTGTTTTGTTTACATGCTGTCCACCAGAACCGGATGCGCGATAGGTATCAATCCGAATTTCACTAGGGCTTATTTCCATTTCATCAGAAATTTCATCGGCTTCGGCTAAAATTGCAACCGTACAGGCAGAAGTATGAATCCGGCCTTGCGTTTCAGTTTCTGGGACGCGTTGTACCCGATGCGCACCCGATTCAAATTTCAGCTTGGAATATGCTCCACGGCCCTCAATTCTAGAGATAATCTCTCGATACCCGCCGTGCTCACCTTCACTTTTGGTAAGCACTTCAACTGTCCATTTTTGTGATTCGGCATAAATGCTGTACATGCGGAACAGATCACCAGAAAAAATTGCGGCCTCATCACCGCCGGTACCCGCGCGAATTTCTAGAAATATATTCCGATCGTCATTAGGGTCTTTTGGCAATAGCAAACGCTGAAGAGAATTAAATAAAGCCTCTTGAGTAGATTTGAGGCCAGTCAATTCTTCTTTACCCATGTCGCGCATGTCGGCGTCGTCATCAGTTAGCATAAGCTCAGCGGAGCTCATATCTTTTTCGGTCTGTTGATATTCATCCCACGCGGTCAAAACGGGAGTGATTTCTGAAAGCTCAATGGTTAGCGCCCGAAACTTGTTTTGATTGTTCATGGTTTCCGGGTCGGAAACTAATGCATTAAGTTCTTCCTGGCGCTCGGCGAGAAATTCAAGTTTATTGCGTATTGAGTCTTTCACGATTATCGCTGATGTTGGTGATGGTTAAGTTAGAGGCCGGATTAATTGTCGGTGTTTGGGAGATTCAAATTAAATATTTCCTGTACAGCAGCTGCCAACGATGACTCTTCACTGTCACTTAGTGATTTGCTAGGCCGGTGCATAATTTTGTTTCCTAGCGCGTAGGCAAATTGTTCAATAACTGCTTCGGGGTTATCGCCTCTAGCGATAAGTCGAAACGCTTTTTCGAGTTCAAATTCTGTAAGCTGATCGATATGGTCTCGTAAAGCACGGATTGTAGGTACTGAGTTTAAACTACCTAGCCATTCCATAAATTCAGCAGATTGAGAATCCACAATTTCCAGCGCCTCACTTGCTGCCTCGCGGCGTGACTCTATATTAGTCTCGATAATCTGCTTCAAATCATCGACGGTATATAAGAATACATTTTGCAACTCTTTAACCTGCTCTTCTATATCTCTTGGCACTGCGAGATCGACCATGAACATCGGTTTGTTTTTGCGGGTTTTTAGTGATGCTTCTACTAACCCCTTTCCGATGAGAGGCAGGGTGCTAGCGGTAGAAGAGATTAAAATATCACAATTGGATAAGCCTCCAGCTAATTCGTCCAAAGTGATTGCTCGGCCATTCAGTTCATTGGCTAAACGTTCTCCGCGTTCTATTGTTCGGTTAGCGACTAATATATTTCGAACGCCTTTTTCTATTAAATGTTTGCCGACTAGTTCCATTGTCTCACCGGCTCCAATCAGCATCACTGATTGATCTGCTAGTGAGTCGAAAATTTGACGTGCTAATAACACGGCTGCATATGCTACCGATACCGCATTGGTTCCGACCCCGGTGTTGGTGCGAATATTTTTGGCGACCGAAAAAGAGCTTTGGAACAGCCGGTTTAGTATTTTGCCAGTAGTGCCGAGCTTGTGGGCAGTTGCGAATGCCGACTTCATTTGACCTAATATTTGCGATTCACCCAGAACCATTGAATCCAATCCAGACGCTACTCGGTAGGCGTGGCGAACAGCATCGCGATTAGGGTGAATGTATAAGTACTTGCTAATATCATCCTCGGGCCAATCGTGGTATTGACGAATCCATTCTTTTAGCGGGTCGGCATCCTGTGTGTCTTGACGACAATAAATTTCGGTACGATTGCAAGTAGAAAGTAATGCTGCTTCTTTAATACCAGGTCGCGCTATCAGGTCTTGAAGGGCCTCTTCTAAATGGTCGGCTGTCACTGCAGCGCGCTCGCGTATCTCAATTGGCGCAGTCTCGTGATTAAAGCCTAGTGTAAGAATATGCATTTCTTTTCTATCGAGCGATTAGTCTCTCGACTATGGCGGGCGGTGATTTATTGCTTCTTTGTGTGACTGTAAATTGAGGTGGTCAATCGCGCATTGTAACGTTTTAGAGACCGAGCGGTGCAGAAATCAATTACTAGAAAGCTTCAAATTAAAAATAATACGTTACCTTTTATGGGCTCTTAAGTTTCTCAAGGGCGGAGCTTTGTGTTTTTTTTAGCTTGCTTACTAAATTCCTACCCTTCGGGATGAGTTGCAACATAAACAGCAGGAGCAACAAAAGGACAACTCCCGAGACGCTAAATTGCTTTTGCAGACCAAAATTTACTGTCAAATAGAGTAGCTGCATAGCAAGGCTCACTATTAGAATCAATGAAAGTGAAAGATATACTTTGGTGGCTGGGCTAGCGTCAGACAGCCTTAAAGAACGGTTACAAAATTCCTGCACAATCAGAACTGCAAAACTACAGCTGCAGGCGAGCCACAAACTAAAGTCGGGTGTAAACATTACAGCTGCGACTATCGTGCCTCCCAATAACCACGGAGTAATGAAATTGGCGGGCTTGTTTGCCGAAGTTCGTGGTTTAAATATACCTAGGATTGTTTCTAGTTGTTTTATCGCTAGTTGAACAATACCCAATATAAGGCTCAAAATTATTACGTACTTTGATGCGTGCGTGAAAGCCTCATCTATTGGAAGCGCGCTAAGCATTTGTTCAATCGTGCTTAGGATGATTTTTTCCGGTGCAAAAGAAGCTGAATACAGGCCGCCAATTTGCACCGTGTTCATTAGTTCCTCACTAGGCGAGCTTATCAGCGGGACAGAAAATGAATTTACAAATGAAGCAGACATCGAGATTATGGCAATGATAATTACCATGCCGGTTATATAAACAAGCAAATGGCTACTTGTTATTGCGCTACTAATCGTTGAAAAATCGGCTTTGGATCTTCCTGACCGGTCGATTCCGGGTAGCAGGCCAGGGAGTAGTAGTGCCAAACAAATTAGCGGTAGAGCCGGCTCGCTGGGTGTGCTCAAAGCAGAGAACTCTCCAGAGTACAGTAATCCTGCAGCAATAAGCGTGAGCACAACAATTAGAGCCCCCAAACCATTTAAAATGCCCAGCGTTGTTTTTGAAGCTAGATTCGGACTCAACGAAAACAGGCATACAAGTACGAAGCTCGATAGTAAAAGCTCAAATAGCCAAGTTTCTCCGCCCACAGTAAGTGATATGTTTGCACTTAGACTCGCACCGCAGATCAGGCCTAAAATTAAAAGTGTTAGCGACATGTTGTTGGTATTGCGATTGAATACCATCAGCGTGAGAAATAGCAATGCAGCAGCACCGATTTCCGGAAAAACTATAATCAAGCCAATAACGATTTTAATAAGAATAGATAAGCTGGCGAGCAGAAACAGGCCGTGAATTATTTTGTAACCCCAGCTATTTGAGAGACCGTGGGTGTCAAAGCTGTCAAATCCATAATCTGATAGCGGCAATAGGAGGAGCCCAAATATGAACGTGATCAGCAGCCAACTTACCGCGGAGCCCCAGACCCAACTACTCAAAATGTTGGCACTAATAAGCGTAAATACGAGCGGCATTTTACCAAATGTACGTAGGGTTTCGACGCTCCAGAAGCTTACGGGCCATACGCTAATTTGCGTTTGCGTGGTTTTGTGCAGGGTAGGTAATAGAGTGACTGCACCAAACAGTGCGAGTACGGTAAACGAAATAATTAACCACACGCTATTCATATACGTAAGTTTTGCTGTCTGTTTGGAGTAAGTGGATTGAGGTAGTATCGCTTAATACTAACTGTATCGTAAGTCTCTTCTTATTAGGACGGTCTATAATAGTCTGGCCAGTAAGGGCCGGAGATTTTATAATTCTAGCGATTGTGGTTTGTAGGGTTATCCAAAAACTAACATTTAGGACAAGTGCTTGCACATGAATTGCGTACAAAAGATTAACGAGAAATTTAACTCGGGCTTTAATCAAGGAGTCTGTAAATTGCGACACATCGGTTTGCTTTTACTCATAATGCTCTTAGTGGGATGCGTTGCCGCACCGTTGAATCCGTCAGCAGATACGAGTGTTATTGACCAAACTACGACAGAGGGTGTGGCCGACGAAGAAGTGGAGGTTCTCGTTGAGGAGGACCTAAATGTGCCAAATTTGGCGCTGGACAGCGATTCTCTTTACAACATTTTGCTATCAGATATAGCACTGCACTATGGGCATACCGACATAGGCCTCGAGGCTGCAATTGTTGTTGCGAAATCCAGCCAGGATTATCGACTGGTACGTAAAGCCACAGCCCTGGCTCTTCAGTTAGGTAAGTTCGACGAGTCAGCCGAAGCCGCGAAGCTGTGGTCTGAGTTGACCCCAGATGATCAGGAACCGAAACAGGTGCTAGTAATTGCATTGACTGCTGCCGGGGCACAGCAACGAGCATTTGCTGCTGCTGTGGAGCTGATCGAGCTGCAAGATGATGTTGAGTACGGAGTTAGAGTCGTAGCGGGTTTGATGCGTCGCCAAAGAAATGTGGAAGCTGCGATTCGTTTGTTGCAAGATATACGGGATATGTGGCCGGAACTGCCGCAAAGCCATATGAGCCTTTCCTATGTGGCTCGTACATACGGGGAAGAAGAGCTTGCTCGTGAGGCTCTAGAGACCGCTTTGGAGATAGACCCGAATTGGGATGAGGCCGCGGGAGCGAAAGTAGATGATTTGGCTCGTAAAGGGGAAATATCAATAGCGGAAGAATTTATCACTCAGTACCTTATTGATAATCCAGAATCTCACCTCATGCGAGTTCGTTTTTCTAGACTACTCGCTAGTGAGGAAAAGTTTGATTCTGCTTGGCAGCAGTTAGGTTCGGTACTTAAAAGTAAGGAAGTTGACGCCCCTACATTATATTTTGCGGCGATTTTGGCGGGGGAAGTAGATCAAGACCGGCGAGTGACTGGCTATTTGGAGCGAGCAATCGAATTAGACAGTAGTTTTGATCGTGCTCGCATGTACTTGGCTGCGCGTTATTCAGCCGAGGAGGACTTTGAAGCGGCTTTTGATCAATACCAGCAAGTAAATGATGCATTGTTGAGCGAAGATGCAATGATTCAAATGGTGCTGGTTACCGAAGAGACTCAGGGTACTGATGAGGCGCTTAGCTTTCTTGAGCGTATGGATATTCAAAGTCAGTCACAGTATTTGAAATATGTGCTTACTCGACACGAGTTGCTAGTTCGCGATCGTCGATTGGATGAAGCCTATGGCTTTATGAATGATGCGCTGCAGGATATCCCTGACAGTCGAGAATTGTTATATGCGCGCGGTTTAGTCGCTGCTGAACTTAAATTAGTCGATGTAATGGAGTCTGATTTTAAGTCGCTAATTGCTATTGATCCGGAAAATGCCAGTGCATTAAATGCGCTAGGCTATACGCTTGCCGATCAAACCGATCGTCTGGAAGAGGCGCGAGGACTGATCGGTAGAGCCTTGGCATTACGACCCGAAGATCCGTATATTATGGATAGCATGGGCTGGGTAGAGTATCGAATGGGGCAGCTAGATTCGGCAAAAGAACTGCTGTCGGACGCGTATTTAGTGAATGGCGATGTTGAAATCGCAGCGCATTTGGGTGAGGTTTTATGGGAGTTGGGCGAGGTAGAAAATGCGCGTTCAGTCTGGTCGGAGGCCACTGAGGTGAATGCTGATAATCCAATTTTATTGGAAACATTGCAGCGTTATCCTTTAAGCGCTGACTGATCGATGGTAGGGCGGTAAATTAATGCACTTATTTGTGCGGTCGATAGGATGGTTATTGATCACTTGTGTACTTAGCTCTTGTGCATCAACTGCTAAGGTTGCATCGGATGTCCGTGATTTTGAAAGTGATAGAGCCTGGTTTGGGCCGTCCGAACTAAAGTTAAGCGCAATAGATGGCTGGGCAATGCGAGGTAGGATTGCAGTTCGCTTTGATGATGTAGGTGAAACTGGCAATATAAACTGGAACAAGAGTATTCCTGAACAGTCTATAAGGATCAGTGGCCCGTTGGGGGTTGGGGTTGTTTTGTTAACTGTCGATGCCTTGGGTGCTGAGATTACTGACCGAAAAGGTAACAATAGCCAAGCTGCAAGCGCGCAAGAATTATTACTGGATACTACCGGTTGGATTGTGCCGGTAGATAATCTTACCTACTGGCTGCAGGGCTTACCTGGACCTGATGGGCCAATTGAATATCGAATTGATGATAATAATCAGTTGGCCGAATTACGCCAAGCCGGTTGGTATATCGAGTTTAGTGGGTATAAGGAATTTGATGGTTACGTGCTTCCAGCAAAATTAACCGCACGCGAAGGCGGGTCAGATAAAACCCGAGTCCGCCTGGTAATCAGTAGATGGGAATGGCTTTAATGGCTGCTACGCGTTGGTTGGCACCTGCCAAGTTAAATTTATTTCTCCATATTACCGGTCGGCGGGCGAATGGATATCATGAGTTGCAGACTGTTTTCCAGCTGTTGGATTTTTATGATGAGCTTAGTTTCAAGATTCGAAATGATGGCGCGATAAATCGATCTGGCAATCGCTACGGTATATCTGATGATGATGAGTTATGTTGTAAGGCTGCACATTTGTTGCAAAAGCGAGCGAATAGCAATTTGGGTGTGACAATTTCAATAAATAAGCAAATTCCGATGGGCGGCGGTCTCGGCGGCGGCAGCTCAAATGCAGCGACAACATTGATTGCACTGAACAGACTTTGGGAGCTTGATTTTCCTCTACTCGAGCTGGCTGAAATAGGTTTGAAATTGGGCGCGGATGTACCGATTTTCGTGAGAGGAGAGTCTGCATGGGCGGAAGGCATTGGTGAAAAATTAACCCCAATAAAGCTATCGGAACGTTGGTTTTTGATCCTGACACCAAAGGTACACGTTTCAACTAAAAAAGTGTTTGCACATAAGTATTTGACACGTGACACCCCTGCAATCACAATACGCGACTTTCGTGCAGGGCTGGCTGAAAATCAGCTCGAAACAGTGGTTCGAGAGAGCTACCCAGAAGTTTCTAAGGCATTGAATATATTGGGAAAATTTGGAATCGCGCGCATGACGGGTACGGGTGCTTCGGTGTTTCTTGCCTGTAATGATGAATACGCGGCTCAGCAAGTATTAGCGCAATGTCCATCAGAGATGTCTGGATTTATTGCCAAAGGCATTCAAAAGCATCCATTACGGTGTGGTGTTCAGTAGAAAGTTAAGATTTTAAATCTTAATTGCCGATGTGATTGCTGACGGTGCTGGAGCGGTTTTTTGAGAGTTGTTAATAATGGGGTGTGGCCAAGTGGTAAGGCACTAGATTTTGATTCTAGCATTGCGCAGGTTCGAGTCCTGCCACCCCAGCCAATTTAGTTGAGAGGATTAGATATGTCAGTTGAGAATCTGGCGTTGTTTAGTGGAAGTGCCAATCCAGAATTGGCTGCAAAGGTAGCGCGCTATCTGCAAGTTCCTCTCGGCAAGGCGACCGTTGATCGATTTAGCGATGGCGAGGTCATGATCGAGCTGCAGGAACATGTGCGTGGTAAGGATATTTTCATTCTACAATCTACGTCGGCTCCTGCAAATGATCATTTGATGGAGCTGTTGATAATGATTGATGCATTGCGTCGATCATCAGCAGGTCGTATCACAGCGGTTGTGCCTTATTTTGGTTACGCTCGCCAGGATCGTCGTCCGCGTACTGCGCGGGTGGCTATTAGCGCTAAATTAGTCGCGAAGATGATAAGTGAGGCGGGAGCGAACCAGGTAATGACTATGGATCTGCATGAAGATCAGATTCAAGGTTTTTTTGACATCCCGACTGATAATATTTATGCGTCACCGGTACTGTTAGGTGATTTATGGAAGTTGAAGAGAGATCAGAATTTGCTTGTGGTGTCGCCTGATGTGGGCGGCGTGGTTCGTGCCAGAGCATTGGCCAAACAATTGGAAGTAGATTTGGCGATCATCGATAAAAGGCGTCCCAAGGCAAATGTTGCCAAGGTGATGAATATTATCGGTGATGTAGAAGGTAGAAGTTGCGTATTGATGGATGACATGGTCGATACCGCTAATACTTTGTGTCATGCGGCTGCGGCGTTGAAAGAAAATGGCGCAACGCGTGTTTCTGCGTATTGCACGCATCCGGTGTTATCGGGTGGCGCAGTGGATAGGGTTGCCGCATCAGAGCTGGACGAAATCGTAGTAACCGATACGATTCCGCTTAGTGCTGAGGCTGAGGCTTGTAAAAAGATTCGCCAGGTGTCGATATCTGACTTGTTAGGTGAGTCAGTACGCCGAGTAGCAGCGGACGATTCTGTGAGTTCATTATTCGTCGAGTAAAATCGTCGAATAGATAGAGCTAAGCAGTCGTCTAACAGATGAATTGGGTAAAAATGAGAGTAAAGAGATAAATCTCGCTGGAGTAATAAAATGAGTAGTAATTTTGTAGTTGAAGCAGAATATCGTGAAGGTAAAGGGACTGCCGATAGTCGTCGATTGCGGCATAACGATAAGGTGCCTGCGGTATTGTATGGCGCTGGTAAAGAAAATGGCAATTTACTACTGGATCATAACAAGTTGATGCACCATTTGGAGGTAGAGGCATTCACCTCTGCTGTGCTTGAAATCAAAACGGATAAGGGAACCGATCAAGCCATCGTACGTGATGTCCAATATCATCCTTATAAACCACGGGTTCTCCATGTTGATTTCCAACGGGTGAGCGCAACGGAGAAATTCAACACAACTGTACCGGTCCATATGACTGGCACCGATGTGGCTCCAGGTGTAGTTACTGATAAAGGTATTCCTAGTACATTGATTGCTGACGTTGACATAATCTGTTTACCGGCCAATCTACCGGAATACCTAGAGGCGGATATGTCTGAGTTAGAGTTAGGTGGTTCAATTCATTTGAGTCAGTTAATCTTGCCTAAGGGTGTCGAGATCGTTTCCCTTAATAGCGGTGGCGATGATTTGGCGGTTGCTACTATTCTTGCACCGAAACGACAAGGCGAAGGCCTTGCGGCAGAAGCTGAAGCTGAAGCTGCAGCAACGGTTGATGATGCAGAAGTAATCGATGAAGTGAGTTCTGACGAAGTAGAAGCCGATGGTGAGTCGCCTGCAGGTGATAAGGCTCCAGAAGAAGGGTAAATTATGCCCAATTCGATCAAACTGATCGTTGGACTGGGTAATCCCGGCGCCAAATACGCAGAAACCCGGCATAACGCCGGGTTTCTATTTTTGGATGCTGTGTGCCGAAAATCTGGATTGATACTGGCAGCTGAGCGGCATGCGAATGCCGAGTCGGCTCCACTCGAAGGTGGACTGATAGGGAATTCTAGCCGTTGTATGCTGTTGGCGCCACAGACCTTCATGAATTTAAGTGGCGATGCAGTACAAAGTGTCATGTCTTATTATAAAATAGGCATGGACGAAGTATTGGTTGTGCATGACGAGCTTGACTTGTCGCCGGGAATAGCGCGCCTAAAGCAAGGTGGCGGGCATGGCGGGCATAATGGGCTGCGGGATATTATCAATAAATGCGGTGAAGATTTCTACCGCTTGCGACTAGGTGTCGGTCATCCAGGTAGACCGGAGCTGGTTAATCCGTATCTTACGCACCAGCGTATTCCGCGTGCCGAAATGGATTTACTAGACCGCGCTATTAAAGATTCGTTAGATCAATTGTCACTAATATTAGCGGGAGATTTAGAGCCTGCGATGAATAGCTTGCATACAGAAAGCTAGTCGATAGAACGACCTGAGAGACCGGTAATGGGATTTAAATGTGGAATTGTTGGATTGCCTAATGTGGGTAAATCAACGCTATTTAATGCGCTTACAAATTCGGGTATTCAGGCAGAAAACTACCCTTTTTGTACGATAGAGCCGAATGTGGGTATTGTCGAAGTGCCCGACCCCAGGCTAGACCGTTTGGTGGAATTAGTTAAGCCTCAGAAAACCATCCCCACGACAATGGAATTTGTAGATATTGCTGGCTTGGTTGCCGGCGCTTCGAAAGGCGAAGGTCTGGGTAACCAATTTCTGGCAAACATTCGTGAAACCGATGCAATTGCACATGTCGTACGATGTTTTGTTGATGAAAATGTCACCCACGTTTCCGGTAAAGTGGACCCCGCTTCAGATATTGACGTTATACATACTGAGCTTGCTTTGGCCGATTTGGAGACCGTTGAAAAAGCGGCTGTGCGGGCTCAGAAAAATGCTAAAGCAGGCGGCAAGGAATTACTCGCGCAAAGTACGTTCCTGGAAAAACTAAGGGCGCATTTGGATGTCGGTGCCCCAGTAAGGGTAATGAGCCTTTCCGAAGATGAGCAAGTAATACTTAAGCCAATGTGTTTACTCACTGCCAAGCCAACCATGTATATCGCCAATGTCGATGTCAGCGGTACGGAAGATATCCTTTATGTTGCTGCTGTTGAGCAAATTGCCAAGCAGGAAGGCGCTATTGTAGTGGTGATATGTGCGGCAATTGAGGCAGAACTTTCAGAATTGGACCCCGAAGATAAACTCGCTTTTCTGGAAGATCTCGGGCAACAGGAAGCAGGCTTGAATCGCGTTATTCGTGCTGGCTATGAGTTGTTAGGATTGCAGACCTATTTAACAATAGGGCCAAAGGAAGGTCGTGCCTGGACGATTAGAAAAGGTAGTACAGCACCGCAAGCTGCTGGTGTAATTCATACGGACTTTGAGCGAGGCTTTATTCGAGCTGAGATTATTTCGTTTACTGACTACGATAACTACCAAACCGAGCAAGCCGTAAAGGAGGCTGGCAAACTGCGACTAGAAGGCAAGGAATATGTTATGCAAGATGGCGACGTGGTGCACTTTCGATTTAACGTTTAAATTTTACCGCCTAATAGTTCACTGCATATTCAGGCCTGATCCCCTAGCCTACCGTTTTAGTCAAATCAGTATCAATTAGCGACGCTAGCTTACCCTTCAGGTATGCGTCGTACTATTTGATGTATTTCTGCCTTAGTGTATGATGCTCGCACCTAATCTAAATTATTCGATTTAATGTATAAATCTTTGATTATTATAATTTTAGCATTTTGTTTGAATGCGTGTGTTGGCCTGCTGATATCAACTGCCACGGATGCCGCTATCGCGGTTGCCAAGATACCATTTAAAGTTGGTGGGGCGGTTGTCGATGTTGTCACGGGTGATGACGACGAAAAATCAGACGATTAAACGGTTTCGCAAGCTTGTACCCCTAGTTTTACTAGGGCGGGTGAATATGGCGCACGCAGACTGCGTGGTTTTATTTTATGGCTGTTAAGAAGTGCGTGATCAATGTCTTCGATGGTAGATGCTTTAGTTGAGGCAGATTATCGGGTTGCGAATATTAGCTATCCTTCTAGGCTGCAGCAGATAGAATAACTTGCTAGCCCAGCCGTCGAACAAGGCCTTACTGAATGTCAGTTAACCGCTGGGGAACAAATTCATTTCGTTACTGACTCGCTGGGCAGAATTGTATTGCGATACTATCTTTCTCACACCCAACAGGCGAAGGTGGGCGACAACCTTAGGTATGCAGTTATGTTAGGTCCAGAAAATATGGGAAGTGAAATGGTAGATGCGTTAAAAGTTTTCCCTGGCTACTCTTGGCTTAATGGTCCCGCGGATTACCAACTTGGTACGGACTATGAAAATTTGCCGTTACGGTTACTAGCGGTTGATTTTTCGCTTGGTATAATTGCCGGTAGTCGCAGCATTGATCCAATTGGTTCGTACTTTTACCCAACCCTGATGATGAAAAAGTATCCGTTGCCAGCACATACGTAGACGGCATGCAAGAGCACATCGTAATGCCAGTGACGCATGCATTTATGATGAATAGTGAGTAGATATAAAGGCAGGTCACATACTTTTTGAACAATGGTGCCTTTGATCAATCCATGGAAGACCGGTGAATTTG
The DNA here is from genome assembly GCA_029246505.1 of Arenicellaceae bacterium. Lineage (GTDB taxonomy): Bacteria > Pseudomonadota > Gammaproteobacteria > Arenicellales > Arenicellaceae > UBA10349. The sequence goes on from JAQWNC010000012.1 coordinate 97,779, forward strand.
TTTTAGTACGTTATAATTAGGCTTGGAAAAAACTGCAATTCGGGGGTATTTTTGGCATTGACGCTTTACTAGGGTTTCGCTATGGTTCGCGCCAATATGGCTATGTAGCTCAGCTGGTTAGAGCACAGCATTCATAATGCTGGGGTCGGTGGTTCAAGTCCACCCATAGCCACCAATAACCGCAAAAAAACACATATAAAATCAACAACTTATTTTTCGATAAGTTTTGAAAATCCCCAAGTCTGTTACATTGGTCGTATACAATGAGCAGCAAGTCACCGTCTTATATCACTAAGACAAAGCACGGAATCTACTATTTTCAGCTACGTGTTAGCTGTTCTTTAGCAACAAAGCTCGGTATTCAATCCCAAATTTATCGTAAGTCGTTACGTACTAAAGATAAAAAGCTTGCTTTGGTTTCCGCAAGGCGTTTATGGTTAGCGATTTACAACTTTTCAATTTTGGGTACCCCTTTGCCAGATTCAAAAAATAACAACTTTGATGCGGATGACTATGAGCAATTGATGCAGAAAGACGTTGAGCGAAGTAGGCTTATTAAAACTGCAATCAAGTATCTCGATATGTATGAATCAATTCCTGATTGGGATGAAGATACAAGGCAGCAAGCTATTGAATATAGGACTCAAGAGGATGAGTATGCGATTAAGTACTGTTCGGACAATAATATTGATCTTGATGATTATCGTTATACAAAACCAAACGATAACATGCCACAAAGCCAAAAAATGGTTCATCAATCGCCTCTAAAAGCTGAACAGTTGGTTGTGTTGCTTGATATGTTCATTGCTGACTTAGAAGTTAGCGGAAAGTCTAAAACAACACTTAAGACATATCGTGGACAAATCAATAAATTTGTTGGTTTATTTACGAAGCCTTCAGATGTACTAGGTTGATGGAATTGCACAGATTGATAAGAGATACTTTAATCACTTATCGAGGTTCAAATGACATCAACAAAACGCAAGAACAAAACATATACCAAGCAATTTAAAGAAGAAACAGTGGCTTTGGTGACAGAGCAAGGCTACACGGTCATCGACGCGGCTGAAGCGGTGGGCGTTAGAGCTAACCAAATTTATAATTGGAAGCAACGTATTGAAGATGAATCTTCTGGTGCTAGGCTAACAGGCGAAGATAGAGAAGAATTGCTTCGATTGCGAAAAGAAGTCAAAAAACTCCGAATCGAGAAAGAAATATTAAAAAAGGCGAGCGCCTACTTTGCCAAGGAAATGAAGTGAAATTCAAAGCCATAACAGAGTGGGCGGAACTTTATTCAATCGTTGATTGTTGCCGTGTTCTTCGCGTGAGCCCAGGCTCTTATTATCATTGGAGGCGCAAGCCAATGAAGATAATCAGTGAAGATGAGTTACTACTTTATAGAGAAGCAAAGCGTTTGTTCAATCAAACGCGTAGCGGTATTGGATACGTCAAGCTATGCCGAGCGTTGAACCGCTCAGGGTTTACGATTGGTGAAACGAAAACACGATCAATTATGAGAAAGTTAGGTTTAATTTGCACTCAACGGTTGAGTTATAAATCAACGACTAACAGTAATCATAAGCGGGGAATCAGCGAGAATATTCTTAATCAACAGTTTAATCCCGAGGCCGAGAACCAAGTATGGAGCACTGACATTACTTATCTTAAAACTCGTCAAGGTTGGGTTTACCTCGCTATTGTAATGGATTTATATTCACGAAAAATCGTAGGTTGGTCGATGAATAAGCGCATGACATCGGGCTTAATTCTTCGAGCGTTACAGCAGGCCCACACCTTGCGTAACCCGCCTAAAGGGCTATTACATCATAGTGATAGGGGCTCGCAGTATGCGAGCCATGCCTATCGAAAACAACTCAATGACTACGGAATGATTAGCTCTATGAGTGGTAAAGGTAACTGCTATGACAATGCTGTGGTTGAACGCTTCTTTGGTAGTTTGAAATATGAATGGCTAACGAATGTCATCCACTTAACACGTGAAGGTATTATTAACGACGTTAACAATTATATCCGTTATTATAATGGAACTAGATTGCACTCAACCTTGGGCTACAAAACTCCAAATGAGTACGAAAACTCTCTTATTAATGTGTGTAATTAAACCAACCTAGTACACTCGTTCTCATCACGGTGTGTATTATTTTCAAATTCGAGTCGAAAAAGTTCTCAAGATTCGACTTGGAATAAAAAGTAAACTCTACGGAAGATCACTCAAGACCAAAGATCGATAATGTTACATCCATTATTGGAATTTCAAGAACACATCGCTTAGGTTAAAGAGAAATTAGTTTTGGGTTCAGACTAAATAAGGAGAGGGAGATGACGTTTGTTTTTTACGATCTTGAAACTACAGGGCTAGACGATCCTTTTGATCAAATAATACAATTCGCTGCTATTGTCACAGATGATTCGCTTGAAGTTTTAGATAAAGTTGATTATCGGTGTCGACTATCACCTCATGTTCTTCCGAACCCGATCGCTCTTGCTGTTACAGGGGTGTCACCGTCAATCCTCACTGATAAATCACTTCCCAGTCAGTTTGAATTTGCTCAAAAAATCAGGGAGTACATCGGTCAATGGAGCCCAGCGACATGGGTTGGGTACAACTCTCTGGGCTTTGATGAAAATTACCTTAGACAGTTGTTTTATCAGATGTTACAACCAAATATTTACGAAACTCAGTTTAACAATAACAATAGATTTGATGTCATGCTCTTGGTTCAAGCATGTAGAGCACGAAAACCAGAAGTACTAAGTTGGACGAAAAATGAAAAAGGAAAAATTAGTTTTAAGTTGGAGATATTGGCTCCAACAAACGGATATACCGAGCATGATGCTCATGATGCTTTAGGAGATGTTGCAGCAACGATACATTTAGCTAAATTAATTGCTAAAGGAGCACCTGATCTTTGGGAGTTGGCATTGGCAAACCGACACAAACAGGACGTGATTGATCGTATATCCAAGTTTGAGCCAATCGACTTAGTATCTAGTTATTACGGGCGGTTACAAAAGCACACGTTATGCTTTTGTTGTTTGGACGGTAACTACGCAGCTTTTCTTAACATATTGGATCAAGACCCAGCCCTAATAATTGATTCTTCAGAAGAAGACCTCAAAGACATCGTAAAGAACCCTAAAGTTATAAAGATGGTTGCCATCAATAAAGTACCTAATCTATTTCCTAGTACAGAAGATGATGTTGAGCTATCTAGAAGGGCTGACGTAATAAAGGATAATCCGGACTTCCAATCTCGATTGTTAGGGGTAGTTAAAAAAAGATTTGATGAAAGAGAGGCCGACGAAGATCTGGAAGTCGAAGAAATGATTCATGAGGGATTTTATACGGATTCAGATAAGCGGCTGTTGAATCAATTTCAAATAGCTAACTGGTCAGAGCGACAGAAGATATTGAGCAATATATCGGATTTAAGGTTAAAACGATTAGGTCGTCGACTAGTAACCTTTCAAAGTAATTTGAAACCGAGCGATCAGGAAGAGGCCGTTGCTGCTAATTATCTGAAAACTAAATGGTCTAGCGAGGACACTAAGTGGGCAACTTTTTCAAGTGTTGAAAATGACCTGTCGAAAGTACGGAGTAAAGAGATGCTCCCCGAAGAAAAAATCAAAGAGCTAGAGTGTTTTTATGCAAATATTCGATCTATGGTGGAGCAGGGTAAGGTTCCGAGACACGGAGTTGACGTTCCTACGTGTGAATTTTCTATCCTAGAGTAAAATTTGGTACCGATGAAATAGTAGCTATCGAACTACACCATGTGTTGTTTTTCTTCACCCGTTAGGGTGATATTTGAAATTTTGAATATCGGTCAATTACTCAACCTAGTTGTTCGTAATATCAAAGTTTAAACTGCAGATGATGTGCCCATCAGCTTGAAAGTATGCCTAGACTTTGTGGATGACTATTGACTGTGAGTCAGCTGTACGCCAGTTAACGTGGTTTCTATCCACGATGATAATTACTCAAATGTGTCTAAGTATAGGAGTGCCTACGGTTTCAATTTTCCATTCTATCATTCTCTTCTACCTCGACAGGGGCATAGGCATGCGGATTGCGCCATTGAAAGTCCAATACTGCCGCTTCAAACCCGATAATCGTGGTGCGGTCAATGTTGATATAGCTGTGATGCGGAAAGCTGGGCTCTACAATGGCGAATAAGGTCAGCAGTGCGGTCGTTAATCGTATTTTCATTGAAATCTCAGCTACTAGGGTCTTTATCCCAAAACGTATCTAATGTGGCGCCTTAGCTACTATGGTTAGTTGTTCGGAGCGACGGCCTAGCCGCGATAGACCGTCGAAGACTATGAATTTCGATTCCTATCGTACCACCGCGAGCGACTCGACCGTCAGTATGTCCTCGAACAAGACTTCGCCATCGACGTGATGATGGCGCATCGCCATTGTTGGCACGCCGTCGACACGATCTACGGTGACCGACAGGAAACCGCCAATGATGTTGAGATAGCGGTGTTCGGGACGAACATCATCGTTGCTCGACCAACCAGCCGTGTGTGTGTCGCTGGCGGGTCCGGTGCCGTATTCGCGCACGCCCGTGTCGTCATGCTCGGAAACATACTGCCAGTGACGATCGCCACAGATCACAATCATATTTTCTTGCATCGCCATAAATTCGCGCAGTTCGTCACCCTCATACGACCATATGGGATTCGCGTGGCTATCGTATTTGTCATCATTATCCGGGCCGACTACGGGCGTCGGGCTGATCAAAATACGAAACGTCGCATCAGAGGCCTCGACCGTTTCTTTAAACCACGCCATCTGTTCTTCGCCCCAAATCGACTTGTCTGGACCGTCAGGGTCCATATTTGCGTCGCGATAGTCCCGGCCTTCAACCAGCCAGATCTGTACATCCTGCCCCCAGCGGAATGTTCGGTAGGTCAGGTCCTCCATCGGTACTTGTTCCTTAAATATCTCGATCCCATCCTGGTAGGTCAAGTCACCCATATAAGTACTTGCCTGAGTCGGCCAGGTATCATCCTGCCAAACATCGTGATCGTCCTTCATGAAATAAGTCGGGATGTTCCGGTGAAAGTCTAAATTCGTCTCCAGACCGAACATGCGCGCCCAACCCCATCGTGCGAGATCAACGTTCTTCGCATACGCGTCGTAGTAGATGATATCACCGGTGTGAACGAAAAAATCGACACCCATATCCATCATGGCTCTATGAATCTGAAAGCCGCCACCGGGTAAGTCTTGATCCTCGTAGTCGGTTCCGGTCACCGAGCTGAATACAACCCGGGTCGGTTGGTCGGGGTCCGGCGCCGTACCGAATTGACCCTCTGTCGAGGAACTCACGACGGTGCTGCCAGTGGCGCGTCCTTCGACACGCAATACATAGTCTGTCGCGGAAGCAAGCCCGGTCAATTTGAATTGACCGGTGAAGTCTCTGTCCGGATCCACCGGGGCCCAGTCAGTTGACGCCCAGGTATTTTCATCGACTTTCCGGTAAACGACACGCGTCTCGCCCGGCGCACCTATCGCAGCGCTCCTGATCGTCTCGATCGACGACCCTTCCGGATAAATAACGACCGGAACCCAGTCATGTGGATGGAACCGCCCTGGAATATCCTCCTGCAGCTCTTCTTCACCTGGTGCTTGATAGAGAATCTCGGGCACCGGCGCGTCAGTACTAATGGGTTCGGCAAGATGCGTCAGCCGCGTCCAGATAATCGCTTCGCTCGGCGTAATTTCGCCGATCTTTACGCCTGTTGCCTGAAACGGGGCTGTGGGCGCAGTATCGGGCATGGCCTCCGGGGCGGCTTGAACCAACGCTGGAGCCGAGGCATCTGCGGCTGGCGCATCAGGAGCCGACTGACCACAGCCCGCAAGTATTAGAAAGAAAGACAGGCAAACCGTGCTGCCGATATAGTCACGCTTAATTATTGTCATTTTTGTCTACCTTTTTAAAAATCACGATGAAGTATAAAGCATATGGTCCATTAATCGAACGACGGCTAATTGCTGCCCTGAGCAAACATCTGGGATTTTACGCTCAATGCCCCTCGGATCAATCTAACTCACGATTTCTACTGAGCCAGCCACCTTCAATGATTATTGATTGGGATCAGGGTGGTAAAGAATAAAAAGATCATCTATCAATAAGTTCAATCCTAAACTTTGTATAGTTTTGTGAATAGGCCGATTATCCGGTCGACTTGTTTTTCAGTTTCGGCATCACTTGGGCTCTTCTCTGCATCGAATAGCCGCGCGTAGATATAGGTATATATCCTGTTCTAGAAAGTGCTAACGGCTGGGTCAGGATGGTCAAAGGTTAATCCGTCTGAAGGCGCATTTTTATCCAGGTAATCAGCTATTTAAATAAATTTCGGGTAGGCCGACAAAATGATCAGAGTGCAAATAGGTTGGATGTTAAAACGCTGCTCACCATTCATGGCGGTGCTGTTTCAGCCAACGAAATTAAGGCCTATTTGCAACCGATTTGGCATGTCAATAGATTGTGCAATACCGCTAGACTGTAAGGTGGGTTTCTGGGATCGCATTAATCGGTTGAGGTACGGCGCTTTCTACCGCCCCCGCACAACTTTGAGAGAGTACTTGCGCAAAAGCTACTCGGCAAGAAGTTCAATTACATAAGCACTGACATCGCGGATTTGCTGTGGGGTCAAAATCTGTTCAAAAGTTGGCATCGCGATTCCGCCGCGCTGGACGATTGATGCTATGTTAGCCGTGGTATTAGCGCTTGCAAGCGTAGGTGCATTTTGACCGCCTTCACCATTTTGTCCATGGCAGAACTGACAGGCAGACTCGAACACAATACGCCCGGCTTCGATACTTGCCGGCAACTCCCCGGTGTGATCGGAGTCGTTAGTAGCCATTGTCGTGACTACCGAGACACTCTCATCAATAGAGCCATTTAATCCAAATAACCATAGATTATCGCCGCGTGGGCTGGCAGAGAAGACATTACCGGCGGCGTACGCTACTACGTAGTCCTCGCCCTTATACTCGAATACGCTAACCGTAGAATTCATTCCCGCGCCGGTTTGAAACTCCCATAAAAGGTTTCCATTATCTGGGTCCATGGCGGTTAGGCGACCGTCGTTGCGGCCTACAAAGAGTAAATTGCCCGCTGTATTAATAGATCCACTGTAACAACGATCTGGCCAAGCCTGTTGCCAAATCAATCGATTGGTGTGCATATCCAACGCGGCAAATATACCCGTTGGAGGCAACGGTGTATTTCCAAAAGGCCCACCCGTATACCTTTTTCCGGCCCTTTCAGGTTCCGGCATTCCGGGGCTTAGTTCCTCTGCGGTGAATACTCCTGCTCGATCGGTGAGACATACGTAAAGAGCGCCACTACGGGGGTCATACGAGCTGGGTGGCCAGTTGGTTCCGCCAGACGGCCCCGGTGCGAGCATGATGCCCTCGGTCCAAAACGGTGTATACATACGGCCATTATTAACCAGTTGGAAACCCTGCGGCGGTATTAATACTTCCTGCGGTGCCATCGCATCACCAACCGGAATGGGCTGGGTAGCGGCGGTTAATTGGCGTGCTTCCTGGGGAACCTCAGTCTCGACGATATCAAGCAATGGCTCGCCAGTTTTACGGTCAAGAAGATAGGCCCAAGCGTTCTTGTTGGTACTTACAATACCCTTCCTCATTTGGCCATCAATCTCCAGATCAAATAAAACAACTGGAGTGGCGGAGTCATAATCCCAGAGATCATGGTGGACCTGCTGGAAATGCCAGCGGTACTCGCCGGTCATTACATCAAGCGCTACCACTGATGCAGTAAATAGATTATCACCGGGACGCACAGAGCCATTGAAGTCAGGCCCGGGGTTGCCGGTTGCAAAATAAATCATCCCAAGTTCGGGGTCAATAGCCGGGGTTTGCCAAACGGTTCCTCCTCCAAACTTCCAAACGTCGTTCTCCTGCGACCAAGTGTGGTGTCCGAACTCACCGGGGCTAGGAACCGTATAGAAGGTCCAAACCAGCAACCCGTTGGATGCATCGTATGCCTTTACGCGACCACGCGTTGCGAATTCAGCGCCGGCAAAACCGGTTATCACCAGTCCATTGTAATACAGCGGGGCACTGGTAATGGAATACCCGTCCTGCCAACGCTCTGCCTGGGTGATCCAAAGCACTTCTCCGCTAGTCTGATCTAGAGCAAGAAGTTTCCCATCCAGTTGGCCGACGAATATTTTTCCATCGCCCATTCCGACACCACGGCTTGTCCAACCGCAGCAAACCGTATCAATTTCGGAGTCCAAGTTAGCCTCATAGCTCCACAGCTGTTCGCCAGTTTCTACACTTATTGCAAAGACGTCATCGGCACCAGTGATTATGTAGATAACCCCTTCGTAAACGATTGGCTGGGCTTCTCCGGAGTAGTGTTGATCCAGTCCGGAACCAAGATTAATATGCCACACACCTTTAAGGTCAGCGACATTTTCACGATTGATACGATCTCTTGGTGAATAGCGTTGATTGTAAAGATTACCCCCGTTAGTCAACCAGTTTGAATCTGGGTGTGCAATCAGGGCTTCACTATCAAAAGCGGGTGAAACACTAGACAATTGCGATAGTGCAGTAGTAGGGCCAATTAGTAATACAGCGAACATCACTGTATTGAAAACATTTGTTGATTTGTCAGTATTAAACATTTTTCCTCGAAATTTAACGTTCTGGGTTAGATATACTCTTTAGCGATGCAACGACCTCTCGCAAGCTCTCCAGAAATAATTGAGCGACTGGTGAAGGTTGAATCTGCGCGTGCATTGTTACCCCGATGAGTCGATAAGTGTCGTTCAGCTCAATTGGTAATGATCGCAGCAAACCAAATAGTTTATCGCAGTATATCTGGTGATCTGACAATAAGCTGATGTGGTCGCTCTCAAGCAAAAGTCCCCTTATTATAGCGAGGGAGCTTGTTTCAATAGTATGCGCCGGTAGAGCGATGCTACGTGATGATAATACGGTATTAAACAAGTCTCGGGATGGCGTTCCTTTTGATGGCAGTACCCAGTGATAGTCCTTTAATTCACTGAGGCTCAGGTCAGGTTTGGACAGTAGTAGATGACCTTTTCTTACGATAATCGCTAATTAGTCCTCAAACAACTCTTCCGTTATAAGATCATTATTGCTGTTATCCAGTCGCGTAGCGCCAATGATAAAGTCAATTTCGCCATTTCTCAGTAGTGTTTCCTGCATGCCATAAGAACCTTCCCGATTTGAAATATCCAGGTACGGGTTTTTTAATCAAATGATTTATTGCCCGCGGGGTAAGAATAGTACGAGTATAAGGAAGTGTTCCGATGACGATTTTGCCGCATGTCATGTCTTTAACATTGGCGATATCGTCAATCGCATATCGAAATTGCGCGAAGGCAAGTTTTACATGCCGGGCTAATACGTGACAATAAGAAGTAGGTGTCAGGCCGCCAGGGTCACGTTCAAAAAGAGAGATTTCAAGTAATTCCTCGATCTGGCGGATAGAGCTATAAATTGCCGAGCGGGTAACGCCTAGTTGATTTGCAGCAGCGGCAATACCTCGGGCGTCGTAAAGGGCGATAAACGATGCGAGTCGTTTATAACTAACGTCTATTGTGAATAATGGGGTATTCTGAAGTGGGTTAACCTTGGTATTGTATTTTCGATATGTTACACCGGCTGCTTGGAATTCTGCCTCAGTATGCTCGACCCTTTTAGCCAGAACCTCTCCATATACCGTTGGGGTCATACCAACCGATGAGTGGTCAAAAAGTTGCACACCCAACTGCCTCTCTAGTTTAGCGATCGTTTTGGTGAGAGCGGTTTAATTTATTTGTGGCAAGCGTAAGGTTTTTAAAGCGAAAAACATACAGTATTACTTTGAGCTGCTGTGAGTTGAGTTCTGGTGTACCTGACGTTATGGTATTCAGTATGGTTATAGAGAAAGTAACAGAGTATCAGTAGTTTATGAATGTCGAGGTATGGTGAAGCGCTTTGCATGATCAGAAAAGAAAAACTCCCACACATAAGCGCCGAGTATGCGTAATAATGGCACCGATACAAATCACATCTTCGTTTTAATTTGGACGACACAATGAAGCAAACCTCGATCCCATACATGCAATTTAGAGGCGGTAGTTCAAAGGGAGTTTATTTTCTCGCTTCTGACCTTCCTAAAGACAAAACCCGACGGGATCAAGTTTTACTATCAGCTTTGGGGCGAGATGCTAGTCAAATAGATGGCCTGGGCGGGGCGACTGCATTAGCCAGTAAAGCGGCAGTTATCAGTAAGTCAAATACTGCTGGCGTAGATCTAGATTATCTATTTGTACAGATTGTTGTTGGTGAAAATCGAGTAGACATTACGCCTAACTGTGGAAACATATTGGCAGGCGTTGGGCCATTTGCTATCGAAGCTGGTCTGCTTGAGGCCTCAGATGGTGAAACTAAGGTTAAAATAAACATGCTAAATAGTGGAAAAATTTGTGAGCTTATTTTACAAACACCAAACCGTATGATGACTTACGAAGGGGATACTCAGATTGACGGTGTGTCGGGAACATCAGCGCCAATTATTTGTAACTATAGGGACACTTCTGGTTCGGCTTGTGGTTCATTGCTGCCGACCGGGAATGTAGTCGATGAAGTGAACGGAATTGAACTAACTTGTATTGATAATGGAATGCCCGTGGTGGTGTTACGTGCTTCTGACCTCAATATCAGTGGGTATGAGACACCAGATGAGTTGAATGCTAATGATCAACTGGTTCAAGCGCTTGAATCGATTCGACTACAAATCGGCCCGAAGATGAATTTAGGTGATGTAGAAGGTGCTGCGGTTCCTAAAATATGTATGATTTCTACCCCACGGAGAGGTGGTTTGGTCAATACGCGTACTTTTATACCGTATAAATGCCATACAGCGATTGGTGTCCTGGGTGCCGTTTCAGTCGCAACGGCGTGTATCCTCCCAGGCTCGGTAGCGACTGGTTTAGTAAAGGTTGGTAACCATCAAATAAGTGATTTAGTTGGTAGTAAGGTCAGCAGCACTGCAGTATCGATAGAGCATCCTTTAGGTGCAATATTAGTTACTTTGGAAGTGGATCACGGCGGCATTCTTCCAAAAATTAAAAGTGCGGGACTAATTCGCACGGCACGTTTACTTAGTCGTGGCGAGTTGTACGTTTCTTAGTGCATGTCAGCGATTATCATTAAAGGTTCATTGAACTTGAGATTCGTCTAATGCCATATTCAGCTGTTTACCCAAACCCCAAGAAGCCTGATTTTAAGTTACCAAGCCATGCATGTGACGCGCACTGTCATGTGTTTGGCCCGGCCAAAAATTTCCCGTATGCGCGCGAAAGAAAATATACGCCCATTGATGCACCGAAAGAGAAGCTGTTTGCGCTACACCAGCATTTAGGTTTTGAGCGCAGTGTACTTGTTCAAGCAAGCTGCCATGGTACAGATAATAGTGCGATGCTGGACATGCTTAAAGCAGGGCAGGGTCGTTATCGTGGGGTGGCCGTCGTCGGGTCGGATATCAGTGATGAAGAACTTCTAACGATGCACCATGCCGGAGTTAGAGGAATACGTTTTAATTTTGTTAAACGTCTGGTGGATATCAAGCCCGTTGAGTACTACCAAACTTTGGCAAAGCGTATTGCTAAGCTCGATTGGCATGTTGTTGTATACTTCGAGTCTCAACAACTTGCTGATTTAGAAGAGTTACTAAAAGACCTTCAGGTCCCATTAGTTATTGATCATATGGGGCGGCCGGATATCAATAAAGGGATAGCTGGCCAAGATTTTCAGAGAATCTGCAATTTACTCAGTGACCACCCAAATACTTGGGTTAAAGTGGGTTGTCACGAGCGGCTTACGAATCAAGAATCGGCTGGATATAAAGATGTGATTCCATTTGCAAAGCACTTGGTGGAAATGTTTGCCAGCCAGGTGTTATGGGGAACAGATTGGCCTCACCCGAATATGAAGTCCCATATGCCAGATGATGGCGCTTTGGTTGATAATATTCCGGCGTTTGCAGTTACCAAAGAGCTGCAAAAAAAATTATTAGTAGAAAATCCTCACAGATTGTACGAGTTTGACGATTAATTAATGAGTTACTGGAGATGTTGGTGAAAACAGTTGCAGTTAAAAATATTGAACGTGTGTCGCCCCAGCTTAGCGCTGAAATTGGTGCATTAGGGGTGTCAACCGTGCATGAAGCACAAGGCCGTACCGGGTGTTTAAAGCCGTATATGCGACCAATTTATGCTGGCGCTCGCATAGGCGGAAGCGCGGTAACGGTCCTTGCGCAGCCGGGTGATAATTGGATGATCCATGTCGCCATTGAATTATGCCAACCGGGCGATGTATTGGTTGTCGCCTGCACTTCTGACAATACCGATGGTTTTTTTGGTGATTTACTAGCTACCTCAGTACAGGCGAGAGGGGTTCGGGGCCTGGTGATTGATGCTGGGGTTCGGGATGTACGTGAACTAACGGAAATGGACTTTCCAGTTTGGTCGAAGGCCATTTCGGCAAAAGGAACGGTTAAAAATACGCTTGGCGCGGTCAATGTGCCGGTTATTTGTGCGGGCCAGCTGGTGGCCCCCGGAGACACTATCGTCGCCGATGATGACGGAGTGGTAGTGGTTCCGAGACTTGATACAGCGGAAGTTCTTAAATTGGCGCAGAAACGTGAAGCTCTGGAAGCGAATAAACGTAATATTTTGGCATCCGGAGCGCTCGGATTAGACGTTTATGATATGCGGCCAAAATTAGAAGAGGAAGGTTTAATATACTTAGATTCTCTACAAGAATTAGATTAGGAATGGGTACATGAAAATATGTCTGGTTGGTGAAGGAGCATTTGGTAACAAGCATTTAGACGCGTTGGCGCGCATTCCAAACACAAGTGTAGTCAGTATTGCCGGTGGGGTGGCGGCTGATACCGAAAAACTTGCTAACCAACGAGGAATAAAACATTGGACGACTAACCTTAGCGAGTCTTTGGCGATGTCGGAAGTTGACGCTGTGATTCTAGCGACACCAACGCCGATGCATGCGCAACAAGCAATGCAAGTCCTTAATGCGGGAAAGCATGTACTGATTGAAATTCCAATGGCGGATAATTTGCGTGACTCGAAAGTTCTAGTGGCTTTGCAAAAACAAACCGGGTTAGTTGCAATGGTTGGACATGTCCGCCGTTTTAACCCCAGTCATCAATGGATTAATCAAAGACTCCGAGCTGGCGAACTGAAGTTACAACAGCTCGACGTACAGACCTACTTTTTTCGTCGCACAAATATAAATGCATTGGGTGAGGCAAGAAGCTGGACCGATCATCTATTGTGGCATCACGCTTGTCATACGGTGGATTTATTCCAATACCAAACGGACGAACTGGCATCAGATTTGCACGCGCTACAGGGTCCCAAGCACCCTGATTTAGGTATTTCAATGGATATGAGCGTGGCTCTCCAAGTACCCTCGGGAGCACTGTGCACATTATCGCTATCCTTTAACAATGATGGTCCACTCGGCACGTTTTTTAGGTACATATGTGACAATGGTACCTATCTAGCGCGTTACGATGATTTATTCGATGGGCGTGAAAATCAAATTGATTTATCTAAGGTCGACGTATCTACAGATGGCATTGAATTATGTGATCGCGAATTTATCGCAGCAATTGAAGAAGGTCGAGAGCCAAATGCTAGCCTAGCTCAATGCCTGCCAGCTATGGTAACGTTGGATAAGCTAGAGCAACAATTGACCTTTTAGATTTTTACCATGGGAGGTTAATTCTTATCCGAAACTTTCAACTAAGAGTAAAAGAAAGTAATTTCCATCAAAAACTTATGATTAATTATTTTAATAGCTTGGAAAATTGAATCTACAGAGTAAAAACCTAAAACATAGTCACCTAACATTTACGTTGGCCCATGTTTAGTTTTGACCCTTATTCGCGAGAAGTGGATGTTGATCCGTATCCACTTTATAAAATATTGCGAGACCAATATCCTTGCTATTGGAGTGAGCCAGGTGATTGTTGGGTATTGACTCGCCACACCGATATTGTGGAAGCGGTGATGAACTGGCAAGTGTTTTCATCTGGAAAGGGAAATATGCTAGATGATTTACCCGAGCGCGTGGGCTCTACTTTGGGCACCACTGACCCACCGAGACATGATCGCTTAAGGGTGCTAGTGCATGCCGCGTTTATGAAACGTTCTTTGGATTATCTGAACCAACCAATTAAGAACTTAGCAAACGAAGCCATTGACAAGTTTATTGATCGTGGCGAGTTCGAATTCATTACTGAATTTTCCAGCCCGGTAACCGTTGGTGTTTTATCGTACTTACTCGGCATGCCAAGAGAAGATCAATTAGAAATCAGAAAAAATATTGTTCTTACATTGACTGCCGATCCAGAGACTCGGCAAAAAACCGCGGCTAATCTGGTCGGTTTTGAGTGGTTAAAGGAGTACACATTAAATCTGCTGGACGAACATAAAAGGAGTCCGAAAGATGATTTGTTGACGTCTTTGATTGAAGCTGAAGTTGAGGGAGATAAATTACGTGATCAGGAAATTCATATGACCGCACTTACTTTAATTATGGCTGGAGTTGAATCTGCATCTAGCTTTATGACAATGTTGGCACTAAATCTGGATGATTATCCACAACAGAAAATAGCCGTAATAAAGCAGCCCGAATTGATTAATAATGCAATTGATGAGTCACTGCGCTTCAACACAACAGCACAACGTTTTCGGCGAACACTCATGGTTGATCACGAATTACACGGTCAGACAATGCGGGCAGGCGATAAAGTTATTATGTGTTACGGCGCAGCGGGGCGGGATGAACGGCAACATACAAACCCGGATATTTACGACATTCACCGTAAACCTGAAAAACACCTTGGTTTGGGGGCAGGCAAACATTTTTGTCTCGGCAATGTGGTCGCCAAATTGATGGTAGAACAAGCTATGACTGTATTCTATGAGCGTATCCCGAGCGCTAAACGCACACAAAATGAACTTGAATGGATAACCTCTACTACGTTTAGAAGCCCTGTGAGAAGCTATTTCGAGTTCTAACTTAGTGAGATAAATAGCAATGAGAGATAACGAGATTATGACGATATCTTCGGTATTTATTCAAATACGGCTTACGGCTTAACTATTTGGGAAAACTGCGAACCCGTAGTAAAGAGGTAATAATCATGGTTATCGATTGTCATGGTCACTATACGACGACGCCACCCGGTGTCGGTGCGTGGCGTGAATCACAAATTAATACAATAGCTTCGAACCCTTCTCATATTGGTGAAAAGGGGAGTATGGAGGTGACCGACGATGAGTTACGCGAGAGTATTGAAACCAATCAGTTACGCTTACAACAACAGCGTGGCACTAATCTGACTATCTTTTCACCTCGCGCCAGTTGGATGGCACATCATATTGGTAATGAGCATACCAGTAGGTTTTGGACCGAGCACCAGAATGAATTGATTCGCCGCGTCTGCGATTTGTTTCCACTAAATTTTGCGCCGGTCGCACAATTACCTCAATCTCCGGGTGTAGATCCAAGTAAGAGTATTTCCGAAATGCGTCGCTGCGTTGAGGAGATGGGTTTTGTCGGAGTAAATTTAAACCCGGATACGACAGGTGGTTTTTGGAAAGACGCGCGATTGGATGACAAATCATGGTACCCATTTTACGAAGTAATGGTAGAGCTTGATGTACCAGCAATGATTCACGTAAGTGCCGCCTGCAATGATTGCTTTAGTTCGACTGGGTCACATTATCTAGCAGCAGATACTGCAGCATTTGACCAGTTGATGTACTCTAATTTATTTGATGATTTCCCTGATTTGAAATTTATTATCCCGCATGGCGGTGGCGCCGTACCTTACCATTGGGGTAGATTTCGTGGATTGGCGCAAGACAAAAATTTAGGTGATTTAAGTGAAGTAATGTTAAGGAATGTGTACTTTGACACCTGTGTATACCACCAAAAGGGTATTGATTTATTGCTCGATATTATCCCGATCGATAATATTTTATTTGCTTCTGAAATGATTGGGGCAGTGCGCGGGATTGATCCAGAGACTGGTCACTATTTTGATGATACTAAACGCTATATAGACGCCAGTACTCAATTGACGGACGAAGATAGATACAAAATATTTGAGGGTAATGCGCGCATAGTTTACAGTCGATTAGATATTTAAAGTTCATCCAGTAGATAAAAAACCTAGTAATTAAAACCAGCAAATAAACAAAGGGGCAGGCTTGTTCGAGCCTGCCCCTTTAGCTTTTAGGTTTTGAGAATCCTACTTGTCCATGTAGATACCATGTAATGCCTTCTTTTTTGCGCCGGCGGTGTATCACTTTATTTTTAGGGCATAGGCGAATAACCCACCAACCGCCATCGGCACCGCAAAAGTGTAAAAAATTGCGGACATATCGAAACCTGCAGCAATCATATAACCGGCGGTAGCGGGACCGATTACTGCGCCAAATCGCCCTAGACCCGCGCACCAACCAATGCCAGTGGCGCGTATTTCCGTGGGATAGGCTTTGGCAGCCGCCGCATACAAACCGGTAAATCCGCCTTGTTGTAAAAGGCCGATGCCGAAGATAATCAACATCATTACCTTCAATTCTGCCGAGACTGAAGCGAAGACGGCCATAGCAAGCGCCGAACCCACGAGAAGCGCACTAATGACGCTCGTTAAAGAATACCGAACCGCCAGAGTTCCGCTAATGAAAATGCCGACAACACCGCCAAGATTAAACCAGAAAAATGCGCTGCGACCAATTTCCGCACTATACCCTGCATCTTCAACAAGCTTTGGTATCCAACTCATTAGTACATAAAGCGTTGCGAAACCCAAAAAAAATGAAGACCACAGAATTAACGTTTTAGTTCGATGGTCTACGGATAGCAGAGCTTTAACATTGTTTGCCATGCCACCTTTCGCTGTTGTGGACTTTGTGATGCTTGGTAATGTGGAAAGCGTGTCACGCTTAAGCTTAACTAGTATCTTGTTAACTTTTTTTAGTGCGCCTGCAGGCTGTTGTTCAAATAAGTATTTTAGTGACTCTGGAATAAACAGCATAGCTGTAATACTCATCAATACGGTTGCACCACCGCCAAACCAGAATATGCCACGCCAGCCGTAATCTGGCATTATATAACTGGCCACAACCGCGGTCATGAGGGCACCTAAAGGATAACCGGCCACCACTATGTTTACCGATAGCGCACGAAATTTTTCGTTGCTGTACTCGGATGCAAGGGTCGCCTGACAAGCAAGCATGGATCCAGCACCTAGCCCACTAATGAACCGCAGTACGATAAATTCTGTGAGTGAACTCGCTTTTGCTGTGAGTAATATTGATACGCCGACTAATAACAAACTCATAATTATTATTTTACGTCTGCCGATGATATCGGACAAAGGTGCGATGCCCATGGCGCCAATCACCATGCCAGCTAATGCAAAACTAAAAATCCAGCCAAGTTTGTCTGCAGAAAGCTCCAGCTCATTACTGACCGATGTAGCCACAATTGCCATCGTGGTGATATCAAAGCCATCTACCATATTGAAGATCAAGCACAATACAATAACCAGAATTTGTTGAAAGCTTACTTCGCCGTTATCAATAATGTCAGCCACTAATTGGTGACCAGACCTCTTCTCAACGCTTTGTCTAGCATTAGTGCTAGTACCCATAATTTTTCCCTCTGTGCTTAAAACTGTTTTTTCAATTTATTAGTAGAAGAATTAGGAATTCAATATAGCTTAGTATGCAAAATAATTATTTTTTAAATAAAGCTCATAATTAAACATGCAAAGATTCTAAAGGGGTGTAGGCAAGGGAACTAATGTATTGAACCACCCTATTCAACCCGCCAGCTAGCCGAATCTCTTATACGATATTTGACCCCATAGACTTTAGCACTGATGGTTGACGAATGTGATTATTTACATGATGGGTAATGGTGATGCTAAGAAACCCTTTTAACTCTGTGGCAGCGACAATGATGACAATATGGTTCTCAAAAAACGCCTATCGTGGTGTGAGCTTGCCGCCTATATAGCCAACTTACCAATTCGTACCTATAGTGATGGAATCTTAAGGAACAGCCCTTTACCGGGCACAAGTTTCTCAACGCAGTGGCCATCAGGTTAAGTTGATTAGCTCACAGTTTGTAAAGCCTTTCGTACTATCGATCGAGAACGATATGACAAATCCCGGAATAGGTTACCGTTACGGGGTCGGGGCGG
The DNA here is from genome assembly GCA_029246505.1 of Arenicellaceae bacterium. Taxonomy (GTDB): domain Bacteria; phylum Pseudomonadota; class Gammaproteobacteria; order Arenicellales; family Arenicellaceae; genus UBA10349. The sequence continues at coordinate 116,117 of JAQWNC010000012.1, forward strand.
TTAGTTTTAATAGAAAGCCCTTTGCACCACGATTCCCGCCTTCGAGCAACCATATCGCGCCATCCGGTCCTTGTTCGACTGCCCTGATGCGGCGCTCCAGATTAAAGCGTTGCGCCTCACGCGCGGTCTCGCCATCGAACTCAATTCGCACCAGTGATTCTGAAGACAAACCGCCAATGAATGCGTCGTCCTGCCAGGCTGGAAACTCGCTGCCACTGTAAAACATTAAACTTGATGGTGAGATAACCGGGTTCCAAAATACTGCAGGCGTGGAGAACTCAGGACGCGTGTGGTGATCAGGAATGTCGCGACCATCGTAGTGATCACCATTCGAGACGATCGGATATCCATAGTTGGCGCCTTGCAGAACAAGGTTGAGCTCGTCACCACCTTTTGGGCCCATCTCGACATCCCAGAGCTGGCCTGACTGATCAAAGGCTAACCCTAGAGGGTTGCGATGGCCGAGCGACCAAATCTCTGCGGTTACACCTCCGCGCTCAAAAAAAGGATTATCGTCCGGAATAGTACCGTTATCATTTAGACGTATGACCTTGCCTAAATTCATATCCATATCCTGTGCGGGGTCGAATTTTTGCCGCTCGCCTGAACTAATCCAGAGGTACCCGTTTGGTCCAAAAACGATTCGATGACCAAAGTGACCTTGTCCAGTGACCTTGGGTACCTGACGCCAAATAACTTCAAGATCAGTGAGTTCTCCGCCGCTTTCAGCCAAATTCAGTTGCGCACGTGCAACGGCCGCTCCTCTGGTATCCTCTTCACCACTCTCAGCGTAGCTCAAGTAGATTAGATTATTATTCTCAAAATTAGGGTGTAGTACGATATCTCCTAGGCCGCCTTGCCCACCAAAATCAACTTTAGGCACCCCGGATATATCTCCGATAGATCCATCAGCGTTGAGTAGTTTTATGGTACCAGCGCCTTCACTGATTAACAGCCGTTTATCAGGAAGGAATTCCAAAGCCCAAGGCACATCAAATTGTCCGACAGAGGTTACCGTGAATTCCGCGTGCTGTGCATAAAGCGGCTGGCTTGTGGCGGCCATTGTAAAAATCAAGCAAGCTAATGATTTTAATTTTTTATACATTTTGATTCCTCAACCGTTTGAATAAATTTTTATTACTATACTGAATTTCGTTGTTTTTTGTAGTCGATCCACCGTTCAACTAACATAATGTTATCATTTTGACATGGGGCCATTTGTTTACTAGCGGTATTAGGTCTGTTACATTAATCGCATAGATTGTAAAAAATGTAATACAATAAACGTACGGAGTATAATGGCAACGGACAAGTAGTGACTACCCTACCTAAATTAGTCGCCGACCATCGTAATCAGTTTTTCTAGGACTCACTCTCCTCGATTTTTTCAAGCATTCACCGGCGTAGGGCCGGAGAATACTTGTACGCTAAATTCTTAGCTTTTAAAACTAAAAGTCTGAAAACTAGAGCTTTAAAATAAGATGTAAATGAAGGGCGCTACAGTAGAGCCTTGACTTAGAACAATGAGTGCTCTAAGCATTACTAGCAATAGGATGATAGGCGCTAGCCAGAATTTTTTCTGACTTGCATGTTATATTTTTGGAAATTATTTGGCGTAATTCTAACTAAACACTGTACGGAATGCGCTTATTAAATAGTACTTTGTTGGGTGATGCTATGGAGCATATTATGAATCATAAAAAGCAATGAGTGCCTTCAGCATATATTCACAGTCTTTAACGCCCGCAGTTTCTCGAATCGAATGCATTGCTAACTGTGGAACCCCTACATCAACAGTTGGGATGCCGAGTTCGGTCGCGGTGATTGGCCCAATGGTGCTACCGCAGCTCACATCAGACCGCGTAACAAAGGTTTGTACAGGTACTTTGGCTTTTGTGCAGGCGGCTCTAAATGCGGCACTTGTTTCGCTGTTGGTCGCGTAGCGCTGATTAGCGTTAATTTTTATTACCGGGCCTGCGTTCAACTTTGGACCATGGTTGTCATCGTGTTTTTCGGCGTAGTTGGGGTGGAGCGCATGAGCATTGTCAGCCGAGGCCAACAATGAATTTTGCAATAGTTGGTCGCTGGCTAGTTGACCACCTCCAAGACGTCTAAGGGTGTTAGCTAGAAAGGGGCCTGCGGCACCGCTGGTTGAGGCGCTGCCGACTTCTTCATGATCGGTGCAAACTAATAGTGCAGGACTATTTGCTGGGCTGGCGATAAGTGCGGAGCTGCCAATGTAACAACTTAATAAATTGTCCAGCCGGGCGCTTGTAATAAGCTCTTGATTCAGGCCGGTTAGACTCGAGCCCTGATGGTCGTAAAATGATAATTCAAAATCAGTAATTTTAGCCAATTTAGATTTACTATACTGAAGTAGTATTTCCGCAACAGAACTGTGAGAGTCCTCGCTTGAAACGAGCACCGGGAGATGGTGTTGTGCATTGACCGAATTATTCTTGTTTGCCTCTCGGCTTAAATGGATGGCGAGACTGGGAATAATGCCGATTGAATGGCGAATATTGATTAACTCGCTCGCGATATTGCCATTCTTGCCGATTCCGCTTATCCGACCGGCTAGTGCTAAATCACGGTCAAACCAGGAGTGTTGTAGTACGGCACCATACACTTCGACCCCTAATTGTAGATAGCCATTTTTTTTTATAATGGCATTGGGTTTTACTTTTAAGCAGGGGCTATCAGTATGTGCCCCTACCATTTTAAAGCCCTGGGATTTCGCTGCCTCGGCCCCTTGCCAGGCGATCAGCGAGGAGTCGTTATGGGTTTCATAATAGCGGCCATTATCCTGTTCTCCCTCCCAGTGCTTAAACTCAGCAGACTCGAGCTGGGTTACCAGATTACCGGTAGCGTGAAACGGAGTAGGGGAGTCATCCAAAAAAAGTAGTAAATTGTTAATCACGTTGCTGTACCGTTATTATTACCAGCACGGATTGTGTCCTGTGCATTGCTTATAGTCAAAACCAGAGCAATCGGGTGACGAAAGCGATAGGATACGGTCTGCAAGATAAACTCTCAGCTTTTTAATAATGATTCGAATAGTACTTGCTTTGCTCGCGATTGTGGGTGTTTGGTATGTGATGTGGAAGTACCGTCGTTTACCCGAAGAAACACGTAAAAAAACATTTCTTCAAATATGTTTGATTTCATTAGCTGTAGTGCTTGTCGTGTTGGTTGCCTCTGGCCGGGCGCACTGGATATTTGCGCTACTAGGTGGGGTGGTGGCGTTTGCGAGCCGTTTACTCCCGTACCTACGTCACTTGCCTATGCTTGCAAAGGTGCTAGCAGCATTTGGAATTGTGATTCCTGGTATGGCTCAGGCGGCTAGCAGCAGTGCTATTGATACTAACAATATGAGCCGTGAAGATGCCGCTGCTATTTTAGGTGTTGATAATTCAGCCAATGACCAACAAGTCTTGAACGCGCATAAGAGCTTGATGAACAAAATGCATCCGGACAAAGGTGGCTCGGATGCATTGGCAGCGCAGATAAACGCAGCGCGTGATGTAATGTTGAGAAAATAGATTAGTCAGATTTATATTGGAGAATCGAATGGACCAAGCGAAGCAAGATAAAATTCAAGCGGCGGTATTTCGTCGATTGGTTGAACATTTAAAGAGTCATACGGATGTGCAGAATCTTGATTTGATGATTACCGCAAATTTTTGCCGTAATTGTTTATCAAAATGGTACACAAGCGCTGCTGAGGAAGGGGGCGAGGAAGTGTCTTATGAAGAGGCTAGAGAGCTTATTTATGGTATGCCTTACGCTGATTGGAAAACCGAATACCAGATACCAGCTACTCCTGAGCAAGAGGCTATTTTTGAAGCTCGGCGTGGACGCAAGCTAACTAATTAAACTGCAGTTATAGCTGGGATCCAATTTTGCAAGACGAACAACTATTACGCTACAGCCGGCAAATATTTTTGCCAGAAATTGATGTGGTTGGTCAGCAGGTGCTGCTCAGTTCACGAGTTCTGATATTAGGGCTCGGTGGCCTCGGTTCCCCTGCTGCTATGTATCTGGCGAGTGGCGGTGTAGGCACGCTTGCATTAGCAGATTTTGACGATGTTGATTTAAGTAATCTGCAGCGGCAAGTTGTGCATGGAACCAGTGATGTTGGGTCACCTAAAACGGCCTCTGCGGCTAAACGACTTACGGAAATGAATCCGGATATCGAGCTGATAGAGCTATCTGAAAAATTGAATGAAAAGACATTGCAGGCTCAAGTTGAGCTAGCAAATGTGGTGCTGGACTGCACTGATAACTTTTCTAGCCGCTTTTTGATCAACAAAGTATGCTTTCAGCAAAGAACACCGTTGGTGAATGGTTCAGCAGTGGGTTTTGGTGGGCAATTAGCTGTATTCGATTTTTCTAACGCTTCTACGCCTTGTTATCAATGTCTTTATCCAGTCGAGGGGCCAGATGGTGATCATTGTTCAGATACTGGAGTGATTGGCCCATTGGTAGGTGTAATCGGGTCGTTGCAGGCACTCGAATCGTTAAAAATAATATTAAGTATTGGACAAACGTTGGCAGCTAAACTTTTGCTGTTCGATGCGTTTGAATCGCGTTGGCATAGCGTTAGTATCCCAGCCGACCCTGATTGTTCAATATGCAGTTAATCGTTCAACTTGTTTGAAATAAATAAAATACGAGCTGGACAAATGAATGATAATCGTTATCATTCAGATTCAACTAATTATTATTCAATAGTTCCAAAAATGACCACGCAAGTTCACAATCAGGATGACGTAGTATTGGGTGCCGCAAAAACAATGTGGGACATGGATCGTGGTGAGCAGGCGACGGTTGCAGCGCTGGTAGGTGTGTCTGCGAGTTACGAATTGCGCTTGAAGGAGATTGGTATATTTGTAGGAGCGCCGGTAGTTTGTGTTAATCGTCCGCCAATGCAGGCACCTAAAGTGTTTCAAATTTGTGATGGTATTTTCTCATTGGATCGAGATTTGGCGGGCAAAGTCGTTCTTAATTAGCCCTCTGCTTAGTACCTAGTTAGCAACATCACCAACAATAATAATTAGTCCGCAACCCGGACTTTTTTATGTCTAGTATTCTAGTTATCGGCAAACCTAATTCTGGTAAAAGCCTTTTATTCAACCGTCTAACGGGCGTAAACCAAAAGGTAGCAAACTTCCCCGGAGTAACCGTTGAGATAAAAAGTGCTGCTTTTCGCAGACATCGATTGATTGATTTGCCGGGCACCTATTCATTGGAAGCGATCACACCAGACGAGCGGATTGCAGTAGAAAAATTTCACGAGACAGTCGCCAGCGATGAAGTTAAAGGTGTGTTGTGCATGCTTGACTCAACGCGCTTAGAGCGAAGTTTGGTTTTTGGCCTTCAGGCACAGCAAGTGTGTCAGGAAGCAGATGTGCCCATTATGTTTGCGCTAAATATGATGGATGACCTCGATCGAATTGGTGAGATAGTGGATGTCGAGGGATTAAAGCAAGCACTTAATGCTGAGATGCGAGCTATTTCGACCAAAAAGAGGCAAGGACTCGATGAATTAGCTGACGATCTGGACGATATGATAAGAAAGCCAGATCGGTTTGTTCGCGAGCCTGGCGAAGGGGACGGTAGTGATTATCTGGAACGATCGCACGAGTTACATAAGCGTTTTGGGCCTGATGTTGGAGTAATTCTCGCCTTACAGCAGAAATTAGACAGTTTTTTTCTG
>JAQWNC010000017.1 GCA_029246505.1 Arenicellaceae bacterium
TGCGAAAGCAGAAGTGACCGTTTTTGCGTTGTCGGCGCGTGATAAAAAGGTTCTTGAAATACAGTCGTTTGATACGGTGGTCGCCGATTGGCAACGAAAAGCTAAGACTGGAAGTTTGAAGCAAGGGTACCAAGTGACCGAACTTGATACCTATGAGAATGGCGAAGCTGTATTCACTCCGGAACCAGGTAAGACTTACTTTTATCAAAATATTGGACCCACAGCGCGTCGCATGCCTATGGATCTAGAACGCTCAAATTATACTCAAGTAGTGGTAGGTGATGCCGATACGAAAGAGGTTATCGTATCAGGCGCTATGCCGGAGGAATTGCGTGGTTCGGTGCATACTACGGTACTGAGTCCCGATGCGCGCTACGTTTATATTATAGGGCCAAGCGGTGCAATACCGATGGACTCCCTTGGGCCAGTAAGATTGCGAACACCCGCGACCTTACTTAAAGTAGACGCGCTCACTTTAAAACCAATAAAACAATTAAATGTGGGTGGACGTATGCATCACGGACAGGTATTTCAAGATAAGTATTTATTGATTGATACCTTTATAGCAATTCCTGGTGGGTTAAATATTTTTCTGTTTGACCCAGAAACCGACCAGATTATTGGCGGAGTTCGGTCTGAAGATCTTGGTGGCAGTACTTACACCGCATATACCGACAACGAGTTTATCTACATATTAATGCAGCCGGGCAGTGAGGGCGGTGAACTGGGCGTTGCAATGGGAATAGCTACTGGGGAATTTACCGCTAGTTTGCCCTACTGGGTTGCCAAACTTGATCCGGAGACCTGGGAAGTAGTCGCTGAATATCCTTTCCGCGGAGTTCGTGGCGATTGGGTCATTATCGATTCCAATAGCGACTATCTTTACGTTCCTGCTGCTGGTTCTGCAAATGTCACCAAAATCAATAATTCAACCGGAGCCATTGAATGGTCTACGCCAACCGGGGTGGGTCCTTATGGCGGTACGCTCAATGTAGATGAAACCGAGCTTTGGGTTTCGAATAAGGGCGAGGCCACCGGTGCCCTTGGGCGCACCCTGACGGTCGTTGATACTGAGTCTGGTAGAGGTTTGGATACCGTTTTTTCAGGGTATCAGGGTGACCACGTATTACTTTCTCCCAGTGGCAAAGAAATGTGGGTTACCAGTAACGGTGAAGGCCGTATCTACGTTTTTGATGCAGCAACAAAAGAACAACTGAAAGTTATCGATATGCCCGATCGTGGCAGTCCCCACGGATTGGTCTGGGTTAAATATGACGATAAAGGTGTTGGTCGGGTAGTGCGCGATCAAGGTGGTTTTCATAACGGCATTAACCCTGCCGATGGCCGACCGCTGCTAAACTAGGTAATTCGCTACATACTAAAAATGTCTAAAATTTCCGGCCGACAAACAGGTTGGTAGGACCATGATTATTGGTATTGTGAGTACCTTAGTTAGTCAAATCTATCGCTAGTAAGAAGTATTTCGTGGGTAGTCGTATAGTGTTTTTTTAGCTTACTAACGGCTAGTTCAGCGTCACGTTCTAATGTGGCATCTTTCAATTCTCGATGTTCTTCTAATTCATTGCGGTTCGCGTATTTACTAATCTTTGCCAGATTAAAGTAGCGGAAGCTACGACCTTGTAATTGAGTGCAGAAATCGATCAATATGTCTGAGTTACAGGCCGAGATTAAGGCCATATGAAAGCCCTGATGATGCTTCGACCACTTCAGATCAGATGGACTTCGACCGCTGACCAGGTCATCGCTTTTTTCAGACTGGCTGAGCCAATGAAAAGCTAATACGATGCGTTCTTCCCATTCGTTATCTCCATTGGCGATTGACTCCCGTAGCCCGATCTCCTCGATCCAGCATCGGGTTTTCAGCAATTCCGTCAAACTTTCTTTGGTAGCGTGTGGAACACTAAAACCACGATTTTCCTCTCGTGTAACGATTCCTCTGGCTGAGAGCCGACTTAATGCCTCTCGCATAGGGCTATTGCCAGTGTTGTAAGATACAATTAACTCTTTTAGTCTTAGTCGCTCACCTGGTTTCAAGTGTCCTGTGAGGATGTCTTGCTCTAGTCTTTCATAAGCTGATGAGGCCTGATTTGGTTCTTTAGATGATGCGGTACTTACAGCCATAAATTTGTTCGCATGAGGTAGTCTTGATTCTTAACCAATTATGAATATAACCTAATTTTATCGACAATATGAACACAATATCGGTTTTTACTGAACATCGAGAAAAACCCCATAATTTTTTGGGTATGCGTATTAATTAGCGCGGGAGTCGCCCAGTTGGATTCACCTGGCTGGTTAATCCAATCTTCTTAATGCTTTCCCTGCTTTCTGGCTATACGGGGTTGGGTCTAACCGACCAAAGATAACATCACACCAGCGGCGATCGCAGACCCAATGACTCCAGCGACGTTAGGGCCCATCGCATGCATTAACAAAAAGTTTTGTGGGTTGGCTTCTAGGCCCACTTTATTCGAAACACGTGCTGCCATAGGTACCGCCGATACACCCGCAGATCCAATCAATGGGTTAATCGGGGTTTTCGAAAATTTGTTCATCAATTTGGCTAGTAGTACACCGCAAGCAGTCCCTATGCAAAAAGCGATGGCGCCAAGTAACAGAATACCCAAGGTTTCAAAGTTCAGAAACTTGTCAGCGCTCATTTTTGAGCCGACGGCCAAGCCAAGAAAAATAGTTACCGTATTGATAAGCGCGTTTTGAGTGGTGTTGTTCAATCGGTCGACCACTCCGCATTCTTTCATTAAATTACCAAAGCAAAACATGCCCAGCAGTGGGGCTGCAGTCGGAAGTAATAGCGCTACCATGATCAATAATACTAACGGGAATAAGATGCGCTCTACTTTGCCAACGGGCCGTAGTTGCTCCATTTTGATTTCACGTTCTTTCTTGGTGGTGAGCGCCCGCATGATCGGTGGCTGAATAATGGGCACTAATGCCATATAGGAATACGCAGCTACTGCTACAGGACCAAGTAAATCGGGTGACAATTTACTGGTTACAAAAATTGCCGTAGGCCCATCAGCACCGCCAATGATGCCAATCGAAGCTGCATCTCGAATGCTGAAATCGAAGATACCAAGAGAGGTTAGTCCAACCGCGCCGATAACCGTAGCAAATATTCCGAACTGAGCTGCGGCTCCGAGGAGCAGTGTGCGAGGGTTTGCCAAAAGTGGCCCGAAATCGGTCATTCCACCGACACCCATAAATATAAGTAACGGGAACATGCCAGTTTCGATTCCTACATGGTAGATATAATAAAGTAATCCGCCTGACGCCAGCATCGCTCCCGAGGCGTCGTACACAGGCGCCAAATCGAATCCCGCGCCAGGAATATTGACTAACAGTGTTCCAAAGCCGATGGGAACCAATAACAGCGGTTCGAAGTTTTTGGCTATCGCCAAAAACAACAGTCCACAGCCAATTGACATCATAACCGCTTGGCCGATTTGCATTTGAGCAAGACCGGTGTCTTGCCATAAACTAAGTAGTTCTTGCATCAGACGAGAGCCAACAAAGTGTCGCCAACCGAAACCGAGCTTCCTTCAGTCGCTACAATACTGGCTACTGTGCCGTCCCGTGGCGCGCTTATCGAGGTTTCCATTTTCATCGCTTCGAGGATGATAATGGTGTCGCCTTCGCTGACTTGTTGGCCTACGACGACTTCCACTTTAAATACGTTGCCCGCGAGTGGGGCAGGTATTGCTTCACCGGTACCGACCGGGGCAGCATTGGGGCTTAACGCTGTTACCGAAGTTGATGAAGCAGGAGCAATCGCAATAATATCACCGCCGTTGGCAACCTTGACGGTATAAATTTTACCTTCAACTTCAACCGTAAACACCTCGTTGCCTGTGCTGTCGATGACAATACCAGCTGCTTCTTGTGATGGGTATGGTTCGAATGCCTCAGGATTGTTTCGGTTCTCAAGAAAGCGCAGCCCAATTTTCTGGAACAGGGCATAGATCAGTATATCATCCGTTTCGCCTTCACCGTCATTTAGCTTAATCGACTTGGTGGCTGCTATTTCTCTTAACTCATCTCTGAGTCCGTCCATTTCAGGTTCGAGCAGGTCGGCTGGGCGGCATGTTATAGCTTCACCGCCATCAAGTACTTTTTGCTGAAGTTCTTTATTTACCGGGGCAGGGGTCACACCATATTCACCCTTTAATATACCAGCAGTTTCTTTGGATATGTTCTTGTAGCGTTCACCCGTTAAAACATTGAGGACCGCTTGTGTTCCGATGATTTGAGAAGTGGGTGTAACCAATGGAATGAACCCAAGGTCTTCACGTACCCGTGGAATTTCAGCGAGTACCTCATCAAATTTTTCAGCCGCGTTCTGTTCACGCAGTTGGCCTTCCATATTGGTGAGCATGCCACCTGGTACTTGGGCAATCAAAATGCGCGAGTCAACGCCACGTAAAGAGCCTTCAAATTTGGCGTATTTCTTACGCGCTTCACGAAAGTAAGCCGCGATGTCTTCTAGAGGCTCTATATCAAACCCGGTATCACGCTCAGTTTCCTGCATGATGGAAACAATTGTTTCTGTCGGTGAGTGTCCGTAGGTCATCGACATGGAAGAAATAGATGTATCAACCGCGTCAATGCCTGCTTCGACGCATTTGACAATCGTTGCAGTAGATAGCCCCGTGGTTGCGTGCGCGTGTAATTGAATCGGTATATCCAGAGCAGCTTTGAGTTGGGTTACCAATTCATACCCGGAATACGGTTTTAGCAGGCCAGCCATATCTTTAATACATAGCGAATGCGCACCAAAATCTTCTAGCTTACGAGCCATGTCGACCCAGCCCTCGATATTGTGGACCGGGCTAAGGGTATATGAAATAGTACCTTGAGCGTGCTTTCCATTGTTGACCACCTCTTGCAAGGAGTGCTTCATATTACGGACATCGTTCATCGCGTCAAAAACACGAAATACATCAACCCCGTTTATCGCAGATCGCTCGATAAACTTGTCGACTACGTCGTCTGCATAGTGACGGTAGCCAAGCAAGTTCTGGCTACGTAACAGCATTTGCTGCGGGGTATTAGGCATTGCTTGTTTTAACTGCCGAATTCGATCCCAAGGGTCTTCACCCAAATATCTAATACAGGAATCAAATGTTGCGCCGCCCCAGCTCTCTATAGACCAAAAGCCTATGGCATCGAGTTTTTCAGCGATAGGCAACATATCGTCAATGCGCATGCGTGTCGCGAATAACGATTGGTGTGCATCACGTAGTACCACCTCGGTCAGTTTTAAAGGTTTATGCATTATGAAATGTTCAGTTTTTTCCGGTGTTGTGACATGGCTTGTTGGATGATTGCGGTAGTTTTTTTGTCTACGGTTAATGCTAGGCCGGACTCTTTAAGGGGGGCATCGGGCCAGCGCTGCGCAACACGCGACATCAAAACAGTCACTGCGATCATGCAGCATAAAAATACGAATACGGTTCCCATGCCATAAAGCATAAGATCTAGGCCTTGCTGGACTATAGTTTGTTGCATTGGATTAGATGAATATTGGTGGAGTAAGTTGTGATGCAATTTATTTTTGTTATTACTGTCTTTATGGAGCTATTGTCGCCACGAGTCCTTTATTTCAATGAAGAGTGACAATTATGCGAGATAAAGATAGCTTCAGATAAATAGAATTCAAATAAACGGTAAAAAGAATTATATTTCATGATTTCGAAAATTGTTAGTGAATTAGTAATGGGATAGGTGATATAAGATTATCATGGTGCTGGCCGACTATGCTGTCGGCGTGTGTGTGCAAGACTTAAATATGGTTGATCGTGGTGCCAACATGCCTACTTTTCTTCAGTAGGCAGGGGTGTTCCAGCGATTTGGCCCATTATTTGGCTAGTAAATGGCCTTGGTGGTGAGTGGGGTATTCCCTTTGCAGTAGCTGATTTAAATATTGATAAGAAATCCTGGTCGATATTTGGAAACGTAACCTTCAAATTGCCGGATACTTTTAAAGTCACTTTGGGCCTCGTTATATAGATGAAGATAAGTATCTAGAAAGAAGCCGTGCCTGCGGATTCGCCAGTGATGGACTAAATGTAGTGACCGATCTGGACGGAACGGGATCGTGCGCAAAAATTGATGCTCTTATGCGTGCTGTTGGTTTAAATGGCATATCCGCTTCAATCGTAGAAAACACGCTGGACTCTGATCACGATATTGACTTAAATCACTTTTTGCCTGAAATATTCGCAAATTGGAATTTAAGTGGCGACAGCATGTTATTCCCTCGTGATTACCAAGGGAGTAAAACTAGTGATTTGAGTTCGTCTTTAATCGTCAGCGCAGCCGAGATGCAGTTTGATGATGAAACAGTCGTTTTTATAGAAGGGGGCATAAAGTCTCGTTTGTTGAATGGCAGGTTTTTTACCGACGTGGTTTCGTCAGGTGGCCTTCGGAGTAACGTTACCTTGCAAGCGAAATATAATTTTAAACACCGGCTATCTATTTTGGCCATTAGCGATGGCACCATTAAAAATTCTCTAATACACTGTGGTAAATAATTTAAATAAAAAAACACTCCGGGGGAGACCATGAAATTCTCTAAATCCTTACTGAGCTTGGCTTTGGTACTGGCTTCGGCCATTGTAGGTTCGGCAGCTTTTGCACAAAGCTCTACTACACTAGAAGCGTCACGCGGGGAATATGTGGTGCGGCTGGGCAATTGCGTTGCTTGCCACACCGTCGAGGGGGGTAAACCATTCGCTGGTGGCCTAAAAATGGCCGTGCCCAAGCTGGGCGCTATATACGCCACCAACATCACACCCGATCCAGAAACTGGTATCGGCAATTACTCTTTCGAAGATTTTGATGACGCCATGCGCAAAGGCATTGCCAAAGATGGTCATCGTCTTTATCCGGCAATGCCTTACCCGTCTTATGCCAAGATGACAGAAGACGATATGCGCGCTTTGTACGACTATTTTATGAATGAGGTGGAGCCCGTCAATCTAGCTGATCAGGCCAGTGAAATTCCGGCCGTGCTGAACTGGCGTTGGCCGTTAGCTGTTTGGAACGTGATGTTCGGCAAGCTCAGCAGGTACAAAGTAGAGGATGGCCAAAGCGAAGCTTGGAACCGAGGTGCTTATCTAGTGCAGGGCCTTGGCCATTGCGGCGCATGCCACACCCCAAGAGGTATCGCTTTTCAGGAAAAAACCCTCGACGAGGACAGAAGCTCCTTTTTGGCGGGTGCACAGCTAGATCATTGGTCAGCTTCCAGCTTAAATGGTGACATCAATTCCGGCCTTGGTCGTTGGTCCGAAGCCGATATTGTCGAGTACCTAAAAATCGGTAAAAACCGTTTTGGTACCGCCATTGGCACCATGGTAGAAGTAATCAATAACAGTACGCAGCACATGACGGACGACGACCTAATGGCCATGGCGGTGTATCTTAAGTCGCTGCCTGCAGTCGCAGAAGCCGGTGATGCGCCATACGCCTACGACGCAGCGGCTGAAGTTGCACTAAGCAGTATGAGTTTAGACGAACCAGGTTCCGCCACTTATTTCAATTATTGCCTTTCTTGTCATCTGTACGATGGCTCAGGCCATGGCGAGCATATGCCACCGTTAGCGGGCAACCCTATTTTGCTGGATCCGGATGGCTCATCGTTAATCAATGTGACGCTCAACGGCTCGTTACGCGTAATCGCCGAAGGTCGGCCAGAGCATTACGATATGCCAAATTTTCGTAGCAGCCTCAGCGATAAGGAAATCGCTGATGTTATTAGCTACATCCGTAAGGCTTGGGGTAACAACGCCCTAGCAGTGAGCAAAGCTGACGTAACGGCAATGCGTGATGCCACGGACCCGACTATAAATGATGTTGTGGTCTTGCGGATGAAATAAGGAAGTTTCCGCAGTATTTATCTGCGTCGATTATCCTGTATTTAGATTTTGTTGGGGCAAAGAACAAGACCGGACACTTTGTTCACGCTACGGCATTAATATGAAGCGGACTATGATGAGGAATCCAATATGAGAATTAAAATTAGACAGATCCTAGTAGCTGCATTGCTACTGCCATTTTTGATTAGCACTGCCTGGGGCCAAGCTACTTTTATCGATCGGTTTGACTTAGTTACTCCTGCCAATGAATACGAGTCTGCTATCCAGCATGCCAGAAAGCAAATACAAGTGCTTATGGATAGTGGAGCGCCTGGGATTTCAATTGCAGTCGGGGTAGACCAACAATTAGTTTGGGCAGAGGGGTTTGGGTACGCGAATATAGAAAATCGTGCGCCAGTAACTCCTTTGACTAAATTTCGTGTTGGAAGCATCGCTAAACCTATGACTTCTATCGCTATGGCTTTGTTATACGAGCGGGGTCTAGTGGATCTTGATGTACCTATTCAAGAATACGTTAAGGACTTTCCAGTCAAAGAAAAAGGAGCAGTTACCTTGCGTTTGCTGGCATCGCATCGAGCGGGAATTCGACATTATCTCCCAGATATGTCAGACAACTTTATAACAAAACATTACGATGATGCGAAGGAAGCTCTAGAAGTGTTCATAGATGATCCGCTCATCGCCGCACCTGGAGAGCGATTTTCTTACTCCAGCCATGGTTACAATTTGATAGGTGTAATAATCCAAGAAGTAAGTGGTCAATCGTATATGGATTTCATGCGAGAGCAGGTTTTTAGTCCTTTGAGGCTCACAGCGACTCTAGCAGACCATACGGACTATATTATCGAGGATAGAGCCGCTCCCTATACTCGCCGAGAGGATGGGAGTCTTCGCAATGCGCCTTACGTGGATAATAGCTATAAGTGGCCCAGTGGAGGGCTTCTTTCTACCCCATCTGATTTAGTTAAGTTTGGTTTTGGTGTATTCAATGGCAGCATCATAAAAGATGAAACGCTAGAACTGCTATTATCACCTCCAACACCGTCAAAGGGTGAGATCCCGGGCCGGACTTATGCACTAGGCTGGAGGCATTTTGGGGAATGGTATGGGCATGGAGGCGGTTCAGTCGGGGGCAATACTCTATTCATGGTTCATCCTGAGCATGATGTGGTCGTTGCCATTGTATGTAATCTTACTGGCTGCCTAAGCGCAAATAGCCAGTTACGTGAAATTGGTGATTTCTTTGTTAGCGAGAACTAGCAGGTGAATGGTGTCAGGTTTTGCCTTATGCCATAGCGGATAGCCGACCATTATTCGCCTCTTAATTAGCTGTTATGTATATCCACAGCGGGGAATGTTGAATGGCTGATACCGTCTCACCAACTCAAACCATCGTTGACGATTTTGTGGCGCCGGTATGTAACGATTTATTGGTAATCTTGTATCAAGATGACGATATATTGTTGATCAATAAACCCAGTGGCTTGCTTAGTTTGTCGGGTAAAAATCCTCTCAATTGGGATTCGGTGCACTACCGTTTGGTGCACGGCCAAGAGGGCGTGACGCCAGCATTCTCGGAGGCAAAATTACCGCATCGATTAGATTTTGGCACATCGGGTATTATGGTCGTGGGGCTAAATGTGGCGTCGACGAAACATCTCAATAAACAGTTTCAAGTGCGCACCATTCAAAAGTGTTATGTGGCCCTTTTAGAAGGCTGGGTTACCGACGATCAAGGGTGGATAACTGCGGCTATAGCGAAGGATAAAAACTATTTCCCTCGGGTAATAATTTGCGCTGCCAGCAGTAAAAATAAAGGCAAAGCGGGCATAAGTGAATACAGGGTATTACAACGATTAGAGCAACCGCATCGGAGTTTGGTGGAATTTACTCCTCATACTGGGCGAACACACCAGTTACGGGTTCACAGCCAAGCAATAGGCCATCCAATTCTTGGCTGTGATCTATATAAAAGTGATTGCAGTGAAGGGATGGCAGACCGCTTGCTCTTACACGCCAGTGACTTGACCTTTGAGCACCCTACTGGAGGAAGAGGATTACATGCACATTGTCCCTGCCCGTTTTCAGAAAACGGAGAAGTAACAGAGTTTTTCCTTAAAGCTGCCCATCTTTAATATGGCCATATAGTGTGACCAAAGAATGCGTCTTTATACATTTGTTCGTTACCAACCCCATTATTTTACTTTTAACCCCAATGCTTCACGAGAATTTGTTATTGTAAGTGTTGTAAAGAGCTCCATCAGTTGAAACATTCTGTGTTTTAACTGTATAAACCTTAAAATTTAATAGAAGAGAAAATTAATGGCTAAACCCAATTACTCATTTGCAAAGCATCAGAAAGAAATTGCAAAAAAGAAAAAGAAGGAAGAAAAGCGTCTAAAAAAAGCAAGATTAGCTGAAGGTGAGCCGCAGGCTGATCAACCTATAACGGGCAGTGAAGATGAAACAAAAGAGGTTAGTGACAAATTGGAGTGATTGATCTTTGTCACCACATTATTTACTGTTAGAACGATTCTGACCTTATCTAATTTTTAAACATTGAAATAAATAGAAAAAATAATAAATAAAGTAGAGCAGACGCTTAATTGCGTGCCTCCTTAGGCGTTGTCTTTATTCGACAATACGTACGCTTTAACGTCCGATATCTATATGAGCACTTTAACCGCAAGCGAAGCCCGAGCGAAACTGTACTGACTTATTGGCGAAGCGGCAGAGTCGCACGTTCCTATTCGAATTACTGGCAAGCGCAATAGCGCGGTGCTGGTTTCAGAAAAAGATTGGGCTTCGGTTCAGGAAACAATGTACCTCTTTTCTGTTCCAGGCATGAGGGAGTCCATTCTGGAAGGTATGGATACTGCTGTTGAGGAATGTGAAGCGGAGCTTGATTGGTGAGTTGGAGAGTTGCCTATACAAGGTACGCTCAGAAAGATGCGAAGAAAATCGCTCAAAGTAACCTAAAGAAAAAAACACTAGAACTCATTTCACTTCTTGAAAAGGATCCGTTCCAGAATCCACCGCAATTTGAAAATTTGATTGGTAATTTGGGAGGTGCTTATTCCAGAAGAATTAATATTCAACATCGATTGGTATATCAGGTGCTAATTGAAAAGCGCGTGGTAAAGGTTTTGCGCATATGGACGTATTATGCATGAACTAGAAGGTTTGAGCGGCAATTCGGAATGTATGTTGTTTGGCACGAACCC
>JAQWNC010000024.1 GCA_029246505.1 Arenicellaceae bacterium
CGACTGGCGCACGAGTTTGAAGAGTATCGACCTTACGATTCTTTAGAGCAGTTTAGCCGTGAAATGAGCAAATACGTTAGCGAAAAGGAAGTTGCATTTTTAACGCGTTACGTAACATTAGATTAGACAGCAATATAAAAAAATGCTGAGAGGGCTGAAGTCGCGGTATCCCAGTTAGAAACCCTCACGATAGGAAGTACTGGTGGTAGTAATTGGGCGAACAAAACTCGGCTAGGTGGCTATGCTGGCCTGCATTACAATAATTTGGATAGCGGTAGTGAAGTAGATTTTCATCGGTTTGTAATGTTCATTAATCATGAATTTAGTGATCGAGTCCGCTTTTTTAGTGAAAATGAATTGGAGCATTCTTTGGCAGGGGATGGGGTGCCAGGAGAAGTTGAGCTTGAACAGGCTTGGATTTAGTATGATTTAAGTGAAAATACTAGTTCGGTTGCCGGCCTGTTCTTGGTGCCTGTAGGAATACTTAATGAAACCCACGAGCCGCCAACATTTTATGGTGTGGAACGTAACGCGCTTTACTTAATATCCACAGTGGGCGATTATTTGGGTCCGCTGGGGTCTAGCTTGTCGATTTTTTTTGGCTATTACTGCTTTTTCTGGCGTTAACTGGGCCTGTTATTGGTTTCGACGTGAACGAAGAAGCTAGGGTTCAGTAAATCACTTAGGTAACTAACATGTCACTATTTGGCATTAAACCGCCTAATTTGCGTTAGCTTCTACATTAAGTCTGAAAGTGATGGTAATTAAATTTCCGCATAGTCTGGAGGTACTGAGGTCGTGCCTGCGGTTAGTGACTCATTACTAAAACTTTTAATATCCATCGAGTTACTTCCGACAGTGGAGTATGTACATTGTTGCGTCAGTGGGTTCGAAAACTATATCTATATTGGCATCCCCAGCATCTTTAATGAGCACTTTGCCGTCCTGTACGTAAGTTGTTTGCGATCCAGTCTGTTCATTTCTTTCACCGGAATAACTAATGATCGCATCCGCGTAAGAAGTGCTAGAAATTACTGCCACTAGGGTTCCGCTAGTGATCATTAGAAAGTATTTCATGATGTTTTCCTGAATTAGTATGCAGTTAAGTCGGCCATCGTTTTATCGGTAAACTCTTAAACGTTAATAGTCAAGGTTCTTGCGGTTGACGGTTGTTATTAATCTCATCCAATTTATGAGAAATATAGAAAATTTTAATGGCACCTCTATCTTACTGGGTAACGTATAATCAGGTTTCTTTCAATGCTAGCTTTTTACCCGCAATGCGCTATCCAGAAATAGACCCTGTCGCTCTACAGATTGGACCAGTAGCCATACATTGGTACGGTTTAATGTACTTATTGAGTTTTCTATTAGTTTACTTGATAGGGAATTATCGTTCTAATCGTTCTGGCAGTGATTGGAATAAGGAACAAATATCTGATTTGATATTTTTCGGTGCCCTCGGCGTTGTTTTGGGTGGTCGTCTAGGTTACGGCCTGTTCTATAACTTTTCTTCTTATATAGATAACCCGCTTAATATCCTGAAAGTATGGCAAGGCGGCATGTCCTTTCATGGAGGCCTGCTTGGCGTTATTACTGCAATGATATTGTTTGCTCGCAGTCGGGGTAAAACTTTTTGGCAAGTGGCCGATTTTGCAGCCGTGCTGACCCCGATTGGTTTGTTTCTTGGGCGGATTGCCAATTTTATTAATCAGGAGTTATGGGGGCGCACGACGGATTTACCTTGGGGTATTATTTTCCCTCTGGCAGGTCCACAAGCAAGACATCCATCGATGCTCTACGAAGCGCTGCTTGAGGGCTTAGTGCTATTCGCGATATTGTGGTGGTACGCATCTAGTAAGCGTCCAGAAGGGCGGGTTGCAGGCTTGTTTTTATGCTTATATGGCATGTTTCGTTTTTCTGTGGAGTTTGTGCGAGAGCCAGACGCACATATTGGTTTTGTTGCGGGGGATTGGTTAACAATGGGGCATTTGTTATGTTTACCAATGATAATTTTTGGCGTTTGGTTACTAATTACAAAGAGCGACTGATTAGATGATTAGAGAAGGTATATTTCGGATATGGGCTGGATTATTATTCGTTGGATTACTGTTTCCGTCGATGGGTGTGGTAGCACAGATAGCTAAGTGTCAGGATGCAGATGGAAAGTGGTACTATGGTAATTTTGCTTCTGACGATTGCGCTCAGTCTGACGTTACCCATATGGATGGAAGTGGAAACGTGCTAGGGAGGGAGAGCCTGTCACTTACAGAAGAAGAATTAGCGCAAGCAAGAAAAACCGCCGAGCATGAAATAGAATTGCAAGCGAGGCTTGATTTGGAGATGGTAGAGCGATTTCGTATTGCGGATATCTACGATACAGAGCAAGACATTGCTCGCGCACGTGGCAATAAACTACAAACGGTTGAACAACAACGCGCAACTGCAGATACTCTGCTGATCCTGCGTCGAAATCGATTGGATCAAGTAACCGAGGGCTTAGCTACAGCTAATCCAGCGGCTACCGGCATGATAGAGCGATTGACCGCTGAGCAGGAGTCGCTTACCTCCCAGGTGTTAGAGTATGAAGCGGCAATCACCGAAGCGGAGCTGCGCAAAGTAGAGATTGATGCGAATTACAAAAGAGAACTAACGATTTATCGCGAAGCCAATTGAGCCTTTTAAGCCTGACTGCGGCCCCGATCAATTGACAGGCCATCGTTAATAGTCGGAGTTAACGGAACACAATGGCTTCCACAATATCTCCGGCGTCGTGCATTCTTGTTGATGCTAGCATCTACATATTTCGTGCTTGGTTCTCAATTCCTGATTCTCTGACTGATCATGAAGGGTTCCCTGTCAATGCGGCATATGGTTTCGCGCGGTTTTTGACCGAGTTGGCCGAGCAGGCACGGTGCAAAAATATGGCGATTGTATTTGATGAAAGCTTGTCTCAATCATTTCGAAATGAAATTTACGCTCCGTATAAGGCTAATCGGGAGCTTGTGCCGGAAAATTTAAAACGCCAGTTTATATTGTGCCGTCGATTTTCTGAAGCTGCCGGAATCGCATGCTTTTCTCATCCTCGTTACGAAGCTGACGATTTAATTGCAACATTGGCACGTTTGCACCGCTCAAAAAAGCAGCCGGTTGTTGTAGTTACTGGGGATAAGGATTTGGCTCAGGTACTCGTTGAAGGCGATGTATGGTGGGATTATTCGCGAAATATTGAGCATGATATTGATGGTGTAAAAGAGAAATTTGGAGTTTATCCTGATCAAATAGCCGACTATTTGGGTTTGGTTGGTGATGCGGTTGATAATATTCCTGGCGTACCTGGAGTTGGGGCTAAAACGGCTGCCGGAATTTTAGACAAATATGCTAGCCTGGACACAGTTTATGAGAATCTCGACGAACTGTTTGAGTTGCGGGTTCGAGGGGCAAAAACACTCGCAGCTAAATTAATTGATCACAAAGAGATTGCGTATCTATCTAGACAATTGGCAACTGTAGAATCCGAGATAGATATTGTAGATTCAAGTATTGGTAGAAGTGCCCCCGAGCAAAGAGCTTTAGAAGAAGTGATAGACTTAATGGGTGGTCGTGGCCGAGGCTTAGCGGAACGTTTATCGCATAGCTTTAGGCAAATATGGTAATAGCTACTTTCGATGGAAAAATAGTGGAGTTGAAGCCCTAGGTATAAATAGACTTGCACTAAATTTTTACTAGGTCGTTAGCAAGACCCATACATAGGTTTTTGCAGCGAGTTAGACCGGCAATTAAAATGAAGGCCAAACTCAAAGTTGAATATCGCCCAAAAAGATAGCTGGCTTAATCTATTTCTAGAGCTTGTGATCTAATAGTGTTATTGCTGCCAATGTTTTGGCATCGCGCACTCCGCCTGCTTTTATCATTTGGTGAATTCTATTCATTGAAAACCAATGCGGTTCGATGAATTCATCCTTGTCTTTTGCGGTCTCGCCTTTTTTTAGGTCTTCTGCTTTATAGATCCAGAGCACTTCATTACAAAAACCCGGTGAAGGAATAATGCTACCAAGTTCATTCCAATTATGAGCGCTATAGCCAGTCTCTTCCAATAGTTCGCGTTTGGCAGCTTCAACTGGTGCCTCGTCGGGTTCCAGACAGCCGGCTGGGAGCTCCCATATGTTGCCGCCTACGGCATGACGAAACTGGCGCAATAGGCAAATATCTTCGTTGAAGTTAACGGCAACAATGACAGCGCCACCGGGGTGACGGACGATATCGTAATGAGTAGTATGACCGTCGGGCAAGTGAACTTCGTCGCTGTACAGTGATATCAGCTGACCTTGGTGTAGTAATTTATGCTTTGATAAATTTTTTTTCATCGCCTAATGGATGATTCTTTTTCAAATAGCTTATTGTACGACCAAAAGTGACGGTTGGTAGTCATCTGGGGCTTGGTAGCCCAACAAGTTTATGACGGTTGCGGCGATATTGGTCAAGCCCGCACCCTCAAGTTTTTTTAGAGAAAGTTCCTTAGGAGCATTATTGAAGCTAATCGCGAACGGCACTGGATTCAATGTGTGTGACGTCTTTGGGCTACGTATACCACCCTTCTCAGTAAACATAACATCAGCATTGCCATGGTCTGCTGTGAAGATAACTACTCCGTTCAATTTATGTACCACATCGATTAGTTTTGCCACACATTGGTCAACTATCTCTATGGCCTCAACCGTAGAATTAAGGTTACCTGTATGACCTACCATATCGCCGTTTGCGAAATTCAATCGACCCCACTGGTATTCACCAGATAATAATAATTCGATAGTTTTGTCGGTAATCTCACGAGCTTTCATTGCGGGGGCGCGGTCGAACTCGATATTGTCTGATGGAATTTTGATGTAGGTCTCTAATTCTTTATCAATATAGCCCGAACGATTGCCATTCCAGAAAAATGTTACATGTCCATATTTTTGGGTTTCACTAATCGCAAAGCTCCGGATACCAGAAGCACATAAATACTCACCCATGGTGCGGTCAATCTGAGGGGGGTCGACTAAATATTGGGCAGGCACTTCTAGGTCCCCATCGTATTGCAGCATACCCGCAAAAAACACATCCGGGTGTTGGCCGCGATCGAACTTATCAAAATCTAATGATTCAAATGCCTGGGATATTTCTATAGCGCGATCACCCCGAAAATTAAACAACACTACCGCATCGCCATCTGTGATCTTTCCGATAGCGCCGCTACTGTCGTGAATCACAAAGGGATCTAGGTACTGATCACCCTTGTCCGTTTTTTGATACATGGCTTCTACAGCTTGTTCGGCAGTTTGAAATACAGGCCCCGTGCCGTGTACATGGCAATCGTAACCCCTATGCACCATGTCCCAGTTAGCTTCGTAACGATCCATTGTTATGCGCATTCGCCCACCGCCAGATGCAATTTTGTAATCAGAACTGAACTGCTGGTTAATTTTGTCAAGGACCGCTTCGGTTGTTTTAATGTAAGCGAGCGCAGAGCGAGCCGGTACATCACGCCCATCGAGAAGTAAATGCAAACGTGCGCGCTGTACACCTTGTAATGCAGCTTGCCTGAGTAAAGCATATAGATGCTTGTTATGGGAATGTACGTTACCGTCTGAGTGCAAACCGAGTAGGTGAAGTGTATTGTTAGCAGCATTTGCAGGCTGGACATTCCTGCAGGCGGATTGCCATACTGAGGATTGGAAAGCAGACCCGTTTGCTATCGCCGCGTTTACTAGTTTAGCGCCTTGCGCAAAAATTCGCCCGGCACCCAGGGCATTATGGCCTACTTCGCTATTTCCCATGTCGTCATCAGTCGGTAAGCCAACCGCAGTGCCATGTGCTTTAAGTTCTGTATACCATTTAGAGGCAGCCAATTTATCGAGCGTTGGGGTATTGGCCAGCGATACCGCGTTTGCTGGTCCATCCGGAGCAACGCCCACCCCATCGGCTACGATGAGTAGTACAGGGCCTTCGACTCCATCGAAGTCGTCTAACTTGTTGAGGGCATCTACCATAATCAATTAACGGGTTTGTCTATTTGTATCAGTGGAACGATCTATATTTGCGTATCTAGTTGCTGGCATAATAAGTCTAGTGCTTGTGCCCGATGGCTGATTTTACGCTTGATGCTTGGATTAAGCTCGGCAGATGCCAAATTATGAGTCGGAACCCAAAATAAGGGATCATACCCAAACCCTTCCGATCCACGCTCTTCAAATAACAAGCTACCACGCCAAATCCCTTGAGCAATTATCGGTAGTGGGTCCTCGGTATGCCGAACGTAGCTAAGTACGCATACAAATTGTGCGCCTCGATCTGCTTCGGCGACGCCACGCATATTTTTAAGCAATAAATCGTTATTCGTCTGATCGTTACCTGCATCGCTAGCGTAGCGAGCAGAGTATATACCTGGAGCGCCATTGAGCGCATCAACCAATATTCCTGAATCATCCGCTACAGCCGGTAAGCCAGTGATTCGGCTGGCGTGGCGCGATTTAATAAGTGAGTTTTCAATAAACCCAAGGCCATCTTCGATCGCATCTTCAACATTCAGCTCGCTTTGAGATATTACGTCAAAGCCTAAGCGCGCTAAAACTGAGTTCATCTCCCGAACTTTTCCAGAATTACCGGTTGCCAACACCAGTTGTTTTTTCTCTAATTTCTGAAGGTTGGGCATTTGAATAAAAAATTATTATACGAGTGTTTGTGGCGAAACTAATCTGCGAGTGCGGCTGATTGTAGTTTGATAAGTTCTGAAATGCCTTTACGGGCATAGCTGGTCATTGTCGACAACTGCTCTTCAGTAAATGGTGCGCCTTCAGCCGTGCCTTGTACTTCAATAAAATTGCCATCCCCATCCAATACAAAATTCATATCAGTATCAGCAGTACTGTCTTCTGAATAATCGATGTCCAACACCGGTGTGCCTCCACATACGCCGCAAGAGACCGAAGCCAATTGCCCTTTCATAGGGTTCTCCTTAATTTTTCCAGACTCAAGAAGGGTGTTTATGGCATCAGAAAGTGCCACCCAAGCGCCAGTTATTGATGCTGTTCTGGTACCCCCATCCGCTTGGATCACATCGCAATCGAGTGTGATAGTGTGTTGGTTTAACTTCTCCAAATCGACTACCGACCGCAGCGATCTTCCAATTAACCTTTGTATTTCCTGTGTTCTGCCCGATTGTTTCCCACGAGCCGCTTCGCGACCAGAACGGGTATTGGTGGCGCGCGGTAGCATCCCGTACTCGCCGGTAACCCAGCCCTTGTCAGTGCCACGCAGAAACGGTGGTTGGCGATTTTCTACTGATGCAGTGCAAATAACTTTTGTGTTTCCGAAACTGATCAGCACCGAACCTTCGGCGTGCTGGGTAAAATTTCGCTCAATAGTCACTTGTCTAAGCTCATTGGGTGCTCTGCCGCTAGGTCTATTCATAATATGGCTTGTTCTTATTTAGCTGTTGGTTAATTGGTGGCTTGGGTTTATAAGTTGGAATAGTAATAAACTAACATCAGGTAACTGACCGGTAATTACAGTGATTTATCCAGCTTTTCTACAAAATTTTCGAGTTCTTCGATCATGCTATCGAAATCTTCAGACCTTTGCCCTTTATCTTTGGATTGATGGCCACTGGAACTTTCTAGTTTGGAGGCGAGACGCTCTAGCTCGTCTTGTATCGGCTCAACATTTTCGTTTACGTTGTTTTCTGACTTTTTATTTGCCGAATCTGCTGGAATTATAGGAGTATTGGAGTGCGTTGGTTGAGATGCGTGTGTTGAATCTCCCAAGAGATCTAATTGTTGTTCTTTTTTCTTGCGGCCGTTGGTGTAATTAGCACCCCAACATAAGACAACAGCACTTATATTATCACTAGGCTCCTGGTTTCTCAGCTCAAGCGCACGTAACAAGTTGTCAAGCCCATTTTGAGGTTGTTCGGGCACGATATGCTTCATTACATCGGCGGATTCAATATTCCGCCAAGTACCATCGCTGCAAATCATGATCATATCGTTGTCTTCTAGCTGGACTTTTGGACCGATAGTGGCAATTGGACGAGCGTGTCCACCTACACATCGGCTAATAGTGTTGCTTTCGACGCCACTTACAGGGCCGCCAGAATGGTCTTCGGTTCGATAGGCCATTCGGCCATCCCTATATAAATATAGGCGGCTATCGCCTGCATGTGCCCAGTGCGCTGCTCCACCGCTAATCAAGCAGGCCACGCAGGTAGTCTTGGGCTCGTGCGGGGGAAGTTTATTTTCGATCGCGCGGCGGCGGATGACAGAGTGCGAATAGCCGATTGCCAATTGCAGGAAAGCTGCTGGGTCAGCGAGTTGTTCGACCGGTGTTCGCTCGAAAGACTGAATCATCGCATCAACCAGCGCCTGGGCTGCGATACCCCCACCTTCATAACCATCAATGCCATCAGCGACTAGTAATAAAACTGCACCATCTCGCGCAGCGACCGCCACGCGATCTTCGTTCCGTGCTCGACCGCCGATGTAAGATTGTGATGCGACTGTATAAAACATTTAATTGGTTGAATAGATCCCTATTACTTACAGTGGTTTGCTGGATATGAACGTACGTTTACTATTTTCGGATCTTCTAAACTAATGGTATAGCCTAGGCGGCGGTGAGCATTTTGCTAGGTTTGATATCCAGATGGAGAAAACCCTGCTCGTGCACTTCTTTTAATCCAGCGAGTACCATCAAAAATACGTTTAGAAGAAATATTTCGCTTGGACTGTCTTTGGTTTGTTTGTTTTTGGCTAAATAGACAACGCTAAAACCGCCCGAGCCTATTATTTTTCGAAGTTTATAGTTCTGTAGTGTGGACCCTAGCTCGAGCTGTACAGAGTTAGCAGTTTCTATAGTCTTTGGGGGATTTCGTGCGGGCATGGCGCTATTATAGAAGAACTAGCAGGAATATTTCGCCACATTTAGTCGAGTTTTTGATCAATTTATAGTTTGATATTGAGGATTTATCTAAAATTATGCTTACTCAAAGGCTTAGCAAGCAACTCGGTTGTGTTTCCACAGGCGCAATATTAGGCGTCACAAAAAAATGGTACTTATGCAATGACTTATAGTATGACGGCTTATGCGCAAGCCAAGCGATTAACAGACTACGGAGAATTGAGCTGCGAATTACGAGCTGTTAACCATCGTTATCTCGAAGTGCAGCCACGCCTGCCCGAGGAACTTAGACCGCTGGAGCAATCTATTCGTGATCAAATCGTCGATAAGTTAAATCGAGGTAGACTCGATGTGTTTGTGCGGTTGAACTCGAGTACATCAGAATTTGATACTGGTCAGTTGGATGAGCGTGTGGTGGCGGAGATTTCAAGAGTTGCCAGTAAAGTACAGAATTTATTACCGACGGTTGAGCCTCTGCGGGTGTCCGAGGTATTGCGCTGGCCAGGAGTGTTAGTGGCCAAATCACTAGATATACAAGTGATGCAAACTGAAATGCAACGGCTAATTGATCAAGCGCTAGATGATTTGCTGGAGGCGCGTGCGCGAGAGGGCAAAAAGTTAGCGGCACTAATTGAGAAAAGATTGGTGGGGGTAATGGAACAAGTATCACTGGTTAGCAATGTATTGCCGGATATTGAAAAAGACTATCGTAGCCGTCTCGATGAGCGGTTGGCAAACATTCAGGATTTAGACCCATCGAGACGTGAGCAAGAAGTGGTTCTATTCCTACAGAAACTGGATGTTGCAGAGGAGCTTGATCGACTTGAAGTGCATGTTGCAGAGGTCAGGTCAGCGCTAGCTAACAAGGGTGCAGTTGGTCGCCGTCTGGATTTTTTAATGCAGGAACTCAGCCGTGAAGCAAATACTTTAGGTTCCAAATCACAGGATCCACGTATGACACAAGCGTCGATTGAACTCAAGGTACTTGTCGAGCAAATGCGGGAGCAAGTTCAAAATATAGAGTAAATACAATTCGCAGACTGATTAGCGAATCGTTTTGCCCATTAGTTATACACGGCTCTTAGCGTATCTAGAGTTTGTATGGGCCGAAGTTGTCGGCCATTATTAAAGTGAAGGTTTGGGTTGAGTTTATTAGCTAGTGTATAACAAAGAAAATCCTACCAACTCAATGAAAAATCTGAAAAATACTTAGCCATCGGTGCTAAATATCGCATAGAATACGCCGCACGCTGTACCAAGCGGTTTAAAACACTTGGTATTTGCTTGATTTTGCGTTTTGTATTGTTGCGTCAGTAGATCTGACAGACCCATTTTTCCACCATGACCGAATCTGCGGCTCAGTTGCTTATCTTGTCTGCGCCATCAGGTGCTGGTAAAACCAGCCTTGCTCGTGCATTAGTGGAACAACTGGCAAATACGGTCATGTCAATTTCGCATACCACTCGCGAGCAACGAGATGGTGAAAAAGAAGGGCTGGACTATTATTTTGTTGATGACGACAAGTTCGCGAAAATGGTCGAATCTGGCGGTTTTTTGGAACATGCTGAAGTTTACAGTTATCGTTATGGTACAGGTAAGCAAGCGGTCCAGAAGCAATTGGAGCGGGGAAACAACGTATTACTTGATATCGATTGGCAAGGTGGGCAACAGATACGATCCGTTTTACCAGATGTGCTGAGTGTATCGATACTGCCGCCATCGGTGGAAGAACTAGAGCAGCGGTTAAGATCACGAGCGCAGGATAGTGAGGAGACAATTCAGCGGCGGATGAGTCTGGCTTTAGCCGAAATGCGGCATTGTTATGAAGCAGATTTCATTGTTTTGAACGATGATTTTGAGTCTGCATTGGATGATTTAAAGAAGATTTTACAAAGTCAGCCGGAACAGATTCGTCCGCTGATGATAGATTTGCAGGCACTGCTAAAATAACCTGATTTGACTGCTATAATAAGTTGATAAGGCAAGCAGTCCGTTTTTATTCAGTTATATAAACATTAGCGTGGTGGTGTAGGCTACGAACTAGGAGCAACAAAATGGCACGTATTACCGTAGAAGATTGTCTCGATAATGTCGATAATCGATTTCAGCTGGTGCTGGTCGCGTCTAAGCGAGCACGTCAGTTATCACTTGGGGCTGAACCGCTAGTGGAGCAGGGTAAAGATAAACCGACGGTGTTAGCCTTGCGTGAAATAGCCGAAGGCCATATCACACGAGATATTCTTATTGAGAAACCCGAAGATGATCTTGCGGAATTTTTGGGCGAAATAGATGACGAGGTTGATACCGATGCGTTGGTTGATGAAGAGCTGGCTGCGTTAATTAGCGGTAAATTGACTCTTGATACGCCGCAGGTAGAGGCTAAGGAAGAACAGCAAGCGGATGCCATCGATAGCAAACCTGCGGAGGAAAGCACCTCAGAATAATATTGGAAAGCGCTTGCCGCTTTCCTCTAGACGCAAGGCGCTCGCACTTTGTGAGCGTCTGCGTGAATACTTGGGTGAGCCTGAGGTTGCAGATGTATACAGAGCGTATCAATACGCAGCGCTGGCGCACCGAGGACAACGACGCCAATCTGGAGAGGCATATGTACAGCACCCGATAGCCGTTGCTGATTCTCTAGTCGATCTGGGCTTTGATAGCCGTACGTTAATTGCGGCACTTTTACATGATGTAATAGAAGATACACCTAAAGCCAAAGAAGATATTATCGAGCAATTTGGTACTGACGTTGCCAAACTGGTGGATGGGGTTAGTAAGATCGGTCAACTTCAATTCGAAGATCGTGAGCACGCAGAAGCTGAAAATTTACGCAAGATGCTCATGGCGATGTCTGAAGATGTGCGTGTAATAATCATTAAGCTTGCCGATCGCTTACATAATATGCGGACTATGGGGGCTATGCGGGCCAATAAGCGGGTGCGAATTTCCCGCCAAACCATGGACATTTACGCGCCTATTGCAAATCGCCTGGGTTTGTATGAGTGGAGCCAGGAATTAGAAGACTTATCTTTTCGCTATATATACCCTAAGCGACACAAAGCTATTCAGGACGAATTGAAATCGCGTGAGGGGAATCGCAAGGCAATTGTACTTAAGTTAAAAGTGGCTTTAGCGGATGCGTTGACTGCACATGATCTTGGTGCAGATGTGCTGGGCCGGCGTAAGACGGTATTCAGTATTTACAAGAAAATGCGCGCTAAACGGCGCTCTTTTAACGAGCTATACGATATATATGGTTTCCGGATTATCGTTGCAACAGCAGACGACTGCTACCGAGCACTTGGTATTACGCACAGCACGTTCAAACCGATTCCGGGGCGGTTTTCAGATTATGTGGCGATCCCAAAGATAAATGGGTATCAGTCACTTCACACTATAGTTTTTGGGCCGTATGGGGAAAGTATTGAAATTCAAATTCGGACTGCTGAAATGGATCGTATTGCTGAAGATGGTATCGCTGCACATTGGATGTATAAGTCTGAGCAGAAAAAATTTGAGAACCCCCAAAACTACACTCGACAATGGCTCAGTGAGTTACTGGACCCTGCTCGCGAAACCGACAATCCAACCGATTTTCTTGAGCATCTAAAAACTGACCTTTACCCTGATAAGGTTTATGTGTTCACTCCCAAGGGTGCCATTATGAAGTTACCAAGGGGCGCCACTGCGCTAGATTTCGCGTTTTCAGTTCATACTGACATTGGGATACATTGTTCGGGTGCGAGAATTAATCATCAGTTGGCCTCTCTGCCAACCGTCTTAGGCAACGGTGATCATGTCGAAATTATTACTAATAATAGGGTAATTCCTACGGCGACCTGGTTGAACTACGCGGTTACGGGTCGTGCAAGATCGGCAATTCGAGGATATTTAAAGAATCAGCGCCGAGGAGATGCGCTCAAGTTTGGTAAGACCTTACTAGACCATGCGTTAAAGACACGATGGTTCGGCCGGAAAAAAGTTAAGCTGGAATTACGAGACAAATTACTTGCCGATTTGAAACTGGAAAGCTGGGATGATTTGCTGATAAGCATTGGTTTTGGGAATCGCCTAGCTGAGCTGGTGGTAAGACAAATAAACGCACTTGTTGGTAAAGGCCGCGAACCGGTTGAGGAACAACCACTGTTAATTAAAGGTGCTGAAGGTATATTGGTTAATTACGCTAGATGTTGTAGACCAATACCGGGTGATGCTGTGTTGGGTGTGTTTACTGTGGGACAAGGGTTGACGGTGCATACATCTGCATGCCCAAATATAAACGAGTTGCGAAAACAACCCGATAAATGCCTGTTGGTCGATTGGCATGATGAGATCGGCAAAGTATTTCCGGTCGGAATGCGGGTGCAGGGTATCAATGGTAAAGGTGTATTTGCTAACGTTGCCTCCGCGATTGCCGATGCTGGTGCGAATATTGATCACGTATCAATCGACGACGGCGGCGCAACCGTTTATAGCATGCACTTTGTTATAGAAGTACAAAACCGAATACAGCTCGCGCAAGTTATCAAGCAAGTACGAAAACGCAAAGGAGTGAGAAAAGTTACCCGTGAATAGGAGAAATAAATGAGTAAATCCATAATCCATACTGAAAATGCCCCAGCTGCAATCGGGACCTATTCTCAAGCGGTCAAGGTTCGGTCCACGGTGTATTTATCAGGTCAGATTCCATTGGATCCAAAAACAATGGGGATGCAGGACGAAAGTTTTGCTGCCGAAACACATCAAGTGTTCAACAATTTGTCATCTGTTGCGGAAGCGGCCGGAGGAAGCTTACAAGATGTGGTGAAGCTGAATATATATATGGTTGATCTAGGTAATTTTGCGGAACTAAATAAGATTATGAGTGAATATTTTACTGAACCTTATCCTGCGCGTGCGGCGGTGCAGGTGACCGCGTTACCAAAAGGTGCCGCAGTTGAAATGGATGGGATCATGGAGTTATCTGGCGATCATTTTTACTAGGTTGACTAGGGCGATTCATGGCAATGTGTAATGCTTTAGTTTTCATTTCCTAAAACAGCATGGGCGGCGATCAAGCAGTTTCATCGTTAAAGGGGGTTGGACCAGCGATTGCTGCCAATCTGAATAAGCTTGGCGTATCAACGCTGCAAGATGTGTTATTTCATTTGCCATTACGATATGTAGATAAGACAACGGTAACGTCAATTCGTTCATTGCGGCATGGTGATAGCCGCGTTGTCGTAGGGAAGATTGATGGTGTGCAACTTACCTATGGGCGACGACGAAGTTTAATTATTGGCGTGACAGATGAAACGGGTCAGATGCTATTTCGGATGTTCTTTTTTTCTCGGGCACAGCAGCGGGCTCTTCAACCTGGACAATGGATATGGCTGTTTGGTGAGGCTCGTCTTGGTAGTAAAGGTATGGAAATGATCCATCCAGAGTATCGAGTGAGTGCGGATATTCCTGAATCGCCGACTAGTAATAGCCTGACCCCGGTGTATCCAACTACTGATGGCGTCTCGCAGGTCATTTGGATGAAAATAACTACCCAGGTATTGGCTAACATAACGGAGAATGTGGAAGAGCTTTTACCACTTGGTATTCTAGATAAGTTAGCACTACCTCATCTTGTTGACGCATTGCGTGAAATTCATCGGCCGGCAAAATCTAGCCTCGACGATGAGGGTGCTATACCAGTAGCGATGCGAGAACGGTTAGTGTTTGAAGAATTGCTTGCGCAGCACTTAAGTCTGCGACAATTACGGGAGCAACGGGAACAAAAATCGGCGGTGGCTTTAAACAATACCAGTGATCTTCAGCACGGCTATTTATCAAGTTTGCCGTTCGATCTAACCAAAGCACAAGAGCGCGTAGCTGTTGAAGTATCTTTGGATCTGGAGCGTAGTTTACCTATGAACCGTCTGGTGCAGGGTGATGTTGGTTCCGGTAAAACAGTAGTAGCTGCGTTAGCGTTATTAAAAGCTGTTGCGTCGAGCGGCCAAGCCGCTTTTATGGCTCCAACTGAATTGTTGGCTGAACAACATTTGGCTACTCTAAGTAAGTGGTTTGTACCTTTAGGTATTCGAGTGGGTTGGTTATCCGGCAAGCAAAAGAAGTCTGAACGAACTACTGTGTTGGAATTTTTGCTAAGTGGTGAGATACAAGTTGTGGTTGGTACCCATGCCTTATTTCAGGATGGTGTTGAATTTAATCGTCTTTTATTAATAATCATCGATGAGCAACATAGGTTTGGTGTGGAGCAACGTTTGGCTCTGCGTAATAAGGGAATGAAGGGCAAGGAACCTCACCAGTTGGTGATGACCGCGACACCCATCCCCAGAACTTTAGCAATGGCATTTTACGCAGATATAGAGGTTTCGAGTATTGATGAATTACCGCCTGGTCGAATCCCGATTGATACGGTGGTGGTATCGGATAATCGACGCCCTGAATTAATTGGCCGGGTAAAAGACGCTTGCGCTAAAGGACAGCAAGCATATTGGGTTTGCCCACTAATCGATGAATCGGGGGTACTACAGGCCCAAGCTGCTACAGATACGGTTGAGTTACTTATGGTAGAAATGCCAAATATCAAGGTTGCGTTGGTGCACGGGCGAATGAAATCAGCAGAAAAAGGAGTCGTAATGCAGCGTTTCCGCGATGGTGAAACACAGCTATTAGTAGCAACTACGGTTATCGAAGTTGGCGTCGATGTGCCTAATGCCAGTTTGATGGTTATCGAAAATGCAGAGCGTCTTGGCCTGTCTCAATTACATCAGCTGCGAGGGCGAGTCGGACGTGGCAACCAAAAGTCAGTATGTTTATTGATGTACCAAGGCAAGCTTGGCCAGAATGCCAGACAGCGCTTAGCCCTAATGCGTGAAACAAATGATGGTTTTAAGATTGCTCGTAAAGATTTGGAAATGCGTGGGCCAGGTGAAATGCTTGGCACTCGTCAAACTGGTGAATTAGGTTTACGAATAGCCAATGTAATTAGAGATCAGCACTGGCTAGTTGTGGTTGAAAAAATAGCAGGCGAATTATTACAGAATCATCGAGGTGTAATCGAACCTTTGACCAAGCGATGGCTCGGGCATCGCGGCGTGTATGGTAATGTCTAGGAGTGCAGATCTGTCTTGCTTGGTTTGTACATTAGGTGCTTGTGCACGTTTAATGCGGCTGGATAAGCCGATCGGCAGTCTGCTGTTATTAGCTCCAACCCTCTGGGCTCTGTGGATAGCGGGTTCGGGAATTCCAAATTCAGAGTTAGTCTTTATTTTTATAGTTGGAGTATTTGTTACTAGGTCGGCTGGTTGCGTTATAAACGATATCACTGATCGGGATATTGATCGGCATGTTGCTCGCACCCAGGAGCGCCCGTTAGCCGCAGGTGATATTAGCCTAAGGTTATCTGTTTGTTTAGCGACATTATTAGGGTTTGTAGCACTAGGGCTATTAATGCTACTGCCGGCGCGTACTTGGGGCTGGGCAATTATTGCGGTGGTGTTGACTCTGGTTTACCCAAGATTCAAACGTTTTTTCTCCGCACCGCAACTAATATTGAGTATTGCTTTTTCGATGGGTATTCCAATGGCTTGGTCAGCATATGAACATGAGGTTAGCTTGGCCATTGTTCTATTGTGGCTGGCAAATATGTTCTGGGTGCTGGTATACGACACGCAATACGCGATGTCTGATCGACCAGATGATATTAAAGTGGGGGTAGGATCTACGGCTATTTTACTAGGTAACAATGATCGTTGGGTAATTGGCCTGTGGCAGTTCCTGTGTATTTCATTGCTTGCTTATATTGGGGTTATACTGGGTGCAGCACAGGTTTATTTTGCATTATTATTTTTTGCCGCGGCTACATTTATTTACCAGCAGTGGTTAATTCGTGGTCGAGATAGAGATTCTTGTTTTACGGCATTTAAAAATAACGCCTGGTTCGGTTTTAGCGTTTGGCTAGCATTTGTTTTGGGAATGCCTGTAGTTCAGTAGAGGCATTGTGATAGATTCTCGCATACGTGACCGGCGAAGGCATTGAGGGTAGCATGAGATCAATTTTAGTTGTCAATCCCAAAGGAGGGTGTGGCAAAACGACTATAGCGACTAATCTAGCTTCTTTTTATGCCGTGTGGGAGGTTCCTGTTGGGTTGATCGATCTCGATCCGCAGAAATCGTCTTCTGATTGGTTGAAAGTACGCCCCGAAACCGCTAGCACAATACAGGAATTTTCTGGGGTCAAGCGAAAAGGCGGTTTCCCCTCTGATTTAAAACGGGTCATTTTCGATGCGCCGGCAAAAACTCAACTGGCATCGGTTACCAGGCTTATTGACATGGTTGATGTGGTTCTAATTCCAGTGCTACCGTCAGCGATTGATATACGTGTGACAGCAAAGTTTATAGCTGATTTGTTGATAAAAGTTAAAGTACGTTACAAGCCGGTAAAAATAGCGGTAGTTGGAAATAGAATGCAAGCTAACTACAAGTCTTCAATGTTACTTGAAGATTTTTTGGAAAAGGTAGAAATTCCTTATATAGCCAAAATCAGGGCTTCACAAAAATATGTTCAGGCTGCTGATGCTGGTTTGGGTATTTTTGATATGACACCGTTTACCGTTAAGGTCGATGTGGAGGCTTGGAAACCATTAGTAAACTGGATTGAGCAAAAAGACTAGTAGCTTATAGCTTGAAACAATGGTGAGAGGCGATTAGGGGTAGTATTTTAACTCTAGGGGGCATTAATATAATGGGATTAGCGGTAGGCTTGTTTTTATGGCTATTGTTAATGCTGCTTTTAGAACGTAAGTGGCCCCGACGGCAAGTCGCAAATCCGGCGATTTTACGCGTAGGTGTAAATGTATTGTTGGGGGGGATCAATTGGAGTTTATTGCAATTAATGGTGCCAGGCGGCCTAATTTTGGTGGCGTTTTTTGTAGAAAATAGTTTGTGGGGTGTATGGCAATTACTTAGTTTAAACGGAATTCCCGAGATAATAGCCTCCATTGTAATTCTCGATTTTGCTATTTGGTCGCAGCATTATGCGAGCCATAAGTTTAGTTGGTTGTGGCGTATTCATCGGGTGCATCATCTGGATATTTGTGTGGATGCTAGTACCGCAGTGCGTTTTCATCCAGCGGAGATACTTGTCTCGTTTGCCTACAAAACCGTATTGGTTATTGGTTTGGGGGTATCTCCGATAGCAATAGCTGGTTTCGAAATAATTTTGGCGGCTAGCGCGATGTTTAACCATGCAAATCTTCGCTTACCTGATACCCTTGATGGGATTTTGCGTACAATAATTGTGACACCAGATATGCATCGAATTCATCATTCGATTGACCCATTGGAGCACGACAGCAATTACGGGTTTTTCTTTTCTTTTTGGGACCGGGCGTTCGGCGTGTATACGGTGACACCAAAAATACCCCACTCAAAGATATTACTTGGCCTTGATGAGTCTAGAGATGCTGCTTGCGTTAGAAATCTAGGCACGTTACTTCGTGCTCCATTTGTCGCTAAGATATAGTAAAAAGTATGCCGTGTGGCGAGTCTGTCTTGCCTGGTGTTGGGTTAGTATAAAAGTCAGTAGGGGCTAAGAGAATAGTGATGCGTCGAAAACAGACAAGTAAGCACCCTTTTTTGTGCGGCTATTGGCACATGTTTGCAAGGGAATAGGCGTAAAAATACTATAGCTATAAGTTGCTGAAATAAAGTATAGATATAGTCAAATTGTTATGCGCTACAATCGCGTTAAACAAAGTAGTATCGGAGATTTTGGATTTTGACTTCGGGCCGGTTTTGCGCACCCAAAACGTTTGCTGTTCAAAGATTTAAACCATTTTACTACGGCCTTTGTCTCTTCAGCGCCAGTCGTGTGGCCCGGGTAACACAGAACGCTCATTTTTCCACCTATACATAGTAATTCACTACAGATTTCTAGTGCACCTAGCGTCGAAAGGGTTTGTGTGGTCCATAGTTGATCTGACCCTGGAAGGTAGCCGAGATTGAACATGCAGGCACCTATATTACCCATACAGAATTCTGGAAGTACACTAAGTATGTCCGTATGGCTAATTTGGTGCAGTGAAGCGCGCCTGCTAAAATTCTCTGTAATCAAATATTGTTGGCTGGCTTGAATTGCGATAGCCTGAGTATCAAAAGCATAAACGTGCCCATCATCGCCGACTAGCCGCGCAAGAAAAATGGTGTCATTTCCATTTCCGCATGTCGCATCGATGGCTAGCGGGCTGATCAGGGGCGAAGCAGCGATAAAGTTTTGGGCCAGGGTGGTTAGCTGCATGGACTATATATCTAATGTTAAAGATTAGGCTATCGATATTAGTTCGACAGCAGCTGTTCGAGCCTTGCTTGGTCATGGTTATTTCGAGCAAACAATAGCTGATCAGCAAATGTTATCGCGGCCCGCGGAATGTGAAGGGAGCCTTTACCTCCAAAGCCGTTAAAAATGCCCACCTGAGGATAAGATGGGTGTATGCCAATGAATGGTTTTCGGTCGACGGTCGCCGGGCGTATGCCCGCATATTGTTTGATTATTTGGGCCTTCTGAATTGAAGGGAGGTTTGTTACGTGACGTTTACGCGCTAATGTAAGGCTTTCAAGGAGTAGGTCGCGACCCTCGATGTCTGGATTCAGATGTTGGTAGTTACGTTCAGTGGTGGCACCCAGCCATCGCTCGGTACCGGTTTGCATTTCCCACTGCCCCCAATTTGAGAGGCTCGGTTGTGTATATGGTTGGTGAAGTTTAAGTAGCTGTCCTTTGCTAAGGTTGAACGGTAGGGCGTTGAACCATGGATTGAGAATCCCACGCCAGCCTTCGCAAAAAATAACTTTTTTGGATTGAAAATCACGCCATCGAATATTTTCACAACCAATAACAAGTTCGTCGTAATCTAATTGCGTTGTTATTCGTGAATTTGTTGAGTCAAGAATATTATGGATCAGCCGGCAGGTCGTCTGTATGTCGAGCCTGAAAGTATTGCTAATAATTAGCGAATTTTCTCGGTTGGTGTCGGGCAAACTGTTTTCCGATGCGAATCGCTGGAGTCCGGGTATGGTGCGTAGCTTGGGTAACGCCTGACTTTGTAGAGTATTGAGAAACCTGGTCTGAGGTAATTCCACTAATATTTTGTACCCCGTCAATTGTTCAAGTACTAGGGCAAACTTATTAAGTGCTGCCTGTTTATCATCAAAATCAGGCTCTAACACTAAGCGCTTGCCAGAAATAGGGTTGGCGATTCCTGCGGCAATTGGGGAGGCGGCGCCAGCTAATGGCCGGTCAACTAATAATAGGTTCGTATCGCGATTTAGTAGCTCAAGTGCAAGTACGCAGCCAGCCAAGCCGCCACCTACAATTATAAAATCGATGTTGTGATACATATTGGCTCAGATTATATAGAATCAATCGAATGGATATTACAAATGAAAAAAGCAAAGTATCGAAACAGCGTTTTTTGCTTTTTAAACGCCGTTTCGGGCCGTTATTTGTGACGCAATTCTTAGGAGCATTTAACGATAATTTTTTTAAGAATGCACTAATCGTGCTGTTTACTTTTGTAATGGCGAGTAGCCTGGGTGAAACTTTGGTGCTTATTAATCTTGCCAGTGCCTTGTTCATTTTGCCGTATTTTTTATTTTCGCCGATTGCTGGTCAGTTGGCCGATAAGTATGAGAAATCTTCATTAATACAAACCATTAAGCTAAGTGAAATTGTCATTATGGCCTTGGCGGCGTTGGCTCTATGGCTCCAGTCGGTGTATGCAATGTTATTTGTGTTATTTCTACTCGGTACACAATCGACTTTTTTTGGCCCCACTAAATATAGTTTGCTGCCTCAACACCTTAGTCGAGAGGAGCTATTGGACGGTAATGCCTACGTTGAGGGTGGGACGTTTTTAGCTATTTTAGTGGGCACTCTATTTGGTGGTTGGTTAGCTGCGGATTCGTCGACACGTGAGTGGCTCGGTTACGGGGGTGTTTTTATTGCATTTATTGGTTGGCTTGCCAGCAAAGGAATTCCGGAGGCCCCTTCCGCTGCTGCAAATCTTAAGCTGGACTGGAATTTATATCGAGGCATTGTCGGTTTGCTATCAGAAGTAAGATTGGCGGGGGTTAGCAGCATAATTGCTTATATATCGTGGTTTTGGTTGCTTGGGGCGTTATTCCTTACGCAGTTGGCTCCTTGGGCGCAAGATATACTTAAAGCAGATGGTCGGCTTGCAACTTTGTTGATTGCAATTTTTTCGATTGGCATCGCTATTGGATCTATTTGGTGTTCCTATCTTGCAGAAAAGCACTCTAGTTTGAAGGTCGCCATTGCCGGTGGTTTTGGTATGAGCGTGTTTACGTTGTGGATGGCACTAATACCCGAACAAACCAGTGCTATAGACAGCATCCGAATGTTGCCTAAATCTTTGGTGGGATGGTCAGTAATTATAAGTTTAGGGGGATTGTCCGTTTGTGCTGGACTGTATACGGTACCGCTATATACCTTATTACAGTCCGATAGTCCGGAACGTGTTCGCTCACGAGTAATTGCGGCGCTAAATGTTACTAATTCGATTTATATATTTGGAGGATCCATATTGGCGGTAGGCTTGCTTTCAGTTGGTTTGTCAATCTCGATGTTATTTGGGCTTCTCGGTTTTATCAATTTTGTCGTTATGATAATGCTCCAGGGCCATGCGGCCGGCCGGGTACTGCGTAATTGACAGGATTCGTTGTAAGTGGTGTGGAAGTGAGCCAATATACACCGAATATCACGATGTTGAATGGGGTTTTCCTGTTTATGACAGTCGGGAGCTGTTTGAACTGCTTAATTTGGAAGGTGCCCAAGCCGGACTCAGCTGGATCACGGTACTCAAAAAGCGATCGCGTTATCAGCAAGTTTTTGACAATTTTGAACCGAAAAAAATGGCAGTTTATGATGAGATAAAACGTACCGAATTACTCTCAGATGCAGGAATAATTCGTAATAAACTCAAGGTTAACGCTTTTATTGAAAATGCCAAGGCCTACTTAAAAATGGAGGCCTTAGGTGAAGATTTTAGTGGGTTTATCTGGGGCTTTGTAGATGGTGAGTCGTTGTTAAATGGTTATACCAGTATGGCTGAATTGCCAGCGCAGACCAAGCTATCCGGGTCTATGAGTGAGGCTCTTAAAGAAAAGGGCTTTAGATTTGTTGGACCGACCATTTGTTACGCTTTTATGCAGGCGGCTGGTTTAGTGAATGATCATACGATCGATTGTTTTAGACGCACTGAGGTGCCTTCTGTAGGGTTTTAGTTTTAGGTAAAGGTTATTTGCAGCGTTTCCAAGTTTGATTTAGCGATGCTTGCTATAAGTTGCCTTGATCACTAATCAGCTGCGCTTATTATGCGAAAATTGCATAGCCGCTGCGGGGTCAACTGGCTACAATACGCCACGTTATGAAAGAGCAATATTTACCTAACGAGTTGGAACCGAAAGTTCAGCGTCGTTGGCAAGAAGAAAGCGTGTATCGGGCGCTAGAGGACGATGCGCGCGAAAAGTTTTATTGCTTGGTGATGTTTCCGTATCCATCCGGAAAGTTGCATATGGGGCATGTCAGAAATTACACCATCGGCGATGTGATTAGTCGCTACCAGCGGATGCTTGGGAAGAATGTATTACAGCCGATGGGCTGGGATGCGTTCGGCCTTCCTGCTGAGAACGCAGCGATTGCCAATAAAACTGCACCAGCAAAGTGGACCAAAGAGAATATTGCCTATATGCGTGGGCAGCTAGAGCGTTTGGGCTACAGCTATGATTGGGCGAGAGAGTTTGCGACTTGTGACCCGGACTATTATCGTTGGGAGCAGTGGTTTTTCACTAGGCTAATGGAACGTGGTTTGGCCTATAAGAAAGAAGCTGAAGTTAACTGGGATCCCGTCGATCAAACGGTATTGGCTAATGAGCAGGTAGAGAATGGCCGTGGCTGGCGTTCTGGTGCGTTGATCGAGCGCAGAAGAATTTCGCAATGGTTTTTACGTATAACGGATTATGCAGAGGAGTTGATTGATGGTTTGGAACAACTTGAAGATTGGCCGGAGTCGGTGCGGACTATGCAGCGGAACTGGATTGGTAAGTCAGTTGGTGTCGAGGCGGTGTTTACGGTTGCGGGCTCAGGTATTGATGGAGATGCGCTAAAAGTATTCACTACTCGGCCAGACACAATTATGGGGGTGACCTTTTTGGCGGTGGCGGCACAGCACCCTTTAGCTGTTAGCGCGGCCAGGGATGATCCAGATCTACAGGCTTTTCTTGATGAATGTGGCCATTTAAAAACCGCTGAAGCAGATTTGGAGACCATGGAAAAGAAGGGTATGTCGCTTGGAGTTTTCGCGGAACACCCTATTAGCGGAGAACAAATCCCGGTTTGGGTGGCTAACTTTGTGTTGGCTAGTTATGGCACTGGCGCAGTTATGGCAGTTCCCGCCCATGATCAACGTGATTGGGAGTTTGCCAAGGAGTATGGCATTGATAGGACGCCTGTTGTATACCCAATTGATGGATCACTTGACCTTGAGTCTGGCGCTTTCACGGAATATGGGATACTGAAAAACTCAGGGCAGTTTGA
The DNA here is from genome assembly GCA_029246505.1 of Arenicellaceae bacterium. GTDB lineage: Bacteria > Pseudomonadota > Gammaproteobacteria > Arenicellales > Arenicellaceae > UBA10349. Next base: position 23,543 of record JAQWNC010000024.1, read on the forward strand.
TGGCCTAAGTTCAGAAAAGGCCAAACAATACATCGCTGAATGGCTTGAAGAAAATCAGCTTGGCGAACAAAAAATTAATTATCGATTGCGGGATTGGGGTGTATCTAGACAGCGCTATTGGGGCTGCCCAATTCCGGTTATAACTATTGATGGTAAGACTGTCCCTATTGACGCGAATCTATTACCCGTTGTGTTACCTGAAAATGTTGTGTTGGATGGCGTAGGTTCACCTATTAAAAAAATGCCTAAGTTTTTTGAAACAACTGACCCTAAAACTGGTGGGTTGGCTAAACGGGAAACTGATACTTTCGATACCTTTTTTGAGTCTTCCTGGTATTACGCGCGTTTTTGTTCGCCAGACAATGACCAAGCCATGCTCGATGAGCGAGCAAAATATTGGTTGCCAGTTGACCAGTATGTAGGCGGCGTAGAGCATGCGGTATTGCACTTGTTATACGCTCGATTTTTTCATAAATTGATGCGTGATGAAGGTTTGGTGAGCGGTGATGAGCCGTTTAAGAAGCTTCTGACGCAAGGGATGGTGATAGCTGAAACTTATTATAGGGAGGGGAAAAATGGTCGAAAGACGTTTTTTAATCCTGCCGATGTAGAGACCATCAAAGATGAAAAAGGTCGTATTCTTCAGGCAGTTTTACGAAGTGACGGAAAGTCGGTGGTTGTAGGCGGCGTAGAGAAGATGTCGAAGTCGAAGAATAATGGTGTTGATCCACAGTCGATGATTGACCGGTATGGCGCCGATACTGTGCGTTTATTTATGATGTTCGCCTCACCACCAGAGCAGTCACTTGAATGGAACGATGATGCGGTCGCTGGTGCATCCCGTTTTTTACGTAGAGTTTGGGCTTGGTTTTACAAGTATAAGTCAGTTTTTCAAGTTGGTCCCTGTGAGCAACTTTTTGAACCGAAGCTAGAGAACGATGCCCTCTTTGAAGTTCGCCGTACGGTTTATACTGTTTTGGACAAGGCTTTACGCGATTACGAACGCCAGCAGTTCAATACTGTTGTGGCGGCTTGCATGGAAATGACAAATGCACTTGAAAAATTTGATTGGTTAACCGCTGGTGCGGCTAGCAGCCAAGTGCAATGTGAGGCGGCGATTATTTTATTAAAGCTATTGGCACCGGTAGCTCCACATATCGTCGAACAAATCTCTGATGAGCTCAATATACGAGAGCAAGTTGAGACTAGTTGGTTACAAATTGATGAAACAGCATTAAAACTCGATAAGGTCGAGCTGGTAATTCAGGTAAATGGGAAATTACGTAGTAAACTGCAGGTGGCGGTCGGTATTCCGCGTGACCAATTGGAAGCATTGGTGCTAGCTGATGAGAATGTACAGCGTTTTATTGGGGGTTCTGTGGTCCGGAAAGTTATCATAGTGCCTGATAAGCTTGTGAATGTAGTAGCAAGTTAAGGACATTTGCCGATACAATTGCAATTAGAAGCAGAATGAGGAGCCTCGAAGAGGCGGGTAGATCAAATGCGTAAGCTGATTATATTGTTAGTGTCTGTAGCCATAGTATCTCTGGCATCTTGTGGGTATCGTTTGCGTGGCCAATTGCCACTGGCCGAACGGATTAACGTACTTTATATTGAATCTAGGGCTGGAAGCTTTGATGTCGTGGATCGATTTAGTGAGCTGCTTTCTGGTGGAATAGAGGGTACCGGGGCAGAAATTGTCACCGACCCAGCGCTCGCTAAAGCTGTGCTAACGATTGTGGAAATTAGTTTTGATCGGTTAGTTCGGACATTGGATTCTAGAGGCAAGGTAAATAGCTATACATTGCAATATCTTGTAATCTATGATCTTTTTGATGTTAGTGGTGATGTTATTTCGAAGGGCCGTGCCTTACAAGAGCTTGCAGATTTTGACTTTAATCCAGATTTAGTGATTGAAAAGGAAGAGGAAGAAGAAGCGATTCGCGAGACGATGGAAGATGAATTAGTTCTACGTATCCTTCGACAGCTTAGTACTCTCGGTTAGTTCTTTTAGATTGCGGCAGTATGTTTTTGGTCAGCTAAGGCCTTTCACCTTTATGGGCGAAATATTAACGCCTAGCGCATTTACCCGCGCTCCAGCTTGGTTTGTTGAGCATAGAAGTTAGCTCTTAGGCTCTCCCAATTTATATGCAAGTCCCTTACGCAAAAGCCACCGCACAACTTGTGAGTGAGCTTCCAGCTATTATCGCTATTGCAGGTAATGAAGCCTTGCTTGTCGAAGAGCTACTGGATAGTTTGCGTAAAGCGCTGCCCGCGCATGGTGTCGATGAGAGGGTTCCGTTTGCGGTGGAGGGGCGCTTTGATTGGGAAGGCTTTGTTCAGGAGGGTAATGCTATGTCCTTGTTTGGAAGCCGACGGTGCTATGAACTCAGGATCCCTAGCGGTAAACCAGGTGATAAAGGTAGTAAAGCTATTAGCGCCTTTTGCGAGCGAGCAGAACCTGAAGGCGATTTATTGGTGCTTATACTGCCAAAGCTGGACAAACGACAATTACAGAGTAAATGGGCTAAAGCGACTGATGCTTCCGGTTGGATCATAAACTGCCCAGAAATTAATTTAGATGCTTTTCCAGCGTGGTTAAAGCAGCGTTTTGCCTCACGAGGCCTGCGACTTCAAGCCGGTGCAATGGACTTATTAGTTACTTGTTTGGAAGGGAATTTGCTGGCTGCGGGACAGGAGGTCGATAAGTTACGTGCTCTCAGTAGTGACGGCGGAGTAACAATCGAGATGATCCGTAGTAGCCTTTCGGACCAGGCTCGCTATACGGTATTTGAATTAGTTGATATGTCCTGCTCAGGTGAATTGGCGCGAGCATTGCGAATTTTAAAAGGCCTACAGCGTGAAGGGGTGGAGCCGGTGGTTGTGGTTTGGAGTTTGGCAAGAGAAATACGAGCTATGGCTAGTGTGGCAGGGCAAATCGCAGCGGGTTCGACACCATCGAACGCGTATCGGCAGAACGGAGTTTGGAGCAGTCGGGAAGCGATTGTTTCGTCTGCGATAAGGCGAATAGGTGCCGATGGCTGCTATAATCTATTGCGGCAAGTGGGTAAATTAGACCAATTGGTCAAAGGTCAGCGTCAGGGCGATATTTGGCTTGAACTGGAAAAGTTGATCGTGGTACTTAATGGCGTCGCAATCGGGTAAAACTGTAGCGAGCCGACGGTTTGATAAACAGTCAGGTTTTTTAACTTATAGTTGAGTTGTAGAAATAACACAGGCGATTTCAATTTTTCTGTATTTTCTACCTTCGAAGAGATGAATAAATTAGCAATACAGAATAAATCATCAGATGATCTGCCTACTGGGAAAACAGGTGCAGTTGAATTGTATATGCAAGGTCTTGGAAAGGTTGCGCAGAATGCCGCTCGGGTGCTTGCTAGTGCCGAGACTGAGCAAAAGAACTTTGCATTGGAGGCTATCGCGTCGAAATTGCTTGGTTCTGCACAGGCTCTTGCGGAGGCGAATTCAGTTGATATGGAGGCTGGTAAAGCGCGAAGTTTAGATGCTGCTCTGCTGGACCGTTTGGAATTAACACCTGCGAGAATTCAGGGAATGGTGGATGGTCTCCTGCAAGTAGTTGAATTGCCTGATCCGATTGGGGAAATATCTGACCTCCAGACAAGACCATCAGGTATTGAATTGGGCAAGATGCGCATGCCACTGGGTGTGGTTGGGATTATTTATGAGTCAAGACCCAATGTAACTGCGGATGCGGCAGGTTTATGTCTTAAGTCGGGCAATGCCTCGTTACTAAGAGGGGGTTCAGAGGCATTGAATTCGAATTTGGCGATTGCAAAATGTATTCGTCAGGGATTACTGGAGGCGAGATTACCAGCAGATGCTGTTCAGGTGGTTGATACGGTTGATAGGGCAGCGGTTGGCGCAATGCTGGTAATGAATCAATACCTTGATGTGATTATTCCGCGCGGAGGCCGGGGGTTGATTGAAAGGGTCGCAAATGAGTCCAAGGTGCCGGTTATTAAGCATTTCGATGGCGTTTGCCACGTATATATTGATAAGGCCGCTGACTTGGTAATGGCTGAGAAAATAGCGTTTAACTCAAAGACCAATCGGTATGGTGTTTGTAATGCGATGGAAACGTTGTTGGTGCATAGTGATATTGCAGCCAAGGTGCTGCCGGGTCTGGCGATGCGCTATAAAAAAGAAGGTGTAGAGTTGAGAGGTTGTGAACGCACGCTTGAGATTATTTCGGACGTTTTCGCAGCAACGGAAAAAGATTGGTATGAGGAATATTTAGCTCCAGTGTTATCGATTCGAATAGTGAATAGTCTTGATCAGGCAATGAACCATATTACTCAATATGGTTCATCTCATACGGATAGCATAGTCACTGAAGACAAGGGGGTGGCGGATCGTTTTTTGCGGGAAGTAAACTCCAGCTCTGTGATGGTTAATGCGTCTACTCGATTTGCGGATGGGTTTGAGTATGGCTTGGGTGCAGAAATAGGCATAAGTACTGATTGTTTGCATGTTCGTGGTCCGGTTGGTCTGGAGGGTCTTACCAATCAAAAATATGTTGTATTGGGCAACGGTCAGATAAGGTAGCCTGAATTAGTGAAGGTGCTCTAAAATGGCTAAATTGAGCGCTGTATTTGGCGGCACATTTGATCCGGTTCACCGGGGTCATGTAGAGTCGCTTCGAGCGCTGCTTGATACCGGTACGGTAGATGAGGCAATCGTAATACCAGCTTTGCAGCCGGTGCACCGGAACGGTGTGCAGGTTAGCGGTACGCACCGACTGGCCATGCTTCGCTTGGCTTATGCAAATGATGACCGAGTTAAGATAAGCGATATAGAACTCAGCAAGCGGCGTCCCTCTTATACAGTTTGGACGTTGCGCGCACTTAAACATGCCGAACCTACAAAACATTTTTGTTTCGTGGTGGGCTCCGATTGGTCTGCGGATATTGATCATTGGTATCGGGTTTGGGAATTCCCTTCACTTACTCATCTAATTGTTATGAACCGCCCGGGCTCGCGTAATAGCGTGTTAGCACATAAATATTTTAGCCAAGCTTCTAATGCGAAAGATTTACGACGCAAACATTCGGGTCTTCGGTTCGATTTTAGCGGGCCAGAACTCGATCTCTCATCTACAGCTGTTCGAGAGAGGTTAGCGCAAAGTGATAGTGGGCCATGGCTGTCGAACGCCATTCCGTCAGAAGTGTATGACTACATTAAGACCAATAATTTATATCAATGAAAGAGAATAAAGTGAGTGAAAAACTTAAAGACGCGGCGACTACCCCATTAAAGATGAAGGATTTAGTGGTTGCCGCATTGGAAGACCTTAAAGGAGTGGATATCCAAGTATTGAAAATCGATGATATATCTGATTTTGCAGACTATATGGTCGTGGTAAGTGGAACATCTGGTCGGCATGTTCGTTCGTTGGCTTCGAATGCAATTGACACACTCCGCCAGTCCGATATTCGAGCAATTGGTTCAGAAGGTGAAGAGCTGGGCGAGTGGATATTAGTTGATTTTGCGGATGTGGTCGTACATGTGATGCGTGAAGAAGTGCGCTCATATTATCAAATCGAAAAGCTCTGGGGTGAGGACATTCGAAGCATGCTTAAGCGACAAAGTGAAGAGCACGCCTGAGACCTGTGCGTATGAAAGTGACGATCGCTGCGGTGGGTGCAAAGATGCCGGGTTGGGTCCAGCAGGCCTGCAATGAATATATAAAGCGATTGACAGGCACCTGTCGTTTGGAGTTTATCGAGATAGTCGCCGTCAGGAGAACAAAAAACGCTGATCTAGCCCGGATCGCAGAGATGGAAGCGCAGGCTTTACAGAAAAAGCTCACTCGTATTCCAGTTGTTATTGCGCTAGATCGGAATGGCAAAACGGTATCGACAGAACAATTTGCGGCGCGCTTACAAACCTGGGTTGATAAGGCGCAAGATGTAGCTTTGGTTATCGGTGGACCAGAAGGACTTACTGCAGGGTTTTTGGATAATGCAAGTGAATGCTGGTCTCTGTCGGCGATGACTATGGCCCATCCTGTAGCTCGGGTAATGCTGGCAGAGCAGGTATATCGAGCGTGGAGTATTAATACGGGTTTACCCTATCATCGAGCGAGTACCTAATAGTTATTGTGCAAAAGCCACCAGAAATTATTCTTGCTTCTTGTTCACCACGTCGCCAACAAATGTTAGCGACGCTAGGGATTCGGTTTAGTGTGGTTGCGGCTGATATTGACGAGACTGCACATACGGGCGAATCCCCTGAAGGATATGTAGCGCGCCTGGCTGGTGAAAAAGCGCTCGCTGCCGCTAATACGCTTTCAGGTTCAGCGATACTACCTAAGGGTCAATCTAGCAATTTTACTCGACCTATATTGGCGGCTGATACTACCGTGGCTTTGGGCAGCACAATTTTTGGTAAACCCAAAGATAGGGCCGATGCATTTCGAATCTGGTCAACTTTGTCTGATACTACACACCATGTTTATAGTGGAATTGCGCTGCTAGTGAACGATAATCTTCAGGTACGCGTTGGTGTGACTCAGGTGGTTTATGCCGCAATGGATGAGCGGGATATGGTCGGGTATTGGTCAAGCGGAGAGCCACAAGATAAGGCTGGAGCTTATGGGGTCCAAGGCTTGGGTTCAGCCTTTGTTAAGGAGGTTCATGGTAGCTATAGCAATGTTGTCGGTTTGCCGCTGTATGAATTACGGGAGTTACTTAAAACAAATGGTTGGGATTGGATATGAGTTCGGAGTTACTGGTTAATGTTACTCCGCAAGAGACGCGTGTTGCTTTTATAGAAAATGGGATGCTGCAGGAGATTTATCTGGAGCGTGAAGCGACGCGAGGAATTCTTGGCAATATCTACGTGGGCAGAGTGGCTCGGGTAATGCCTGGGATGCAGGCTGCTTTTATAGACTTAGGTATTGAGCGTGCCGGGTTTTTGCATGTTAAGGATTTAATGATTGCTCTTGGCGCAGATGTATTACCAGCCATATCTGAGGTGTTGCATCAAGGCGGAAAAATTATTGTGCAGGTAGTTAAGGAGCCGGTCGGTACCAAGGGTGCGCGCCTAAGTGGCCAAATTAGCTTGGCCGCGCGAAATCTGGTTTATTTGCCTGACCAAGTCGTAGCGGGTGTGTCGCAGCGGGTTGAAGACCAAGACGAGAAAGAGCGTTTGCGCGGGATTTTAGAGAAGCTAACTCGCGATAGCGGTGCAGGAGGTGGGGCAATAGCTAGAACTGTTGCCGAGCACGCTACTGAGGATGAATTAGCATTGGAGTTAAATTTTTTAAGTAAAGTTTGGCAGAAATCACTCGATATAAAAGCAAGCTCTAAACCACCCCTATGCATATACGAAGAGTTGCCGTTATGTCTTCGAGTGTTACGGGATTTTGTGGGTGATGAAGTTGAACGTATTCGAATTGACTCTAGTGCAGCATTTGAGTTGGCTAAAAAATTCTCTAGCGAGATGGTTCCGGAACTTAGTAATAAACTTGAACTGTATGTTGGAGAGCATCCGCTATTTGATATGTACTCGGTAGAGGATGAGATCGAGCGAGCGTTGCGCCGTAAGGTTCCACTAAAGTCGGGTGGGTACTTGATTATCGATCCCACTGAGGCGATGACGACCATCGATGTGAATACTGGCGCCTATCTAGGTAAAAATAACCTTGATGATACCCTGTATAAAACTAATTTGGAGGCGGCATCTGCAATTGCTTGGCAGCTTAGGCTTCGCAATATTGGTGGAATAGTGATTGTTGATTTTATCGATATGTTGGACGAGGAACATAAACGTCAGGTGGTGCGGGCTTTGGAACGTTCGCTAGCGCGTGACCGGGTTAAAACATTCATCGTTGATATGTCGCCGCTAGGATTGGTTGAAGTTACGCGGAAGCGCACCCGTGATAGCCTGTCTTACGCGATGAGAGAGGACTGCCCAGTTTGCAGGGGGCGCGGTCGCGTAAAGTCAGCACAAACAGTTTGTTACCAAATATTTCGTGAGATTGTGCGTGATTTTCGGCAATATCAGGCAAATAAATATATTATTTTGGCCTCGCGTGACGTTATTGAATACTTGCTCGACGAGGAGGCGTCAGCGCTTGCTGATGTACAGGATTTTATAGAGCGGCCTTTGCGGCTGCAGGTTGATGTAGATTATCAGCGCGAACAATACGAGATTGTTCTATCCTAGATGTTGAGAAAGCTTATAAATTTATTGATGTGTGCGCTTCTGGTTACCAGCGTTGTGGTGGCTGGAGTCGTGCTCGTATTCGATAATATTGAGTCCCGAAAGGGCTTGATTGAACGATTCGCAACTCAACTAGTCGGACAACCAGTAAGTAGCGAAGCACTTATTTCTACTTGGAAGAATGGTAATCCACAATTACTAATTCGCGGCTTGCAGGTGGAGTCGTCCGATTTTGCTACGCCGGATCTTAGGGTTGAAGAATTGGCCATCGATGTAAGCTGGGTTTCTTTGCTACGTTTTTGGCCCAAAATTGAATTGGCGACTATTAGTGATCTTTCATTGAGAATTGAGTCGTTACCGCTTGGTGGGGTGAAAGTTGGCGGTTGGTTGATTCCACCAAAAGAAGATAGGAAACCGCCGGCCAGATTTTTACGATGGATTGCTGATCAAAGTGACATCTTTGCTATTGATTCCTCTATTGAGTGGCGTAACAGTAGTGGTGAGATTGAACGTTACACAGATATAAATTTGGTCTACACGCTGAAAAATAAACATCGACTACTTCGGGGTGTATTAAGATCAGTTGAAGGCGACTTGCTAGTTAGAAGTGAGTTTTTTGGGAATCCGTTTGAATCAGCAAGTGATTGGCAGGGAGAGTTCATCATTGTGGCTGCTGGGGTTGGCGCAGATGATACTTCAAGCGGTTTTAGTATGTCATCGCGTTCAGGGTCGGGGCTTATACGAATCCCACGCATCGATTTCCCACATTTGAGAGATTTGCTGGTTATAGCAGGAGTGTTGCCCAAACTAGGTATCTGGATGCAGCAAGCCGATTCCAAAGGAATACTTCAGGATTTTGAAGTGCGGTTTACCGGAGACGTGCTCGATTTAAATTCCTGGGAGGCTACAGCAAAAATCATAGATATATCATTTAAAGCCACCGACAACAGCCCCGCGGGAAATAATCTGGATGCACACTTGCAGGTTACCTCACAAGGTGGCCTGATCAGCTTAGATTCGAAGAATGTCAGTTTAAGTTGGCCACAACGGCTTACTGGTATTATCGATTTTGAGCAAGTAAAAGCAGAGCTGCTTTGGAATATCGTTGATGATAAGACTCAGTTCCGGGTATCTAACGCGCAAGCGTGGGCAAAGCAGGGATCAATCAAAAATTTTGATGCGGCGATACTATTGGAGGATGGTGCCGCAGAGGGTAATGTCAGTATGCAGTTCGGCATTCCCGATGTTTCTATTATCAAGGACTTTATCCCACTTTATTTGAGTGAAAAAGTACACGCTTGGTTTGATACCGCATTTCCTACTGGCACCCTAAAAAATGGCCAATTGAATTATCGGGGCCCGATTTCAGTGGCGGCTGTCCGGTCAAATATAGGGGAGTTATCGGCAAGTGCTGATGCATTTGATGTTGGGGTTGACTACGGTCGAGTACAAAATTGGCCACCAATAACCGAAGCTAGTGCGAGATTGTCTCTAGTGCAAGATCGTTTGGTAGTTACCCCGAGCAAGGGATCAATTTATCAAAGTGAGTTTAAGTCAGGGCATGTGGTACTGGAAAAACTGTTTGAGCGTGGTGGCCAAATACTTTCCATTAGAGAGGCGGAGATAAGTGGGCCAACTGAGGACGCGCTGCAGTTTCTTTTGGAAGGGCCATTATTTGACGAAAGTAACCGGCCCGATATAGATATTATTGCCTATACCGGTGAGTACACAACGCGGTTTACCGCTGAGTTACCTCTTGCTGACATCAACGCTTCCACAGTAAATGGTGTTGGGGAAGTCGAACAGGCAAGTCTAACAATGCCCCTTGGGACCAATGCTGACGGAGTCAATGTCTTGGTAGAGTTCACGCAAGATTCGGTTACCGGGTCGGGTGAAATCGAGAGCTATTTAGGTGGGCGCGCTTCGTTTTCAATTGAGACCCTGGTGCAAGGCCGTCCTCTAGAGGTTCAGTTAAATGCGAGTGGGAGGGTGTCACCGGCCTATCTTTCGACTATATTAGGTGAACCATTAGCTAATTCTTTGGCTGGCGAAACGAATTGGCAAGGCACGATGAATTTTAATTCTGGGCCGGTCAGAATGCGAATTGAAAGTGATTTGATCGGTCTAATTATAGCCTTACCTGAACCCGTGTATAAAGGCTCGGCAGAGCTGCTTCCATTGAGGGCAGACATAGAGTTCGCGCCAGGAGGTGAGTTAACTACTGTACGATACGATGTCGGCGAAAACTTGCGAGGGGTGCTAAATACACGTACGAGTGGCGACGCGGTATTATTTGAAAGTGGTGACTTAGTTTATGGGCAGCAACCGTTAATGGAAGATTTTCCTGTTGGCGGGTTGGGGATGCGAATCGAAGCGGAAGAGATTGATCTTGACCCTTGGCTGGACTACATGATCTGGGTGAGCGACAGGTGGCCTGAACTAGATGGAGAGGTGTCCAGTTTCGTAAAAGCCCTACATCGAGTGACACTATCTGGGCAAAAAGTTAGATTATTCGATAAGCAACTGGGCCGGATGAATCTTACTGGCCTGTCTATGGATGGTTTGCATTGGGCGATTGATGCAGTGGGAGACTCTCTGGAGGGTCAAATAGAAGCAGCACCAGCTAACGAAGCACCATTTTATATTGCGGATTTTAAGTTTCTTGATTGGCCTGCATCCGAGCCAGACGTTGGCTCTGATGTTGATGATTTAAAACCATATGAATACCCGATTGTCAGTATTCATGCGGATGATTTTCGTTTTGATGGACGCGATTTAGGTGAATTAAATATTGTTGCGAGACCAGAGGGCGAATCCTGGAATATTGCCAGACTCGATATGATTCAGCCTGCACTTACTATACTTGCTACTGGAGTTTGGGAGCTTTTAGGCAAGGGGCAAACACAAACGACGCTAGATTTTTTGGCTACCACACCAGAATCTGGTGTGGCGTTAAGTACCTTGGGTTTAGGGGACTTCTTGGATGGTGGAGGCTTGGACCTAGAGGGTACTGCCAAATGGTTCGGTCCCCCTTCGGCCTATTCAGTGCCTAATCTGGAGGCAACTTATAGGCTTGCAGCCAGTAAAGGTAAGCTGGTGGGGGTTGATCCCAAGGCCGGGCGTTTATTAGGGCTGCTCAATTTAAATAGCTTATCTCGTCGTTTAAGATTGGATTTTTCTGATGTTTTTTCAAATGGATTCGTATTCGATAATTTAGGTAGTGAGGGGACTATATACGAGGGCAACTTGGCGGTTCAGGAGTTTTACGTGGTTGGCCCTTCTGCATATATTGAGTCTCAGGGGCGTATCGGTATCGTCGACGAAGATTACGACTTGGAGCTGGTAGTTTCTCCACAGTTGGGTGCAAACATTGTCTTATTGAGCGCACTTGCAAATCCAGCAGCAGGGGCGATGATGTTTATTGCTCAGCGCCTATTTGAAGATCAACTAAATGAAGCACTCCGTTACAGTTACACCGTTACGGGTAATTGGAATGAACCAGAATTCAGCCGTACTAAAATAGAGCCAGAGATTCCTACCGAGAATGGAGCTGGTGTTGACGAAGCCGTGGTTGGTGGATCTGAAGAGATATTTGACGGTGTATTAGAGCAGCCGAAGAATACGGA
>JAQWNC010000020.1 GCA_029246505.1 Arenicellaceae bacterium
ACCCTTGCTTCAAACTTCCAGTCTTAGCTTTTCGTTGCCAATCGGCGACCACCGTATCAAACGACTGTATTTCAAGAACCTTTTTATCACGCGCCGACAACGCAAAAACGGTCACTTCTGCTTTCGCATCAAGCATCGCTGATAGCTCAGTCCGCCATCCATTTACGTCGTCTACGCTTGTAGCATTTCCACCTAGCTCTCTAATATAAACTGACAGTGCCAAAAGGTCATCAATGCTAGGATTTAACTCGCTAACAATAACGGCCATTTGTGGGTTGGAGTCTAACTGCTCCTGAATATCTAACGGTGTTGGCCCGTTTAGCAAGGTTGGTCCTACCCCCCCCGATGCATCGTCGGAATGACAAACCCAACATGAAACTCGTTCAAAGTAGAGCTCTTTGCCCTTGGCACTCATCGTTTCAAGATCTACCGTAGCAACCATCTGAGCCGACACTGAGCTCATAACCAAAGTTAAAATACCTACGAGTATAAAAGTTTGCTTATTCTTCATGATTACTCCAATGTGCTATTTCAAACGCCAAAATTCAGAGACTCTGCGTGCTGATTATTTAATCTACACTTATTTTCGATAATTCTAACCTTCTAATAACCCATAGAACATACCATGCGGGTAAACCTCCTGATAACTATAATAGTGTAAATTCGCACACGGAATTGAAGCCGCAGCGACAACAAGGTTTTTTGATTTCCAGGATGATGTGGTAATTAGGATCCGCGAAAATGGTACGGGGAGTATTATCGTTATAGGCTCTCACTTAAGAATTGGTCGAGAAGATCAGGCAAAAATGCTGGGGGCGTGCGGGGCTTTATAGCCGCTTTCAAACTACTCGACAATGGGGTTTACGAACTAGCAGGAGCGGAAAAACTTTCCAGCTCCTACTATATTCTTGTATTAGCTATGTTAACTCTACAGCTAATTCGTTTATAATCGCATATCCCTATTTGTTATAAGTTTTGTCGACTTTTTGTCCAGACTATCTTTGAAACTGTAGTCAAAACCTTTGAAGCTATCGTCAAAACTATAACTTTTAGCTTGGGACACTAAATATTTTGCACCCCTCTATCGAATTATCAATCAGGAGAAACTGAAATGACTAAAGTCGCTGTAGTTGGTTTTGGCGTAATCGGGCAACGCTTGGCGGATGCAGTTGCCGCACAAGAAGATATGGAACTAGTCGGAATTGCCGATCTTGCCCCTACTATTACCCTACGTGCATTGGTTGAGCGAGGTATGCCTTATGACCTTTATTGCGCTGTTCCAGGCCAGGAACATAAGCTAGAAGATGCCGATATCCCGGTAACTGGTACGTTGGAAGAGCTTGTTCAAAAAGTCGATATCGTGTTGGATGCGACCAGCCCCGGTGTTGGCTCTAAAAATAAAGCCCTTTATGAAAAGCATGGTAAAAAAGCTATCTTTCAAGGTGGCGAGAAAAATGACATCGTTGATGTGTTTTTTCACGGCTATGCAAACTACCCAAAAGGCGTTAATGCTGATTTCCTGAAACTTACCTCCTGTAATACAACTGGTTTAATCAGAACAATTCACTGGCTAGACAAAGCGGTTGGGGTAAAAAAAGCGGCCATTACCATTATCCGCCGTGTTGCTGATCCGGGTGATACCTTCCGTGGCTTAACCAATAACCTGCAGATCGAACCTGTTCCTAACCATCAGGCAGTAGACTTGATGACGATCATGCCACATGTCGACTGCACGGGAGTGTTAATCCACACGCCGGTAACGCACGGACACATCATCAGCATTGTTGCCAAAACGGAAAAAGACATCTCTCCAGAAGAAGCGATTGCTTTATTCAAAACACACCCGCGAATGAAGGTAGTTAAAATCGCTGATGGATTCGATTCCAATGGTGCTTTTTTCCGATACGCTCGCGACAAAGGCAATATGCGCGCTGACATGTATGAAGTTGGTCTTTGGGAAGAAACCGTCTCCAAGTCAGGTGATGACTTAATCTTCTCGATAAACATCCCTCAAGAAGCTATTACTATCCCTGAAACAATCGATGGGATTCGAGCTGCGACAGGTATGCAGACCGATGGTAATGAGGCTGTTGCTTTGACTAACAAATACCTAAACATGAGTGCCCCTAGCTAGCCATGGTGACTGATAGATTACTAAGAGATGAATGATATTAGTAAAATTCGTTCGATTGACGAAGGAGCGTTCGCTGGCAAGCGAGTACTCCTTCGCGTCGACATAAATTGCCCTATTGATAAACAAACAGGCCAGATTGCTAACGATAACCGTATCGTCAAAAGCATTCCAACTATTCGGGATTTATTGGACAAAGGTGCTCGGCTTGCTATTATTGCGCATCAAGGGGACACAACAGATTACTCCTCGCTGATTAGCTTGAGCGAACATGCAGAACGATTGAGTGCCGCACTTGGAAAGCCTGTTGATTTTATCGAAGATGTAGCTGGCCCAGCTGCGGTAGACAAAATTATGATGCTTGGCGATGGTGAAGCACTGCTACTCGATAACTTGCGTTATCTCACAGAAGAAGTATCAACTTTTGAAGATAGCGTCACGCAAGACCCTGCCGATATGGGTAATAGTTATTTAGTGCGTAGACTAGCGCCAGTTTTTGACTGCTATGTGAATGACGCCTTTGCAGCCGCTCACAGAAACTCCCCTTCAATGGTCGCATTTCAAGAGTTACTGCCATCTCATGCTGGTCGATTATTAATGCAGGAACTTGCTGCGTTGCAATCGATTACCGATTCCCCGGCCAAACCCTGCATTTATTTGCTTGGCGGCTCGCGTGCCGGTGATGCCTTTGGCATGATCGATCAGGTATTGAAAGATGGTTCCGCCGACCAACTTCTTTTGAGCGGCCTAGTGGGTCAAATTTTCATGATGGCCGATGATATTGATATAGGTAAATCTTCTGCCGGTTTTATCCGTCACAAAGGCTTCGAGCAATACATTGCTTCAGCCAAAAAGTTTCTTAATAATTATCGTAATAAAATCTCGTACGCCAGTGATGTCGCTGTAGAAGTCGACGGGAAACGACATAATGTGACGGTAACTGAAGTAGCTGATGATCAGGATATTTCTGATATCGGGGACCAAACAATTGAAGATTACGTAGCTGCCATCGCCGCAGCAAAAACTATATTTGTAAATGGCCCCGCTGGAATATACGAAAGCGAACTGTTTGAAAAAGGTACCAAATCACTCTGGAATGCAGTCGCAGATTCAGAAGGATTCTCAGTAATCGGGGGCGGTGACTCAGTTACTTCGTTTGCTAAATACACTGAGCTCTCGAAACTGAACTACGTTTCAACCGCCGGTGGTGCGTTGATCCAGTATTTGTCAGGTATTCGATTACCATTACTGGAAGCAATATCTAAATAGTAATTATAGGCTTGGCCTGCCCCAAACTAATCGAATAAGTTATGAGCTTTACTGGCAGTAAACACTATATTTCAACCGATGATTTAAGTTTGGCGGTAAATTCTGCTGTTGTTTTAGAGCGTCCATTACTTATTAAAGGCGAACCCGGCACGGGTAAAACAATGCTCGCGGAAGAAGTAGCAGGTGCCCTAAACAAACAACTCATCACCTGGCATATAAAATCTACCACTAAAGCCCAGCAAGGACTGTATGAATACGATGCGGTATCTCGCTTACGCGATTCGCAACTGGGAAAAGCAAATATCAACAATATCGAGAATTACATTAAAAAAGGCAAACTTTGGGAAGCCTTCATCTCCGATCAACAAGTCGTATTGCTCATCGATGAAATAGATAAAGCAGATATAGAGTTCCCCAACGATCTTCTAGTTGAGATCGACAAAATGGAATTTTTTGTCTATGAAACCGGAAAAACCATTCATGCCAAGCATCGGCCAATCATCATAATCACGAGTAATAACGAGAAGGAACTACCTGACGCATTTTTGCGTCGCTGCTTTTTCCATTTTATAAAATTTCCAGATCGGGAAACTATGGAAGCGATCATTGCCGTGCACCATCCAAATACGAAAAAGGAACTGCTAAGCGAGGCGCTAGACGTATTTTTCCAAATTCGGGATATTCCTGGCATCAAAAAAAAACCTTCAACTTCTGAGCTGATCGACTGGCTGAAACTACTACTCGCTGACGATATCCGCGGCACCGAGCTCAGTGACAAAAATACCGAGCAAAACTTACCCCCGCTTTACGGCGCACTATTAAAAAACGAACAGGATATAAATTTGCTAGAGCGCTTGGCCGTTGCGCAACAGAAAAACCAACAAATAACGCTGCAACCTTGATCAAAGTTTGTACCGTATTGGTAATAGCTAATCGAATGGTAAACAGCTCGATTTTCGTAGAACATGCTGCTTGATTTTTTTGAGAGCCTCCGCGGCCAGGGTTTGCCAGTTACCTTTCGCGAATTGTCTGACCTTATTTCCGCTCTTGAACAGCATCTTGTATTTGTAGATATAGACAAGTTTTACTATTTAAGTCGCACCTGCATGATCAAAGATGAAAAACACTTTGATAAGTTCGATCTAGCATTTAAGTCTCATTTTTCTGAGTTAGATAAAATTGATAACTTATTCGACAAACTCCCGGATTTAGAATTGCTCAAGTATAGTTCCCTGCAAAACCAGGTAACGGAAGCAAATGATGGCGACAATAATTTTGGCTCCTTACGCGGCCTAGCCGACACCTGGGATAAAGGCTCAGATGAGCCCTACGACGGATACTTTGGTCGCAACAAGGGCGTAGGAACCGCGGGCACATCTTTTTCTGGGAATACGAATGCGAACTCGCACGCAAGTTCAACGAGCAGTACCGATATAGGTGAAGGAACAGTCAAACCATGGGACCACCGTTACTTCAAAGATTTGGACGGCAGCCGGCAACTTGGTACCCGCAATATAAAAATGGCTTTGCGAAGACTGCGTCGATTCGCGCGCAGTGGTGCCAACGAAGAGTTCGATCTGCATGAAACTATTCGGGCAACCGCAAAAGATGCGGGCTTACTCAACATCAAAATGCGACCAGAGCGCCACAACTCAGTAAAAATTCTTTTACTATTTGATATTGGTGGATCGATGGATGCCCACACCCGAACCTGCGAACAACTATTCAGCGCGGCCCGATCTGAATTTAAGTATATGGAATACTTTTATTTCCATAACTTTATCTACGATTCTTTGTGGCAGAACTACGACATGAAACACGGAGAACTTATTTCTACATTCGACTTATTGCATAAATATGCATCAGACTACAAAGTCATCATTGTTGGCGATGCAGCAATCGGAACCCATGAAATCACTCGACCCGGCGGGAGTGTTGACTTCCCAAACAGCGAACCCGGCGCTAACTGGTTAAATAGGTTTACTGATCAATATGATAAAGTGGTCTGGTTGAACCCGGAACCGAATACCTACTGGCACTACAGCGAATCTACAAGGATGATTCAAAAACTAATGCACGAGCGAATGTACCCAATGACACTCAATGGAATCGAAAAAGCCATGATCTACCTGAGCCGTTAACCGATATGTATATAAATACTATGAATATACGAATCTCCATACTCGCACTTCTTCTTTTCTCATCAGCTGCCAATGCTCATCACTCGCGATTCTATTTTTCTAATGAGCTTTCTCAAGTAAAGGGTACAATTTTGTAAATGGATTGGCGAAATCCGCATATTAGGTTCAACTTATAAACTGAAAATAGTGCTGGCGAACAGGCAGTTTTACGCATTGAAACTAACTCTATTTATTACCTTAAACGTGCCGGCGTTACAAAAAATCATATTAAAGTAGGTGATGAAGTAACTGTTAGTGGCTACGCTTCAATAAAGGCCGGTGGGGAATTTTTAGGCGCAGAATTGTTGCTACCAAATGGTGAAAACTTACTATTGATACGAAATGGAGTAACCACTCGGTTTAACAATACAATTTAAAATACAGTTGAAGAAAAACAAAGGGATTTACCGCGTATGGAGCATCCCTCAGGACAAAAATCGAAAAATGCACACACCTCTTACGGCTGCGGCAGAAGCTAAGATGAAAGTATTAGATCTATTAGATAATTTCGCTACCCGATGTGAACCAAGTGGAATGCCAAGACTCATGTGGTGTCGACATCCATACGAGTTTGAAAGTTTAGATAATCAAATTATTCTACGCACCGAAATGTATAACGCTGTCAGAACTATACATATGGATAGATCAACACCACCAAACGGTGAAGCTCATTCGCGTTTGGAGTATTCAGTGGGCTGCTGGGAGGGAGAGACTTTGGTCGTTAACACAAGCCTTCTTAATTGGGACTACTACGATACTCGAGGTATCCCTCAAAGTGAGGCAGCTGAAGTGGTTGAGCGCTATACCATAAGTCAAAATCGAAGCCGACTAGGTTATTTTATAACTACTACTGACATTGAAACCTTGACCGAGCCGGCCACTATTAAAGGGCATTGGCGCGCACTAGGTGAGAGCATTAAGCCTTACAATTATGAAGTTTTTTGATCACACTAAGTTGAGTTTGAAGCTGATGCCGTGATATCAGGTTACTTGGGATCAAAAACTATCCGTTTTTAGTTCGATACTGATTTCACCAACTAATAAGGTTTTTATGAGAATAAGAGATTAGTTGTTTTCATCTAAGCTAGCACTTAGAACTAAATACCTAACCAACCAGATAGGAAAGACCCTAGAAGTATTCCAAGCCGTTCATCGCAAAGTAAATTGACTGACGTTTCTTCAAATACCAAAGACCCCATAAGTAGGCTAATTGTAAAGCCGATTCCACTTAGTGCTCCTGTTCCATGCGGCGTCCAGTAGGTCATGCTTGACGGTAGGCTTATAATTTTCAATTTCAATGCAATCAAGCAAAATGAATCGAATAGCCTTCTAGTCACCGTGGGCCTTCGCCTTAATCCATTTAATCAAAGAACCTAATACAGGAACCTTTTCGTAAATCATCGCTCCTAAATCAAAATAATCTCGATGATAAATCACTTTGCCGTCTTCATATTTAAAAACCGAAACACCATCCAATACGATAGGTTCACCAGCACCCACTTTTTGATGCTTTAGGTGCATTTGCCAGACAAATACTCTCTCGTCATTTCGTTCGAAATCATTTATTGCGTCAAACCTAATCGAGTCGACGTTTTTATATAGATTTTTGTAATATTTGACCATATCCTCGATGCCGTTGATCTCTCCTAGCGGATCAATAAACTTGATTTCATCGCTATAAAATTCTTTACAGACTGTTTCCATATTTTCATAGGTTGCTTTATTAAAGAATTCGACAACCGACATTGGCTTCTGATCGGCCATTACCACATCTATTATCACGGCAAGATAAATTGCTAAAATTATTCTCATAAAGCCCTCCTTCGTAGCCATATTCCAGCAATGACCAGAAAATGTGAAACCAAGATGATTGATGTAACGGTCAAATTTATGCCCTCTGACTAATTCCGCACTTCAGCTTTAAAATAAAATCCAGCTAAATAACTGGCACCTAGGCTTTCTTCTTCGACCTTTGAAAGACCAAAATGTAAGTCATCATTTTCGTCGGCGTAAAGGCGAGAAACTTTTGTTTTGCAAATTCACCTATACCTTACGGTATATTCTTCACTTCAAACATGATTTCATTTCGCCTCAAAAAGGGAAGCGTCCACGGTGGATTGTAAAAAGCATACTTTGGCGAGCCTACCGTCGTAATCTGGTTTATTTCGACATACTGCATCAGCTTTTTTTCATGCAGTAAAATATTTTCATTAGAATTCAAGCCAGAAAATAGAATAACAGCATACGTTTTCGCCGGAACCTCTTTAAGCGCCACTGTTTGATTATTAGGCTTAGGGAGTGTATCTATGAGATATTTTGAAGGCATCACAAAGCTGACCTTCCACGCGCCATTTTGTGATTGTTGCTGCACAGGTGCAGTCATAGAAATTTTTTCACTATTTTGTTGCTGCACTGTCGCTGTCATCGCAATTTCTTGTTGAACCGTATTATTGCCAAAGATGTAATCTGCTAGCATCCTAAAGCCGCTGCCAACCGCTTCCTCGCGTTTTCCTTGTACCTCAACCTCGGCAATGATCATGGGCGCGTATTGCCTTATATCAATATTCCTCTCAGACCTTATCACCTGATAAATTGGCTGCTCAACATTGCTCATTAAAGGCCCTAACATTGTAAAAGCTAATAGAAGGATTAAAATAACCGATAAAATAATGATCCATTTCTTCTTCATCACTTAGCTGTCTCAATACCTAATAATTTCAAAATCTTGGCACTGTAACTATCGACCTCTTCTACGACCGATATAAACCCGACTAATGCACCAATTGCTAATATCAAATTCTTCGCTCCTGTTTTTCAGCCACCTCTCAGTGTTTATTGAACAATATTTCACTTCACTCCGTATCTTTTCCCATTTTTACGCCAAGCGTAGTGGCGATTAGCTGACAGTCTATCGCTACCACGAGCGAGAAAACCAATTAATGGTAATTGACGCAGCTGTCTTCAATGTTGACTATTACTGAACCAGTTTTTACTCAACACCATAATTACGGCTAGGGCACTAATATGGATCACTCTATTTTCTAAAACCTTAAGAAACATAACCATTTCACAATATTTGGAAAAAATTGAGCAGCTTTGTGATCCACCTATGGATCAAATCCGTATACAAGCCGTGAACAGAATTAAATTTCTAATTTTGTCGTAAACAATATAACTTTGGAGTTTCAAATGATCTCGATCAAAAGATTTACCTTTACCCTTCTCGCTGCATTACCACTAGTATTCTCTAGCGTAGCTATTAAGGCGCAGGACATTGTTGACACTGCTGTTTCCTCAGGTCAATTCACAACTTTGGTTGCTGCGGTGCAGGCAGCTGGATTAGTAGACGTATTAAAGGGTGAAGGTCCTTTTACAGTATTCGCACCTACAGATGAAGCTTTCGCCGCTTTACCAGAAGGCACTGTTGAAAACTTACTTAAGCCCGAGAACCTGGACCAGCTTATAGCTATTCTTACTTACCATGTAGTTCCAGGCAAGATCATGTCTGTAGATATCGCTGGCAAAACAGCTGAAGTAGCAACGGTTCAAGGCAGTAATATTTCGGTAGACGCAACTAATGGCGTAAAAGTAGATAATGCGACCGTTGTCACCGCTGACATTGAAACAGATAATGGTGTAATCCACGTTATCGATCAGGTAGTTCTACCCAACTAATCACCCAGTTTTAACAAAACTGCATTATTGAAAGGCCAGATTTGATCTGGCCTTTTTTGTTAAAAATAGTCAACGGAATATTGCTAGCAATGTAAATAAGCAGAAACTAGTTATTCGGAACCTATTGATTTGACCCCATTATTTTTCAGCCCTGCCAGTGAGCTATCCAAATACGCAATCAGTATAAATGCCAGCATGACTGCACAAAATAGCGCCACCAGATTTCTACCTCTGCTTCTGATTTTTAGTAGGTCACTGCCGTTTATTACCGGAACATTATTACTGCTACTGGGCTTTGAAGCGCTTCCCCTGATCGGCAATGTTGCTTACGCCATAGCTGCCTATGGATTGGTGATCATCGTGCTTCTCACTGGCACCCACTGGGGCCAACAATTGTCGCTGGGGTGCATGGCACCAGGTCTTTTCATATATAGTAATAACCTCGCTGTTCTGTCATGGCTGGCATGGTTGCTGCTGCCTCTACAGTATTTCCTGGTTTTCCTTACCGTTCCCCAGATCCTGATACTCGCCATTGACCATAGTCTGTACATGCAGGCTGTATTTGGGATGGGGTATGAATGCTGTGACAGATCCGTCTTTGGCTCTCCCTATTCGAAGGCCGCGCCCGAACCCTGTGTTCAAAAGTATGTTCGATTGAGAATCGGCGACGTAGATAACGCCATTGCTATCGATCCAAATCCCACTGGGCCGACCGAAAAGAAAGACTATATAATATTCCGTAGTCTTATTACCGGCATTGTGATTATTTGTCTGTTTCTTGCGGCCTCATCTCTGTGAAACACATTGCTATTATCGGTACTGGCATGGCTGGTCTCACGCTTGCACGCCAGCTTGATGGGCGGGCAAAGATCACCCTGTTTGAAAAATCCCGTGGAGTCAGCGGTCGGCTTTCCACCCGACGACTTGGTAACCATGAATTCGATCACGGTGCGCAATTCTTCACCGCCCGCAGTAAATCCTTCCGACAGTTTCTGGCGCCTTTTATCAGTGAAGGTTTGGTTGCCCAATGGCAACCAAAAGTCCTGACGCTGGCTTCCAACGAAAAACCTTACAAGCGTGATTGGTTTGAACCGCATTATGTCGCGGTACCGCGGATGAATTCACTGTGCAAGCACTTGAGCCGTAATCTGGATATAAACTTAAAAACAAACATTACCGGGCTAAAAAAATCTTCCGCTAGAGACAACCCCGGCTGGATTCTGCATACGGGCGACACTGTATGGCAAGAGACTTTCGACTGGGTCATCAGTACTGCACCAGTCAACCAGACACTGATCCTATTCAGAGATCATCTTGCTCCCAAGTTTCTTTCAGAAGATACGGGGCTTACTTCTGCCAACCTGTCACCCTGTTGTTCATTGATGCTAGGGTTTTTGCAGTCGCTTTCACTGGGGTTTGAAGCCGCAAGGGTTAAAAATCTAGGAATCAAATGGATCATGGTTAACTCCTCTAAACCGGGACGCCCCCAAATTCCGACCCTGGTGGTGCAATCGTCCAACCAGTGGGCTCAGGACCACCTGAAAGATTCTGATGATCAGGTCATTACTCAGATGATGACAGAACTGGAAAGCATCTTGGATCAACCCTTGCCCGAGACAGCAGTACAATCATTACAGCGCTGGCGCTACTCCCGAGTAGAACAGACACTGGAACCTGATTACCTGCTGGACCTGGAAAACAGTTTGGCTGGCAGCGGTGACTGGTGCCTTTCTGGGCGCGTAGAGGGAGCCTTCCTCAGCGCTAAAAGGCTAGCCAGGCGAATGGGGCAAATATTGTGAAACGGATCGCTATAATTGGTGCAGCTAGCGCTATAAGAAAAGCCTTTGAGATTTTGTATGCCGCCAGGGCAGACACAGAAACACCCAACGCCCTATCCAGTTCCTGTACTAAATTTACCAGCAGCACTATCATCAATGACATCTGTAACAAATAGCGCAGCAACTATCCTCTGGTTTAGGCAAGATCTACGTATATACGATAACCCCGCTTTGCATGCAGCTCAACACGACGGCAATATTTTACCCGTTTATATCCTGGATGATGTCAACGCAGGCGCTTGGAAGATGGGAGGCGCAAGTCGAGTCTGGTTGCATCAGTCACTGCAAGAACTTAATAAATCACTGGGCGGAAAGTTAAGAGTTTTTTGCGGTGATGCCGGTAGTATTTTACTTGAGTTAATAGAGAAAACTGACGCGAAAATAGTCCACTGGAATCGGTGTTATGAGCCATGGCGTATACAACGAGACCAAAGGATAAAAAGTAAATTTCTGGATCGCGGTGTAAAGGCCAGCAGCCATAATGGCTCATTATTGTGGGAGCCATGGACAATTCTAAAAACTGACGCAACCCCTTATAAAGTCTATGCACCATATTATAAAAATGGTTGTTTGGGTGCTTTTGATCCGCGGCAACCTGAGCCTGCACCTAAAAAACTTCATTTTGCTCAAATCGGCACACTGACTAATGAATGCCGTCTTGAAGAACTTAATTTAGAGCCATCTATACGGTGGGACAGCGGTATAAAAAAAACTTGGCAGGTGGGTGAGGATGCAGCCGTCAGCAAGCTGGAGAGTTTTATTGGAAATGGTTTGCAACGCTACAAAATAGGCCGTGACTTCCCTGCCTCGAATTGTACATCGCGCCTTTCTCCGCATCTACATTTTGGCGAAATATCGCCGCACCATGTGTGGTATCGCATCAAGCAAGAAGAGGCGCAGTTTGGTTCTGACGACTTAACCCAGTACCTAAGAGAAATTGCATGGCGCGAGTTTTCTTACTATTTGCTTTACCACTGGCCGCACATCCCTGAAAAGCCTTTTAATCCGAAGTACGCGGAGTTTCCGTGGCGTCATAATCAGTGGGAGTTGACGCTGTGGCAAAAGGGTGAGACTGGTTTTCCGATAATTGATGCAGGTATGCGAGAACTTTGGCAGACAGGATATATGCATAATCGTGTACGGATGATCGTGGCATCTTTTTTGGTTAAAAACCAACTAATTAATTGGCGTGATGGCCAGGCCTGGTTTTGGGATTGCCTAGTTGATGCCGACCTGGCTAGTAATAGCGCGAGCTGGCAATGGTCAGCGGGTTGTGGTGCCGACGCCTCACCATACTTTCGTATTTTTAATCCTGTTTTGCAAAGCGAAAAATTTGATCCGGAAGGAATTTATATTAAACAGTATTGCCCTGAGCTCACCGGCCTTTCGCGGAAAATGCTGCATAAGCCATGGGAGGCAAAAACTGAGATGCTTAAGATTGCGGGCGTCGAACTTGGTGTTAATTATCCTAAACCTATATTAGATCTTAAGGTTACGCGACAGCGTGCTCTGGAAGTCGAAAGATCATTAAGCGTATAGTTTTTAGGTGCGCTATCGCCTGGCCAACGCCGTGAATCTCCATTCATACTTTGATGGGTTAATAGAAACGGTACCTATACTTACTATCTCCAACCAGACATATAACTGAAGACTTATTTGATAACAACAACGCAATGACGAAACGTAAAAATATATTGGTAACAGGTGGAACGGGATTCATTGGTAGCACTTTGACTCAATACCTAGTTGGGCAGGGGTATCATGTCACTGTCCTGACACGAACTTCTCAGGAAGGTAGGAATAATCTAGATCAAATAGATTTCGTGTCCTCCCTGAACACTATTCGTAATAGCGACTGGTATGGCATTGTCAATCTCGCCGGTGAGCCTCTAAATAAAGTTCGCTGGTCGGTTAGGCAAAAAGAAAAAATTATCAACAGTAGAGTCACACTCACCTGCAGGATCAATGATTGGATCCGAGACCTCCAGGTGCCACCAGAAATCTTAATATCAGGTTCAGCAGTTGGCTGGTACGGTCATTGGGACGACGAATGTCTGGATGAGGATAGCCACAATCGTGAAGGGTTTTCCAACGAGCTATGTGGGGCATGGGAAAGTGCAGCTTTCGAAGCAGCTGATCTGGTTTCTCGTATCTGTATCATTCGATTAGGTATCGTACTCGGGAGCCATGGCGGTTCATTACCAGCCATGTTACTACCGGCAAAACTTGGTTTGGGTGGTCCTATGAGTAACGGCTCACAATGGTGGTCATGGATCCATATCGCGGATACGGTGCGCTCCATCGCCATGCTTCTGAAGAACGGTCAAGCCAACGGTGTATTCAATCTCACAGCGCCAACCCCTGTCACACAAAAGACTTTTGCAACTACTCTGGGGAAACAACTAAACCGCTCAGCAATTCTGCCGTTACCGGGATTAATTATTAAATTGATGATGGGTGAATTTGCCGAGGAGGTCCTTTTGAACGGGCAGCGAGTGCTACCTAAAAAATTATTAGACGCTGGTTTCGAATTTAATTACCCGAACTTGCCAGACGCACTCAGCCAGCTTCTATAAGCATGTGATCCAACTTATGACACCCTACGTATTAAGTGAGTGAATATATTTATACTTGATTACGATGTAGACCAATGCGCAAAATATCATTGTGATCAACACGTCAGCAAAATGATTTTGGAAAGTGCACAGTTGTTGTGCACTGCTCTCAATGAGCAGGGATTTACCACCCCATACCGTTCAACACATACCCAGCATCCCTGCACTCTCTGGGTAGGTGATTCATATGATAATTTTCAATGGCTGGTGCGTCTTAGCCTTGCTCTGAACGAAGAATATCGTTGGCGATATAAAAAAGTACAGGACCATGCCTCAATTAAAGTAATTAGGAAAATCGAAAAATGTCAGTTCCCTTCACAGGGCCTCACACCCTTTGTGCAAGCAATGGCAAACCAATACAAAGACCCAAATGATCCAGTTGCAGCATATCGACATTTTTACTGTGCTGAGAAATCCGCATTTGCAACATGGACAAAACGTGAGATACCAGATTGGTATATACCAGATCAAAAGTCTGAGATCTTACACTCATGAATATTCTTGTTATAGGGGGCTCAGGGGGGCTCGGATTAGAGCTTGTTAGATTATTTTGTGGTTTCCAGGAAATGGTTAGCGTTACAGCGACCTATCGAACTCGCCAGCCGACGTTATATGAAAAAAGGCTCAACTGGGTAAAGGCTGACATTACTGAAGAAGAATCGATTGTAAAACTCTTCGAAAAATGTCCGGATTTAACCTATATTATTAATACAGTGGGGCTCTTGCATTCCACTGAAGGCAATCCAGAGAAGGCCATTACTCAATTAGAGCCGGACTTTTTTATCGACAATATTCATGTGAATACATTATCAACACTCTTAATCGCAAAACACGCTCATCAAGCCTTAAAGAAAGCTCCGAGGAGCGTACTCGCTGTGCTGTCTGCTCGCGTGGGTTCCATATCCGACAACCGTGCTGGGGGTTGGTATAGTTATCGTTGCTCCAAGGCGGCGCTCAATATGGCGGTAAAAACATTGAGTATCGAATGGAAGCGCGCATTACCAAACTGTGCCGTTGTGGCGCTACACCCCGGCACGGTAAAAACTCAGCTTTCTGCGCCTTTTAGGAATCACATACCCGATTCAAAGCTATTTACACCTGAACAGTCGGCCCGCTGGTTAGTCGAAATTATTAGCCGTCTTGAATCTAAAGATACGGGTAAATTTATTGCATTTGATGGAAGTAAGATTGAATGGTAGCGATGCTATATTTACACGGGTCACATTTTAGTGATTACCTACTTAGCGTCTGGTAATGGAAAAAGACAGCAGCTGATGCAACAACTTATTCCCACCGCTAAAGCCGCCATTAAAACCAAGGTAACAGAGCCCCGTATTGTGGTCGGCTTAAGTTCCTGTCTTGCAGGTCATGCGGTTCGTTATAACGGCGGGCACAGTCAGTCGCGCCTGTGCTTGAACACCTTGAGTGATCACTTTCAGTTTGAAATATTCTGCCCAGAGGTTGCGGCCGGATTTGGCACGCCTAGACCGGTAATGCGCTTGATAGGTGACCCCAAAAATCCGGTGCTTACCTACAGTGATAACCAACAGCAGAACCTAACAGAAAAATTAGTCAATGCTTTTAACAAACCGTTAGAAACTATGGGGCGGCTAGACGGCTATATTCTGATGAAAAATTCTCCCAGCTGCGGTCTTGAGCGTATCAAGATTTATCAGGCTAACGGTAGTCCACATGTACAGCGTGGACGAGGGTTATTTGCGGCTGCTTTAAAGCAAAAATATTCGTTAATGCCGATTGAAGAGGAGGGTCACCTTCATGATATACGTCTTTATGAAAATTTTATTTTGCGGGTCTATGCACATCATCGTTTTCGCTATGAAGTAGCCACCGACCCTACCCTACACAAGCTGATTGATTTTCACAGCAGTTATAAATATGTACTGATGGCACATGACCAAGGTTATTACCGTAGTTTAGGCGCTATGCTCGCAGCCGCCAAGAGCGTTCCCTTAGAACAGTTGCTGGAAGATTACTTTCAAGCATTTATGACGGCACTTGCCAAGCCAGCCAACGCTAAAAACCATAGCAATGTCCTGCAGCATATACTGGGTTATTTAAAACAGGGTGTTTCCTCCTCGGCTCGGCAAAGTATTGATGAGGTTATCCACCGATATCGGCAGGGAGAAGTGCCCTTAATTGTACCGCTTACTTTGTTAAAACACTATATCGAGCAGGAGGGTACCGAATACATTCGGATGCAATACTATCTGCAGCCTTATCCTGATGACTTAGGCTTAGCTAACCGTATATAGATATCGAGACAGTCCGTATCAGCCATAGCTCTTCAATAAAATATTTTATGGTTTCGGCACCACCCGAAATGAGCGAAATTTATTTTCAGCGTCCATTCTGATTGATTTCAGCCCGACGCATAGGCATGCCATCTATCAAAGCAAATAACTCTGGGAGGTCTAGTTTATCAGCAACATCTTTCATCCCTCCATCTTTACCTAGTAGCACCACCCTAGTTGTAGTGTTTCCAAAGTATAGAGACTTAATAGAAGTTGAGAAACTTTGTGCAATTTCGCCGCTGTAATTTGTTTCGATAAAATCTTTATGAAACAAAAACCACACTATATCTCGATCAACAATATCCAAGTTGCGGGATTCAAGTTGACTAATAAATTGTTCCGGGTATTCGTTGCTACTAACCAGAATAATGCGGTTTGACCATTTCAGACTGCTTAGATCTTCTAAATAGGATTGCGCCATAACTCTACTAACATGAAATAAAACTAGCAGAAGAAGCGCTAGTGAAGGTTTATTGATCACTTCTATAGGTAAAAGTAGATTAGTTTTGCGAATAACTAAGCCGAATAAGAGGGTTGAGTAGGCGTTTAAAAAACCCGGCAAACTGAAGTGGCGCTTCAGATACAGCCAGGCATATACAATCTCTATCCTGAGTCGCGACGGGCGTATGTTCATCCCAAGAATTTCTTACCAGGAAATCACCCTGCTGATAGAGGCCGTCTTCATCTGAAAAACTGCCTTCTAGTATAACCGTATACTCATCACCCAAATGAAAGTGTGTAGTTACTGAACCACCAGACTTAATTTTCAGAATTTCAACTTTTGTGTTTTCATCATCTTTAAATAGCTCAATATTATGAATACTTTTTGCAACTCGGCGCCACGGCATTTCCTGATAATCGGATTTAACAAATTGACGTAAACCTCTGGGTACCGAACTTTCACCGGCACCAGAACGGACATTGGAAACTTTGTTTTTCCCGGAATAAGACATATCCTGATGATCGCGTTCCAGGCTATCGGAATCCTCGTCAATCTTGTTAAGGATAGTATTCTTTAGATCAAGAGATACAGTCGCCCGGTTTAGTCGCAGCATGAGCTCACCTCCAACCTGGCTAAAACGTTTTAGTTTTTTACGGCAGTTAGTACAAAACTCCGAATGTATCGAAACGCACAAGGCCTGTCCTAGCGGTAAACTACCCGCAGAATAAGAGGATAAAAGCTCGTCGCCGGGATGATTTCTAATCATTGATGCTACTACCTCGCTATCAGACATTGCATTTTTTTAAGCGCTAAGCGTACACGCGATTTTACTGTCCCAAGAGGAAGACGCAATTCAGCGCTAACCTCCCTATGAGTCTTCCCTTCTAAATAAACTTTATTCAATATCTGCGCCTGCTCCTGAGGCAAATTCTCCAGTCCGGTTCGTATATCGTCTTGTAACCGACTTTGAGATGCCAACAGAAATGGACTAGGGCTATCATCTTCAATCTGATTAAATATTTCCGTTGGGTCAATGCCACTCGCAAATCGACCATTGCGCCTTAAATAGTCTATTCGACAATTTCGAGCCAACCTAAACAGCCATGTATTAATATTTGACAGGCACGGGTTATAGCTTTTAGCTTTCAACCAAACACGAATCATAACTTCCTGTACGAGTTCGTCTGCTACCAAATCGGCACCTGGTTCCTGAGCAAGACTGTAAGCCCGAATCAACGGCGCGTAGTGATCAAATAGAGTAGTAAATGCCTGTTTGTCAAGGGCATTGGCGACCAGCGAGATGCACTCGCTGAGCAATTCTACTTCCTGATTCGGATTGCCTGTTGGACCCACGGGTTTCTATACAGCGCCTAAATTCTATTCAGTATCAATTATACACACATAACTAAATATTGGATCACTCGAATGATCCAAACTTACCGTTACTACGTATCAATTAATAAGCCAGTCCGATCAATCAATCAACCAACCAACCAATACAAACTAACAAGACATGACCAGTAATACTGCCCTACTAGAATCATTTAAACACAGTTACCAAGACCTGCTCGAAACAGATTGGAGTCAGCTCAGCCTCATTTACGCCGAAGATGTTCTATTCAAGGACCCGGTTCACGAAATCCGAGGGCTGGTTACTCTTGAGGACTACCTAATTGATCTATGTTCGGAAATTCTCGAGTGTCGTTTTGAATACCTTGATCAAATAACTAATAGTCAGGCCGCTTATATTAAATGGGTAATGCATTTCAAGCATCCACGGCTCGGTAGTAAGCTGATTAATATTCGTGGTGTAAGTCATCTCAAATGGTCTGATAAAATAGATTTTCACGAAGACTTTTACGATATGGGTGCAATGCTATATGAGCACGTCCCCCTTGTAGGAAATGCTACTCGTTGGCTAAAACAACGACTCGCAGCTAAGCCTTTAGAGTTTTACTTATGCAAAACGAAAATATAGCTGTACCGAATAATCTTACCTGGATCACCGGAGCCAGTAGCGGCATCGGATTAAGCTTGACATTAGCGCTGGCAAACCAAGGGCATAAGATCATTGCTAGTGCGAGAGATGAAAGCTTACTAATTGACTTGAGTAAATCTAACCCCAATATAGTTCCCCTACCTTGCGACATTGCAGACAAGGTAAGTGTTCTGTCTGCAGCAAGCTACATACGTGAAAATTTCTTAAAGCTAGATAGAATTATTTTGAATGCTGGGACTTGTGAGTACCTCGATTTCCCTGAGCCCCAATGGGACGCGATAAGAAGAGTGATGGAGGTGAACTATTTTGGTACGATAAATTGTCTGGAATCTGCACTACCACTTCTCAGGGCGAGTGACTCTCAGCCACATGTTGTTGTTGTCGCTTCACAAGTCACATTTGCTCCATTTCCACGCGCTGAAGCTTATGGTGCATCTAAAGCTGCTTTACAATATTTCTTCAGTAGCTTACAGGTAGATATGGCAGAAGAAAATATTGATGTGACCATCGTAAATCCAGGGTTCGTAGATACACCGCTAACCCGATTAAATGACTTCAAGATGCCGTTTTTATTAGATGCAGAGATTGCCGCAATGCGAATAGTTGAGGGTCTTAAAAAGCGCCCTCGTGAAATTACTTTCCCGCGCAGACTCAAATGGTTGTTAAAGCTTTCAAAAGTAATGCCTGTGACATGGGGAAAGTTAATTTCGAAGAACGCATCCGATAAAAATTCCTTACCAACAAAAAAAGGAGTTAATAAATAGTGAAGGTCGCAATTATCGGTGCTGGGATTTCGGGCCTAACCGCCGCGTACTATCTGAACCCACGGCACCAAATTAGTGTTTATGAAAGCGCCGACAAAATTGGTGGCCACACTGCTACAGCTGACATTACTCACGCTGGTCAAAACTATGCAATTGATACCGGGTTTATCGTCTATAACGACTGGACTTATCCCAATTTTATCAAACTACTCGATGACCTCAGAGTTGACTCACAACCAACCGAAATGAGTTTTAGTGTACGGAGCGATGACAGCGGAATAGAATATGGTGGCAGTAATTTAAATACTTTATTTGCGCAACGGCGCAATATTATCAAACCATCTTTCCATAAAATGATCAGCGATATACTTCGGTTCAATCGTGAAGCTGTTCGTGATCTAGATGAGGGCAAGCTCACGGAGGGAACCACTT
Organism: Arenicellaceae bacterium; assembly: GCA_029246505.1. GTDB lineage: Bacteria > Pseudomonadota > Gammaproteobacteria > Arenicellales > Arenicellaceae > UBA10349. Next base: position 19,658 of record JAQWNC010000020.1, read on the forward strand.
TAGGTGAGTACCTCAAATCAAATCGTTATAGCGAAGCTTTTATCTACCAGTACGTTTTACCAATGGGTTGCGCAATCTGGTCGGCTTCTACTGATCGAATGACAGATTTTCCTATACGCTTCTTTACTGAGTTTTTTAAAAACCATGGATTACTTAGCGTAAAAAACCGACCGCAGTGGCGGGTTATAAAAGGAGGTTCCCGAAACTATTTAGCGCCTTTGACAGAAAGCTTTAAAGACTCCATTTTTGTAAATTCAAAAGTGAGCCATGTTCGCCGCCGAGATGGTTTAGTCGAACTTGTAATGGATAACGGTCAGGTATTGGCATATGACCAGGTAATTATGGCCTGCCATAGCGATCAAGCCCTCGCACTTTTATGTAACCCAACGGTGGAAGAGCGCTCTGCCCTTTCGACAATCCCTTATCAACAAAATGATGTGGTTCTACATACTGATGAGAGTCTGCTTCCACGCTCACGTAGAGCTTGGTCAAGCTGGAACTACTTACTCAGGCAACGTCACCAGGAACGTGCCGTACTCAGTTATGACATGAACATATTACAGGGCATCTCTTCGAAAGCGACTTTCTGCGTTACTTTAAATGCCACAGATTTGATCTCACCGAAAAAAGTAATTGAGAAGTTTAGCTACAGCCACCCGGTATTCTCTCTCGACTCTATTGATGCTGCTGCATCCTTAAATCAATTAAACGGTATGCATAATACTTGGTTTGCGGGCGCCTATTTGGGTAATGGCTTTCACGAAGATGGCGTTAAAAGTGGCCTTCAAGTCGCAGAACTAATTAATCTGTTACCTAAACCAGAAAAACAGCGCAACAAAACAAGTACTGCGGCATCAGCTTATGCATAGCGCAATTTATAAGGGTCTGCTACGGCATCGACGATTTAGACCTGTGGAACATAAATTTTTCTATCAAGTGTTTATGTTATATCTGGATTTGGATGAAATTGATCAGGTTTTATCTATGTCGCGTTTATGGTCTAAGAAATCCTGGCGTCCTGCCAGATTTGAAAGAAGCGACTTTCTAGGTGACCCTCAAATATCTCTGCGAACGGCTGTGTCCGAACGAATTCTTCAAGAAACTGGTAAACCGCAAACTGGGCCTATTCGGATGCTAGCCAATTTTCGATATTTTGGGTTCAACATTAATCCCATCACCTCGTATTACTGTTTTGATGAACAAGAAAACCTTAAAACAATCGTCGCTGAGGTTACCAACACACCTTGGAAAGAACGCATAAGTTATGTTTTAACCTGTGATCCAAAAAAACGTATTCAACGTATAAGGTTTCAGAAATCGTTACATGTATCCCCGTTTAATCCTATGAATATGACTTATCACTGGACCAGCAATAGTCCTACAAAAATGTTGAGCTTAAATCTCGAAACCACACAGGCAGGCGATGCGCATATGGACGCCACATTAGTCTTAAAGCGTCATGCAATACAATCGCATTCTTTAAGAAATACTCTTATCGAGTATCCTTGGACTACCGTAAAAGTATTGGCTTCAATTTATTGGCAAGCCTTTAGGTTGGGCGTGAAAAAGAGTCCGTTTTACACTCATCCTAAGCTTGTAAATTCAGCGCAAGGCGATAACCGTTAACTCCAAATTATCAACACTCATTTTATGAAATCCTTAAATATACCCAAACTAAAAGTAGAAAGCTCACCTCCACTACTCTTAAAGATGGCGCGTAAAAAATTGGAGAATCATTTAATGGCAATTCCCCACGGTGTTCTGACGATAGACGATGGTAGAAGCATCAAATCGTTTGGAACCAAAAAATCCCAAAATGACGTTTGTGCAACAATGCGTATACATGACTTAGGCACTTATCGTGACATAAGTTTAGGTGGATCAATTGGTTCGGCTGAAGCGTATATGCATGGCAAATGGTCCTCGCCGAACCTAGTAGATTTAGTTCGGCTAATGTCGATTAATATTGAATTCTTACATGGTCTGGAAGGAATGACATCTCTACTAAGACGACTAAGCAACTCAGCTCTGCACTGGATCAATAGGAACACGACCTCTAAAGTAAAGCAGAATATCTCTGCCCATTATGATTTAAGTAATGAGTTTTTTGAACTTTTTCTAGACCCAGAAATGATGTATTCATCTGCAGTATTTCCTCGTTCTGATTCCGGACTAGTCGAAGCCTCAGTGTATAAACTCGATATCATATGCAAGAAACTGAACTTGAAAGAATCAGATCGATTGTTAGAAATTGGATCCGGTTGGGGTGGTATGGCGATATATGCGGCTAAAATCTATGGTTGCCATGTTACGACCACCACAATCTCGAAACAGCAGTACCAAGCCGCAAGCCAGCGTGTGAGGGCTGAAGGTCTCGAAAACAAGGTTACTGTTTTATTCGAAGACTATCGCGACCTTGAGGGAAGCTACGATAAATTGGTTTCTATTGAAATGATTGAGGCCGTAGGGCATGAATTCTACCCACAGTATTTCAAAAAATGCGCATCACTGTTAAAACCTAACGGACTAATGTTGTTACAGGCTATAACTATTCCAGATCAACGCTTTAACAGTGCGCAAAATTCTGTGGATTTTATTCAACGCTATATTTTCCCAGGTGGATCATTGCCTGGACACGAAATTATGATGTCTTCAATCAAAAAATATACCGATATGCAAATGGTCGGAATGCAAGAAATTGGAACGGATTACGCCAAAACTCTATCGATTTGGCGCGAAGGCTTCTTGTCCAAATTAGATCAAACCAAAGCCTTAGGTTTTGATAACGTTTTTATTCGCATGTGGGATTATTACCTCTGCTATTGCCAAGGTGCATTTACTGAACGTGTGATCGGTGCAACTCAGATACTTTTTGCCAAGCCAGGCTGGAGACGATCTGAGTAGCAAACCCTAGCTAACTTCGGAATCCCACCAAATGAAAAAAAATATCCTGAATCTGGTGATATACCAAATTGGTTGGCTGGTCTGCGTCATCGGTGGATCAGTCTATGCAGTCGCATATACATGCTTAGCGCTTTTAATTCATTACCGCTACATCTGGGAACAGAAATCTGAATGGCATTTCATTAGCCTGCTGGGGCTATCTGGATGCCTCTGGGACATTCTAATCGTGAAATCTGGCATTATTGAATACGGAAACCCATGGCTACTGGGGATCCCTATTTGGTTGATTTGTTTATGGCTGTTATTCGCAACGACTTTTCTGCATTGCCTATACTGGCTTAATCAATATTTACGCGCAGCAGCGCTTTGTTCCGCAATTTTCGGCCCCACGACGTATTGGCTTGGTATGCGATTTACTGATGCTATGTTTACGACCGCCCTTCCTGTTTCCTTGATGATCATGGCATTAGGGTGGTCTTTGCTATTCCCCACCGGCTTGTACATTGCCCGACGATATAAGAACTGAAAGAAATAGTCTGCTAATCAAGCCTTACGCTCAGTGGAACACGGGATTGTGTTGTGAGGTCACGCAATTAAGGATAGAACGTTTTTATTACCGCAAGTACTAGACCTATAAAAAACACTGCTCATGCAAACTAACAAAGCGCAGTTCTTATACTTTTCCATAACCTAAATACTCATGAAAAGACATAAACTTGGGCTGATTCAATACCGGGTAAAAAAACATTTATTTTAATAAAATCTGTTTCCATTACTTCGATGGTAGGATTACCGAATGCCAACGATAACTATCTAAGTAATTGTTTATTATTGGTAATAATAAAATAAAATTACGCCTAACTTTTAAATTTTTAGTCAATTCGTTATCTCTTTCGATAAGATTCCCTATAAAATGCTAGGTAAGTTTAGCCCGTGTTCTTTCGCGCATTCAATCGCCGCTTCGTACCCAGCATCAGCATGACGCATTACACCAGTTGCTGGATCGTTCCATAGAACACGGCTCAAGCGTCGAGCTGAATCTTCAGTCCCATCAGCTAAAATCACCAGACCCGAGTGTTGCGAGAAACCCATTCCAACACCACCACCATGATGCAGGCTAACCCAAGTTGCACCACTAGCGGTGTTAAGCAAAGCATTCAAAAGTGGCCAATCAGAAACAGCACTCGATCCATCCTTCATTGATTCTGTTTCACGATTAGGACTTGCAACAGAACCGCTATCAAGATGATCGCGGCCAATAACAATAGGAGCACTTAACTCACCATGCTTAACCATTTCGTTAAAGGCCAGAGCCAAGCGATGCCTATCACCCAAACCTACCCAACAGATGCGTGCTGGCAAACCTTGGAACTCAATCCGTTCGCGAGCCAAATCCAACCATCTATGAAGATGCTGATCATCAGGAAGTAATTCTTTAACTTTCTGATCAGTTTTATAAATATCTTCAGGGTCCCCAGACAATGCTACCCAACGAAATGGGCCTATGCCGTGACAAAATAAAGGGCGGATGTAGGCGGGAACAAAGCCAGGGAAATCGAAAGCATTTTCAAGGCCCTCATCAAATGCGACCTGACGAATATTGTTCCCGTAATCAAGTGTAGGAATACCTTGATTCCAAAAATCGAGCATCGCTTGAACATGTATTTTCATTGAAGCACGTGATGCCTTAGTTACTTCTTGGGGAGCAAACACTCGCTTATTTTCCCATTCTGCTAGCGTCCAGCCTTGCGGTAAATAGCCATTCAATGGATCGTGCGCCGACGTTTGATCAGTCACAATATCGGGACGAACTCCACGCTTCACTAATTCTGGAAAAATATCGGCAGCATTCGCACATAGCCCTACTGTCTTAGCTTGACCAGCTTTTGTCCACTCATCGATCATCGCTAAAGCTTCGTCTAACGAATTTGCTTTTTCATCCAGATAGCGTGTGCGCAATCGAAAATCGATACTTTCAGGATTACACTCAATGGCGAGACAGCAAGCGCCGGCCATTGCTGCGGCCAGTGGCTGAGCGCCTCCCATGCCACCCAAGCCTGCTGTTAGAATCCATTTTCCGGTTAGGTCACCGTTAAAGTGCTGTCGACCTGCTTCTATAAATGTCTCAAAGGTACCTTGAACGATTCCCTGAGTACCAATATAAATCCAGGAACCAGCTGTCATCTGACCAAACATCATCAGACCTTTTTGATCTAGTTCGTTAAAGTGATCCCAATTCGCCCAATGTGGCACTAGGTTCGAATTCGCTATTAGCACTCTAGGCGCATCTTTATGCGTGCGGAACACACCAACTGGCTTACCCGACTGCACCAATAGTGTTTCATCTTCATTCAGCTGTTTTAAAGTTTCTAGAATCGCATCGAAATCTTTCCACGTTCTTGCTGCCTTGCCAATTCCACCATATACAACTAGCTCGTCTGGGTTTTCCGCAACCTCCCGATCCAGATTATTTTGAATCATTCTAAACGGAGCCTCAGTCGCCCACGATTTACAGGATAGCTTATTGCCTCGTGGGCTTTTGATGTCGCGCTTACCGCTTAAAGGTTTATTCATAATGAATCTCCAGATGAATGCTCAAGAATTATGGTATTAATTTCATGAAGAATTTCAGACAATAGGCTTCGTAAAGATAATGCTTTTTTTTCATCGTAGTCAAAAGGGACACGTTCGCTCCGTAGATAGGCCCGCTGCGCTAGTTCCATTTGAACCGCATGCACGCCCACTTTAGGTTTACCATAGTGGCGTGTCGTCCACCCGCCTCTAAATCGGCCATTAACTACATGGGTATGACTCTTAATGTTTTGGCAAATGTTTTGAATGCCAGCCGTAATCTCGCTCGCGCATGATTTACCGCTGTTGTCGCCTATATTCAAATCCGGTAAAAGATTGTCGAATAAATACGGTATCTCTGACCGAATCGAGTGGCAATCATATACAAGCGCAATACCATGTATTGACTTCACACGCGCTATTTCTTCGTTCAAAAGTTGGTGGTATTCACGGTGGTAAATTTGAAGTCGCTGTTGAATATCATCTGCCGTTGGCTCGGTTTTCCAAATAGGCTCACCATCAAAAGTAGTAAACGGAACTAAGCCAGTAGAATTTTGACCTGGGTATAAATTGGTACCTTGTGGGTCACGATTTGGATCAATCACATAACGACTAAAATTTGCTTTCACAACCGTAACGTTATCTAACAACCCTTCGTAAAGCTGTGGAACGTGCCAGTCGGTATCCGATAGCTGTCGACCCAGCTCATTTAAATCTGTAAATATTTCATCCGGGACAAAGGTTCCAGAATGTGGCTGGCCCAATATTATTGGGCAAGACCCCTGAGTCACATCAACAAGATTTATGTTCATATATCCAGCGCAGCGACACCGTCTCCAAGAACACAAAGCTCATCGCTTTCATGAACTAATTCAGCCAATTTAACAATGTCTACACTCACCATTCTATCGTCCACCAACGATGGGCAATGCTTACGAATCTTAGAAACAACCTTCTTTAGACGGTCACTGGTTTGAAGAGGTGCTCGAAGCTCAATGCCCTGAGACCCAGCCATAGATTCAATTCCAAGAATGGCAGATAGATTTTTATTCATCTCTAGTAATCTACGTGCTGCATGGCAAGCCATTGAGACATGATCCTCCTGGTTTGCCGAAGTGGGTGTGGAGTCAATTGACCGAGGGTTAGCAAGCGCTTTGTTTTCACTCATTAGCGCTGCGGATGTAACTTCAGCAATCATCAAACCAGACTTCAGTCCTGGGCCAGGTGCTAAAAATGCGGGAAGGCCAAAACTTAAAGAAGGATCTACTAACAGTGCGATTCTACGTTGAGCGATACAGCCAATTTCAGAGATGGCAATTGCAATCTGGTCCGCGGCTAACGCAACTGGTTCAGCATGAAAATTGCCTCCCGAGATAATGCTTCCATCTGACAGAATAAGCGGGTTATCAGTCGCGGCATTTGCTTCAATTCGTAAGGTCTCACCAGCCTGCTGTAATTGATCCATGCATGCTCCGATAACCTGTGGCGCACATCGCAAGCAGTAAGGGTCTTGCACTCGTTCGTCGCCAACTTGATGACTTTCTAGAATTTCAGATCCTTGAAGTAACTCACGAAGCCTTTTTGCACTATCAATTTGACCTCGATGCCCACGCAACTGATGAATTTCATCATGAAATGGTGCACTCGACCCCATTGCCGCATCTATTGAAAGGGCCGTGGTTGTGATCGATGTTATAGCTAAGCGCCACGCGCCAAAAAGACCAGCCAATGCAAGCGCCGTAGACACCTGTGTTCCGTTCAGCAAAGCAAGCCCTTCTTTCGCCTGTAGTACAATTGATTTCAATCCCGCTAACTCAAGCGCCTTAGACGATAGTACTTTTTCACCCTTATAAAATACTTCACCTTCGCCAATTAATGCAGCCGCCATATGAGCTAATGGTGCCAGATCACCCGAAGCACCCACTGAACCTTGGGCAGGAATAACCGGAATAATATCCGCTTCGACCATGGCCTGTAGTAGTTCAATCACTACCTCCCTGACACCGGATGCACCTCGACCGAGTGACAAGCACTTTAAAACCATAACCAAGCGAACGATATTACGCGGTAAAGGCTCACCAAAACCGGCACAATGAGAACGCACTAGATTACGTTGCAGGCTGACCAGGTTTTCGTCGTCGATTCGAACAGAGGCCAGTTTACCGAAACCTGTATTCACACCATAAATAATCTCATTACTCTTGATCCTATCAACAAGTCTGGACTCCCCCACTCTTACCGCATCAAGAGACTCTGGGGTTAGCTCGAACCTAACTTTGTCTCGATAAATGGTTTCAAGTTGTGCTAGCGTTGTTCGACCTGGAGCAAGAATCATCGTCATGACGTTTCCCCATGAGAAATACGTTTATGAAATTTGGAGGGACCAACCCAATAGGATAATTCAGCTGGGTGTTGTACATTCCATACAGCGAGTTCGGCAAGCGCACCATCCTCAATAACACCGTAATCACCTTGCAGACCAAGCGCTTGAGCAGCACATCGCGTGGTGCCTGCAAGTGCTTCTTCCGGCGTCATAGAAAATTGCGTACACGCAATATTCATGGCCGTCAGAATTGATGAAATGGGTGAGCTACCGGGATTACAATCTGTTGCAATAGCCATCTCAACACCCGTAGAACGAAAAACATTTATTGGGGGAATTTTGGATTCTCGAAGTGTGTAGAACGCGCCAGGCAACATGACCGCAACGGCACCAGATTCAGCAAACTTTGGAACATCGTCTACTGATAAATATTCTAGGTGGTCAGCAGAAAGACCGGCGTATTTACCGACAAGCAACGCACCTTTTTGATCCGATAATTGTTCTGCGTGTAATTTGACGGGTAAACCCAAAGAGTGAGCTACTTCGAACAAGCGCTCAATTTGAGCTGGGGAAAATCCGATCGTTTCGCAAAAACCGTCGACTGCATCTACTAATCCTTCTTCCGCGGCCTGCTGTAAACCCAGAATCGCTACTTCGTTAATATAATCATCGGGTTTATCTTCGTACTCCACTGGCAATGCGTGCGCGGCCAGCCAGGTTGTCAAAATTTTCACCGGCCTTAAAGATTCCAACTTTCGTGCAACTCGAAGCATGCGGATTTCATCAGCGATAGTTAAGCCATAACCAGATTTTATTTCCACGACAGCAACGCCTTCACTAATAAGATCATCTAACCTTGTTATCGCGCTTTGAAGTAATTCTTTATCGCTGGCTAACCGAGTCGCTCTAACCGTAGAAACTATACCGCTACCCGCTTTTGAAATTTCTTCATAGCTTGCGCCGTTCAGGCGCATTTCAAATTCGCTGGCTCGATTACCACCAAACACGAGGTGTGTATGACAATCAATTAACGCGGGGGTTATTAAACGCTGCCCCAAAGACTCGTTTGAATAATTACTATATTGCGCTGGCAAACCCTGAGCGTCACCTACCCAGGCAATACGACCATTGCGAACAACAATCGCTCCATTTTCAATAAGGCCATATTCAGGTTTGCCCGAATGCATTGTAGCCACTCTGCATTCGGTATAAAGTACTTCGCGTTGCATAAGTGTTGTCTAATTTACTTAGTATGATATTATATTATGTATGCACATATTATAATTAGATTACGTTTTTATGGCAACAAAAATTTTTGCAAAACAGGCCTTAACTGGCTCAGGGTGGCAAGAAAATGTCGCAGTAACTATTGATGACAATGGATGTATCTCCAATATTACTGAAGCAACCGGTAATGAAAATGAAAAAGTAGGTATTCTTCTACCCGCCCTTTCAAATCTGCACAGCCATGCTTTTCAGAGAGCAATGGCCGGATTGGCAGAAAAACAAGGGCCAAATTCATTTGATGATTTTTGGACATGGCGGAAAGTCATGTATCGCTTTCTAGAGATCCTAACACCTGATGACATCGAAGTGATTGCAACACAGGTGCAAATGGAAATGCTCGAGTCGGGATATGCAGCATCTGCTGAATTTCACTATTTGCACCACGCCCACAATGGCACTCTTTACGACAACATCAGCGAACTCTCAGAACGACTGTTTCAAGCATCACTAACGTCAGGTATTGGCTATACGCATCTACCAGTCCTTTATATGCGCGGCGGCCTAGATGACAGAGATTTACACGGCGGCCAGCTTCGCTTTAGATGCAATCTAGATCAATTCCAAAATTTATATGCATCGCTTAAAGCACGCATGACTGAACTACCAAGTGATTATGTCCTTGGTGTTGCTCCGCATTCACTTAGAGCGGTAACAAAAGAAGGATTATTTCTGGCGAGCACTCTAGACAAAAACACGCCCATTCATATACATATCGCAGAGCAGCAAGGTGAAGTAAATGAGGTTGTTCAAGCATTAGGAGAAAGACCAGTCCGCTGGATCTTAAATGAATTTGACGTTGATGAGCGATGGTGCTTTATACACGCAACACACACAGATAATTTAGAACTAATAGACTTCGCCAAATCAGGTGCAATCGCTGGCTTGTGCCCTATTACTGAGGCAAATTTAGGCGACGGAATATTTGATGCGCGTAAGTTTTTTAACAATGGCGGTCGATATGGTGTTGGCTCCGATTCAAATGTCAGGGTTGGCCTCAGTGAAGAACTCCGTATGCTTGAAGTATCTCAACGCTTACGAGACCAACGACGCGTTGTTCTTAGCAGTGACACGACACCTTCCAATGGCCGTTTTCTTTATGAACGAGCCGCTCTTGGCGGCGCGCAAGCGCTAGCGCGAAATTCAGGTGTTATAAAAGTTGGCGCACTTGCCGATCTGGTCGCACTAGACGACGAACATTACTCGCTTTCTGGCTTATCTAATGACACCATTCTGGATACTTGGATATTTGCTTGCGGCGATGAAATCGTCCTCGACGTTTGGGCAGCTGGTAGACACATGGTTCGCAATGGCAAGCATATTCTGCGTGATAATATAACCAGAAAATTTCACCAAACCATATACCGATTACGAAATGAGCTATGACAGCTAACTCACACCATAATATTAGGCAGGTACTAAGAGAGCGTATCGAGTCCGGCGAGTGGGCGCTCGGCGCACTTATCCCTGGCGAGTTAGCTCTTGCTGTCGAATATAGGTGTGCACGAACGACAATTAATCGCGCTCTTCAAACACTAGCTGATGAAGGTTTAGTTGTCCGAAAGCGAAAAGGGGGGACAAGGGTATGTCAAATGCCGGTTCGTCATGCAAAGTTCGAAATCCCCATTGTGCGAGAACAAGTTGAAGTTATTGGCAGCAAGTATCGTCACCAAATAATGTCACAACAGAAAAAAACACCGACGGCTTCAGTTCGTACCCGATTACGTATCCCCGACGCTAAAAAAGCCCTATTTATGGAAACAATCCATTTAGCAGATGAGCGTCCTTATGCTTACGAGGAGCGCTGGGTAAATATTCAAGCGGTTCCGAAGATTATGGATGCTCCGCTAGATCAAATAAGTGTCAATGAGTGGTTAGTTAAAACCGTTCCGTTCTCAAGTGGTGACGTCGTTTTCTCAGCGGTGAATGCAGACAAAAGGGTCGCCGGAGCACTTGAAAGCAAAGTCGGTAATGCAATTTTTTTAGTAGATAGAACCACCTGGTTAGGGGAAGAATTCATCACCACAATAAAACTCTATTACAGAGATGGCTACCAGCTCTATTCACAGCTATAGCTACTCCACTTGATATAGGGTGTCTTAGCCCAACCACGTTAAATTTAGAATGAATTATGAATGTTGTTTCCTGCGACAAGGTTCCTACATCCCCACGGGTGGTAGTTGCAAACTCGAATGAGCACTAGTCGCCCGTAAACTTAAGCACGAAAAGTCCCGTGCCAATACATGCTTCGCCCTGCCCTATACAAGATTCACCGGAACGATCAGAGGCATAAACAAGGCCACGGTGATCGATATCCACGTCGGTCAGCTCGATCGCCGCTGGCCTGGACTCTAAAGCGCGCGGACTCGCGTTAGTTTTAGGAATGTAGTAACCGACTTCTTTCAGATTCTGCGGATCTGATATATCGAGCACCCTAACTCCAGCATTTAGATAAGCGATCCACGCTAATTTATCTTCAAACTGATTGAGATCTCCGTTGACCGTCTCAGCGTGTTGATGCGGGCCGAAGTTACCTCCAATGTCACAAAAATTTCCGATCGGTACTTGCCAGGTCGACAAGGGCATAGGGTGAGTTTCATGAGTAATATCGAACATATATACACGACTCTTAAGGCCGTGGGGGCATTCCAAACCGACATATTCGTCGGTCACTAACGCGTAGGTTCTGGGTAGTTCTCCGTCGGCTGCCGTGATGTTGGGCACTTGCTCATACAAGATCGGCGAAACAGTGTGCGGTCCTCGCCCCGGAGGTGAAGTGTCATAGGACCATACCAACTTGGGATCAGCCGGGTCAGAGATATCCCAAGAAGCAATATGGCCACTGCCCATGCGAAATCCAGCGTAGACCCTGTTGTTAGCCTCGTCGACGATGGGATGGTGAACGTACTGCCCTTCGAAACCGGCCTCGCCGTCCTTCTGTCCAGGTAACCAGGCCCTGCCGACGAACTGCGGATTATACGGATCTTTTAGGTCCCAAATGTGGACCAGGGTTGTGATAAATCCCGGCTCACCTGAGGCACTATAGAAGAGCCCCGTTTCCGGTGACCAATATCCTTTGTGCGCTCGATTGATCAACCTACCGCCACAGCCGCGCCCACATGAGTCCTCTGGCGTAGCATTGATCTCCGCAACTAATACGATCTCGGCAGGATTTATATCTCGAGAGGTAATGTCGAAGATCTGAAACTTCAAGTCGTCTCCAGATTCGAAATTACGAATGAGATAGTCCCGCCCCGAAGGGTCGGAGTCGAACCCATAATCATAGACAACCGATACGGAGCGCGAGTTCGCACTCACCTCGTTAGGTATATGCCAAACGAGCTCGGGATGGGCCGGATCAGATATTTCGAGAATAGAAGTGCCATTCCACTCATTACGACCGGTAAGAGGGTTTATGGTCGCATCACGTGTACGCGTGTTCGGAACATGGCCGACGTAGACCCAATTTCCATTCGCGGCATCCGACTTCGTCGTTACTTGTAAAGCCTGTCGGCCCTGCATGTTGTTGTAGCCAACGAGCGTAACATTGTGCGACTCATCCGCCACAGCGGTCGCGCTCGCCACCAGCGTGAGCCCACTACCGCACAACAGTGCGTTGACCAGCACATTAGTCATCCGAAAAAATTTTGCAATGTCGAATCCGTCACCAAAGTATAATGCATATATTCTATTGATCAAAACGTGACTTATAAGATCAGTAAGTATTCGAAACAGTAGACGCCGAACAACGATTCAATCCAATTGCGGACGTATGATCCAAAATATCTAATCCGTATCGCTGTATGACTGTTACTTACCCTAAGCTATGTCATTCACGCCCTAAGCCTCAGATTTGAAATTTGAGTGTTCGGTGATTTATATTACAAAAAACCTACTCAACTATTTTGCGATACAGGTGCCAGGTGGCATGGCCCAATACCGGTAAGGCCACTGCAAGACCGATAAGAAACAAAGTCGCTCCCAGCGTCAGAAATGCCACGACAATTAGACCCCATAGCGCCATTACAGATATATTGGACATGACCGCTTTGACAGAAACAGCCATGGCAGTGAATGAGGTCACCGGTTTATCCAGTATTAACGGGAAGGCCACCACTGAAAGGGACAAAGCAGTGAATGCAAATAGAAAGCCAACAAGGTTTCCATACATCAGCAGCGCACCGCCATGGCGAGTGGTAAAAACTTCGCGAATAAATTCAGGCATGGAAGCTGGGGCATAATCGCCGAACAGCCCGAAGTAAATTAGCTCCGCCATATAGAGCCACCCCACGTATAGCAGCATCATAACAATCGACAACGCTAAGATCGGGGCGAACGAGGAAGAGTGAATAAAACCAAACGCCGCTCCCCAGCGCAATTCCAAACCACGTTCACGACGCCGACTCATCTCAAACAAAACAATCAATACCACAGGGCCAAGAAAGTTAAAGCCAGCCACCATAGGGAACGCTTGGTATCGCAGCTCATGGCCAACCATGTACAGAGACCATAAAACGGCAAACAACGCATACATCAGAATTAAAAAGGGAATGTGACTGGGTTTAGCACGGAAGTCATCATACCCCTCCTTCAGGGATTGCCAGAGATCATAGACGCCTATCTTGCGAATTTTTATTTGATCCGCAGTTAAACGGTGCTCTGAGAATGAACCTTGCTCGGTTACGTCAGCCATATCGATACCGCCTCCTATGTAAAAAGGTCTGCGGTAGGGCATTTCTGAATACATCCCAATTGATAGCCCAACCGCTGTCTGGGGCAATCAATTCTGAAAGCTAACATTCAAAACCAATCACAAAACCCCAAACTTTGTAGGTGTAATTAAGGATAAAAGCTATCGCTATTAAAGTCCACTATTGAAAATCTGACGTATTTTATACTTGTAAATAATAAAGATTGCTAATTACCTATAACAATCATTCCTTGCATTAGGTTTGAACAGCCAGTGATATGCTCGTATGATTTAGAGAAATGGATAATATATTTACACATCAGCCATTGCGTAGGTTATCTCCCCTCTATTGATTATTTCGATGTGCCTAAATCAACCGAAGCTACAACCTAGGAATCAGCTATGGAAAATCAAGTCAACCGCGAGAATTACTTTTTTTTTATATATACCCTTGTATTGCTATTTATTGTACTTCTAGGGTTCGCGCCTTCTCTTTTTCTACGCTTTGCTTTTGAAACTCCGCCCATTCCTCTTTATCTCCACCTCCATGGAGTCATACTTACTGGCTGGTTTATTTGGCTGGTCGCACAGGCATGGTTGATACGAATAAAAAAGCCTATCTTGCATCGTAAATTGGGGTATTTTGCGGCTACCTATGGGCTCGCTGTTTTAATGGGCAGCCTTATGGCGAGTTTGAACTCGGTTTCGAGGGGCCTAGGTATAGGTGCAACCTTAGATACGAATATGGCCGACATTAACCCAGCTATGGGTGCAGGAATTACTTATCTTGTTTTTATCAGCGATGTAGTGTGGGCTAACATAATAGCGGTATCCACTTTTGCCATATTACTCTGTTCTGCTGTCATTTTTCGTGCTCAATCCGAAGTTCATAAACGATTGATCTTGATAGCAACGGTTTCAATTCTGGAGCCGGCGCTGGCTCGCATTTCACGAATAGAAATACTAGGCGGCGAACAAGGTCCTTTCATCCATTCTGCCTTGCTGATGCTGCTTGCCGCCATCATAATTTATGATTTAGTCACACTCAAAAAAGTGCATAAGGCAACTTTAGTAGCCATTATTTTTGCAATAACGCTTAATCGATTAGGCTCAATGATTGCAGGTAGTGAATTCGGCCTAGCGTTTATCCGTAGTTTGGCCTAATTGGAGGGTGTCGATAGTCTCGCCAACACATAACAATCAAATCAGTACGTAACTAAGCTACCGGGCACACTAACAACGCCCATGTTCGCGACGTTAAAATAAGTCGCTATAAGGCGCATAACTGCCTTTAGTTTATAGTGGACGTATGATCCAAAATATCTAATCCGCCTGGCTACTTCCGTCATTGCCGGTGGAGCTAAGCAATCTATACGCCGCTATTCCTGATGCTTTTATAAAAAATTCTCCTATTCACGACTATAAGAAATTTCTACTTAAAACCTCAACTATTTACTGGGGGGTAAAGTTGAAATATAACAGACCGACTCATATACTCACGCATTTATCGAAAGCGAGCATTCAAC
This sequence comes from Arenicellaceae bacterium, assembly GCA_029246505.1. Lineage (GTDB taxonomy): Bacteria > Pseudomonadota > Gammaproteobacteria > Arenicellales > Arenicellaceae > UBA10349. The sequence goes on from JAQWNC010000020.1 coordinate 34,956, forward strand.
CTAACGAATAAGGTCCCCGTAAAACAAGTAAACTCGAGAGTAATTCTATGAACTATCTGTCATCAATCCGAATCGCGAATTCCTCTGTCTTAGCAGCATTTTTCTTTGCACTCATGTCCGGACCTAGTATGGCTCAAGAGAGCATTTTGCTGGTGGCTAATGAGGCGCTGGATGAGGCTTTCCTAGGCGGTAATACAGAGGTAGTCGAGGGACTTCTCGACTCAGATTTCACTTGGGTCTTCAAAGACGGCAGCCATGCTTTCCGTTCGGATGTTGTTCGGCTGTTACCTACTCCGGGGACCAGCAACGGCGAGGAACAAGATATCCACGAGCGTATCTACGGAAAGGTAGGTGTGATCCAGGTGTTCAGCGGTACCGCTCGCGGGTTGCGGGTCTGGGCAAATCGTTCTGGTGGATGGAAGCTCGTCCATATCAATGAGCTCGACGTCAGCTCCGAATACGCGAATCGAGGTGGAGCCTATCGTGATACGCTACCAAACGAGCAACTTCCAGAGTGCGTGAACCCGTGCACGGCGATACCGTATCAACCGCCGACCCCAGGTGCTCAGGCGGCGCTCGAATCCTGGCAGGGACAGGAAATCGCAGCAGCAACCATGAATATGAGCTATGAGGATGGTTGGGCGTACTATGTTGCAGAGGAAAACGTAGGCCAGTTCAATGGCCGGCCAGCAGGCAACCCCAAGCAGACACGCCTGGAGAATACGTTTCGAAGAATAGAGCAAGGGATCGCGAAGAGCGCGCAGTCGACCGTGTTACAGATGAGGCTTATCGATCTGGATGATGCGGTGCTTATGGTAATGCTAGGCCAGCCGCTCGATGGAAAGCCATTCTACGCAAGCCGGGTTCTTGTGAACCGGGATGGTCGGTACCAAATGGCGGCGAGCTACCACACGAATATTCAGGATTCTCCATCGTTCCGGCTCGTCATGGAATAATTTATCGTCTTAACGGCAGGTACTTATTGATATGGCCGCTACAATCTATGATGAATAAAGAGAACGCTCTAACCCAAAACTCTTAGACTTAGTATGCTTACAGCTTACTTATAAAATCACTACCGCTGCAGTAAGGGGATCAAAATGAACCGCAATTTAGCAAAAATAATTCTCGCTACAATAAACCTACTGGTGGTCACAACAGCAACGGCACATCATGGCTCTTCCCCCTATGACAGCACCTCAAGTAAAACTATGGTTGGAACTGTAACTGACTTTCGATTTTCTAATCCTCATGTGTTGATTTATTTTGATGTATTACAAGACAACGGCGAAATAGTTAATTGGTCTGGTGAATTAACAAGCCCAAACCGACTCGCCAGAGCTGCGGGTGGCGCTGGGGGTAACGTCAAATGGAGTAGAGATATCTTGCTTCCTGGAGATAGAATCGAGCTTAGCGGTAACCCAGCGCGTAATGGGGCTCCCTCTATACGTCTTCGTCAAGTTATTGATGCTAATGGTACAACTCTGGTAGGCGGAGATAGTAGGACACCAACCTCAACTCCAGTAGCTCGACTCGAGTCAGAATCGATTATTTCCTCCGCTAATGATAGGGCCAGAGACCTATCCGGTGTCTGGATGCGTTCAGATAATGAACCCTACTCTAACTATGCCTTTAGTGCTGAATTGCCGCCAATGACAGATTGGGCAATAAATAAATATAAAGCTGCAAAACCAACATTTGGTGAAAATGGTGTGACGGTAGCTGACAGCAATGACCCTATTTACCAATGCCTCCCACCAGGTACGCCGCGTATTTATTTTCATCCACGCCCTTTCGAAATAATCCACACTCCAGGACGCATACTAATCAGTTACGAATACCAGCAACTACTTCGCGCCATATACACCGACGGTCGCCCTCACCGGAATGACCTTGCCCCAACATGGATGGGTGACTCTACCGGGCATTGGGAGGGCGATACACTGGTCGTCGAATCAGTCAATTTCAATGACAATACCTGGGTTGACCGCCGTGGCATCCCTCATAGCGATCAATTGCGAGTAGAAGAACGCTTCTATCGTAATGGCAATGGTCAATTAATTATCGACATTACAGTAAATGACCCAATAGCCTTCACTGAACCATGGACTGGTCGAAAAACTTTCAAGGCCGTTTCGTGGACAATCGAAGAGTTTGTCTGCTTAGATAGCTTGTCATTTGAAGAGTTCGAAGAAGCCCTATTAGAGTATGACAAATAACTGGGGAGTTCGATGCCCATGCGAAGATCTCTAATGCTCTTTAGTACTATCCTTCTAAGTCTGGGCTCGTTCGGGCAAGTTCATACCTATCACAGGTCACCATGCTCAACCCACTAGAGATATCACGTAGGAAGGAACATCAAATGAATTCAAGAGCACTCTATTTCGCTCCGCTCGTAGTTTGTCTATTTCTCGGCACCCAGACTACGCTGGCCCAGGTGCCAAGTTATAAATTCGACCCGGAATGGCCAAAGTTACCGCTACCAAATCAGTGGTGGATGCAGGGTGTCACTGGGCTCTATGTCGATAACGATGACAATATCTGGGTACTGAACCGGCCGAGTAATCTTAGCAACACCGAAAATTACGCGCAGCTCGATCCGCCTGCTGCGGAATGCTGTGTGGCGCCGCCCGCCATCATAGCCTTCGATAACGACGGTAACGTTATTCAATCCTGGGACACGCCGGAAGGTCACGGCATGATGGTGGATGCCGATGGATACGTTTGGATCGGCTCAGATACCGTACGTAAATACACGGCTGAAGGCAAATTAATAGCAGCAATAGAACGCATCCCAGAAGATGAGGCCCCTGAAGGAAAATACTCACCTGACGTCGAAGTTATAGTTGATCAGATCGAGGAAGTGCGTGCAGATGAGGCCGCTCGGGAACTGTACACGATCGATAACTACCTGAACGGGCGTGTCATGGTCTATGACATGGATACGCTCCAATTCAAGCGTGGCTGGGGAGCTTACGGAAAGCCCCTCAGTGGGATCGTAGGGGGGGGAGCGACTGACGGTGGCGGAGCGGCTTATTACTCGGCGGAATCTGCTGACCGGGAGACCGGTACACAGGCCGCTGATTTCGTTGGTCACGTCACCATCGGTTTATCAGTCGATGGTCTCGTGTATGTAGCAGATCGACGCGGTAACAGAATTCAGGTTTTTACCAAGCAAGGTGAGTTTCAGAAGGAATTTTTTCTCGCGGTAGAAACTCGACAACGCGGGTCTACTGGCGGGATCGCCTTCTCTCATGATGCCGAACAACAATATCTGATCGTCCCGGACATTCAGAATAATACCATCTGGATTCTTAACAGGGAGGACGGCGCTGTCGTCAGTCGAGTGGGTAGCGCCGGCAACAATGGCGGGCAATTCCACGGTTTGCATATGGTCGACGTCGATTCAAAGGGTAATATTTATACCGGCGAAGTTCACAGCGGCGAGCGTGCCCAGCGTTTCATACTAGTGGACTAGTGCTCCGACAAAAATGCTAAAAATAATTCTAATCGTATTCCCAAGTTCATACCGCGACGGTTTAATCGGGTAACGCAAATACGATGAGTTGTTGCGCGTCGTCTGGGCTTGGGTCGTCAACCGCAGAAGCTGCCGCTGCCACGACTGCAACGTATTGTCTACCATCGCGCCCCTGGTAGGTAATCGGTACTGCGATCGCGCTCATCGGTAGGCGAGTCATCCAGAGCTCCTCTCCCGTGCTCGAATCGAAAGCTCTAAAGCGTCGGTCATTGGTAGCGCCGATAAATACGAGACCGCCTGCGGTGGTGATCGGCCCACCCATACCAAGCCGACCTGTACGCTGCTTCTCGACCGGCAACTCTTCAGTGATGCCTAGTGGAACCTTCCAGGCAATCTCGCCAGTATTCGCATTAACGGCTATAAGGTTCGCCCATGGAGGCCGGTTACACGGCCATGCGCTCTCGCCGCCGCTGTACACATTCCCATTGGAATCAGGTTCGGCTGAGTTCCACCAAAACCTTGCGAGACGGCCATGTACGCTGTTACGTTCATGAGCACCTGGAACAACTGGGTGAGGCTCTATCCAGCCGAAGCTACCCTCATTCATTGTATTAACGAAGACGTAACCGAGATTTGGGTCAACCGCAACACCACCCCAGTTAGCGCCCCCAATGGACCCCGGAAATACGATCGTTGACGACACCTCGGTACCGGGTGGGCGGTAATTATAAGGTGTGTAAGAACCGGCATTCTCAAACCCTCCACTCTGTTCATAAACCTCTCGACAAAATGCTGCATGCTCGGGACTGGTGTCCTCAGGCCTAACCATATCACTAGGATCAAAGTCGACTTTGGCGATCGGCGGGGGCTTAATCGGTATCGGCTGCGTCGGCGAGCTACGTTCACCTGGAACGTCACTAGACGGTACGGGCCGCTCCTCGATACCGAATACCGGCTTCCCAGTCTCTCGATTGAGGATATACATGTATCCGGTCTTGCCAGCCAATGCGAGTACCGGCACGGTATCGCCATCCACTTCTACATCAAGAAGCGCCGGCGGTGCTGGTAAGTCGAAATCCCATATATCGTGATGCACGGTCTGAAAATGCCAGCGCCGCTTCCCCGTCGCGACATCCAGCGCAACGATCGAGTTTCCGAATAAGTTATCGCCAGGCCGATCACCACCGTAATAGTCGTTGGGGCCTGGACTCTCGAATGCTGTATAGAGCAGACCGAGTTCGGGATCTAGAGTCATCGAAAATGCCCAATGAAACAAATTCGGATGATTTCGCCAAGCATCGTTGAGCCAAGTTTCGTGCCCCAACTCACCCGGCTGGGGAACAGAGAGGAACTCCCAAACCTGCTTACCGGTGCGAGCGTCCAACGCACGAACCCCGCCGGGTGCTCCGTTTGAACCGACAATGAGCAGGTTACCGTACACCAGCGGCGCGGAATTGTATGACGCTGGCATCGCCACCGTAAATGTTTCTCCATCCGAGGGACTTAAAATCATCAATTGGTTCGAAGAAGTTACATAGATGCGGTACGGAATGTCCCCATCGCCAGGCCAATAAGCGAGCCCACGCCTCGACGGTGGAGCCCATTCAGCAGTGTCGACCCGCCAGAGTACGCTACCCGTTTCCGGGGCAAGCGCAACGATGCGATCGGCTGCCGCAACGTACATTACGCCATCAATGACCAAGGGTGTGAACTCCGAACCACCGCCTAGATCGCCTGTAGTAACGTTACGCCCGAGTCGATAAGACCACACCTGCTCAAGATTCCGCACGTTGTCTTTGTTCACTTGCTTAAGCGGGGAATAGCGAGTGCCCGCCAGATCTCGGTTGTAGGTTGGCCAGTCTGCGGCGGGAGCGGGCTCACCCACGTTGGTTGACTGAGCGCCACTGGGTGACGTATTGAAGAGGCTTAAAGCACACAGAAGGGCGACTGCACAGCTTGTGCGTAAGCGGGCAAAAAGTTGCATCGCCGTCACAACCCTGACCAACAAAAATAAAACTAGTTTGCGATAAAAACGTGACATTTTAGTTCCCCCCCTGCTTTACTATTTATCGCGAATGTTTGATCGAATCAGTTCAAATTATTCTTAAGAACTAGAATTGATGGCGCTGATTCTGCCAAAGAATTAAAGATGTCACTACCATAAGCGAACATTCCAACTGGAATATAAGCTCCACCCAGGATGATATCTATGTCAGCATCGCCGTCCAGGTCACCAGCGGCTATGGTCATCCAGCGACCCTTAACCAACTCTTGATTAGTGTGGGCACTGAACTCCAAATCTCCATTATTTTGTAGAAATACAAATGACTCTCGTTTCTCTACAGCATAATCAGGGTAGAAAGAGATTGCAGCAATATCCAAATCACCATCATTATCGAAATCGGCAGCCTTAGCACCGAATGCTCCGTACATAGGGTAGAAGTACGCCTCATCGAAGCGTAAATCGCCTTGATTCAAGTAAATTCGAATACCATGAAAGTTCTTTAGTGTGTTGTAGGGATCTGAATCGACGTTATCTCCATTCACAGTCATGATATCCATCAGGCCATCACTGTTGAAATCCTGTAACTCAAAATAAGTGTGGCCATATGACGGATGTGTTTCGAACACTGTATTGATCTCAAATTCATTAGCACCATTATTGATCAATATGTAGAACCCTTCTCTCGCATCCGACATTAGTACGGCAATATCAAGATGATTGTCTCCGTTAAAATCATGCAGCTGCGCCCTAACTGCGCCCGGGCGATTGATCAGTTCATTCTCGCGGTAGCTACCATCGCTTTGCGATTCGAACCAGGCAACATTACCTTGCCGGCCGCCAAAACCGCAGACGACAAAATCTAGGGTGCCATCATGATTTAAATCCGCCACCTCCATGTCCGCCATCCGGTAGATATCGTCTACCACAACACTGATGCCCGTTGCAGCGATGCGCTGATCTATAATCGGTAACTGGCTTATCGTTGCGACTTTCTCGTACGCAGGATAGTCCCCGATAAGATCACCGACAGATGCCACAAAGGCCGACTCGGCGGTGAACTCGATATCCACTGGCATCATCCCTCGGCCGTATTGTAAGGGTTCGAATTCGAGTTGCCCATCACCGCTAAGGACGGCCAACGTATTCGCTCCCGTATCACCGATGTAAGCCTGATTTGTTTCCTCTCTAATATGTACCATCGTTGTTACGGCAGGATCTGCATGGTAGTCAGATTGAATAATATTGAATTGAGGCAGCTGCCAGTTCAAGACCGGTTTGTCAGCCTGAGGAAGTGAGTCTGAAGTAGCCGATTCGACATAGTAATATCGTAGTGCCTCCCAATCACTCTCGCTTAATAGGGGCACGGCGGGGACCAAATTATCCTCGTTGAGAAATTTCTTCTTAGCGAGAACGTTCTCTCGCGCAAACTCAGGATGATCGGCGAGATAATCAGCGTTATCAATCCCCAGCATGTAACCCATATATGCAAGTGTCATCTCCCAGCTTTGTTTGGGTAGAATACTAGGCGGTGACTCGAGATGACAGCTAGAACAGTAAATATTTGACAACTGCTTGCCTTTGGATAGCTTACTTACATTTTCTGATTGTTTATTTAATTGACTCAGAAAGGTAACGAGACCTGCTGTTATCAGGACGAACACGATAAAATATTTATTGTGGTTGATCAATTTAAAAACTTCAGGATATATTTCCAATTATAACTTCAGGCCCTCAGTATATTATTTTGGAATACTTCTAACTATTACAAGACTTCCATCAAAGCGTACGAATCTATAATAAATTATTTGGAGAGAATGAAATAAAATAATTTGAATTAAATTAAGGTGCATTGGCCGACACTTCTTCACTGGTCTTTCACCATCGCCCAGTATAATAACGATAGCAAATGTCTCATAGAGCGCAACATATCTACACAGCCTCGTGCTCTGACATGTAAAGGAGAATAATTATGTTTCGGCGATAATTTCTCAACATCTGCATTGATAGGCACAAGTGAAGCAACAGGCGCCTCTTTTGAACGTCCCCTATTATCATCCCCGACGTTCACGGCCGTCATCACCATCAGCGCCAGAAACTGACTCACCTGTCTATCGGCACGTGCTTCGCCACGGGCTCGTCGTTACCCGCCGTGTAGACGTTACCAGCGGAATCAATCACCACGCCTTCGGCCGCTGGGGAAGCGGGATCAGGGTTGGGATGGGGTATGAACGCTGTGACGGATCCGTCTTTGGCGCTCCCTATTCGGAGGCCGCGCCCGAACCCTGTGTTCAAAAGTATGTTCGATTGAGAATCAGCGACGTAGATAACGTCATTGCTATCGATCCAAATCCCACTAGGCCGACCGAATTGTGTCCACTCTTCGAGGAACATTCCATCCTGGGTAAACAGCTGGATCCGATTGTTCCCGCGGTCCCCGACAAATAACCGGCCTCTGGAATCCAGGGCCAGAGAGTGGGGAGTCGAAAATTGACCGGGGCCTACACCTTTTTGTCCCCAAGCCTTGATAAATGTCCCATCCTTCGAGAACTTCACGACCCGCGCATTTGTCCCGGCATCGTGTCCATCACCCACGAAAATATCACCATTGGCAGCGACGATCACGGCCGAAGGCCCATTGAAAGTGTCAGGACCCTCGCCGGCTACGCCGGCGGTACCCAACCTCATCACGATTTCGCCATTCGGGCTAAACTTAATGACCTGATGCCCTTTTCCATCCGTCGCTCGGCCATCGGTAATCCATAAGTTATCTTCATCGTCAATAGCTATGCCATGGGGAAAGACAAAGACTCCTACGCCAAGGCTCTTCACGACATCACCTAACGGGCTAAACGCAAGCACAGGCGCTTCGGGCCGACCGTTACAGGTGGTACCTCCGCATCGTTCAACAGCCCAGATATTACCGTGGCTATCGATGTTGAGCGCCGCCATCTGCCCCCAGATTCTACCCTGTGGCAGCTTGGCCCAATCCAGAATCGAGTGATAGGGATTTGGTACCAAATTCGATTGAGCGGCCACTCGCTCCCCAGATACCCCGATCATCATGAGCCCCACTACGGCGAGCCCCACACGAACGACATGAAACACTGTAATCTCTCCTTCAGTTCGATAGGCCTACTCATTAGTGGTTTTTGGTTTTATGATCCGAATCCCACATTTAGTAATTTAAATAGTTGATAGTATTTTTTCTATGACAAAGCCGTATGCTTGATCAACCCAGTCAATTAACTCCTTCATCGCAGTGTCTGCTCAGGCACCTAATTGAAGTATATGGAACAGAATGCCCGCACCGCAGTTTTACTGAGCTTTTACGGACCGATTCGTATCCACGGGCTGCTTGTTTCCTTGATTGCTGCTGGAGATGTTATCAAAAAAAACACGGTACCTCCTAGAAGGTACCGTGTTATGTCATACGCTAGACTAAAACGTTATTTGGCTCTACTTTAGCTACCCCAGTTATAACTGAATTCCATGCCCCAAGTAGCCGGCTGTGTGATGCGTGCGTAATATGTACCACCTCGCCCGTTTCCACACCATTCTTTGTAACGCTCATCGGTAATATTGTTACCAAATAATGAGGCCTGCCAGTCACCGTCTGTAGGACGATAAGTCACACGAGCCCGAAACTTGGAATAAGCATCCTGAGCACAAAATGATGACTCATTTTTAGACCCATCGAGCCCGCCAATAAAGTCATAATCGCTCTGATAGTACATACCCAAATTCGGGGTCAACGTCGCACCGTTACTGAGTTCGATCTCATGTTCGATCGAGGCACTGACAGTCCATTCCGGAGAGAAATCCGCAATTGTCAGGTTCGATTGATCTATAGTAGAACCCCCACCTGGCGCAGAACTATCGAACGAATTGAACTCGCTGTACTCGGACTGCAGGTAACCCACATCCAACATCAAGAAACCGTTGGTCCAAGGTATAGCACGTAGTTCGGCCTCTATACCGTAAATATCTACCTGACCGGCATTCGTAACAATCCCAATGTCAGGATCACCACCATATAAACCAGCAGAGTTGTCGATACTAACCTGCTCCTGCTTGTCTGAATAGTCCATGTAGAAGGCAGCACCGGAAAGAGTCATACGACCATCGAGAAATGTCCCTTTAAGGCCAATCTCATAGTTTTTCACGTATTCAGGATCATATGTCAATAACGGGATCAATTCTGGCAACTTAGTCGCATTCAGCTCATCGTTGAACGCGCCAGATAGGAAACCTTCCGAATACGACAAGTAGAGCATGCCGTTATCCAATTCCTTAGTCAGACTGGCCATCGGTGTGAATACTTGGAAGTTCGCTTTAGTATCGTTATAGAACCCGTCCTGGAACATTGATCCATTACTCAGGATGTAGGTCGGATCACAAAGCTCCGTAGGTCGCGGATCGCCCGGTTGACCAAAAGAGCAGGTCTCAGAGACGGTTTCAAACTCGGTCTGAAGGAAAGAACGGTCTTCATCAGTGAAGCGACCGCCTACATCTAACGACCAATCATCGTTGATCGAATAGGTCATATGAGCAAAAATGGCGCTTGATTCGTTAAGCATCGTGCCACCCCTGCCGCTCGGAACCGGACCACCCGGAGCCTGACGAGGACTAGACAACCAATCGAACTGTGTACCGCCATCGCGTGTACATTCGATGCTGAACCCGCTATTCGGATCTTGTAGAGCAGTAAGGTTCGCGAGTGCCTTGTTCATGCAATCCGTTCCGTTATTGACATCATCTTTGAAAAAATGGGCCCCAACCAAGAAGCTTAGATTTTCATTTACTTCAGCGTCAATTAAAATCTCTAAACTATCTGTTGTACGTAATTGCCCGTTGCCTGTCGAACCGATCGCATCGATTGGAATTGATGAGAAATCGCGATCCTGTAGGTAGTAGTAATTCGTATCATGCGTAGAAAAGGTGGTCTTGACGTTCAGGTTATCAAGCGAACCAATAGCACCGGCAGAATCCCAATTGACTATGGCACCGAATTGCTCGTTGTCAAGCTTCAAGAAGCTTTTCTTCTCTGCAGAGAAGACAAAGTCACCAGCTGCTTGGTCTGTAAGACAATCGTTCCAATAGTCAAGAGTCGCGCCCGCATAGAGTCGCTCTATGTGGCCACCAACTTGTGTCCTGCTACCATCTGGATACTTTGTCGGACCGCCCCACTGGGCTCTACCATCTTCGTAGACTGGGCCCGAGTAGATCTGAGCCGGGTGGTTAACATTGGAGCCGTTCGCCAGATTATTAACTTGTGACTGGGTCGGACGCGTCGTGCACTCACCTGGCGCATTGTCGTCGTTCTGGTAGTTACCACGAAAGGTTAAATCGATCGTCCAGTTATCGTTAGGCGTGAAACGCAATGCAGCAGAAATTGCTTCCAAGTCCGTCGCGCCTGACATCTCTGAGAGAGTCCGGTTGTAGTAGTAACCGTCCGACGTCTCTTTAGCATAGCTAAAACGTGTAGAAAGGGAGTCATTAATCGGCATATTCACCATTCCCCGGAAATCTCGCTGGCCAAACTCCGCAGACCGCACCGTCATCGATGCCTCTCTCTCCGGACCAGGCTTGGCACTGATGACGTTAATCGCACCACCAGTAGTATTCTTACCGAATAGCGTGCCCTGTGGGCCTCGCATTACCTCGATTCGCTCGACATCCACGGTGTTCATCATATTCCCAACCGTATTGGGCATATAGTGACCATCGATATAGACACCCGAACCGGACGCCCGCAAGGCAGTCGGGGACGAATTACCGATACCACGAATGTATAAAGCAGTAACTGAGCGTCGACCCGTATGCGTGAAGTTCACATTGGGTGTATTTTCGCTGACATCCATGATGTCATGGATACCCAACGCTTGCATCCCGTCGGCGGTAAAGGCTGTCACGGACATCGGCAAGTCGGCTAAGCTCTCTTCACGTCGGCGAGAAGTTACGACAATCTCTTCCAACATAGCACGGCTCGCTGCAGTGCCATTATCCTGAGCAATGGCTTGGCCGGATGGCAAAACCAGCATTGCTCCCGCCAACACAGCTCCAGCGGTAAATGCACTCTCTTTAGCGCACATGAAATTTACTTTAACTCTCATAGTACTACTCCTAAAATTGTAACTAATATTTAAAAATATGGTACAAAAATTTTTATTTATTACGTCTATTATGTAAAATATTGACGCAATTCTTCCCTAAGACTACTTGACTCACAGTTTTTTGCAATAGATAACTAAAATAAATAAATTTTTCGGAGACTCTCGTCAGCCGGACGCCCCTAGCTGCTGTTTCGCTACTACGAGTCGAAAACAAAGCGGGTAAAAGACTATCAAGCCACAGGGCGTCGGTAAATCGTGACACTGTGATGGAAAACTCTCCTGTTCAGGATAAAAACTTTCTATTTAAAATATAAATTATTTATTAGAGAGATTTCAAATCAACTATGGGCGAATAAAAAAGGGCGGTAAACCGCCCCTTACTATACGCATGTAATCTAGCTATTACTGCAGGGTTTCTTCCAACCAACGACCAATAAAATCAGAAATGCCTTTGCTGTTCAACTCCAGCATCATTTCATGGCCATTCCCGGGTAACCCGACTTCTTCCAGACGAACATACCGAGTTTCAACTCCGGCCTGGTTAAGCCAATTTGCCAGGCAGTGATCAACTATTCGGTGGTAACTCCCTTCACCGTTAAGAAACAATACCGGGATTTCAGTCAGATTGACTAACTGTCGAGCAGGCTCTTCTTGTTGATAGCACCCTACAATATCTGCCCCCCCCAGGTCCTCATCTAGAATAACGTTAAGTTCTGAGGACTCACTAATCGGTGGGTCATAGGTAATAGGTGTATTAGTTACACCCCACTGCATACCCCCCCCCGACTCACGATAGCTAACCGTCGCAAAATTAACACCACGAATAGGTGGGGCTGCGGGCTCTACGGTAACAATCGCAACGATCGAATCTGGTCTTTCATCAGCAATATTCCAGCCAAACCATCCGCCTTGTGAGTGGGTAAGCATAATAACCGGCGTATCGATTAGATCTAACAGCTGTACGTTCGCATCGATAACCAGTTTATCCTGACCAGCACCCATATACTGCATCTGAGTGCGGGTAAAGTTATCCATAATGGGGTCGCCCATTTTTCCGGTTCCCGGCCATTGGGTAAATTTTGCGGCCTGCGGAAAATCCTCAACGGTTGGCGCTGTCCATATTTTTTCCAACGTACGCCCAGTGCGTATGTTCAGCTCTCCATTCACCGCTGGAACGTAAGGTGATCGGCCACGTGCGGGATAATCCTGTAGGTAGACAACATAACCTTGCTCAAGAAAATCATAAGCCCAACCCGGCCGACCGTCAGGGGTCCACAGCCAGTCATAGCCGGTTTGCCCGGCACCATGAAGAAACACAATCGGGTGAGGGTGCTTAATTTCTTTAGGCACCATAACCTCAACATACATTGAGCCACCCATAGTCTCTTCGCCAGGCTCGCCGACATACTCACCGCCAACATAGAATGCTCCATGACTGGCAATAATGTCTGAAGACATCATCGGTATTGATTCCGGTGGTTGTTGCGCAAAGGCAGAACTGGCGAATAGCGCGATAAAGCAAGCTAACATTTTAAAATTCATAATTATCTCCTATCAGTTTCATTACTTTGTTTAGAAAGTTATTTGTTCTCATCTTTTAATCCCAAGCAGAATAAATCGGTATACCCAACATGGTTTCGGGTCTGGCACCTGCGCGAGGCATGTACTTCTGAGTACGGCCGTTGCCTACTTCAGCTATATAGAAATTCCCTTCCTGATCAACGCTCAACCCGTGTACACCCCACTGTGCACCTGCGAAGTCACCAAAAACACCCCAGCTGTATAGCAATGTGCCGTCCAGGCTATAACCCAATATTTTTGTAGTTGCTCTATCGGCCGCCCATAAGATGTTATCGGCTCCTATATAAATCAGGTGAATATCAGTTGGTTCTGGGCCGAAGCTCCACTCATCTTGATATACGCCATCTTCATCAAACACCTGTACACGATTATTTGCACGGTCATTAACATACACCATTCGAGTTTCTGCATTAACCGCAATGCCATGAACGTTGTTCATATAATTGGGCCGAGTTTCATTCGGTGGTGTACCTTTTTCACCCCAGGTACTTACATAATTTCCATCGTTATCAAACTTCACAACCCGAGTGTTTGCGTATCCATCGGCTACATACATAGCGTCTGGAAGGAACGCCAAAAACGTCGGGCGGTTAAAATGAGCATCGTCATTGCCAGACTCATTCGGAATACCAATGGTTTGAACTAGCTCTGAACCATCATTGGTGAACTTGAATATAGCGTGTCGGAAATCGTCAACAATCCAGACGTGCTTTTCTGGGTCGTACGGGTTAATTGTGACGTAATGTGGCCGGCGAAATAGATGATCCCACTGAGTCCACTCTTCAATCACCTCTCCTTCTCGGTTCACCACAACCAAAATATGTTCCCAGCGATGATCTACACCCGATTCGCCTCTATCTGTATCGTCACCATCGATTGCGCCCGGTAAACTGGATCGTATTCCCACAGAAGCATTACGCCACGGAACCTGCCGTACCGGAAAAGCGAGGTTTGGCCCGACTTCTTCGTATACTTCCTGTTCTGGTCGCTCAATGTTTGGAATTTCGCCACGATGGAGAAGAAATATACGATCCGGATTTTCAGCAAAGATGCTTTGTCCAGATCCAGTAGTCCACGCTTCATGTCCGGGTAATCCTAAAATACCCCGAGGCCAGCCTTCTACAGCCTCATACGGCCCAAAGATATCCTGACCTCCTCTTTGCCCAGGAATCGCGGAAAACCCCCCTGAACCGGGTGATTGCGCCACCACATAAGCTCCTGGCATCAGTAGTAGGCCAATTCCAAAACTTATACTTACACTACGAAAAAGACTCGTTGAAACTGTTTTAATATTGCACTTCACTTGTTTCCCCCACCTATTAAATAGTTAATCGATTATTCCACCTACCTTTTTGTTACCAAACTACACGTTCTAAAATTATTCCAATAACGAAGCGTTACTTCAACTTACCCTTATTCAAATATGAATTGGGTTCACGATCTTGAAGTACTTCCATAACACTTTCTACCGTTTGAGTTCGACGACGAAGAATTGACTGTTCTGAATACCAAGCTGCGTGCGGCGTGATTATTACGTTATCAAACGCATACAAAGGATGATCTGTTTGTCCACGATCTTCCATAAGCACATCTAAGCCTACACCACCGATCAGGTTTTCTTCAAGCGCTCTTACCAAATCTGGCTCGTTTATCACAGGTCCACGAGCTGTGTTAATAAGGTAGGCAGAATCTTTCATCGCCTTGAAGGCTTCATAGTTAAACATTCCGCGAGTATCCGGCGTAAGCGGGCAATGAATAGAGATAAAGTCACTATCGCTAATCACTTCATCAATTTCAGCCTTCTGCGCACCAACCGCAGCCGCATCTTCTGCGCTGACAAATGGATCATAAGCTAATACCTTCATACCAAGAGCAAGCGCGCGCTCGTTTATCAAACGCGGAATCCTTCCAAAACCTACCAAACCCAAGGTTGCACCAACGACTGACTGAATCGGGGATCCTTTCTTCACATCCCACACCCCAGACCTAACACTATCGTTATACAAAAATAATTTACGGTTTAAAGTAAGCATTAGAGTAATAGCATGCGTCGCTACTTCTTCAATACAGTAGGTAGGAATATTACCTACCATAATGCCATTCTCGTTACAGGCATCAACGTCAATGGTATTCACTCCGATACCATTACGAATAATTAGACGACACTTCTGCATACCACCAATGATATCGGCCGTAAGCTCGGCATAAGTGTTAATAACTGCATCGGCGTCCTTTACTTCTTCGGCCAACTTCGAGGGGTCGGTAACTTCGATTAACTCCGCGTCGACTTTTGCAAGCATCTCCCGCTCAATAATCAAATCCGGGAAAATATTATCTGTCAGGACGATTTTAAATGTGCTCATTTTGCATGTTCCTCTAATCTATTCTTTTAAATATTGAAGGTGTTTATGCCCATTTATCAGCAGGCAGCAACCGCTGTAATTTGATATCAAGTTATATTTATTTCCGGGGTTAGCGATGACGATTAAGCTATATCTTCCCGTAATGCTAGACCCGTAATATTAAGTACCGTACGAATGCTAAAGCTTCGTAAGGATTAAATTAATACAGCAGCGCCAATACTAGTCTATCTTGATTTAGTCTATTTGGCGGTCTAGGGCTTCCTTCCGGAAAAATTACCCCGCTTGCTAGCAGGGAAATTCCACTCGAAATAATTATCATAAAGTCTGGCATTGCCGCGCAATAGATACAAGCCTTCCAGAATATGTGCATAACGCACTGGCCCAAAGTCCATTGTCTCGAATCCCAAGGCCTCACATATTTCTGCAACGACTTCTTTAGCCTCTGAATCGTTACCAACCAGGGGAATTGTTATTGGGTGGTCAACCAGGGTTGGGTCGATCATCGTGTCGACGCTAATCGTACTAAACGCTTTTACCACCATAGCATTCGGCGCGAGAATTTGGATTCGCTCGGCATTGGAGGTATAAGTCGGATAATCCGCCCAACCTTCGTCATCGATGATCCGAGGATTAATCGGGTCAATTATAATTTTCCCGGAAAGATCTCCAAGACCGATAACCACCTCTTCAGCAACTGCCCATGGCAACGCCAACACCACGATATCCGCCTGACGAACTGCGGCCGCAGGTGTCGTCGCTGATGCTTCATTACCTGTAGCCTCTACCAATGCCATAACTTTTTCGGAATCAGGGCTACGTGAGCCATAAACAATCTGATGTCCAATGCTCGCAAATCGAGGCCCTAAAGCACTACCAACTGAACCAGTGCCTATCATTGCGATAGTGTCGGCAAACGTCGTGGCCGGCATTGCCAGCCCCAAGACAAGTACTAACGAAGTGAAAAAAGAAACGATTCTTCTCTTTGCAATCAATACAAATAGAGCTGTGCTCACTTTTTGAGCGCGTTGACTACCCAACTTATTCCTATCTAACTTGAATATATTGTTCATCTAAACTCCAGCTCTTCTCGTATTTAATCTTAGACTTCCTGAAATTACGTCGTACAAGTAAACAACATAAAACCTAGTAGTCGAGTACCTTACCTAATGCAGGATTAATGCCACCATGGAAGTTACCCTGATCGCGAACCGTTCGTGGCTGCCCATTCTCGTCGTAATGCACCCAGATCAAACCATGAGCATCACCATTACCTGGCATATCGATCTTCTTAATAAGTTCTTTGGTAACTGCATCATAGACGAATATTCGCCCTTCACCGTTACTGGTGGCCCACATTTCCTTGCCATTTGGAGAAAGTAAAACATGGTCTACTTTATAGGCACCAAACAAGGTGTCAGTCGCATGCCCGCTCTCGGTGTCAATTACAGTAATAGTCCGGCCGAGATGATGTGCAGCCTCACCCTTATCAGCAACCCAAAACTCGGTCTCATCAGCGTTCAAAGATCCACCGTAAGGTCCAATTCCCGTACCATTTGTCCACAACACCTCACCAGTATTAACATTCACCTTTGATACCTGAGAGGTAGTTGTAATAACGTATAAAAACTCTTTCGCCGAATCCACTACTACCCAGTTTGGTCGATATCCTGGTATTGGAAATTCATCAATGACCTCCCAGGTTTTCGGATCAATCTTGGCAATCCAGAATGGCCGCATTGCCATCAAAGAACCTTGATAAATCAATGTGGCTCCAGTCATACCGGTACTACGACCTGGCGCATAACCAGCTGGCTCCATGAGTGCATAGATATACTCATAATCTGCATCTGTCCAGACTGTGTAAAGAAAACCACCCATATCAATATCTTTAACACCACCCATCACTTCATTAGTGTCTGGATCATAAAGAAACATGCCTAAACCATCGGGGTCACGAGCAAAATTATCGAAAAGAACTTTATCGCCAAAAACCTGCCCATGATGTAATCGAGCACCTATGGTCACCTGCGCAACGTGCTGCAAGCTAAGCGCATCAAGTACCAACATCGTAGTTGAACCGGAAGGATCAGGTGCTCCGTCTGGACCAGGTTCTCGCGGCCCAACCATATAAGCATACTTACCATCGGGTGACATCGCAGAAGTATGAACCACTGAGCGTAGGTTATCCGGAACCTGATAACTCGCTATAACCTCCATAGTTTCCGCATCACCAACGACCAAAGCGTTACTTGATGGTGGTTGATAGCCTTCATACAAGACAGATGGGGAACTGGTTGTACCAACATTTTCATACCAGTATGTTTTACCAGGCTCAGGTATAAATTTTGGTTCACCGGCATCCCAGGTTGCAACAATCCGCGATGGGTATTCACTCCAAACACTGCCTTCGATAGAGCGCCGCGTCCATGTTTCTTGCACCGAGGAAAATCGCTCTATACCTTCAATCTGAAGGTCTCTAGGGGTCTTGGCAAACTCTATCCGCTCGGCTTGGTTGTTCTTTACCGCAGCAAGCCCGGCCAACCATTGCTCGGCCATACCCTCTTCAACGGGCAGATTGGCCAAAGTTCGTATATACATCGAAATCGCAGCGAGATCCTCGTCTGTTGGATTCATCTTATCGACAATCACTCCCATTACTGGGTTGCTCTCTAGCTGATCAAATATATCCACTGGCGTAGGCCCAAATAATATAGAGGGTCCTACTAAACCCTCACCAGTATCGGCATGGCAAATCTTACAGCCAATGTCTGAGTGAAATAATTCCTGACCACGTATGACCAGTTCATCTACAGAAGCTTGCCCGCTTGCTGATAAACTTATTGCTGTCAGGCAGAGCATAGTAAAAACTTTAGCGAGATTTTTCATATATCGGTAGTCCAGGCATTTAGCCGTAGTTAGTCTTGTTAGTTTTTTAAAATTAATATTGACACTTTATTGGTTTGCACCACTCAATATAAAATCAAGAATTTCATTACTTAACATTCTATCTGTTGTTCC
>JAQWNC010000023.1 GCA_029246505.1 Arenicellaceae bacterium
GGTTGACCTCGCGAACAAACACTTTGATGCCCCTCGAACCGAGGTTGCGCCAATTATTGACGGCATAGTTGGTGGCGACCCCGGGCTTGGCGCACATCAGATCGCGAATAAGCACTTTGATGCCCCTCGAACCGAGGTTGCGCCAATTATTGACGGCATAGTTGATGGCGACCCCGCCTGGCTTGGCGCACATCAGATTGATGACTTTTATCAAGTTCAGCCAAATGAGTACCTGCCTGCTTCTGAGAAAACCGAGGTTTTGGTCACCTACGACTCAAACAATTTATATGTCGCTGCTCGACTCTATTATCGAAATAAAGAAGATCTTATCGCCAATATATTACGACAGGGCGAAGGAACTGGTTCTGATGACAGGCTAGGTTTGATTCTAGACCCGTTTGGTGACGGTCGTCGCGGATACATCTTTATTTTGAACAGAAACTCGGTCCGATCCGACTCTCTATTTGTTGGTACCAGTAATACCCAATCAAATTGGGAGGGTATTTGGCAAGGCCAGGCAACCGATACTGAATACGGCTGGTCTGTAGAGATGCAAATACCGTTTAAAACGCTGTCTTTCGATCCTAATGCAACAACCTGGGGAATTAATTTTCGACGCGATCACGAGCTAACCTCGGAACGTATGGGATGGTACTCGCAAAACCAGGCAATGAATCCGGGCACATCTGGAACTATGACGGCTTTGCGCGACATTAATCAAGGTTTAGGCCTCGACGTTGAACCCTCGATTAGCTTGAATAAACATAAAGATAATGTGACGAGCGAATCTGCCAGCACCTTTCAACCATCAATGGATGTGTTCTATAAAATAACGCCAGAGCTAAACGCTGCACTAACGATCAACACAGACTTTTCAGCCACTGAAGTAGACGACCGACAGGTCAACCTCACTCAATTCAGTCTATTCTTTCCAGAAAAACGTGAGTTTTTCCTAAGGGATTTCGATATTTTCGACTTTGGTAATATTGGGGCAAATGAAAAGAGCACATCGTTTAGTGGCGCTGAAAGACAGAACGGCCGCCCATTTTTCTCACGAAAAATCGGCCTGGCGCGAAGCGGTGAAGCAATAGGTCTCGACGCTGGTGTTAAGATTAGTGGAGGTGTGGCAGGTTTGAATGTTGGTGGTCTGGTAATTCGTCAGGAAAAGTTCGCTACGCTTGATGCCACTGATATGTTTGTCGGCCGGCTCACAAAAGATGTTTTTCAGGAATCTAGCATTGGCGTGATCTATACCTATGGAGACCCGCGTTCAAACACGAACAACAGTTTGGTAGGGGCCGATTTTCGATACCGAAATACTCGTCTTGGACGTAGCCGTGCTTTTACTGCAGACGCCTGGTATCAGCAAACTTCAGGGGATTTAGAACTCGATGACGAATATGCTCTAGGAGTGAAGCTCGCGGTTCCCAGTACTCTCGGTTTCGGTGGTCATATACAATATCAGGAGGTTGCCGAAAACTTCAATCCGGCGCTTGGCTTTGTTACTCGCAAAGGAGTAAATCTAAAACGTGCCAAGGTATTTCACAGTACACGTTCAGTGGACGGCGTGATTCAACAATATAACCCTAGCGCAGAATACATCAGCTGGGAATATTTGGATAATGGTCAGGTACAGACGCGGATTTCCAAACTTCAACTGCTAGACGCAACTAACCAAAGTGGCGATCGAATATGGGGATATTGGTCACGCCGAAAAGCCAGCGTAAGAGGCATCGACGATCAACCCTTGCGTAATATTGCCATAACAGTGCCAACGGGAAACTACCAATGGACCGCCTGGGCTCTTGGAATAAGCACCAGTAGTCACCGAAGAATTTTTACTAGTACACGTGCCTTTTTTGGTGGCTATTACGGTGGAACTATTTTGAATGCACGGTCTGACGTTACATGGCGCCCTTCGCAAAAGTTCAGCTTCTCTTTGGGTGTACAACATTCGGATGTTGATCTACCTCAAGGCAGATTCATAACTCGGCTAAACGACTTTACAGCCACATGGGTATTCTCGTCAAAACTGTCATGGTCTAATCTTTTCCAATACGACAATATTAGCGAAAATCTCGGTTTTAATAGCCGACTACATTGGATTCCTAAGGCCGGACAGGACGTTTTTTTGGTATTTAATCAGGGTTGGCAATACCAGGATTTAGATAACTCCTTCACCACTACCGAAAGCGACCTAACATTTAAAGCATCGTACTCCTTTAGATTTTAGGTAACTCTAATTTAAATCTAGCGCATACGCCTTTAAAGCTTCTAACGGCACAATATCCAGCGCTCTCTCATGGGTCGCGGTCAAACGCACGCTCGGCGCCATATTTTGATCAAAGGCCTGGAGCCAACGGACAGCGCAAAGACACCACTGATCACCAGGATTCAAGCCCGGGAAATTGAATTGTGGCATCGGTGTAGATAAGTCATTACCAGTGGCTTTTGAGAACTGCAAAAATTCTTCGGTTAATCGCACACAGATTGTATGCGAACCGACATCTTGCGCATTGGTATTACAACATCCATCCCGAAAAAACCCTGTTACGGGGTCGAAACTACAATCCTGTAATTCTCCCCCTAAAACGTTTAGAGCCTTTGATTCGACCTTTTTTAACATATGCTAATACTGTTTTGTGTTTAGTAGCACGAGTGTACATGCATGATCGACTAAAATTCCTACTTCCCGCAATGCCGCCTCCAATACTGGATTCTCAGAACCGGGATTGAATATAACGCGACGAGATTTTAACTCTAGTAAATCGTCAATCATCGAAGATGATCTACTGGCAGAGATATACATTGTCACGGTATCCACTATACCAGTAACATTGTTAAGCTCAGGGACGCAAAGCATACCTTCAATCTCGGTTATTCCAGGTCGCACCCCCACAACTTCATGGTCATTTGCAACGAGCATTTGTTGAGCCTTGTTTGAATAGCGTTCTGGCTTGGGGCTGGCCCCGACAATAACTGTCCTCATATCTGTTAAAAGCTCCTTAAAAATTTAATTGCTTACCATCCACAAGCTTTACCCTCATTTTGTTCTTCCAACCACGCAGTCAGCGGTGAAAAGTACTCGACTAAGGCGTACGCATCCATTTCACGCTGGCCAGTAAGTGCCTGCATAGCATCTGGCCATGGCTTGCTAGCACCAAGCGCGAGCATGTCGGCGAGCTGCACACCAGCATCAGTATTCCCATAAATAGAACACTCATGCAGCGCACCTTCGTGACTGGCCGTTTCGCACAATGATTTAAAAAATTGAAACTGCATAATAAACGACAGAAAGTATCGTGTGTATGGCGTATTGCCGGGAATATGAAATTTGGCCCCTGGATCAAAGGCTTTTTCAGATCGCTCAACCGGCGCAGCTATACCTTGATACTCAGTCCTCAACGACCACCAAAGGTCATTATATTCTTCTTCAGTTACTTCACCCGAGAATACACGCCAGCGCCATTCGTCAATTAATTTTCCAAAAGGTAGAAAGGCAATTTTATCCAGAGCCATTTTCATCAACTGGTTAATGGTTGCTTCTTCACTAACTTCTACGCTTTCAATCAGGCCTTTATCTTTTAAGTATCCTGGCGTCATTGATAAGGTCAACGTGTCTCCAACGGCCTCATGGAAACCATCGTGCGCGCCACCTTTAAAGAGTAATGGTTGATCCTTGTACATCAAATAATAATATATATGCCCTAACTCATGATGAAGCGTTGAAAACTCCTCTTCGGTAGGCTCTACACATTGTTTAATTCGCACATCATTTCCATTATCCATGTCCCAAGCGCTCGCGTGGCAGACCACATCTCGATCTTCTGGCTTGGTTAGCATTGAGTTGCTCCAAAATGACTCCGGTAGCTCAGGCAAGCCAAGTGAGGTAAAGAACTCCTCCGCAACTTCGGTCATCTCTACCGCACTCCACCCCATAGATTCAATACTTGAGGTAACATCAAGCGCCAAAACTCCGGGGTATGGCTCAACTAGGTCATAAATATTGGACCACTGTTGTGCCCACATATTGCCTAGGAGATGCGCAGGTATTGGCTCGCCATCAATCACCTTGTCGGCACCATAAGTATCTTGCAATCGATCGTGAACATAACATTGAAGCTGCTCATACATTGGTTCAACTTGAGACCACAACCGTTCTAGCTCTATCTCAAAATCTTGTACATTCATGTCGTAACCAGATTTCCACATCACGCCCAAATCTGCGTGCCCCATCTCAACCGCGCCCGCGTTGGCGATTTCCACCATCCTTGTGTACATTGGCCGCATGGGCTCTGCGACCGTTCTCCAGCCCTCCCAAGCCTCTAATAGGACATCGTAGTCTCTGGAGCTATCAATCACATCTTCCAGCGCGCCAAGGTCTCTACAGTTCTGATATGCATCACAAAATTCGCCCGCACCATACATTCCCTCAAGCTCCGTGCTTATAGTTGATAATTCCGCACGCAGGGCCTGATCAGATGGCGCTGGTAGTGAAGTGCTCAACTTTAGAAGGTCTAAAGCACGCCTTGTTTCAACCGACATTTCTACGTCGTTATATTGCTTGGATTGCTCGACAGCCTTACTGAGGAACGCTAGCCACCGTTCGTTCGCCTTTGCAGCAATAAGCCCCGTATCTAGAGTAATGTAGGTGTTTCGTACCCAAGCCGCTGTTTCACTTTCACGGGCTACTAGCTGCATTTCTTCCTGCACACGCTGCACAAATTCCGCAGCGGATTCAGCTGCAGACTCTTTATCTGAAGAGCACGCGTTAAGTAAGAGGGTGAATATAACGATAAATACGATTTTAGCGCGCATACAAATTCCTCAAATATATACTATGGATTTTACAAGGCAGCTCGAATGATAACCTTGGCCGTGCAATAAATCAGTAGGCAAAATAGAGTCAGCTATCAACTGAAGGGATGCTAGTAAATCGTAACATTAACTAATGGGTCAAAAGAACCGTGGCCTAACCTAGAGAGGCGTTACGTTTTAGGCTTTTAGGCCTTTACCACCTGGCACCACGTCCATGGTAGCTTTCTGTTCATCTACAAGTGTTTAACGGCCTTCAGAATTAATCGCAGATAAATGTACCTTTACCGCCTCCTTGCTCAATAAACCAAACCCCTTTTCATCGTTGAGCCATTTAACGGTTCCATCTACTTGTGGCATATGGATCTGTAAAATAAAACACCAACCAAGCAATCGTTAGCTCTAATGCTCACTCAACATACTCTATAGCAGCTGGCGCTCCGCACTAAGTCGATTCTTGCTTATACTCGCGGGTCAACCTGAACACTAGCGGCCCAAGTATAATTAAACCAATCAAATTTGGCACGGCCATTAGACCATTGAGGGTATCTGACAGTGTCCAGATAAAGTCAATTTTTACACTAGAAAACAAAAATACCGCTAATACCCAGAAAACTCTGTATACAATTACTGAACGCTCGCCTAATAAGTATTGCCAGCAACGTTCACCGTAATAGCTCCAACCGATTATGGTGGTAAAAGCGAACACCGCCAAGGTAATCGTAACCACATAATTTCCGCCGCTAAAACTTGAACCAAATGCCAAAGCCGTAAGTGGAGCACCATTTTCGCCCGACATCCAGGTCTCAGAAGTAATAATACACAAGGCAGTAAGCGTGCAAATAACGATTGTATCTATAAACGTCCCCAGCATCGCAATATGGCCTTGGCGAACCGGGCTATTGGTGCGGGCAGCACCATGTGCAATTGCAGCGCTGCCTAAACCAGACTCATTTGAAAATACGCCCCTGGCAACACCAAACCTTATTGCAGCAGCAACTGCCGCTCCGGTAAACCCACCCGCTGCCGCAACCGGATTAAACGCACTGCTAATAATCAACTCAAAGGCTGCTGGTACTGCACTGGCATTAATGGTAATCACGGTGATAGCGCCACCTATGTATAAAACCACCATGGCCGGTACTAACTTGCCAGCCAGGTTTCCAATTCGCGTTACCCCTCCAAGTACAACAAAACCCACTAACACCGCAACTACTGCACCTGTTAGCATCTTCGGCACCTGAAAGTCATTGTTTAACACATCTGCCATTGAATGGATTTGCGTTCCATTGCCAATGCCGAATGCCGCGATTGCCCCAAAAATCGCAAAACTTACTGCCAGACCTTTTCCTAATCGAGGATAACGTTCTCCTACCCCATTTTTTAGGTAATACATTGGTCCACCAACATACTGCCCAGACGCATCAGTTTCGCGGAAATAAACTGCGCACACCGCCTCAGCATACTTGGTAGCCATGCCTACAAGAGCAATTAGCCACATGTAAAATACCGCCCCCGGCCCGCCTAAGGCTATCGCTGTCGCGACCCCAGCAATATTACCGGTACCGATTGTTGCAGACATTGCCGTCATAAGCGCTTGAAAAGGTGGAATCTCACCTCTTGCCCCAGCCTCGGAGCTTGCGAGCAATTTAAACCCGTAAGGAATTTTTCGCCAAGGTAAAAACCGCAACCCAAAAGATAAATATAGGCCAACTGCGCCCAAAGCTATAAGCATGGGAGGCCCCCAAACCATCCCATTCAATTGATTTAGTAGCGCTTCAATTTGATCCATTCTTACCTCTTACTGTTTCGATTAACCAGCTATTGTTTCACAAACATATTATAACTATTTGTAATATATAAGCCGCTTCCAGATTCGATGAAATTAACCCAATACTAAAAAATAGCTTATCGCGGAACAGTGTCGCTCAGGGAACTCCTTACCGCGTGCTGAGGTCTAGCTCTTACAACCACGGCCATTTTACAAAAGTCTTCTAATCTTCCTGATTAAAAGCAATTTTCAACGCTTCCATGTAGGGGTTTGCAATAGTTCGATTTAGCTTTACCAATTCCAACGCGCCTTCCAGTGACATACCCCGATATTTGTGAAGGTAGCCCACAACCGTACCCGGAGCTCGGCAAATTCCAGCCGTACAATGCACATACACTCGCTTCCCGGCACTCAACAACCCATTCAACGCATCAACAGGCACCTTAATACTTCGGGCCATATCATCTGGATCAAAGTCAATTACCGGACACTGTACCCACTCAACCCCTTGCTGCACACAGGCCTCACGAATCTTGTTGATCGGTAAATGATACGTCTCAAAATCTTTATCTGACTGTAAACATAGTATCGCAGTGACTTTCATACCCCGCGCCAATCGATCTATATCGATTGGCGATGCGGGGCAAGAGCCTACAAAAATATCTGTTTCTATCCGGTCGTAATTAATCATGGATTTTTTTACTATGCGCAAAAGTCTCGCACCGCTTCCACCAATGCAGTCATATTCTCAGGTTTCGCATTTGGTTGAATACCATGACCAAGATTAAATACATGCCCGGTGTTTTGACCATCTTGACTGAAACTGGACAACACTTGTTTGGCTCCCGCCTGCACGGCCTCGGTGGTGGTGCTCATTAATACTGGGTCCATATTACCTTGCAGCGCTACTCGGTCGCCCACTCGCGCCTTTGCAACGGCCATATCAATGGTCCAATCTAAACCTAAGCCATCGCAACCGGTATCGGCCATTGCCTCCAGCCAACCTCCACCACCTTTAGTAAATAGCACTATTGGTATTTCTGGGTGTTGCGCCTTAACTTCTGAGACTATTCGAGCCATATACTGAAGCGAAAAATCTTTATATGCTGGCGTAGATAGAATTCCGCCCCATGTATCAAATACCATTAAGGACTGCGCTCCAGCAGAGACCTGAGCATTTAAATACAGAATTACTGACTTGGTCACTATATCCAATAGTTCATGCAACAAAGCGGGCTGCTCAAACATCAAACCCTTAATATGAACAAATTCTTTACTCCCCTTACCCTCAACCATATAGCTGGCAAGCGTCCAAGGGCTACCACTAAATCCAATTAACGGTACTCGGCCATTTAGAGCGGAACGTACAGTGCGTACAGCATCCATCACATAACCCAAATCTTGTTCCGGATCTGGAACCCCAAGGCGGTTAATAGACGCAGCATCTCGAAGCGGTCGGGCGAATACAGGGCCCACCCCCTCGTTAAGTGACAACCCCAAGCCCATCGCATCGGGTATGGTTAAAATATCAGAGAAAAGGATTGCTGCGTCCAGATTAAAGCGATCAATAGGCTGTAAAGTAACCTCACACGCCAATTCAGGTGTTTTACACAGTGTCAAAAAGTCACCGGCTTGCTTCCGAGTGGCAAGATATTCCGGAAGATACCGGCCGGCCTGGCGCATAACCCATATAGGTGTTCGCTCTACTCGTTCACGCCTAAGCGCACGCAGTAGTAGATCATTTTCTAATTTAGTAATTGTCATGGGTATCGGCTAGCCACAAGCTGAGGCAATTTCCAGCTGAATGTTCTGGGCGGCCAGTAACGGATCAGGTGCTGCTATAATAGGACGGCCTACAACCAAATAGTCAGCACCGTTTTTCAATGCCTGCGTTGGGGTAACCACGCGCTTTTGATCGTCATCGTTCTCTAGGGGTCGGATACCGGGAGATACAACCAAAAATCCTTGACCTAAAGATTGCCGCATAGCCGAGGCTTCCTGGCCACTGGCGACGACGCCATCACACCCCAATTCGACTGCGCGGCTTGCGCGCGAAAGAACCAATGTTTCCACATCGCATTCGAATCCTAAATCATCCAGATCACCCCGATCCAAACTGGTTAATACAGTAACTGCCAGAATGCGCACATCCCCTTTATTTTCTGCAGCGGCACGCATAATTCCATCGTTTCCATGCACGGTAGCAAAAGTAATTCCTCTACCCGCCAGCTGTTTTACGGCCTTTCCAACGGTAGCGGGGATGTCGAAAAACTTAAGGTCTACAAAGACTTTCTTTTTTTGCGCTACAAGCCAATCAAGCAAGTCGAAATACTTTCCTGTCATGCACAACTGCAGACCTATCTTATAAAAGGTTACGCTATCTCCAAGTTGCGTTACCAACGACTTTGCCTGCTGTATATCTT
Organism: Arenicellaceae bacterium; assembly: GCA_029246505.1. Classification (GTDB taxonomy): domain Bacteria; phylum Pseudomonadota; class Gammaproteobacteria; order Arenicellales; family Arenicellaceae; genus UBA10349. Next base: position 9,010 of record JAQWNC010000023.1, read on the forward strand.
CGAAATCAAGCGCAACAATCAACCGGTCACGCGACTCGATGCCATTATTCATTATCAGCTTCCACTATTACATATCATTGAATCAAAACTACTCGCTAAACATTCCGCTTAATTCGGAAATCAACTGCTCATCATTATAGTCACTTGAGACAAAAGCATCCCCAATATCCCGCAACAGAATTAGCCTTATTACCCCACCTAAAACTTTTTTATCATGCCGCATATGCTTCACGAAAATCTCTGCATTCATATCTATCGGTGGCGCTAACGGAAGTCCGGCTCGTTCTATTAAACTTTTGGCTCGCTGCGATTTACCTTTTTCCAGCGACCCTGCTCGTTCTGAAAAGGACATCGCCATTAGCATGCCAATAGCTACTGCTTCCCCGTGCAGCCAGCGGGTGTAGTCGGTCGCGGTTTCAATCGCATGCCCAAACGTATGCCCAAAATTTAGCAATGCTCTTTCACCTTGCTCACGCTCATCTGCGGCAACAACCTCAGCCTTATTCACGCAAGAACGCTCTATGGCATAGATAAGAGCATCTGCATCGCGCGATAACAATAATTCAATATTTTCTTCCAGCCAGACGAAGAATGGCTCATCCCTGATCAAACCGTACTTAATTACCTCAGCTATACCAGCCGCCAGTTCGCGGTCTTCCAGGCTGGAAAGCGTGTCAACATCAACAATCACAGCCTCTGGTTGATAGAACGCGCCAATCATATTCTTGCCGCTGGGATGATTCACTGCGGTTTTACCCCCAACTGACGAATCTACCTGAGCCAACAACGTTGTTGGTACCTGCAGAAAAGCAATGCCACGTTGATAGCATGCCGCGGCAAAGCCGGCGGTATCTCCGACCACTCCGCCACCAAGCGCGATAAGCAACGTCGAGCGGTCACATTCTGCGGCAACTAATTGGTCAAAAATACTGCTTAAAATAGTTAAATTCTTATGCTCCTCACCATCAGGCAGTAAAACAGTCGCCTTAACGCGATCTTCTAGGCCAGCAACGAGCGCACCCATATAGAGCGGTGCGACCACCTCACTACTAACAATAATCACAGACCGACCTGCAACTATCTTTTGAAGTAGATCGTCGCTCACAAGCAGGCCACGGCCTATGTAAATCGGGTAGCTGCGCTTACCGAGCCGCACAGCAAGCTCTACGGCCACTATATTTCGTCCAGCTTGGCGATGATCTCTCGAGTGACATACGTAACCGATCGTTCACCCGATATGACCGTAATATCCGCTTCCTGCCGATATAAGGGACCACGAACCGCTGTTAACTCCTCCAACGTCGCCCGCGGGTCATCAATATCATTAAGCAATGGCCGATCACGTCGATTTCGAGTCCGCTTTACCTGTGCATCTATCGACGCATCCAAATAAACAACCGTGCCAGCACGCCGCAGTAAAATACGATTTTCCTCCATTATAATCGCGCCTCCACCCGTTGCGAGCACAAGATTTTTAAGCTCGCAAAGTTTTTGAAGTATTTTATTCTCGCGCTTGCGAAAACCTTCTTCACCTTCTATATCAAAAATAGTTGAAATAGAGACGCCAAGCTGTTCTTCCAATGCCTCGTCAGCATCTACAAAGTCCAAACTAAAATGTTCAGCGAGCTGCTTCCCTACCGTTGTCTTTCCAGCGCCCATAGGGCCAATCAAAACTATATTACGCATATATCAATTAGCAAGGTAGCTACATGAGCCACCAAATCGAAATGTTTTACAAGAGGTTATATTCGTTGTTCTAGCCCAAATTTAGCTTGGGACTGATAATACGGGGAGTAAGGAAAATCAACAACTCCGTGCGATTATTTTGTACCGATTTCTTAAAAAAACTCAACACAATCGTATTCCTATGGGTTATTAGCTAATTTACCCACCCCACGTGCGATGCGATACGGTACAGTATAACAATTGTCAGAATAATCTCCATGAAACCAACAATCTACCTACATTGTATAAGGGTACCTGTAAATAGGTTAATATAAAACGTTAATATTACTTTATTTAATTTATTTTCCCGTTGACATATTTACCCCTACCTTGGCGCCTGTTGTTTCTGGGCTTGGCATTACTTTCGTTTGGCACGATTTGTGCGTCAGTGCTGATAACTATATTAGGTAGCGACCTGCCTGAAGTAAGCTCGATTAGAGACTCAAGCCTTGACGTTCCATTACAAGTGTTTTCCTCGGAAGGCCTATTAATTGCAGAGTTCGGATCAGAACGACGCGAGCCAGTGCCCATTGAGCAAGCGCCTCAAGATTTGATCAATGCGCTATTAGCCAGTGAAGACAGCGACTTTTTTGAACACCCAGGAATCGAACTCACAGGGATTATTAGAGCCTTATTGAGTAACGTGACATCTAGCGGCGCATTACAAGGTGCGAGCACCATCACACAACAAGTAGCACGAAACTTTTTCTTGAGTCCGGAACAAACCTATACACGCAAAATTAAGGAGATTTTACTTGCACTGCAACTAGAGCAGAATTTGACGAAAAACGAAATTCTGGAACTTTACGTCAACAAAATATTTTTGGGTCAACGTGCATACGGTTTTGGTGCTGCTGCTAAAATTTATTATGGAAAATCTTTGTCTGAATTAAGCCTCGCGCAATCAGCAATGCTTGCAGGACTGCCAAAAGCCCCCTCAAGAGATAATCCAGCAAGCAACCCAGTTCGTGCCGCGGAACGACGAAATTACGTACTTGGTAGAATGAACGAATTAGGAATGATCGATCAACCATCTTACAACGCTGCCAAAGTCGCCGTGGTCTCCGCTCAAAAATATCGGCCTAACGTCGAGCTAGATGCTCCATTTGTTGCCGAAATGGTACGCAGCTACTTATTAGATAAATATGGGGAACAAGCTTATTCAACCGGATATCGTGTTTACACCACAATTAAAGCAGACCTGCAAATAGCTGCTGATAAAGCGTTGCGCAATGGTTTAATTAACTATGATCGTCGCCATGGGTATCGAGGCGCAATCGAGCAACTCGACGAGAACGCCCTCGCGGAGTTAACCCAAATGCTTATAAATCCCAGCGCCGATGAAGAGCTACGTTCGAAACTTCGAGATCTGCTCATTCGACACCCCGATAGCGGAGAGTTAAAAGTTGCAATCGTTATAGGAACAAACGACGGAATCATCGAGAATGATGCAGCAGGCCCAAACGTAAAGATTCTGAATCGCAGGGGAGAGCTTATTCAACTGGGATTCGAATCGATAAGCTGGGCCGCGCCTTATTTAGATGACAACCGGGTTGCTAATCGACCCGAGGTACCCTCGGATGTTTTAGCTCCGGGAGATGTTATATATGTGGTCGAGCCAGATCTACCGATCGAACACCCGGACTATACTAATAGCTGGGCACTTGGGCAGCTACCTGCAGTCTCTGGCGCACTGATTTCTATGGCCCCCTCCACCGGAGCGATACAGGCTTTAAGCGGTGGCTTTGATTACTATCTCAGCAAATACAACCGGGTTGAACAAGCCCAAAGACAGCCTGGCTCAAATATTAAACCATTTATCTATGCTGCGGCTATAGACCAAGGCTATACCCCAGCCAGCTTGATCAGCGGTGCGCCGATAGTTATTCAAGACACGAATCAAGGTACTCTATGGCGACCCGAGAATTATAGTGGCAAGTTTTTTGGCCCGACTCGTATACGGCGGGCGTTAAGCCTCTCTTTAAATCTGGTGTCGGTAAGAATACTAAGAGCATTAGGTATTCAGCCAACCATCGATTTTCTGGAAAACATCGGTATTAAAAGAGATGGGATGCCCAATGGTCTGTCACTGGCACTTGGCGCAGGGACGCTATCACCGATGGATATGGCTGGAGCATACAATGTATTGGCTAATGGCGGTACTCGGACATCACCCCATATCATCGATTGGATCGAAGATGCACATGGCAATATTATTGAGCAACAAGTGCTAAAAACGGCATGCCGGCACTGCGACGCTTTTTTTCGCAAAGGAAAGCCAGTAGCTAGCGAGCTCCGCGGTAACCAATCCTTTACCAGTGAACCTTTCGAGGATGGCTTTGAGAAACTAACTATTGGCGCGCCTAACGAAGGTCTGGTTGATGCTGAAACCGCTATCGATAGGCTAGCTATTGAAGAACCCGCTGCCCATAAACTAATTAGTGATGACCCGGCTAATGACGAAATCCTAAATCCTAATACTTTTTCTATAGTGGAAGTACCGCTCGAACCACTCGTACCGGTAACAGATTTTGGTCAATCACCAATATATAGTTCACAGGCAATGAACCCAGTAACCAATTATCTGATCACAGACATTATGAAAGACGTGGTTCGGCAAGGCACAGCAACACGCGCACTGCAACTAGGTAGAACCGATTTAGCTGGAAAAACTGGCACCACAAACGATTTTATAGATGCATGGTTTTCTGGGTTTAACAACCACACTATGACGTCAGTCTGGGTAGGCTTTGACCAGCCAAGGTCTTTAGGAAATTCCGAATCAGGGGCGCGCGCCGCTCTACCGATTTGGATCGATTTCATGGATACAGCGACTGCTAGCCAGCCAAATACAGTACTGGAAAAGCCGGATACAATCGTTTCTCGCCAAATAAATAAAACAACGGGGAAGTTAAGTTCCGTGCTCGATCCGAATGCTTTTTTAGAAATATTTGCTGCCAAGACGGCGCCTAACGAAGCGCCAACTCCCGTACAAACCGATAATACTGGCGCAATTCAACCTAACTTTACCCCGCAAGAATCATCTTCGCAGGCCGATTTATTTTAATCGTCCCTAAGAAGTTTGATGCCAGTGCTTATACCCCTCAGCTAGTCTATTCAGAAAGTTTATAAGCCGATAAATTAAACTAAACCGGGCTTGGGAGGTCGGTGCTACCCATCAGGTATTTATCGACACTCGCCGCAGCTGAACGCCCTTCAGCTATTGCCCACACAATCAGACTCTGGCCATGCTGCATGTCTCCTGCTGTAAACACACCATCAACGTTAGTCATCCATTTCTGATCGCGCCAGACGTTACTGCGGTCGGTAAACTTCACACCAAGTTGTTCCAGCATGCCTGGCTTCTCCGAACCAGTAAAACCCATTGCCAACAACGTTAGATCACATTTCAACGTCGTGCGGCTATGTGGGACCTCATTAAAGGAAATTCGACCGGCATCTCGTAGAATTTCAACTTTTACCAACTCCAACTCTTTTAGATTACCCTGATCGTCCCCAATAAACTGATTGGTTTGAACCGAAAACTTTCGCTCACCACCTTCTTCATGGGCGGAAGCTGTGCGCAGAATAAACGGCCACTGTGGCCAAGGGTTATCCTCGGCTCGCTCCTCAGGTAGACGCGGCATAATCTCAAGCGAAGTAACTGATGCAGCACCTTGTCGATGTGCGGTGCCAAGACAATCAGCCCCAGTATCACCACCACCGATAATCACCACGTGCTTACCTTTAGCATTTATCACCTCAGCTTCCGGAATATCATCGCCCATGCAAACGCGGTTCGATTGCGGAAGATAATCCATAGCCTGATAAACGCCCTTCAATTCACGACCGGCTATAGGTAAATCGCGACGCTCACAAGCACCACCCGTAAGTACTATTGCGTCGAATTCCTTGCGGAGCTCATTAGCATCAATATCAATGCCGATATGACTGTTCGGTTTGAACACCACCCCTTCGGCTCTCATTTGCTCCATTCTGCGATCGAGACGGTTTTTTTCCATCTTAAATTCAGGAATACCGTAACGCATTAAACCGCCGATACGATCATCACGCTCAAATAAGGTGACCTCATGGCCTGCGCGCGCTAGTTGTTGAGCCACCGCCATCCCTGCAGGACCAGAACCAATTACGCCCACTTTCTTTCCGGTCTTATGTTCGGCCAACTCCGGCTCGATCCAACCGTTTTCCCAAGCCTTATCAATGATCGATAACTCGACCGCTTTAATAGTGACTGCTTCATCATTAATACCTAGAACACACGAACCTTCACACGGTGCCGGGCATAACGTTCCAGTAAATTCAGGAAAATTATTAGTCGCGTGAAGGCGCTCAATAGCATCCTTCCACTGATCACGGTAAACCAGATCATTCCAATCTGGAATCAGATTGCCTAATGGGCAAGCTTGATGGCAGAACGGAATGCCGCAGTCCATGCATCGTGAGGCCTGAGCCTTTAATGGCTCTATCGGCCATGTCTGCATGACCTGCTTCCAGTCTTGCTTACGCTCTTCTACCGGACGGTAGGCTTGCTTGGCTCTACCGTGCTCCAGAAACCCAGTTGGTTTACCCATTTGCCGCCTCCATAATGGCTTCTTCTTCACTTAACCCGCTTTCTTTTCCACGTTTAATCGCATCAAGCACGCGTTTATATTCAACTGGCATGACCTTAATAAACTTGCTTTGATATTCGTCCCAATTGGTCAGTATGTTTTCTGCAACCGCACTCTGCGTGTATTGTAAATGATTGCCAAGCAAGATCTTGACTTGTTCAACGTCCTCGTCAGCTTCTATCGTTTCGAGTTTTACCATGCCCATATTACATCGGGATTCAAAGTCGCCTTCATCATCCAACACATAGGCAACTCCGCCAGACATGCCGGCGGCAAAATTACGCCCAGTTTTACCAATGATCACTGTGCAACCACCTGTCATGTACTCACAACCATGATCGCCTACACCCTCTACTACCGTATTTACGCCGCTGTTACGCACACAAAAACGTTCGCCGGCAAGGCCGCGGAAGTAGGCCTCACCCTGAGTCGCACCATAGAGAACGACATTCCCAACCAACGTATTCTCTTCCGCCACAAAGCTTGAATGTCTCGGTGGATAAACAATGATCTTGCCACCAGACAGCCCCTTGCCAATATAGTCATTGGCATCACCTTCCAGCGTGAGTGTTACACCTTTGGGCACGAAGGCACCAAAGCTCATGCCCGCCGAACCATAAAAATGAATATTAACCGTATCAGCAGGCAAACCTTTCCCACCATAACGTTTGGTGATGTGGTAACCCAGAATTGTGCCCGTAGTGCGGTTAGTATTTTTAATCGGCAATATAATGTCGACTTTCTTTTGTGCTTCCAAAGCATTCTTACAAAGTGGCAGTAGCTGAGTTACATCCAATGATTTTTCCAGTCCATGATCCTGCTTTTTAACACAATAGGCTTTATCTCCCGGACGTAATTCAGGTTTGTATAAGATGTTTGTAAAATCGAGGCCATCAGCCTTCCAGTGATCAATGGCCTTTTTAGTATCCAGCTTATCGACCTGACCTATCATCTCATCGATCGTTCTGAACCCAAGTTTAGCCATGTATTCACGTACTTCCTCGGCTATAAATTTAAAGAAGTTCTCAACGAACTCTGGCTGGCCACTAAACTTTTTAATTAGTTCTGGATTTTGGGTGGCAACGCCAACCGGGCAGGTATTAAGATGACAAACACGCATCATGATACAACCCATAACCACCAATGGTGCAGTTGCGAAACCAAACTCTTCTGCTCCCAATAAAGCGGCCACAACCACATCACGGCCCGTCTTTAACTGGCCATCGGTTTGCACAACTATGCGATCACGCAGTCCATTCCGCACGAGCACTTGCTGAGTTTCCGCAACGCCCAATTCCCAAGGCAAGCCTGCATGTTTCAACGAGCTGATCGGCGATGCACCGGTACCACCATCGTAACCTGAAATAAGCACCACATCAGAATACGCCTTAGCCACACCTGCAGCTACTGTACCAACACCAACCTCAGCGACTAGTTTTACATGAACACGTGCTGTTGGATTAGAGTTCTTTAGATCATGGATAAGTTGCGCCAAATCTTCGATCGAATAGATATCATGATGTGGCGGTGGAGATATGAGTTCTACCCATGGTGTAGAATTTCTTACTTCTGCAATCCACGGATACACTTTTGGACCCGGCAACTGACCACCCTCACCCGGCTTGGCACCTTGTGCCATCTTGATCTGAATATCATCAGCATTGGCCAGATACTCGCTGGTAACACCAAAGCGACCCGAAGCAACTTGCTTGATTGAGCTCCTTCTTAGGTCACCATTCTCGTCCGGTATAAATCGGTCAGGGCTTTCACCACCTTCACCGGTATTAGATTTACCACCGATGCGATTCATCGCAATGGCCAAGGTTTCATGAGCCTGTCTACTAATCGAACCGTAAGACATCGCGCCGGTTGAAAAGCGTTTCATGATGGTTTCTATAGATTCAACTTCATCCAGCGGAATCGGGTAGTTAGCATTATTGAACTCGAATAAACCTCGTAAAGTCGCTAGGTTTTCATTCTGGTCATCTACCAAGTGGGTATATTCCTTAAAAATTCTGTACTGCCCCGACCGAGTTGCGTGCTGTAATTTAAAAACGGTATCGGGATTGAATAGGTGATATTCACCATCACGTCGCCATTGATATTCTCCACCCCAATCCAAGTCTGGTTTTTTGACTGCCCGTTCCGGAAACGCAGCGTGATGGCGAATGCTCATTTCTTTGGCTACTGTACCCAGTCCAATTCCTCCGATGCGAGATGCGGTCGAAGTAAAGTATTTGTCGACAAAAGATTTATCCAAACCCACAGCTTCAAACACCTGCGCACCACAGTATGACTGCACAGTAGAAATTCCCATCTTGGCCATAATCTTAGTCAGGCCTTTATTCACCGCCTTGACGTAATTGTATGCCGCAGCCTTTTGGTCTATCGCCGGCAAGCCCCCGTTACTAGCCAGGTCTCCTAACGCCTCAAAAGCAAGGTAAGGATTAACCGCACCGATACCATAACCCAATAATACGGCGAAGTGATGTACTTCCCTTGGCTCACCCGACTCCAGAATCAAACCTACGCGAGTGCGCTTACCATTGCGAATCAAATGATGATGCACGCCCGCTGTTGCTAATAGCGCTGGAATAGCTGTCCTATGCTGATCGATTCCACGATCAGACAAAATGATATAGCCATACCCTTCTTCTATCGCCTTATCAACCGCGACATAAACTTCTTCCAGAGCCTCATCGAGACCTGCACCAGCATCAGCGACTGGATACAAGATCGGGACTATTTTAGATTTAAAACCTGGCAAGGCTATGTCTCGAATCTTTGCTAACTCTTCATTAGTTAGTACCGGGGAATGAAGCTTGATACGACGACAGCTTTCTGGAGCCGGCTTTAACAAATTGCCTTCTGGTCCGATGGTAACCCCAACCTGAGTAACCAGTTCTTCACGGATACCATCCAATGGAGGATTGGTAACTTGTGCGAATAATTGCTTAAAATAGTCATACAACAAGCGCGAACGGTTTGACAATACGGCCAGTGCTGCATCTGTACCCATCGACCCAGTCGGCTCTATACCGTTCGTAGCCATCGGTGCCATTAAGACTCTCAAGTCTTCATGTGTATAACCGAAGGCCTGTTGGCGCTGCAGTAAGGTATCCGCATCAGACCCATGAATTTGTTTTGGCTGAGGTAAATTCTCGACTGGCATCAGGTGTTGTTTTAACCACTCTTCATACGGGAATTCATTAATAAACTCCCGCTTCAATTCCTCATCGCCAATAATACGTCCCTGTTTAGTATCAACCATAAAGATACGGCCGGGATGCAGGCGACCTTTTTCCTTAATTTTTTCAGGCGCAACATCCAAAACACCCACTTCCGACGCCATAATAACCATATCATCCGTAGTGACGTAATAACGAGAAGGTCGTAAACCGTTACGATCAAGCACTGCACCAATCACCTCACCATCAGTAAATGCTACCGACGCTGGGCCATCCCACGGCTCCATTAAGCAAGCATGGTATTCGTAAAAAGCTTTCCGCTTCTCATCCATACTTTCATGGCCCGACCAGGCCTCTGGAATCATCATTAATACGGCATGCGGTAATGGCCGACCCGCCATATGTAAGAATTCCACAACGTTATCGAAAACCGCGGAGTCACTGCCCCCTTCAATAGCAATCGGGTACAGCTTTTCTAAATTATCACCAAATAGTTCAGACCCACATAAAGATTCTCGCGCACGCATCCAGTTGCTATTGCCACGAACCGTATTAATTTCACCGTTATGCGCAATATATCGAAACGGATGCGCCAATCGCCACTCGGGAAAAGTATTAGTTGAAAAACGTTGATGAACCAGTGCCATCGCAGATTCAACATCAGGGTCACAAATATCCGGGAACATCGGCTCGAGCTGTGTGCCGGTTAACATACCTTTATATACAAAGGTACGAGATGACAACGAGGGAATATAAAAAAGACCTAATTCGGACAGATCTGAATTCCAAATCGCATTCTCAACACGTTTACGAATTACATAAAGCTTACGCTCGAAAACCTCCGCATCAAGTTCATTATTCTTGGCAATAAAAATTTGCTTAAAAATTGGCTCAGTTGCTTTAGCCGATGGACCAAGTGGTGCATCATCGATCGGCACATCGCGCCAACCTAATAATTTTTGACCCTCTTCTTCAACGATCTGCTCAATAAGCCTCTGACAGAATTTTAACTGCTCGGGATCAACCGGCAAAAACAACAAGCCAGCACCGTAGCTATCCGCGTCTGGCAATTCGAATCCAATTTCGGCACAAACACGTTTAAAGAATTTATGCGGTTTTTGTATCAGAATGCCAACACCATCACCGGTGTTCTCTTCGTTGCCGCAGGCGCCGCGATGTAGCAAGTTTTTAAGAATAGTTAACGCATTGTCAACGATCTCATGGCTTTTCTGACCCTTAATGTTAACGACAAACCCGACACCACAAGAGTCGTGCTCAGTTTGCGGATCGTATAAACCTTGTTGCTCTGAAGCTTGCTTCATTCTTAATTTGCTCTGTTGGTATTATTACTTGGGAGCCCCGCTGACTTATACCAGGGACAGAAAGTAAGCCAGAAATGCTAGCGGCTCTCTGGTCATTTTTTTACATTCGATGCCCTTTCACCACACCCTACGGAAAAAAGGGCAACGAATTATAAAGAAGCAAGCCTTCTATGTCACCACACGGCGCTGAATATTCTTGAAAAACGACAGATCGGGAGAACTAGCTGTTTTTAGTACATTTCAACATCCACCAATTCACTATGAGATTCCGCAGTAGCATTTATCTAGGTTACCCAAACAGCCGCTGTGCGTACTTTAAAAAAGGAATTTAAATACGCAAAACACTAGCTTTAACAAGTGCCGTACAGACATCTCAAAAGCCAGTTACAGTTAAGCACTTTCTATTATACGATTTTTTTCTTGCTGGCCTTCTTTTTGACTGGCCTGGCTTTTTCCGTAACCACCCAACTGCCATTTTGATAAAATGCCTTCCAACCAGTCGCCTTACCCTCTACTTCTGATTGGACGTACTGTTCTTTGGTCTTTCGACTATATCGAATCGCGGTTGGTATACCATCATCATCCGCAACTGGCGCATCAATTAGAAAGGAATACTTTGGATCAATCTCGTCTTTATGTGGAAGTATTTCAGCTACCAGCGGTGCCCGAATTTCGCGATTGCGCGGAAATTTACTGGCCGCAAGAAACAAGCCCGAAGCACCATCCCGCAAAAGGTAATGATCTTCCACCTTAAGACATTGAAGCTCTGGCATTGCTACGGGGTCCATTTTAGGTGGGGCGGCTTCACCACTGCGCAGTAATTTACGCGTGTTCTTACACTCCTCGTTTGTGCAACCAAAATACTTGCCAAAACGTCCATTTTTAAGCTGCATTTCACTAGCGCACTTATCACATTCAAGTACTGGCCCATCGTAGCCCTTAATCTTAAACGTGCCCGCTTCAACCTCAAATCCAGGGCAGTCAGGGTTGTTACCGCATATATGCAACTTGCGCGATTCATCCAGCAGATACGCATCCATCGCCGTATTGCACAATAAACATCGGTGCTTATTAATCAATAACTTTGATTCAGCTTCTTCATCTTCGTCTACACTGATAACTTCGTCGCCAGGCACCAGATTCATAGTATTTTTACAGCGCTTCTTCGGTGGCAGGACGTACCCGGAACAACCTAAAAAGACACCGGTACTACCGGTTCTAATTTGCATATTACGACCGCAATTTGTGCACTTTATATCTGTCTCAGTGGGAGAGTTCAGTCGCATACCGTCTTCATTATTTTCCGCCTTACGCAAGGTCGCAGAAAAATCGGTATAAAAATCGTCGAGTAATTTATCCCACTCTAGTTGCCCTTTGGAAACATCATCTAGCGAGCTTTCCATATTGGCGGTGAAGCCATAATCCATTAGTTCACTAAAACTTTCGACCAAGCGACTGGTAACAATATCACCCATCTTTTCAGCATAAAAACGACGGTTTTCAGTATGTACATAACCCCGATCCTGGATCGTCGAAATGATAGAGGCATAGGTAGACGGTCGGCCGATCCCTCGTTTCTCCAACTCTTTAACCAAACTTGCTTCAGTATAACGAGGAGCTGATTTGGTAAAGTGCTGGACCGGCAATAATTCCATCAAGTCCAGTTTATCCCCAACTTTAAAGCTTGGAAGCACCCGATCTTCATCTTTCTTACTTACCTGCGGCAAGACTTTTTGGTATCCATCAAACTTCACCACTCGTCCACGAGTGCGCAGCTCAAACTCACCGGCTGTAACTATTAAGCTCGTACTAATAAATTCAGCCTTAGTCATTTGGCAGGCCACAAATTGGCTCCATATCAAGTGATACACTCGCTCGGCATCACGTTCGACATTGCTTACCTGCGTGGGTTTGACCCGAACATCGGATGGTCGGATAGCTTCATGTGCCTCTTGGGCGCCATCTTTATTTGTGTACTTCTGTGGTGCTGCAGGCAGGTACTTATCACCGTAGTTTTTTTGAATAAAGCCTCGGCATGCAGTTACCGCTTGGTTACTCAGATTAGTTGAGTCAGTACGCATGTACGTTATATAACCTGCTTCGTACAAGCGCTGTGCCATCATCATTGTCTTTTTAACCCCAAAGCCGAGACGGGTACTAGCGGCTTGCTGCAGAGTAGAAGTTATGAATGGAGCACTTGGTTTAGATGACGTTGGTCGTTCAGTAAGTTCGGCAACTCCAAACCCTTCATTTTTTAACTTTTCTACCGCATCTTCCGTCTGCTTCTGATTTACTGGCTTGAATGCTTTGTGTTGATACTTCTTAACATCAAACTTTGTTGCTTCTTTACCCGCCAAAGTAAGGTTCGCAAATAACTCCCAGTACTCTTCGGGTATAAAGGCCCGAATTTCCTGTTCACGTTCAACTATTAATCGCACAGCAACTGATTGAACTCGACCGGCAGACAACCCTCTAGCTACTTTTGACCATAGTAGAGGAGACACCATAAACCCTACGACACGGTCCAGGAATCTACGTGCCTGTTGTGCATATACTCGGCTCATATCAACAGGGCCAGGCTTCTCGAACGCTTTGTTTATGGCTGACTTAGTAATTTCATTAAATACCACGCGGCGATATCGATCTGGATCACCGCCAATCGCTTCTTGTAAATGCCAGGCAATCGCCTCACCTTCTCTGTCCATATCAGTCGCGAGATATATCACATCGGCATCCTTAGCCAAGCGCACTAACTCCTTGACCACTGTCTCTTTACCCGGAAGTACCTGATAGGTCGCTTCCCAACCATTGTACGGGTCAATTCCCATACGCTTGACAAGTTGTTCTTTAGCTTTCTTCGCACGATGAACAACTTTATTCTCTGGCGAAAGCTTACGAGTAATTGCTGCTTGTTTTGCTCGCTCTATAGCATTAACAGGTTTACGATTTCCTCCGCTGGTTGGCAGGTCTCGAATATGCCCGATGCTGGATTTAACTATGTAATCATCGCCAAGATACTTATTAATAGTTTTTGCCTTGGCAGGTGACTCAACAATAACTAACGCTTTACCCACTTTATTTACACCACTAACAGCAAACGTATATTTGTCATTCTAGTAATCAAAAGTTTTTATCGATTTAGTTTTAGCTCGGCAATAAAACCCAGCTGTCTACACTAGGCAGATCTGCGTATACATTATGTGGCTATTAATAATGCCGGTTAATGAAGAAGCGCTTCAAAGTCTTCCGAGACCAACTCTTCAGCAAGACCGATTAGATCAGAACGTTCAGGATGATTACATAGCACCATCATTACAACCCATTTAAGATGATCAGCGCTTAGCTCGTCAGTCTCTATAGCCATCACTCTATCAATCACCAGCTCACGCGACTGACTATCCAGAACGCCTGCTTGTTCAAGTTGTATAAGTAGTGACTTCCCTCCCATACCAAAACGCTGCGACTCAGAATCTGTGAACACGCGTATAGAAGGGTGCTCAACGTGCGGCAGCCAATCCGCCTCTGTGTTTGGGGCGTCTTCACACATGGTAAGAAGATCCTCCAACCAGGTAAATGCTTTGCTAATCTCTCCATCGGCAAATCCCGCCTGAGATAACTCTCGGCTAAGTATTTCCTGATCGGGCTGCAGCTCCCCACCCTCTGCCATATAATTTTCAAACAGGTACAAAAGGACCTCGAGCATGTCTTCTTTCATAATAGCGCTAACGCAGTTTGGTGTAGGTGCCGTCGAATTTTCACGCAACAAGCTGTTCAAGTTCCATACCAATAAGAATGGATGAAACTTTGTCCGCCGTCAATCCGCTTCTGCAAATCAATGATTCCATTGAGGTGGAATTATAATCCAGCAGCTTAGGTAAGCGCTATTGATCCTCGGTTATAGAATCTAAGCGAATATTTGTGGCACACTCCACGTTGCTGTCTAGGCCAAGAGTAGGGAATACATCCTGAATGATGTGTTCGTAGGTGCTCCCCAGTGTCGCACCATCGCGCTGTAGCAGGTGGCATCCAGCTGGTACAGGCGATAGAACGCCGATCCCGACACTGCACATACTAACCTGCCCTGCTTAGCTGCAACGCTCACGGTAATTAGCGAACCACTAACGAAGCGCAGCTTCGACTGCAATCACCTGGGTAAATCAGATCAGGGTTATTAATAAATAGATTCACTTGCCAAATTTCTTACCCGCGCCACGGATCATTCAGAAATGTGCCCGCGATTTCCCAAAGTATATCTCCCTCCACCACGGTATACCTGGAAGGTGCATCAGACCGCATCAACAATTGGTCTGACTGCGCCAATAAAGACTGATGAAACAAAGCCAAAATAAACGGTAGCAGCAAAAGGGTTTTAACCCCAAGTAAAATACCTTATGTTTACATTCGTAGAATTATTATTGTGTAGAATACGGTTTTTAGTTCTGCTTTACCCAATGGCAAACACTAAGGCGCAAAACTCAAATGGCTTTACTTGATATTTTGGTTTATCCACACCCGCGTTTACGTGATATTGCTTATAAAGTAGATACTGTAACAGATGAGGAGCGTGAATTTATTAAAAACATGGCCGAAACCATGTATGCAGCATCAGGCATAGGTCTAGCAGCTATTCAGGTAGGGGTCAGTAAGCGGATTATAGTGATTGATATTTCAGATAATAGCGACGATTTACTAGTACTCATTAACCCTGAGATAATTAAACACAATGGTATCCAAATATGCGAAGAAGGCTGCTTATCCGTACCAGAAGTATATGCAGAGGTAACTCGAGCTAAAGAAATTACCTATAAATACCTGAATCTAGACGGAAAGCCAGTCACACAAAACGCAGACGGATTACTAGCTATATGCGTACAACATGAAATCGATCATCTGGACGGAAAAGTGTTTGTCGATTATCTATCACGCATGAAACGAGACCGCATTCGAAAAAAACTGCTAAAAATTAATAAGTAGGAAACCGCCGCCTAAGCTTACCGATTAAACAACTCGCTTTAAAAAAATAGGAATTTATATACCCCTCTATGTTGAATGTTGTGTTCATGGGTACACCCGAATTTGCAGCGCAGAGCCTTAAGCTGGTTATTAATTCGCATAATGTGCAATGCGTTTACACTCAACCAGATCGGCCTGCTGGTCGAGGCAGAAAATTAGCAGCGTCGGAGGTAAAACAGCTGGCCTTGGCCTCTGGAATAAATGTTCATCAACCGGAAAATCTTAAAAATGAATTATCTATTCTGAATTCACTGAATCCAGACATCATTGTTGTTGTCGCCTATGGTCTATTGCTGCCTCAAGCAGTCCTTGATATTCCACATTTTGGCTGTATAAACGTTCATGGCTCTTTATTGCCACGTTGGCGCGGAGCTGCACCCATTCAACGTGCAATCGAGGCAGGTGATGACAGATCGGGAGTATGCATCATGCAAATGGAAGCTGGATTAGATACCGGGCCCGTTTATTCCAGTCGTGAAATATTATTAGACCAAACGACTACCGCTGGAGATTTCCATAATCAATTGGCAAGCGCTGGTGCTGAAGCGCTAATCGAAGTTTTAAACGCTATAGAGCTCGGTCGGGCTGTCGCTATACCGCAGAGCGAAACTGGCGCGACTTATGCTGCAAAATTAACCCGCAGAGAAGGGCGTATCGATTGGCGAGGAAGCGCAATAGAAATTGAGCGCAAAATTCGGGCGTTTAATCCCTGGCCGATATGCTCTACATCTTATAAAGGTAAAGACTTACGTATTTTATTGAGCAGTGCTATCACTATTGATCACTCTGCAGAGCCCGGTGAAGTTATCCAGGTTACCCGGAACGCTATAACGGTGGCCTGTAGGGAGGGTGCGATAGTCTTCGCCAGCTTACAGAAACCAGGTGGCAAAGTACTAACCGCAAAAGAATTTTTGAATGGTCATAAAGTGACTATTGGAGAATTATTTTCATAAAATATGATGCTGATCAACAATATAAATACACTTGAGCAATGAGCACAGTCAGACTACAAGCCGCGCTAGCCTGCCAGCATATTCTAGATTCAGGCAGTTCGCTTGATCAGGCTATAGACACGGCCAAAAAACGCGTCGAATCTGATGATATCGGTCAACTTCAAGCTATTGTCTACGGCGTTATTCGACATCACATTTCACTAGAAGCGTTACTCAATCCACTATTAAAAAAACCGCTTCGAAGTAAGGATAGAGACGTTCACTTTTTACTACTCAGTGCGATTTATCAGCTAGTTGCAATGCGAGCACCCGACCATGCGGTAGTCAACGAATGTGTTAGTGCCACTAAACAGTTAAAAAAGAATTGGGCTAGAGCGTTGGTTAACGGCTGCTTAAGAGAGTTTTTGCGGGCTGGCGCTACGCGTCAAGAAAATTGGATTGATTCAGTTCAAGAGCACCCCGATTGGCTAAAAGTAAAACTAAGTGCTGAATGGAGCGATAAGGCTTATCTCATAATGGCTGAAAACATAGAGCCAGCTGAGTTAACACTGCGAGTTAATAGAAATAAAAGTGATCGAACTGGCTACTTGAAGCTACTAGAAGAAAATGGCTTGCCGGCTACCCTTCACCCCTTTGCTCCGGATGCCATTGTTCTTAATGAAGCGGTACCTGTCGAGCGATTGCCCGGTTTTAGCGATGGTCTTGCTTCGGTGCAAGACGCGGCAGCACAAATGGCAGGTATTTTATTAAATCCGCAGGTCGATGATCACGTGCTCGACGCCTGCTCAGCCCCTGGAGGTAAGACCGGTCATCTGTTAGAAATCACTAATGGCAACATTGATTTGGTCTCAGTGGATATTAGCGAAAAAAGAATAAATCGAATTCGAGAAAATCTAGCCCGGCTAAATATGGAGTGTGAATTGATCACTGACGATTTATCGACTGCTCCAAATTGGTGGGACGGCCGACTATTTGATCGCATATTGTTAGATGCCCCCTGCAGCAGCACTGGCGTTATCAGGCGCCATCCAGATGTACTACGGCACCGAATAGCTCAAGATATTCCACAACTCAATAAAACTCAGTTAGCAATACTTGCTCAACTATGGCGCTTGCTAAAACCTGGAGGCCTGATGCTTTATGCTACCTGCTCCATATTGAGCGAAGAAAATGATGTGGTAATTGATACCTTTGTCGAGACCCATAAAGACGCCATACCAATGCCATTACCACACCCGCAGGCCTTGCAAACAAGGCATGGATACCAAACACTTCCAAGCCGGGGCATATCTGATGGTTTCTATATCTGTGGGCTGCTTAAATCGTGAGCCACTCATTAATATGGTTTCAATCAAAGCTTACGCACTGATAGGCTCTATATATGTCTAGAAACTATTGGTCGTGCGGCTTAATGCTGATAGCACTCGCAAGTTTTTCCAAACTTGCTATGTCCCAATTTTCGGTACAGCAATTACACGTCTCCAGTAATAACACAAACGTGCAGCTCATTACCGAATTGAAATTGATTTTTACCGAGCCGCTGCAACAAGCAGTTGACCACGGAATCACATTGCAAATTGTCACGGAGTTCGGCTTACCCACAGAATATTGGTATGGCCGTGAAATCGTTTTGCTAAAAGAAATTCGATATTTTCTTTCGCGCAATGCTCTTTCGGGTCGTTACGTGGTCTACCAACAAGATAGAAATGAAACTAGAACCTTTCCAACACAGACAGCGGCGCTAAGACATATCTCGATTCCGCCAATCGTACTGATTCCGGCGATTGATTTGGATGATGCAGAAAACATTGCGATACGTGCCTTTGTAGATACATATAAACTACCCTCGCCGCTCCGTTTGCAGGCCTTTTTTTCCCGCAGATGGAGCCTGAATACTGACTGGACACTATGGCCAATTCAACTGTAATACAGAAACTTACCCATCCAGCGCTAGCGATAACACTATCGCTGATACTCGTTGGTGGATTATTCGGCCTACTCTCCGTATCGCTTGACTCAAATACATCTGGGAGTTTCCATTGGGCGATGCTTATGCTCAACAGCGTGGGTATGGCAGTTTTGATTCTGCTGGTAGTGCTAAATCTGTTCATATTACGCAAGCAATATAACCAAAAGGCGTTAGGTTCGAGGCTTACCGCCAGATTGGTTGGTACTTTTTTTCTGGTAACAGTAATTCCTTTACTATTGGTCTACTACATTGCTGTGCAATTTTTAAGCACCGGTGTAGACAGCTGGTTTGACGTACGAGTAGAACAAGCGATCGACGATGCCCTGCTATTAGGACAAACTACCCTTGAAAGCCTACAGCAAGACGCTATCGAAGATATCCAGTTTCAGGCAAACCAAATTCGTGACATTTTTGACAGGAACGAATTGGCTAGAGTGCTCGACAATATCCGTCTAAGTGCTGGCTATCGAGAGCTATCTGTGTTTACGCAAAATGGCACTATCCTCGCTTCTAGTTCTGGGGACGCCAGTATGTTGATTCCGGAGACGCCAGATGACACGATTCTCTCCCAGGTTCGTTTGGGGCAGACTTTCAGTAGTATTGAACCAGTTTCTGATCAAAATCAAATACTGCGTGTTGCCGCACCAATACATAGCCGCATCTTAGGCAGAGCATCCAGAGTCTTACACGCAAAAAATACTTTACCCTTACGTTACGCAAAACTTGCATCTAGCGTAGATGAAGCCTCTAACCAATACCAACAAATGGTTTTCTCGCGCGAACCAATTCGTGAGAATTTAGCGCTTACTTTGTCTGTCATTTCTTTGGTAGCTCTATTGCTATCCATATTGTGCGCCATTTATTTATCACGACGATTGGTCGCCCCCCTAGGCGAACTTGCCAAAGGCACACGTGCGGTTGCCGAGGGCAATTATTCAACAGAGCTATCTGTCACCTCACAAGATGAGCTGGGGATACTAGTTAGTTCATTTAACAATATGACCAGCGAAATTCGGGGGACCCAACAGCTGGCGCGGCAGAGCCAAGAAGAATCTGATCGTCATAGTGCCTACCTTGAAATGGTGTTAAAAGGTCTTTCCTCCGGCGTTCTGGCGTTTGATGAACAAGATCGCCTAACAACATACAATATGGCGGCAGAAGAAATTTTAGGCGCGAATCTAGCTTTAAGCGTCGGCGATCTGAATTCCAACCTGGTTAAGGATAAAGCTAATTTACAGCCATTCTTTGAAGCAATTTCTAATCGCCTAGCAAAAGAGGATCAAGATTGGCAGGAGGAAATTACTATCCTGGGGCAACGCGGTAGGCAAGTATTAAACACTCGAGGAGCCATGCTCGCGCTTGATACCAGCAAGCATTCTGGCTCGGTAATCGTATTTGACGATGTTACCAGCTTGATTCAAGCTCAAAGAAACGCCGCCTGGGGAGAAGTGGCAAAACGCCTTGCGCACGAAATCAAAAATCCTCTTACACCTATTCAGCTCTCTGCAGAGCGCATTCGCCATAAATTTATGGATCAAGTTGAGCCCTCTCAAAAAGACGTTTTGGATCGTGCCACGCGAACAATTGTTCAGCAAGTTGAATCGATGAAAGACATGGTGAACGATTTCTCATCATACGCACAACCAGTTCGAACCGAATTAAGTGAAACTAAACTGCAAGACCTAGTTCGCGATGTTGCTGAGCTTCATCACCGGGATGATAAGCCGGTAACCATATCTTTTAACATTGACGAATCTATACCGGCAATTAAATCCAATGCAAGCGCCTTACGTCAGGTCCTGAATAATTTGCTTATTAATGCCAAGCACGCCCTTTCGGAGACCAACAATCCAGAGATAACACTCGGCTTACGAAAGGCCGAGAATATTGCAGGCGACTACGTCGATTTAACCGTGTCAGATAATGGTTCTGGTATTCCTGCTGATTTGCAAGATTCTCTTTTTGACCCCTACGTTTCTAGTAGATCGAAAGGCTCTGGTCTCGGCCTGGCAATAGTGAGACGCATTGTTGAAGAGCACGGTGGTACAGTATGGGTTAAGTCCCTGCAAACCAACGGTGCCTGTTTTATTGTCCGGTTACCTTTATCAGGCACGACTGCCGATAAATAACTCCTGTCGAATCATCTCAGTATATGAATAAACGTATTTTAATTGTTGATGACGAGCCTGATATTCGTCAGATTGTCGGAGAAATCCTTGAAGATGAGGGTTATACGGTTGAGTACGCCCAAAATGCAGCAGAAGCTCGCAAATGTAAAATAGCCTTTAACCCTGAACTCATTTTATTAGACATTTGGATGCCAAATGAAGACGGCATCGAGTTACTTAAGGACTGGCACAAGGCGCAACAAATCAGCTGTCCTATCATCATGATCTCCGGTCATGGGAACGTAGAAACTGCCGTTGAAACATTAAAGTTTGGGGCGCAAGACTTTCTTGAAAAACCGCTTTCAACGGCTAAGCTACTAATCACGGTCGAACGAACCTTACAATCTGAATCACTCAAAAAGGAAAACATCAAACTTAGAGGTCAGTTACTCCTTGGCACTGATATCATTGGTGAAAGCGTGCCCCTATCTGATCTCAAACGGCAGATAAGGCTGTTAGGGCCTACCGATGGGGCGGTATTCATTACCGGAGAACCTGGCAGCGGGAAAAGTACGGTCGCACACGCTATACATGCAAATAGCCCTCGGAGAAACTCTCAATTAGTAGAAGTTAGCCTGGCAGCAATCCCCCCTGAAACGCTGGCGCTCCAGCTTTTTGGATACGAAAAAGCTAATGTAATTACCGCTGGGTTTTTCGAGCAAGCCCACGGTGGAACCTTACTGCTCGATGAACTTCTGGATTTAGATTTAGACACGCAAGCAAAACTTATAAGTGCTTTGCAAAAAAGTAGCTATATCCGGGTTGGCGGTAGCACCCAAATGCCTTTAGATGTGCGAGTAATCTCAACTACCAGCCAAAACATTGATGCAGCAATTTCAGAAGGGCGTTTGCGCGAAGACCTCTTGTACCGGGTAAATGTTTTACCGATTGGGGTCCCCCCGTTAAGAGGCTCACCAAACGATATTGAATTATTTGCCCAACATTTTATGGCGCTTACTGCTAAGCGGGAAAACCTGCCATTGCGTCACTATGAACCTGACGCTATAAGATCGCTGGCGCAACATGAATGGCCAGGAAATTTACGTGAGTTGGCTAACCTCACACTACGGCTACTAATACTTAATCGTGGAGAAACAATCTCTGCAGACGAAACCAAATCAGCGTTGGGCAAAACGCTCACTCGGAACGACAATGACCGCTTGTTTAACGAATGTCTGGCACTCCACATTCGACAAGCCCGTGACCTCTTTGAAGAAGCCTACCTGCGACATCATATAGTAGAGGTTGGCGGGAATGTGGGCAAACTCGCAGAGGTAGTTGGCATGGAAAGAACCCACCTATATCGCAAGCTAAAAACCTTGGGTATTGACCCTAAAAGTGGCAAGAGTTAAATACCAGCTATGAAAATCATCATTCTCGGGGCCAGTCAGGTTGGCCAATCAATCTGTGAAGTGTTAGTTGGCGAAAATAATGATGTCACTGTTGTTGATTTGAATGGTGCTGCGCTTGCAAAGCTACTCGATCAGTTTGATATTCGAACTGTAAAAGGTAACGCCGCATACCCCGCAATATTGAGTAATGCCGGGGCTGATGATGCAGACGTCGTTATAGCGGTCACCGATAGCGACGAGCTAAATATGCTCGCATGCCATATTGCCTCAATAAAATTCGGGACTCCAACCAAAATTGCTCGAATCCGATCTAACCAATACCGTGATACTACCGACCTTTTCGGAGAGAATGGACTCGCTGTGGATGTTGTCATTAGCCCAGAAGCTATTTTAACTAACCTTATATCTCGTCTAGTTGATCATCCGGGGGCATTTCAAGTGCTTGATTTTGCAGCTGGAATTGTCCAACTAGTTGGTGTTAAGGCTTACCACGATGGGCCATTAGTAGGCTCACCGCTGCGAGACCTAAAAAAGCACATGCCCAACATCGAAACCAGAGTTGCCGCAATATACCGCCGCAATGAAGTTATCAAACCAAAAGGACATACAATCATTAAACCCGATGATGAGGTTTTTTTCGTCGCCGCGCGAAAGCATATTCGCCGCGTGATGGGAGAGATGCGCAAAATGGACGTTAAGGTTAAGCGTATTATGATTGCAGGCGGCGGCAATATTGGCTCGAGTCTTGCCCGTACACTGGAACTTAAAGGCTATAGCGTAAAAATCATAGAACAAAATAAAATCCGTGCAAAATCGATTGCTGCCGACTTAAACCACGTTGTCGTGCTAAATGGCGATGCTGCCGATACAGAGCTATTGTTACAAGAAAACATCGAATCTATGGATGCCTTTATTGCCGTTACTGAAAGCGATGAAATTAATATTCTCGCCGGTATGGTCGCAAAACGAATGGGCGCAAAAAGAGTTATGACTTTAGTGAATAGGTCAGTGTATTTAGAAAAGCTGGAGCACCAAGATATTGACGTCGTTATTGCGCCCAGGGAAGTAACCGTAGGCACTATCCTTGCGCATATACGCCAAGGTGACGTTGAAGCGGTCCATTCCCTGCGACGAGGACGAGCAGAAGCGATTGAGGCCGTTGCACATGGTGACAAGAAATCGTCAAAGGTTGTGGGGCGATATATACGCGAACTTACCCTACCCGAAGGAACAGGGATCGGAGCGATTGTACGCAACAATGAGGTGGTAATACCCGATCGCGATGAGAAAATTGAGGCGGAAGACCATGTGATTCTATTTATGATTGATAAGAATCAAATTCACGACGTTGAAGCTTTATTCGAAGTAGACGTATCCTTCATCTAGTTCCGCATTAGCGAGTTTACAATGCAAGTTCGGCTAGTAATAAAAATTCTTGGCTTGCTAATGATCTGCTTTAGCTCAGCTAATTTGCCGCCAATTCTCATTTCTTTAATATTTGATGACGGTGCGGCTAGTCCATTTATTTTTTCTGGCCTAATTACCCTTTCTGTTGGCTTCGTTCTATGGTCTACCACCCGCACAGAAAAACGCGACCTACGGTACAGGGAGGGGTTTCTGGTGGTGGTACTTTTTTGGACGGTCCTTAGTGCAATTGGAGCGCTGCCGTTTTTACTACTCGAGTCACCTGACATTGTTATCGCTGATGCGTTTTTCGAATCAATGTCTGGCCTCACCACCACCGGAGCAACCGTAATACCGAAACTTTCAGATCTTCCGGCCTCTATACTTTTCTATCGCCAACAACTTCAATGGATGGGCGGTATGGGAATTATTGTTCTAGCAGTTGCAATTATGCCGATGCTTGGAGTCGGGGGGATGCAGCTGTTTCGAGCCGAAACGCCCGGCCCAATGAAAGACAATAAACTAACACCCCGCATAACCGAGACCGCAAAAGCCCTTTGGTACATATACGCTGGCTTAACATTAATATGTGCACTTTGTTACTTTTTGGCCGGCATGAATTGGTTCGATGCCATTAGTCACGCATTCTCTACCATCGCCATAGGTGGGTTTTCTCCCCATGATTCCAGCTTGGGTCACTTCCAAAGTGTACGTATAGAGTGGGTTGCCGTATTCTTCATGATTATCGCAGCCATGAACTTTTCACTGCATTTCGTGGCCTGGAAATCACGCTCCCTACGACGCTATTTGCATGATCGAGAGGTACGAGCGCTTCTACTAATAGTGATTCTTGCAACCGGGCTAACCTATCTAATTTTGGTAAAAGACCACGTATACAGTGAAGCCTCTCAGGCCTTTCAGCAAGGGGTATTTCACGTCGTCTCAGTTTTCACTACTACCGGTTATACCTCAAGCGGTTTCCACTTTTGGCCAGGTGCATTACCAGTCGGGCTGCTTATGCTTAGCTTTCTTGGCGGATGCGCGGGCTCTACGACGGGTGGCATCAAGCTACTCAGAATTCTTTTATTATACAAACAAGGCAAACGCGAAATTACTCGCCTTGTTCACCCCAGAGCAGAAATATCGATCAAACTGGGAGGTACACCAGTCTCAAACGATGTTATGAATTCTGTTTGGGCATTCTTTTCATTCTATATCTTAAGCTTCATTTTAATCGCCCTCGCTGTAACCACCCAAGGGATCGATTGGATTACTGCCTTTTCAGCAACTGCCGCATGCCTCAACAATCTAGGCCCGGGACTCGGTGAAGTAAGTTTGCACTACGGGAATTTACCCTCTACGGTAAAAAGCATTTTAACCTTCGCAATGTTGCTTGGTCGTCTTGAGCTCTTTACGCTGTTGGTTCTATTCACGGCAACATTCTGGCGAAACTAATATTTTACAATAAAACAGTAAGTATTTTAGCGTTCTACTAGTATTAGTCGTAAAACAAAACTTCCTCCAATGGCCTGGTTTTAAACCCATTGTGTAACCAACATCCCCGGTCGAAGATTACCCCGCGCTTGGTATTTGTTACTCTAAACACATCCGTATTAACTTAAGATAAAGCTATGACTGATTTTACCGAACATCATTTAGATAAAAACCCAGAGTCAATTGAAAAACTAACATTGGCTGATGCCGAATGGCGCGAACGCTTACCTACTGAACGACATAAGGTACTAAGAAACGAAGGTACAGAACCAGCGGGCACGAGCGAATTAAATAATGAAACACGTAGCGGGGATTACTTATGCGCAGGCTGCGGTTTAAAGTTATTTACTACAGAAATGAAGTATGACAGCGGCACCGGTTGGCCTAGCTTTTTTATGCCCGTAGAAGGTCGCGTCGCTACAAAAACAGATTTTAAACTAGTCTATCCCCGTAAAGAGTATCACTGCGCACGTTGCGAAGGGCATCAAGGCCACGTATTCAATGACGGCCCTGAACCAACCGGGAAAAGGTATTGTAATAACGGCCTAGCGCTAATTTTTTCCCCAAGATAAAAATGGAAGTTATATAAGAAATTATGGCTTTTATACCCACAATCTAAATATATGGCTATATATCAGTCACGTCCACATTATTTTATAGTAATACCAAACTAATGATTATAATTCTTTATATTTAATAAAATATGGGGAATATTTTACAAAAAGTCTAATAATATGGAAAAATATGTCATTTTCATACAATATAAAATTGGCTATTTATTAGAAATGTGTATTTTATTAACGGAAATTAGTTAATACAAATTTCAACCTTATTATACGAGAGCCATTATTTTTTAATTTTATAAAAAATATCATATACGTCCCTTTATTTATATATATGTGGGAAATAAATTACATTTATTAGAATTTTAATACTACAAGTGGGTAATTATTATATTTAGGTCGAGGCTCCACTATTGGTCGCAAAATACCGCTTTGCTCGACCACTATAAAACACCCGTTGCATCAATTCGTAAGGTTCGCTCAGAATTTGTTTTATTCTGAATAACAAACGAGTACCCCCCAATGCTGGTCTATAGGAGCTAATTCTAAAATACCCCATTGGCGGCTTACCATCTGGCAGCTATCGATCCAAAACGCACCAATTGGGTGGGTACCACTGATTCACCCTCCGGCACTCGATCATTTTCTGGTAGACGATATCGACTACGCCAGCACCATCGACAACAACTGTTGGCCTTACATTAAAATATCCGCTGCCAGTAAATCATTCCGCACCGCCTACAGCTGTTCTTCGTGGCTCGGATACGATTTGGCTATCAATATGGCTTTCCCCAATAATGCCCGCGCCCCTTCAACTCTAACGCTGGCAACCAACTGATTTACCTCACCTATCGTCAGATCTAAGTACAAAGAACTCTCGATGTTCTCTTTTAGCGCTGTATCAGTCGGTACGTTTTTCAACGATTCCAATAGTGCTGCTTCGGCATCCGGGAATAGTACAGCCGCGAGATTGTTCCTGCTAAGATCGTAGACATTTCGCGAGTCCAAAATATTGGAATTGCCATCATTCTCAATGACGTTATTTACTGTTACTTCCAGGTCAGAGTCTTGAGAGCTTTCTGCTTGAGCTCTATGAGCATCAGTTGGATACTGAACGCTCGACTCAGGCACAACATCCATCTGGCCTAACTCCTGTGCCGTAATGTTTATCGCCGGAGACGCTACACTGATAACAACCGTCAGGGTAAGAGCTACACGCCGAGAGAACATCAGGCTAGCAGAAACTCCAGCAGAGCTTTCTGCCCATGCAGCCTGTTCTCAGCTTCTTGCCAAACAACGCTCTGGGGGCCATCAATCACACTTGCGGAAACTTCCATACCTCGATATGCAGGCAAGCAATGCATAAATAACGCATCGGGGTTTGCCACTGCCATCATCGATGCATCGACGCAGAATCCATTGAAATCATGCACACGCTGTGCTTTTTCATCTTCCTGCCCCATGCTTGCCCATGTGTCCGTTACAACCAAATCTACACCCGCAACTGCCTCTTTTGGATCGGAGGTATGCACAACACTTGCCGACCGCGCGCTTAACATTGTCTCGTCAGGTTGATAACCCACTGGTGTCGCTATATTTAATGTAAACCCACATAGTTCGGCAGCATTCATCCACGAATGGCACATATTATTTCCATCACCGACCCACGCAACTTTCGCCCCGGCTATTTTGCCTCTAAGCTCTGCAAACGTTAGGAGGTCTGCCAACAGCTGGCAAGGATGAAAATCATCCGTAAGACCATTTATTACCGGCACTTCAGAGTACTCTGCAAACAACTCTATTTGTTGATGCTCATCAGTACGTATCATTACGCCGTCAACCATCCGTGAAATTACCCGCGCGCTATCTTCAATAGGTTCGCCTCGACCCAATTGAGAATCATTTGGGGATAGAAAAATACTTCCTCCGCCTAACTGCCGCATACCAGTATCAAAGGATACGCGGGTACGAGTAGAGGACTTCGTGAATATCATTGCCAGAGTTTTACGAGAAAGCGGGGCGATCACTTCTCCCGCGGCTACGGCTGATTTTAATTCAACTGCACGCGACAATATGGACCTTAGTTCTGCTGAACTTAAATCCATTAAAGTAAGGAAATGTCTAACTTTAGAATTAGCCATATACTAAGCCTGATGGGACTCCAACACGGTGGCAATTGTAGACACAATTTGCTCAATCTCTGCATCACCGATAATAGCTGGGGGTAACAAGCGGATAATTTTTCCGCCGCCAGTAACGTTTACCAACAATTTACGATCAAGTATCTTTTGCAACAACCTAGAGATTTCGACATTTAATTCAATCGCAATCATCAAGCCCAAACCCCTAATTTCAGAAACCAGCACATTCCCACCTAATTGTGTGGTCAGCGCCGACAATAATTTCTCCCCAATTTCCGCAGCACGTTCAACCGCCCCCTCAGCGTGCATCGTTTCTATAACGGTCTTTCCGACGACAGAAGCAAGTGGGCCACCGCCAAAAGTTGAACCATGGGTTCCCGGTTTTAGGACCCCGACCGCCGGGCCATTCGCAACGCATGCGCCAATAGGCACACCAGCACCCAACGCTTTAGCCAGCGTCATTACATCTGGTTTTACATTTTCGTGCTGACAAGCAAACCACTTTCCAGTTCGCCCCATTCCCGTCTGGACCTCATCAAACATGAGCAGCCATTCATTTTGATCACAAATCTCACGCAATCCGACCAGATATCCTTGATCAGGAATTAATACACCGCTCTCGCCCAAAATAGGCTCAACCAAAACAGCTACGACATCATCACTGTTATTAGCTACTTGCCGAACGGCCTCTAAATCATTGTAGGGCAAGCGTTTAAAGCCTCCAAGTAATGGTTCAAAACCAGCCTGGTTTTTGCGACTTCCACCCGCGGAAATCGTTGCCATAGTCCGCCCATGAAATGCATCCTGAGTAACAACTATCGCCGGATTACTGATATTTTTATTGTGACCGTAAAGTCTGGCGATCTTAATAGCAGCTTCGTTAGCTTCCGCCCCCGAGTTACAAAAAAACACACTATCCATTTCGCAAATTTTACTAATAGCCTCAGCCAATTGAATCTGCTCGGGAATTTCAAACCAATTGCTTACATGCAGTAGTTTCTCAGCTTGCGCTTTAATTGCAGCAACTATCGCCGGATGAGAATGGCCAAGCGTAGTAACCGCAACCCCACAAAGCGCATCTAAATATTTTTCACCACCAACCGAATATAACCACGCCCCCTCACCCCGCTCAAAAGCGACTGGCAAGCGACCATAAATTGGCATTAAGTGCTCCGTTTTCATCAATAATCTCGTGTCTTAAAACAAAAACGCCCCGGTAGGGGCGTTTCTTCAATCTCTGATAGCCTAGTTTGCCGCTTGGCGTCTAATCTGGCAAGCGCCTAACAGGCACAACCACTAACCAAATATACCCATGGTATGTGCTGCGGTACCTGAAATCATAAAAAACAACATTGGAATTGATAACATTGTATTTGTTCGGGAGGCGAGAAAAGCGATTCTGGCCGCCTTAGCCTTCTCTTCATCACTGGCCTCTACCAATCCAAGCACTTTCTTTTGGTTTGGCCAAATTAACACCCATACGTTAAACAACATTATCGTACCCATCCAGGCGCCAATTCCCATTGGTGCCGCGGCGCCACTTAATGTAAATGCGGCATGCAGTCCCCAAGACCCTCGCTCAAGGTACACAGCACCAGTCAACCATGTGACGGCAGCTGCCATACGGAACCAGAGCAGTGCATTTGGTGCGATATGCTTGGTAATACCCGCAGCCGTACCATCGGCTTTAGCTTTCCCCAGCCCAGGCACTTGAATAAAATTAAAATAATACAACAAGCCAATCCAGGTGACGCCAGCAAGGACGTGTATCCAACGATCAATAACGAGTTCCATAATTTTCCCCTATGAATTTTCTATAAATTTAATTAGTAAATCAGCTAAATCACTTCAAAGAATGCTTAACCAACCAATGCCCGCGCAACGTAATAAAATACAACAGTAAGTACGACCCCAGCGATAATAGTGCCTACAATTGAGTCTAATGGATTCATTTTTGCCTCCTTTTCGATAACAGCTTATATGGATAAAAAGTTCTAGAAAAAGTGAGTGTAGCATAGCTATACAACATAAATTTAGACCAAAATTCTACTAATACAATCTCGCATACCAACCGCAACAATTCGTTAATAGAGCTACAATTCACCAGCACCGTTTATGCCTGGTATAGGCTCCTTGCGTACATATAAATCAATCCCGCGCAATAATATCAATTCAACGTTTAATCAACAGGCTTGACCACACCGGCCGACTCAAAGACACTAAGCGCCGCTAAGGTTGGTTTATAATGCAAACTAAAATATAGGCAGTAATAATCAAGGTTAAATATGGCAAAAGTTAATAAAGTAGTACTCGCCTATTCTGGAGGTCTGGACACATCAATCATTCTGAAATGGCTTCAGGAAGAATACAGATGTGAAGTAGTAACGTTTACTGCAGACATTGGCCAAGGTGAGGAGGTTGAGCCCGCGCGTAATAAGGCTGAACAAATGGGCGTAAATGATATTTATATCGATGACCTCACTGAAGAGTTCGCATCTGATTTTGTTTTCCCGATGATGCGTGCAAACGCAATATACGAAGGTGAATACCGGTTAGGCACTTCAATCGCACGGCCGCTTATTGCCAAACGCCTTATAGAAATCGCCGCAGAAACTGGCGCTGATGCTATTTCGCACGGGGCCACAGGTAAAGGCAATGACCAGGTTCGCTTTGAGCTCGGCGCGTACGCGCTAAACCCAGACATAAAAGTTATCGCACCTTGGCGGGAATGGGAATTGAACTCGCGAGATAAATTACTTGCCTATGCCGATGAGCACGGCATTCCCGTAGAGAAAAAAGCTGACGGAAAATCCTTATACTCAATGGATGCAAATCTACTGCATATTTCATACGAAGGCGGTATTTTGGAAGACCCGTGGGCAGAAGCCGAAGATCAAATGTGGCGCTGGACCACCTCTCCGGAACAAGCACCTGACCAAGCAAAATATCTTGAACTTGAATTTAGTAACGGTGACATTATTGGGGTTGATGGTGAACTAATGAGCCCTGCGAATATTATGCGACTGTTGAATAAAATCGGGGGGGAGCATGGTATTGGACGTGATGATATCGTCGAAAACCGATACGTAGGCATGAAATCACGTGGTTGTTATGAGACACCCGCCGGAACCATCATGTTGCGCGCACATCGCGCGATGGAATCACTAACGCTCGATCGCGAGGTAGCACATCTTCGTGACGAGTTTATGCCGCGCTACGCCAAATTGATTTACAACGGTTACTGGTGGAGCCCGGAACGGGAAATGCTACAAACTATGGTCGATGCATCTCAACAGCACGTCAACGGCACGGTGCGCCTAAAGTTATACAAAGGATCTGTCAGTATTACAGGGCGCAAATCTGACGATTCGTTGTTTGACGAGCGCATCGCAACATTTGAAGACGATGATGGCGCCTACAACCAGGCCGATGCAGAAGGCTTCATTAAGCTAAATGCATTGCGCTTACGTATTGGCGCGAAACGCAAACGTTAATTCGCCTCCAAATTACTGCGGGAAAGACCAACAAATAATTCAATGGTGCGAACTGGAAATAGTCTATGCTCTGGGTAAAAGCATTACATATTATTTTTATGGTGACTTGGATGGCAGGCATTTTTTACCTGCCACGGCTTTTTGTCTACCATTCCATGACCGAGAACCAGGCCAGCAAAGATCGGTTCAAAATAATGGAGCGTAAGCTATATCTTGGAATTATGATGCCGGGCATGATTCTAACGCTAGTTTCCGGCCTGTATTTATGGCTAGGTTATGGCTTTAGCGGTGGCTGGCTGCACGCTAAGCTCACCCTGGTTTCGCTATTAATCGCATACCATTTTTGGTGTGGCGCTACGGTAAAACTGTTCCTCAGCGACAACAACGAACGGTCTCATAAATTCTATCGAGTGGTAAACGAGTTACCTGTGCTATTACTATTCGCAATCGTTATTCTGGTTGTAGTTAAACCTTTCTAACGACCTAATCATAATGTTTATCGTGGTGCTATATGAACCAGAGATCGCACCAAATACCGGGAATATCATTCGGTTATGCGCTAATACAGGTGCTGAGCTTCACTTAATTGAACCACTCGGATTTAGCCCTGATGCAAAAAAATTGCGTCGAGCAGGACTGGATTATCACGATTGGGTAAAAGTGAACACCCACAGTAGCTACGATGATTTTTACGCCGGACATGCAGGAAGAGTTTTTACCTTATCTACCCACCACTCAAATCCGTACAGCGAAGCAGAGTTCACACCCGGCGATGCTTTTGTCTTTGGCCCGGAGACACGGGGCCTACCGCAGCCAGTTCGAAATAGCGTTCCAGTTGATCAACGATTAGTGCTCCCGATGGTCCCGAACAATCGAAGCCTTAATCTGTCAAATTCTGTTGCCGTAGTGGTGTTCGAAGCATGGCGGCAACTAGGCTTTTCGGGTGCGCAATAACAGAAGTTATTTACTAAAACTTACAGAAAATCGATAGATAGATAGATAGTATACTTTGGTGAAATCAGGCCCCGCCTAAACAAGCACTTGGAGGAAAGAACTATGTCAGAGTCTAGTAGTTTCAGCATTGAAGTAGTAATTACGCAAATAAAACAGATCATTACTGATCCGGCAGGTTTTTACAAAAACATGCCAAAAACCGGTGGCTACGGTGAACCAATTATATTTGTACTGGTATCTACACTGGCCGGAGGTATAGTGTATGCGGGCCTATCTATAATTGGCTTGACCCCGGGTCCAGGTATCGGTATTGGCGCTATAATAGCCTTCCCCATCGGCGGGTTAATTGGCAGCTTCGTTCTTTCGGCAATATTGTTTGTTATATGGAAGTTAATGGGGTCACCAGAAAATTTTGAAACTTCCTATCGGTGTGTCGCTTATTCCTTCGGGCTAATGCCAGTTTTAGCTGTATGTATGGTGGTTCCGTATCTCGGCACTATAATTCGCACTTTGTGGGGGACCTGGCTGGCAATAATTCAAAGTACCGAAGTGCATGGTAGAGCGAAACCGACGGCAACGATGGTTTTTGGAATACTTGCCGCTCTGATGGTATTCACCGGGCTAAGCGCTGAATACGCGTCTCGTCAAGCGATGGAGCAAGCAGAAGAATACCTTCAGGGCTCAAGTGAAGCACAATCAAACGCCCTGGAAAATCTAGAGGATATGAGCTCAGAAGATATGGGCAAAGCTGTCGGTGAGTTTATGAAAGGCCTTCAAGAAGCATCCAAGCAGAGCGAAGAAGGTCAATAACAATCTATTAACCAGTTTCTGAACCTGAAACCGGGGCAGCCTGTTCAGCTGCCCCGGTACTTTGTATCTAGTAAGAATAGTAAAAACTACTATTCAGGCGTATAGATTTCCACGCCGCCTTCTATAAATTCTTTAGAATTTTCATCCATGCTAACTTTAAGCGCAGCTGCTTCTTCGATGCCCATTTTCTTTACGCACTCACGCACATCATGGGCAATCTTCATTAAACAAAAGTACTTCACTTTTGCGGAGTCTTAGAGAAAAGTCTCATCGTGATATTCCATTGCACGCTCAATACCAAAGTTAAACTAATCTTCCCAACGGAATTCAAACCGCGCCTTTGATAAGACATCGTCACGAATTTGTGCCCCAGGACGCCCCTTTGCTAAATCTGCTGCGTGTACAGGCATTTTATAAGTAACTATCCCTCGACATAAACTTTTTGTAACCCGGGGATAGGCCGAACAATCTCTTCGGGTAATCTCTCAGTTGCCTGATAAAAGTCTTGCTTTATAGTCCGCATAATTAGTTCCTTAATAGCCCTTTTCAAAGCTCATTTTAATCGAAAAGAAACTAACATTCGCTGGATTCACAACCCGTTGGCGGCAGCTGATGGTCAATAGCGAATCAAGCAAAGAAATATAAAACTATCGCAACTATATTGAGTTGCCCTTTGTTACTCTTTGCAGCATATAATTCAACCATAAAATGGAAATACAGTGTTTCAATATCTTCGATGTTAGGCGCCATCAATGTCGATATTAAAATTATGCCGACCAAATTAGAAATTAGATTTATTAGTTGCATGCTGGCTCTTTCATCTGCGTCAGCTTTCGCGCAAGTAGAGCCTATTGCATCGATCGAAGCGGGTTCCGACCTCGTAGAGATACTTTCTGACGCACGTGCTAATGACCCAACGTATCAGGCAAGTAAACTTCGATTGGATGCCGACCTTGAAGGCTTACCTGAAGCTCGTTCGTCTTTATTTCCACAGATATCTGCCAATGTTATCGGAAACGATATCGATGAATCTGCATCTGTAACTGGGGGCAATAACCCTTTTCTCGTGCAAGGTAACGTAATGTATACGGCGCACTCATATGGACTGCAGTTGCGTCAGGTGATTTTCAGTCCTGCAATATTTTCACAAGTTAGGCGCGCCCAAATTGAAGCGGAAATCGCCAATGCCGGACTAGAAATTGCCAATCAAGATTTACTCCTTCGCGCTGCCCGAGGCTATTTTGAGGTCCTTCTGGCGAATGACAATTTAGATCTCGCATCTGCGAACCTTAAGTCTTCTGAAGAGCAGTATAGGCAAATTGAAAGTCGCTATGAGGTTGGTTTAGCGACAAGGGCAGATTTCCAGCAGGCCCTTGCTCGATGGCAAACTGCAATTGCAGACGATATTGTTGCGCGTAATAGCATGCAGAGCATCGAGCGAATTCTGGAGGTTATTACGGATACTCGTTACTCAAATTTAGCCGATTTGCCAGACGATACAGACGTATCACTTGTGCTTGCCGGCATTGATCGAACAAGCTGGATTAAATTGGTAGAAGAGAATAATTTATCTCTGTACCAGCAGCAGTTGCGACTAGAAGTCGCGGGACGCTCTGTAGACATTGAGAAGGCCGGCCATTATCCAACTCTTGATGCGGTTATTGATTACGGCACACGGGTCAACAACGGTGGCCTATTTGGTGCGGCAACACGCAATCAGACTACTAATGCATCACTTCAACTCTCTATCCCGATATTTACCGGTGGCCGAGTTCAAAGTCGTATACGGTCTGCCAACTACGAATTTGAGGCCGTTCGCCAAGACCTCTCTTTCACCCACAGCCAAGTAATGACTGATGCCGAAAATCTGCTTGATCAATTATCTAGCCAAATACAAATAATTGAAGCTCTATCCAAAGCCGTCGAAGCAAATGAGCTCGCACTTGAAGCAAAACAAGAAGGTTTTAAAGCGGGTATAGAGACAAATTTGAACGTTCTTGATGCGCAACGTGATCTATTCCAGGCCAGCTTAAATTATAACCGTGCTAGATACGATACGTTGATATTAAGGCTACAGCTCGAGCAAATCGCTGGTAATTTGAGTGATATGCATCTGGGACAATTAAATGTGATGTTGGTCCCGCCACCCTCTGGCAGATAAAAACGCGTTTGCCTAGATAAAGCCTTTGGTATTTAGAAGCGCTGAGACCTTTGCTAGTGCCCCGGAATGGTCAAGTATCAATTGCTTTCCCAGCTGGCCACAATCATGCCGTAAATTGGGGTCACTCAAAAGACGATTGACCACTTCGAATAGTTGATCTTCGTCATTAATCTGAAACCCTGCTCGAGTATCTACAACCCAGCGACTTATCTCGGCAAAGTTAAACATATGTGGACCAAAGCAAACCGAAACACCTAACGCACACGGTTCCAACAAATTTTGGCCTCCCAGTTCAACTAAACTGCCACCAACAAAGGCAACGTCAGCCACCCCATAGAGCAGTGACAACTCGCCCATAGTATCAGCAAGATACACATCGGTACCGGTATCTAATTTGTCTACCTGTGACCGACGAGCAAGCTTAAAACCAAAGCGTCTAGAAAGTCTGGCGACAGAGTCAAAACGCTCGGGGTGTCGAGGCGCCAACACTAATAATAATTTTGGGTGAACTTGCCTTATGCGCTGAAATACTCGCAGTATAATTTGCTCCTCGCCGTCACGGGTACTACCACAAATCCAGACAGGTCGATCACCCGCGATCTTGCGGCGTATATCTTGTGCGGCTTCACCAGTACTAGCAGGTATTGCCGCATCAACCTTTATGCTTCCGGTTACATGTGAGCGCTCAGCCGGTGCCCCAATCGACACAATACGTAAAGCGTCATCCTCGCTTTGGATTAAAAATAATTTTACCGCACCAAGCAAGGGAGCAAACAATGACCGAAATCTTGCATACCGCTCCCTTGATCGATCTGACAAGCGCACATTTATGTACGCCAAGCGCACATTATTTTTCTGACACTCGCGGATTAAATTAGGCCAAATTTCGGTTTCCACAATTAAACCAACTTGTGGCCGAATCCTAGACAAAAATTGTCGAACACCCATGCCAGTGTCATAGGGCAAATAACAATGCTCAACACGACCAGCGAATAATTGATCTACCGTGATTGAGCCGGTGGGTGTGGTTGTAGTCACACAAATTTTACAGTTCGGGCGTTCTCTTAAAATAGATTGTACTAATGGCGCTATCGCTCGCACTTCACCAACTGAGACCGCATGTATCCAACAATCAATCGGCCCCTCAATAGTTACTAAACCAAACCTTTCACCCCAACGTTGCCAGTAAGCTCTATTGCGAAACCCTTTGACCAATTGCATTAACAAGGTCACGGGTAGCAATAAATACATCATAAGGCGATAAATTATTAGCATCAGGCAAGCCAATCGCGCGCAATAAGATAATGTTCTATTAAATTTTGCTCCGCCGAGCCGGCCCGCGGAGACAGGCCGTACTCCCAACGAACCAACGGCGGCAAACTCATTAAGATAGATTCTGTCCGACCACCACTTTGTAACCCAAACAAAGTTCCTCGATCAAAAACGAGATTGAACTCAACATAGCGGCCACGACGATACAACTGCCACTGCCGTTCTTTCTCTCCCCAAGGTGTCTCGTGCCTACGCTTTAGTATTGGCAAATAAGCAGGCAAAAAATGATTTCCAACACTGCACATAAAAGAAAATGCGGTTAGAAAATCTGGTGAATTCAGATCATCAAAAAATAATCCCCCAACACCGCGCTGTTCTTCTCGATGCTTTAGATAAAAGTACTCATCACACCATACCTTATACTTCTCATGAGCACCTTCCTCAAAACCTTCACAAGCTGTTCGAGAAATTGTGTGCCAATGCACTACATCTTCGTCAAAACCGTAATAAGGAGTTAGATCAAATCCACCGCCAAACCACCAAACCGGGTTCGAGGTATTCTGGTCAGCAATAAAAAATCTTACGTTTGCATGTGATGTAGGTGCGAAGGGATTCAATGGATGAATAACCAGAGATACTCCTAAGGCCTCAAACGCCTTACCTGCGAGATCTGGGCGTTGATTGGTCGCTGACGCTGGCAACGATTCTCCCTTTATATGAGAAAAATTAACTCCGCCTTTTTCAATAACCGAGCCCTCAGCAAGTACTCGACTTTGCCCGTCCCCGCCGGACTCATAGTCCCACCGATCCTCCTGGAATTTACCACCATCTACGCCCTCGAGTCCGCGACAGACACTATTCTGCAGCTCGAGTAAGTAATCTCTTACTACCGATATATTAGGTGTGTTTTCTATTTCTTTATTCATAAGCTACGTTCAATTAACCGCCTATTTGGACGTACCACGAAGTAATATGCCGCTTGACCCGTCCCGTATTTCGGTAGCGTTTACCAAATTACCGATCTTGCCATGAACCAGGCTTTGTAACCGACCTCCGAAACATTTACTTACTTGCTGTGCTGATGTAAACGCAGGCCGCCCCTGAATATTCGCGCTCGTCGAGACGATTGGTCCACCAAATAATGAACATAAGCGTGCTGCCACAGGATGAGCAGTAACACGAACGGCAATACCAGAATGCCCCCCAACCAACCATCGGTCTAGCGGTATTGCTGCAGGAACAACCCAAGTATACGGCCCAGGCCAGCCAGAAATAATATTCTCGTATTGTTCGCTGACCCGAATATCAACCCAGGATTCGAGTTGCTCCACGTTCGACGCAACAAGAATCAGACCTTTATCCCTTTTTCTTTTCTTTAGATTCAATAGCCTTCGAACGGCAATATTATTTTCAGGGTCACAACCCAAACCAAAACAAGATTCGGTTGGGTAGGCGATTATACCGCCAGCCCGCATGGCATTGACGGCATCGCAAAGGCTAGCATGGCTAACCATTTAGAATGCTATGTATTCTGAGCAGACTGCAGTTTACGATCTTTCTCAAGCACTGCCTCTGCGGCTTCAGCTCTTTCACTAACAACTCGCTCAGCTAAGTCGCTATCGGAAATAGACAGTATCTGAGCAGCCAGATACGCGGCGTTCTTTGCTCCCGCCCTCCCAATAGCAACTGATGCAACGGGAACACCGCCCGGCATCTGCACTGTTGAAAGCAGTGCGTCCTGACCATTTAGGGGCCCTCCATCCATGGGCACGCCAATCACGGGTTTCAGCGTTAGTCCTGCTACCGTTCCTGCCAAATGTGCAGCTAGTCCGGCGGCAGCAATAAACACACAACAGCCTCGCGCTTCGGCGTCTTTAACATAGGCATGCGTTGCAGCTGGCGTTCTATGGGCCGAGGTTATTTTTACTTCACGCGGGACTAATAATTTGTCCAGAATGTCCAAAGTATTTTGCATTACTGGCAAGTCTGAATCAGACCCCATTAACACTGCCACAAAAGGTTTTGTCATTATCAGTTTCCGTAAAAAATCGAAATTATAGTATTCTGAAGCGCAGACCGCATCCGATAATACTCCTTATATAGTCTATATATGGGCAAGTTCTACGATCGAATGTAACTAACGTATGCGAACACAGGCAAACTATCCGGATGATGTACTCGGGAGCTCTCGATGTACCCGTATTCATCGAAATCTGGAAACCATACATCAACTTGCACGGGCGTATCATCGACCTCGGTCAGTTCCAGACGATGCGCACAGTCTAAAAACAAGTCATATATCTCGCTTCCACCGATAACAAAAATTCGTTCCTCACCTGCAGCCAAATCTAACGCCTTATCTGACGAAGACGCGCAGTCAACCCCAATATGCGACCAGCCTTTATTCCGCGTGATAACTATGTTCTGTCGACCGGGAAGCGGGCGGCCTATGGAATCGAAAGTTTTTCTACCCATTATGATCGGTGATCCCATAGTCATCTGCTTGAACCGGGGCAAATCCCCCGGTATCTGCCAAAGTAGCTTATTTTGATACCCCAGCTCCCGATTCTTACCAATAGCCGCAATTAAAACAACTTCAGGTGAATCAGTCATTTTGTCATACCCTAAACCGCAATAAGCGCTTTAATCGCGGGACAAGGGTTGTAGTCAATTAACTCAAAATCATCGAACGTGAAATCAAAAAGTTGCTTAACGCCGGGATCGATCTTTAAACTTGGCAAACTGGATGGTGTTCTACTCAACTGCTCCGACACCTGTGCTGCATGATTATTGTATATATGCACATCACCAAAAGTATGCACGAATTCACCTAGCTCCAAACCCGAAACATGCGCAACCATCATGGTAAGCAAGGCATAGCTGGCAATATTAAACGGCACACCCAAAAATACATCCGCCGAACGCTGATAAAGCTGACAACTTAGCCGGCCATCGGTGGACACATGAAATTGAAACAATGTGTGGCATGGGGGTAGCCCGGCTTTACTCATTTCCTCTACTTCAGGCGGGTTCCACGCCGACACAATGAGGCGTCGGGAGCTTGGGTTTGTACGGATCTCATTTAACACCCAAGTCAATTGATCAAACCCATTGAAGTCGCGCCATTGCTTGCCGTAGACCGGACCAAGTTCACCCCATTTATCCGCAAACGCTTTATCCTCACGGACCCGGTTAACAAACGTTTCCAATTCTACCCGCCATTTATCTGAGAGCATGACCAACTGACTATCCAAACCCTTATGTCGAAGATAATTCTGAAACGGCCACTCATTCCAAATACCGACCTTGTTATCGACCAGATATTTGATATTGGTTTCCCCGCGCACAAACCATAGCAGTTCATGGATAATGCTGCGTATAAAAACCTTTTTAGTAGTGAGTAGCGGGAACCCTTCCGCCAAGTCCATTCTTATCTGACGACCAAAAAGACTCCGGGTCCCAGTGCCAGTGCGATCATCACGGCCAGCGCCATGATCAAGAATGTCCTGCAGCAAATCGAGGTAAACTTTCACATGCTGTCCTTATCTAGCCACTGTGTTCTCTCGTGCAATCGCTCGATGGCCAATGTCAGTTCGCACATAGACATCGTTCCAACTAATTTTATCGACCGCTTCATAAGCTAATCTTTGCGCTTCGCTAACGCTATCACCAAGTGCGGTAACACACAAAACGCGACCACCATTTGTCACCACAAGCTTGTCATCGAGAATAGTGCCAGCGTGGAAAACCTTCACAGAGTTTGCATCTGCTTCAGTCAACCCAACTATTTCATCACCCTTAGAATAAGATTCAGGATACCCACCAGCAGCCATCACAACACCTAGCGCTACGCGACTGTCCCAATCGGCGCTCACCTGATCCAAACGACCCTCTACAGCAGCAACACATAATGCGGCCAAATTAGATTTTAACCGCATCATTATCGGCTGTGTTTCGGGATCCCCAAATCGGCAGTTGTATTCAATGACTCGCGCGATACCATCGTTTCCAATCATCAATCCAGCGTAAAGAAACCCTGTATAAGGCAACCCATCGGCAGCCATACCTGCGACCGTTGGCTCAATTATTTTGCGCATGACTTGATCAAACACATCAGGCGTCACCACTGACGCAGGAGAATAAGCGCCCATACCCCCAGTATTAGGCCCCGTATCGCCATTATCTCTGGCTTTATGATCCTGTGAAGTCGCAAGCGGTAGAATATTCTTACCATCAACCATAACGATAAAGCTAGCTTCCTCGCCAGCCAAAAACTCTTCAACCACCACTCGTGCACCGGCATTGCCGAATTTATTATCAACTAACATATCGCATGCCGCCGCACACGCTTGTTCGACCGTGTTTGCAACAATCACACCTTTTCCAGCCGCCAGCCCATCAGCTTTTATTACAATTGGAGCACCGACCTTAGCGATATATGCACAGGCCTTATCAGCATCGGTAAACG
The DNA here is from genome assembly GCA_029246505.1 of Arenicellaceae bacterium. Lineage (GTDB taxonomy): Bacteria > Pseudomonadota > Gammaproteobacteria > Arenicellales > Arenicellaceae > UBA10349. Next base: position 50,092 of record JAQWNC010000023.1, read on the forward strand.
ACTGATAGGCGCCGGTAGGAATATGCTGCCGTACTAAAAAATCTTTGGTAAAGACCTTTGAACCTTCCAACTGCGCAGCCCCTGCACTTGGCCCAAAGCAACGCAAACCAGCCTCAGTAAACCGATCAACTACCCCCATCACTAGAGGCGTCTCGGGCCCTACAATCGTCAACTCTACGTTCTCAGCTTTCGCCAATACTAATAATGCATCTATATCTTCTACTAAAATAGAAAAATTCTGCATTTTAGGCTCACTTCCTGTACCCGCATTACCGGGAGCAAGCAGGACGCTCTCTACATTTTCATCCTGCGCTAATTTCCACGCTAGGGCATGTTCACGGCCACCGCCGCCAATCACTAATACTTTCATCAAGTTCCACTAGCCATATAAATAAGCCCCGTTTTTCGCGGTAAACAGATGTTACCTTGGTACTGAATAAATGTCTCGATTAGGTCTTTTACAGCACTTTTTTTCCAGATATAGGCGGGTGAAAAATAATCTGAATATTGTTTCCTTCTGGGTCAGCACAATAATAGCTTCGAGCTCCATCCCGATGTGTTTTCGCCTTATTATGCAAGGTTACGCCGTGTTCTTTCATATAGTCATACCAAAGCGTAACGTCTCCAATATCGTTAATAATTATTCCGATATGATCCAGCGCTTGCAGATCGGCTCTAGAAGCGTCCTGCACCCGGTGAAGCGCCAAGCTATCAACGCCGCTACATAAATAGACATTATCTGCATCTGGCCTCCACTCGAGCTTAAAGCCAAGAATGTCTATATAAAAGCGCTCCATACAGTCAAGGTCTATAACATTTAGTGCGACATGTCGAAGACCAGCATGGCTTGGTCTTTTCATCAAACTATCTCGTAACTATGAGTGATGTCAGCGGTTTTACTAATCATAATCGACGCGGAACAGTACTTTTCTGCTGATAATTCGACGGCACGCTTTACCAAGGCATATTTTAAATCTTCACCACTTACACGAAAATGCATATTCACCTTAACAAAGACTTTCGGGTCTTCGTTCGCTCTTGTCGCCTGTAACTCACACTCGCACGTAGCAACATCCTGCCGACTTTTACGCAATATATGCACCAAATCAAAAGATGCACAACCGCCCATGCCAACCAGCACTGCCTCCATAGGACGAATGCCTTTTTCCTGGCCTCCATATTCAGCCGGACCATCCATCACAATAGTATGGCCACTACCAGCGGTACCTTCAAAGCTAACGCCGTCTATTAACTTTATCGTTGCTTGCATAATAAAACCTCAATAAAACAAACGCGTTAACTCAGCGCCAGGGTTGTCGGCCCGCATAAATGCCTCACCGACCAAAAACGTATTTACCATATGATCTCTCATATGGCGCACATTATCTTTGGTATGAATACCACTTTCCGTTACGACAATTCGATCAGTAGGGATTTGCGCAAGCAAATCTACCGTCGTCTCCAACGACGTCTCAAAAGTCCTAAGGTCACGATTATTAATACCAATCAAGCGTGTATCCAATGCTAGAGCACGTTGTAATTCGTTCTCATCATGTACCTCAACTAACACGTCCATATCGAGCTCAGCGGCGAGTGCGGCCATCGTATGAAGTAACTCATCCTCAAGCACCGCCACAATCAACAAGATACAGTCCGCCCCAAGCGCTCTGGCTTCCCATACCTGCCATTCGTCAATCATAAAATCCTTACGCAGAACAGGCAAGTCACAAGCGTCTCTCGCCTGAATAAGATACGCATTAGCACCCTGGAAAAAATGTTGATCGGTTAAAACAGATAAGCAACTAGCACCACCATGCTGATAACTTGTAGCAATTTCCGCCGGTATGAAATGCTCTCGAATCACACCTTTGCTAGGAGAGGCTTTTTTAACTTCTGCTACAACGGCTGACCTGCCGGCAGAAAGAGCAGTTTCAATTGCTTGTAAAAAACCCCGGGGCGCCGATTGCTGCACCACAGCTTGCTCCAACTCACTTAGTGGTCGAGCGGCCTTGGTGTTAAGTAACTCTTGTTGTTTATGTTCAACAATACGACTCAACACATTATCGGCTTCAAGTTTTACCAAACGCATTACGTCGCCTTTTTAGCTGGTAGCTTGAAATTGATTGGTAAACGCAACGAAGTGATCCCGCACCTTTAAGGCGGATCCATCTGCAATGACCTGCTCGGCTCTTACAACCCCATCTGCCAGAGATTCCACCAAGCCCGACACGTAAATACCCGCGCCTGCATTCATAACCACCGCATCTCGCGCTGGTCCGGCCTGATTGCCAAGTACTCGATTAATCATTTCTAGCGACTGCTGGGCATCATCAACTTTAATTTCGTCGATAGAACCCCCTTGTAGCCCAAAATCAGACGGTGATATGATTTTCTCAATAAGCACACCGCCGGACCACTCCGCTACCTTAGTAGGCGCAGCAATCGAAATTTCATCAATGCCATCTTCAGAACACACCACAAATGCATGCTCACTGCCCAGCTTAGCCAATACTTGCGCAATCGGTAAGACCAGCTCAAGTGAAAACACACCGACAACATGCCGTTTAACACTTGCCGGATTTGTTAAGGGCCCCAGCACATTAAAAATAGTGCGCACCGCCATTTCTTTTCGGGGTCCAATTGCATACTTCATAGCACCATGATGATTTGGTGCGAACATAAAGCCTACTTGAGTATTTTTTACTGCCTCGGCGACTTGCCCAGGAGTCAAATTTAGATTCGCTCCCGCAGCTTCCAACAAATCAGCGCTACCCGAGCTACTGGATACCGAACGATTACCATGCTTAGCGACGTAGGCCCCGGCTGCACCAGCGACAAAGGTACTGGCGGTTGATATATTAAAAGTTCGCGCTCCGTCGCCCCCAGTACCAACAATATCAATCAAATTCGGTACATCCAGTTCGACATGGCTGGCTAAAGAGGACATAACCTCAGCAGCAGTAGTAATCTCTTCTACAGTCTCACCCTTCATTCGTAGGCCAATTAAAAATCCCCCAATTTGTGCGGGCGTTGCCTCCCCGGTCATTAGCTGGGTCATTACCGATTGCATTTCTTTCGGCAACAAATCTTGTCGATCTAAAACCTTTGCTATCGCTTGTTGAATCTTCATGTTTGATCTCTTAAAGCTATAAATTCCTGATGGCGCGTTAAATATTTCACTCTACATTTCAAGAAAGTTTTCTAACAAGCGATGACCATGTTCCGTCAAAATAGACTCAGGATGATATTGCACACCCACTAATGGCAGGTCTCGATGCTGCAAACCCATAATTTCACCATCGCTAGTCCAGGCAGTTACTTCAAGTTCTGCAGGCAAGCTTTTACGTTCAACAACCAATGAATGGTAACGCGTAACACGGTAGGGCGAAGGAATATCAGCAAAAAGTGCAGACCCATCATGCTCTATCATTGAGGTTTTACCGTGCATTACGTCGTTGGCATGCACTATTTTCCCCCCAAACGCCTGACCAATACTTTGATGACCCAGACATACCCCCATTAACGGAATTTTACCGGCAAAATGAGTGATTACCTGAATCGATATTCCAGCTGTATCCGGTTTGCCCGGTCCAGGAGAGACCATAATGCGATCTGGTGAGAGTTTAGCGATCTCCTCTACAGATATCTCATCATTCCGAAAAGTTTGAACTTTTTGGCCAAGCTGACCAAGGTATTGGACCAGGTTATAGGTAAAAGAGTCGTAGTTATCAATCATAACTAACATTTTTCAACCCCTCCGACCTTTTGATCCGCCATGCCACTATCGGGGTGCTTTAGTTGACCAAGACCATTTTTAGCCATTTTTACAGCCGTCATAATTGCTTTGCGTTTTTTCAGCGTCTCTTTCCATTCGTATAGAGGCACAGAATCCGCCACAATTCCTCCTCCAGCTTGCAAGAACAGACGGCCATCTTTAACAACAGCTGTGCGTATTGCGATTGCAGTATCCATATTCCCATTCCAGCCTATGTAACCCACAGCACCACTGTATATACCGCGTTTGACTGGTTCTAATTCATTGATGATTTCCATCGCTCGAATTTTCGGCGCCCCACTTACAGTTCCCGCCGGAAATGTCGCTTTAAACACATCGATTGCGTCCATCCCTTCGCGCAACTGCCCTTCAACATTTGAAACAATATGCATTACGTGGGAATAGCGCTCAATAATAAATTCATCCGTTAATTTTACGCTACCAATCTCTGCAATTCGACCGACGTCATTTCGACCAAGATCTATTAACATCAAGTGCTCTGCACGCTCCTTAGGATCAGTCAACAATTCTTGTTCGAGCGCAATATCTTCTTCAACCGTTTTACCGCGTCGCCTGGTTCCCGCTATGGGACGAACGGTTACTTTATTATTTTCCTGTCGGACCAAAATTTCCGGTGACGAGCCAATAATTTGAAAATCCCCCATGTTCAAAAAATACATATAGGGAGATGGATTAATAGTTCGCAATGCACGATAAACATCAATTGGGGCAGAGGTGTATTCCATTTCTATACGTTGAGATAAAACCACTTGCATGATATCGCCATCACGAATGTAGTCACGACACCGCTCAACCGCTTGCTCAAATTCACTCTGAGAAAAATGTACCTTATAGGGAGGCTCGGTAACCGATTCACTTTTTCTCCCTATGGAAACACCCAAACTCTGCTGCAAGCCCAACCTTGAGGCATCCAACCTGACACTTGCTGCCGCAAAATCGTCTGGATCGTTTAGATCAATCAGGGTAACCAAAAATACCCTGCCTGTAAGGTTATCGAACACCACAACATCCTTCGAAATAAGCAACATAATATCAGGGGCACCAATTGCATCAGGCTTATTTTGATTGGCGAGCCGGCTTTCAATATAAGAAATACTTTCATAGCCAAAAAACCCTACCAGCCCCCCAAACATCTCTGGCAAACCCTCTATGGGTGCTACTCGATATAAACTCTGAAGCTTACGAACTTCCTCGAGTGGGTCCTCAGCATCAAAACTTTTAACCTGAATACCCGAAACTTCTTGTGAAATCGTATTGCCAAATACTCGAAACACCTCGTCTGCTGGTAAACCGATAATTGAGTATCGGCCCCATTCATTCCCACCCACAACAGACTCAAATAAATAAGTGTAAGGAGCATCAGCCAGCTTCAAATAAGTGCTAACCGGGGTATCTAAGTCGGCCAGTGTTTCCATCACCAGCGGAATGTGTGTATAGCCCTGTTGGGCTAACGCGAGAAGATCATTTTTTTCTAAATTCATTGTTCATCACCAAATAAAAAACCAAAAGAAAGCCGTGCACTAGCTATTTCGCCAACATGCTCGCCATATCCAGTTTTGTGGTTTGATAATGATCATCGTTCTTTTCTAAGCTTTAATTGTTAATTGCTATCTGTTTTTATCGACTACAGCCCCGCTAACTATAGTCCCACCAACTCTGGGATTTCAGTGAACCGGCGTATGATTGCCGTTACGTTCGCTTTCGTCAAGTCCAATCCCTGGGTGTAACCCCAACTGGCCGCAAGAACCGGCATATTAATCGCATTTGCAGCGCTAATATCGCTGCTTGAATCACCCACCATGACCGTTCGATCAATCGATACCGACAATTGGGCGCACGCATATACCAGCGGAGCTGGGTCGGGTTTTTTGACCGTCAGCGTATCACCTCCAACAACTAAGCTAAAAAAGGGCATCATGCAAGCTTCCTCAAGCAGCTTGCATGCAAGCCGCGTAGGCTTGTTAGTTACTACCGCTAGCTTAATCTCGTGGTACCTTAATAACTCCAATGTTTCAGGAACGCCGGGATAAAGCTGAGAGGATTCATAAACTTGCTCCGAATAATAATTCTTAAAATCAGCAAATAAATCATCAAACTTTAAAGAATGCGATGCAGATATTTTGGTGTCTGGATCTACTTCACCACTTATCGCACGAATTAGTAACATCTCTGCGCCATTGCCAATCCAACTGCGTATCTGCTCAATACCCCTGACTGGTAAACCAAAATCCGCCAGTGCACGGTTCAATGCGGCAGCAAGATCAAACACGCTATCGACCAAAGTGCCATCGAGATCAAACAGAATTGCTAAGGGGTTTTGTAAACTGTGTAGCATCCAAATCCATATAAGGATAAATCGGCGCTAGCGAAATCATATACGCTGCGATTTAAAAATGTTGTGGGGTAATCATTAAGCTCACCCAATAAAAAGATGATTACGTGCAGTTGCTCAGTCCATTTCTGCGCGCATTTTTTTAATTACTTCGGCGTAGTCTTGCATACCAAATATAGCTGAGCCAGAGACAAACGTATCTGCACCCGCAGCAGCGATTTCGCCAATATTCTCGACTTTAATCCCACCATCAACCTCCAGGCGAATATCCTTTCCAGATTCATCAATCATCGCACGAAGCGCTCGAACCTTCTCCGTTACATACGGGATATAAGACTGACCACCAAACCCCGGGTTAACAGACATTAGCAGTACTATATCCAATTGATCAAGCACCACTTCAATAGTGCTCACTGGGGTGGCCGGGTTCAGCACTAAACCGCTTTTACAACCGGCCTCTCGGATGAGCTGTAACGTCCGATCGACATGCTGCGATGCTTCAGGATGAAAGGTAATGTAGCTAGCGCCCGCGTTTGCGAAATCGTAAACCAAACTGTCTACTGGACTAACCATTAAGTGCACGTCTATCGGCGCTGCAATACCGTAGTCACGCAATGCCTTACAAACCATGGGTCCTATCGTAAGGTTTGGCACGTAATGGTTGTCCATTACGTCAAAATGAAGCCAGTCAGCGCCGGCTGATAACACCGCATCGACGTCTTCACCCAGGCGGGCGAAATCTGCAGATAGTATAGAAGGGGCGATTATTTTTTTCGACATTCTATGATTTTCTCAACACGGTTCTGTTCCCTTAAACGAGCCCAATAACATTTAATTACGCGCTTACTTTACCAGTAATATTAATGCTTTTCTGCTCTTCTAACCATCAATGGCAAAATGATCCACTGTACGCAAATCAACAAGCTTACGCTGAAATAAGACGACTATTCGTTTGAAACCCCATGTGGAACGTGGCCAGTGGGTACATGTTTACTAGCCGACTCACAATGCCCTTGCTGGTCATCAAAAAATATATCCGCGCCCAATTTTTGCAGGAATTCACCTTTATCCAAGCCACCCAGGAAAACCGCCTCATCAATTCGAATGTTCCATGCCCGTAGGGTTCGAATTACACGTTCATGCGCAGGTGCAGCACGGGCAGTCACCAGCGCCGTACGAATAGGCGACTTATCCGGTGAAAAATCCGATTGAATTGTATGAATTGCCGCCAGCACATTTTTAAATGGCCCTCCCGGCAAAGGTTGTTTTGCCGAGGCGACTTCTGATTCAGTAAAAGCATTAAGACCTTTTTGTTTATATATTCGCTCCGCCTCATCAGAAAAAAGCACAGCATCGCCATCAAATGCCATCACCAGTTTTTCAGTTTCTCTTGCTTCACTGCCTACCGAAGAAGGCAATATTGTCGCAGCGGCATAACCAGAATTTAGCGTCTCTCCGACATCACTGGGATCATTAGACAAAAATAAATCCGCCGCAAATGGCTCAACGTATCGAAAAGGGCTAGCTCCACTGGTAAACACCGCCCGGGTAATAGGTAATCCATAATGCGCTATAGAGTTGAATATTCTAAGGCCTGTATCTGC
>JAQWNC010000019.1 GCA_029246505.1 Arenicellaceae bacterium
GAAATGGTTATGCCGGGTGACAATGTAAAAGTTAAGGTTGAGTTGATTGCACCGATTGCGATGGACGAAGGCCTGAGGTTTGCGATTCGTGAGGGTGGCCGTACTGTTGGTGCGGGTGTTGTTGCGAAAATCTTCGAGTAACTAATAACTAGTAATTCTCGGTTTGTTCCGGGGATGTTTTTTCAGGCCTGATCGCTGGTTGCTTACCGAAATGTCGGCAGCCGCGCTAGGGCCACTTGAAAAAGGCGGAATATCAAAATTATGAATGTCGAAAACCAAAAGATTCGAATTCGGCTCAAAGCATACGATCATCGCATGATTGATCGGTCAGCACTGGAGATCGTCGAAACTGCCAAGCGCACTGGCGCGTTAGTTAAAGGCCCTATCCCTTTGCCGACCCGTATTGAGCGTATGACTTTATTGCGCTCGCCGCATGTAAATAAGAAAGCTCGGGATCAATTTGAGGTGCGAACTCACAAGCGTATTGTGGATATCGTTGACCCCACAGATAAAACCGTTGATGCGCTTATGCGTCTCGACTTGGCGGCAGGTGTGGATGTTGAGATTAAACTCAACTAAACACCTGATTGCGTTAGTAAATAGAACTTAAAAGCGAGAAGAACAATGTCACTTGGTCTAATTGGTGAAAAACTGGGCATGTCACGCGTCTTCAAGGAAGACGGGTCATCTACGCCTGTTACCGTTGTCCATGTTGATCCGAATCGGATCACCCAGGTCAAAAATGGTAGCGGCGTAGATGGTTATACGGCTGTTCAGGTAACTATGGGTAGCCGGCGTGCTAGCCGAGTTACTAAATCGATGGCAGGTCACTATGCGAAAGCAAAAAGTGAACCTGGTGTTGGGTTGTGGGAATTTCGTCTGTCTGAAGAAGAGCAGGCCCAAGGCCTTGAAATAGGGAGTACCTTGGGTGTCGCCTTATTTGAAGCAGGGCAGAAAGTTGACGTGCAAGGCACAACTATTGGTAAAGGTTTTGCCGGTGCGATGAAACGCTGGGGATTTAAAGGTCTTCGCGCAACACATGGCGTGTCAGTTTCTCATCGTTCGCTTGGGTCTACTGGACAATGTCAGGATCCAGGCCGTGTTTTTAAGAATAAGAAAATGGCTGGACACATGGGCGCGACGGCACGAACGCAGCAGGGTTTAGAGGTAGTTCGGGTTGATGCTGAACGTAATTTGATTTTGGTCAAAGGTTCAGTCCCAGGCGCTAAAGGTACTCGCGTAGTTATTAAACCATCGGTTAAAGGTGGTAACCCAATATACGGCGAATCTGTATTGGCGTTAGCTGCAGTCAGAGCGACGGTTGAAGAGGCGGTTGTTGAAGCAGCAGGTGTCGAAGCAGCCCCAATTGAAGTAGCGGTTGCCGAAGAGGCCTCAGTTGAAGCAGCTGCGACGGAAGCGAAAGACGCCGATGATAAGGAAGGAGATAAGTAATGGACCTTAATATCGTAAAATCTGGTAAAAAATCCGGGTCAGTGTCCGTATCTAAGGCAGTATTTGGTGCAGAGTATAATGAGGCCCTGATTCATCAGGTCGTGACTGCGTATCAGGCTGGTGCGCGTCAAGGCACGCGTGCTCAGAAAAATCGTTCTGAGGTTTCTGGCGGTGGCGCGAAACCGTTCCGTCAAAAAGGTACAGGCCGTGCTCGAGCGGGTACATCTCGTGGTCCTATTTGGCGTGGTGGTGGTCGTACGTTTCCATCCTGCACTCAGGATTTTTCACACAAGGTTAACCGAAAGTCTTACCGTGCTGCGATGCGTTCGATACTTTCCGAGTTAGTTAGGCAGGAGCGCTTTGAAGTGGTTAAGGATTTAAAAGTCTCTGAACCAAAAACTAAAGCGTTTTTGAAAACTTATCGTGCTGATCGAAATGAAGCAGTGCTGATTATTTCAGATCAATTTGATGAAAATTTGATTCTTTCAACGCGTAATCTTATTAATGTATTTGTTGTTGAAAGTGTTGAGGTAAATCCTTTTAGTTTAGTTGGATTTGATCGGGTTCTGATTACTGAGAGCGCGGTTAAGCAGCTAGAGGAGCGGGTCAAGTGAGCAAAATTTCTGAGCAAAGGCTTTATCAAATTCTTCAAAAGCCGGTTATTTCTGAAAAGAGCACAATCGTTGCTGAAAAGAATAACCAGGTTGTATTTAGTGTTTTGCCGAACGCAACAAAGCAAGAAGTCAAAGCAGCTGTTGAGCTGGCTTTTAGTGTTGAAGTAGATGCTGTTCGAATTATGAATGTTAAAGGCAAGCAAAAGAATTTTAGCCGTGTAAGTGGTCAAAGAAGCGATTGGAAGAAGGCGTATGTAAGCCTTAAAGAAGGTAGCGATATTGACTTCACTGCATTCCAGTCGTAGTAGATTGTTAAAATAGGTCAATAGAGTAGAACAATGGCGCTAATTAAATTAAAACCAACGTCACCGGGTCGACGCGGCACGGTACGGGTACAATCGCCTGAACTTCATAAGGGTGAGCCTTATAAACCCCTACTGGAGTCAAAGCGGGCTATCAATGGTCGTAATAACGCTGGTCGTATTACGGTTCGTCATCGCGGTGGTGGCCACAAAAGGAAATATCGTATTGTGGATTTCCGTCGTAACAAAGATGGAATTCCTGCGCAGATTGAGCGTCTTGAGTACGATCCTAATCGCAGCGCTCATTTAGCTTTGTTATTGTATGCAGATGGTGAGCGTCGCTATATATTGGCGCCTAAAGGTGCAAGCAATGGCCAGAATATTCAGTCAGGTGCAGATGCGCCTATCGCTTCAGGTAATGCTTTACCGTTACGAAATATTCCTGTCGGTACTGTGGTTCATAATGTTGAGATGAAGCCTAATAAAGGCGGTCAAATGGCACGTGCTGCTGGTGCCAGTATTCAGTTTGTTGGTAAAGAAGGTAAATATGCCCAACTACGTTTGCGCTCCGGTGAGATGCGGCGCGTATTGTTGGAATGCCGGGCTACTATTGGTGAGGTTGGGAATTCCGAACACTCATTGCGTAAGCTCGGTAAAGCTGGCGCCAAGCGCTGGCGCGGAATTCGTCCCACCGTTCGTGGTGTGGCGATGAACCCAGTAGATCACCCACATGGTGGTGGTGAAGGACGTACCTCTGGTGGTCGTCATCCGGTTAGCCCTTGGGGTGTTCCGACTAAAGGTTATCGCACGCGTAATAATACGCGCAGTGATTCAATGATTATCCGTAGGCGCAAGCGCTAACCGCGCTCCCTGAACAGAGGTTATTATTATGCCACGCTCGATAAAAAAAGGTCCATTTGTAGATCATCATCTTTGGAATAAAGTTGAAGTCGCTAAAGCTGAAAGCAACCGAAAGCCGATTAAGACCTGGTCTCGAAGAAGTATGGTGATGCCGGAATTCGTTGGCTTGACGATTGCCGTACATAATGGTCGACAACACATACCGATTCTTATTTCTGAAAATATGGTAGGTCACAAGTTAGGTGAATTTTCGCCTACTCGTACGTACCGTGGTCATCTGGCGGACAGGAAGGGCAAATAGCTATGCTAGTTAAAGCTAAAACACGTAACGTGCGTATCTCTCCACAGAAGGCGAGGCTGGCGGTAGATCAGATTCGGGGTTTGACAGTTGAGCGCGCGATAGAAATTCTTTCGTTTGGCGAGACTAAAGGGGCTCAATTGGTGTTAAAGACATTGGAATCTGCGATTGCTAACGCTGAGCACAATGACGGTGCTGATATTGACGAGTTAAAAGTAGCAGCATGCTACGTAGACGAAGGCCCGACTATGAAGCGATTTCGGGCTCGTGCGAAAGGTCGTGGAAACCAAATATTGAAACGTTCCGCCCACATTACAATTGTCGTCGGTGACGGGGAAGGAGAATAGTATGGGTCAAAAAGTACAACCAAATGGTATGCGTCTCGGCATCATTCGTGATTGGGACGCCAAGTGGTTTGCCACTGGCAAGAATTATTCTGAGACCTTGATTCAAGATCTTGAGATTCGCCGATTATTAGGGGACAAACTCAAGAACGCAGGTGTAAGCCGTATTTCTATTGAGCGGCCTTCCGTGAATGTAAATATTACCGTACATACAGCGCGTCCGGGTATCGTTATTGGTAAGAAGGGCGAAGATATAGACCGTATGCGTAGAGCAGTGTCAAAGATTACCGGTGCACCTGTGCAAATCGCTGTTGAAGAAATCCGCAAGCCTGAAATGGATGCTCATCTGGTTGCTGAAAATATATGCCAGCAGTTGGAAAAACGTATTATGTTCCGTCGTGCGATGAAACGTTCGGTAACGTCTGCTATGCGGGCCGGTGCTTTGGGGGTTAAAGTAATGGTAGCAGGGCGTCTCAACGGAGCAGAAATCGCGCGTTCTGAGTGGTATCGCGAAGGTCGAGTGCCTTTGCATACGTTGCGTGCAGATATCGATTACGGTACCTTCGAAGCACACACAACCTACGGTGTGATTGGTGTAAAGGTTTGGATATTTAAGGGCGAAATTTTCGAGCAGCCTAAAGTTGAAGAAGCCGCTGCTGCTGATGCTCGTCCGGCTAGTAAGTAATTAAACTTAAAGAATTAGATCTAAAAATTATCTTAGGCAAATAAAATGCTACAACCTAAAAGAACTAAATTTCGCAAAATGCACAAGGGTCGTAATACTGGCTTGTCATTGCGTGGAAACAAGGTGAGCTTTGGTGAGTTCGGCCTTAAGGCGACTGGTCGAGGCCGTATTACGGCACGTCAGATTGAAGCAGCTCGTCGAGCAATTACTCGTTATATTCGGCGTGGTGGCCGAGTGTGGATTCGTGTTTTTCCGGATAAGCCAGTTTCTAAAAAGCCACTTGAGGTTCGCATGGGTAAGGGTAAAGGTAATCCAGAGTACTGGGTAATGGAAATTCGACCGGGCCACATGTTGTATGAACTTGAAGGCGTAAGTGAAGAAATTGCGCGTGAAGCTTTCCGATTGGCATCGGCAAAATTATCGATCACTACATCATTTGTTAAGCGACAGGCGGCCTAATGATAGCTTCAGAGATAAGAGAAAAATCAGACCAGGAATTGAAAGATGTACTGGTTGAATTACGTAAAGAGCAATTCGGCTTGCGCATGCAACGAGGTACTGGGCAACTCGCGAATCCAGCGCGGTTTAAGGACATCCGTCGTGATGTGGCTCGTATTAATACGATTATCGCTCAACGTGTAACAGCAGGTGAGCAATCATGAGTGGGCAAGCTATGAAAGAGCAAATTAAAAGCGATCCTTCAAGTGCGCGTACGGTCGAGGGGCGGGTTATAAGCAATAAGGGTGAAAAGACGATTGGCGTTCAAATAGAACGGCGCGTTAAGCATCCGTTGTACGGCAAAATCATTACGCGCTCTACTCGCTTTTTGGCCCACGATGAAAAAAATGAGTGCGGTGAAGGCGATATGGTATTAATCGAAGAATGTCGACCATTATCGAAACGTAAATCATGGCGCCTGGTTAGGGTTGTCAGCAAAGCTGTTTAAAGGGTTGATCTTATGATTCAGATGCAATCAATGCTGGAAGTAGCTGATAACAGTGGCGCACGCAAACTAATGTGCATCAAGGTTTTAGGTGGTTCCAAGCGTCGCTACGCTGGTGTAGGCGATGTTGTTAAAGTAAGTATTAAAGAAGCTTTACCCAATTCGCGTGTTAAAAAGGGCGACGTATATGACGCGGTAATTGTGCGAACGCGCAAAGGTGTTCGTCGTAATGATGGGTCGCTGATCCGTTTTGACAAGAATGCGGCGGTTTTGCTTAATCCTGCGTTACAACCTGTAGGTACACGTATATTTGGCCCGGTTACCCGCGAGCTTCGTGGTGAACGGTTTATGAAGATTATTTCATTGGCGCCTGAAGTTCTGTAGCGGTTGACCAAGAAGAATCCGGACTGGAAAGATGAAAAGAATTAAGAAAGGCGACAACGTCATTGTATTAGCAGGTCGAGACAAAGGTAAAACTGGCAGCGTGCTGCGTCTATTAGGCAAAGATCGCGCATTGGTAAATAATGTGAATTTGGTTAAAAAGCATACCAAGCCAAACCCTATGGCAGGTGTAACAGGTGGTATTCTGGAACAGGAATCACCGATTCATATGTCCAATCTTGCTATCTATAACTCCAAGTCTTCAAAGGCAGATAAGGTTGCCGTTAAGACTAGTGACGATGGCAAGCGATATCGGGCTTATCGTTCAAGCGGCGACCGGATTGACGCTTAACTCAGTTTTGGCGATTACGACATAAAGATTAAAGATCAAGGCAAATATTATGGCTAGATTACAAGATACGTATCGAAAAGAAGTTGCTCCGGCGTTGCTCGAGCAGTTTAAATTTAGTAGTTCGATGCAAATTCCCCGCATTACCAAAGTGACTCTTAATATGGGGCTTGGTGAAGCTATTGGTAACCGAAAGGTATTGGAAGCGGCAGCAGGTGACATCAAGGCTATCACCGGTCAACAGCCGGTTATTACGCTGGCTCGTAAATCAGTGGCTGGATTCAAGATTCGTGATGGTTGGCCGATTGGCGCCAAAGTTACTTTGCGGCGCGAACGTATGTTTGAATTTTTGGACCGTTTGATTTCAGTCGCTATTCCGCGAATTAGAGATTTTCGCGGCCTAAATGCTAAATCATTCGATGGTCAGGGAAATTACTCTTTTGGTTTGCGTGAGCAGATCGTGTTCCCTGAAATTGAGTACGATAAAGTTGATGCAATGCGCGGTATGGACATAACCATTACTACTAGTGCAATAACTGATGAAGAGGGTGAAGCTCTTTTGCGAGCCTTTGGTTTCCCAATTAAGGTGAAAGCGGCCGCTGAAGAAGTCGACGCGGCAGCCTGAGCGGGTCACACCCTTAAATAGATTAATACTGGATAAAGAATATGGCTAAGAAATCAATGATTGCCCGCGAAGATAAGCGGTTAAAGTTGAACAATCGATACAATGCTAAACGTGTGGCTTTACGCGCTGTAATAATTGACCAGTCGTTAAGCTACGATGAAAGATGGGATGCGATGATTTCTTTGCAGAAGTTGCCGCGTGATTCGTCAAAAACTCGACAACGTAATCGGTGTGCATTAACTGGTCGTCCACATGGCTATTATCGGAAGTTCGGTCTTAGTCGAAATAAGTTGCGTGAAATTATCTTGCTTGGACAAGCGCCTGGTGTATCCAAGGCGAGTTGGTAAAGCCATATAGAAGTTTTACGCTTAATATTAATTGCTGATCCAAGTTTAAGCCTGGTTTGGGATTAAACGGATATCGAATTTAAAAGGTAAATAGTTATGATGACAGACCCTATTGCGGATATGTTGACCCGCTTACGAAATGCTCAAAAGGCGGAGAAAGCCTCGCTAAGTATGCCTGCTTCCAGAACAAAAGCGGCAATAGCCGCTGTGCTTAAGGACGAAGGTTATATTTCTGATTATTCGGTGAGCGGCGAAGGAGCTTCTCGTCAGCTTGACGTAACTCTCAAATATTTTGAGGGAGAAGCGGTTATGGCTGAAATAAAACGAGTGAGTCGACCTGGGCTTCGAGTCTATAAAGCTTCTGATGAATTACCTTCGATTAATGGGGGCTTAGGTGTTGCCATAATTTCTACTAACAAAGGCTTAATGACCGATCGCGCCGCACGTACTGCGGGTGTTGGTGGTGAAGTCCTTTGTGCTATTAGTTAACGGCTGCCTGAGGATTAATCATGTCAAGAATAGCAAATAATCCAGTGACTGTACCGGCTGGCGTTGAAGCTAGCCTTCACGGTAATCTGGTTAAAGTTAAGGGTCCAAAAGGTGAGTCTGAGTGGAATGCTCATGAAGCCGTAACAGTGGCTTTCGAAGACGGAAAGTTTACATTTGAAACCAACAAAGAAGGCCAGCAGGCAGTTGCGCTGGCGGGAACCACCCGATCTCTAGTGAACAATATGGTACTCGGCGTAAGTCAGGGCTTTGAGCGTAAGCTAATTATTATAGGCGTTGGGTATCGTGCCCAGGCACAGGGTAAGAAATTGAATCTTACGCTGGGGTTTTCGCATCCAGTGTCGTATCAGTTGCCTGATGGTGTTTCGGTAGAAACGCCTAGTCAGACTGAAATCGTCCTCACTGGTATTGATAAGCAGCAAGTCGGTCAGGTAGCCGCAGAAATTCGTGCATTTCGTCCACCAGAGCCTTACAAGGGCAAAGGTGTTCGCTATGCAGATGAGCATGTAGTTCGTAAGCAGGCCAAGAAAAGTTAGTAATATGCATTAGCTCCGGCTTTATACGTTATATAAGAATAGTTATTTAAGGTAAAAATCATGTCAGATAAGAAAATATCTCGCTTGCGTCGTGCACGTAAGACCCGCGCAAAGATTGCACGGGTTGGAGTTGATCGTCTCAGTATTCACCGTACGCCACGACATATCTATGCGCAAATTATTGATGCCAGCGGAGAAAAAGTGCTGGTTAGTGCTTCGACTGTTGATAAGACATTGCGTAGCTCTGTGAAGTACGGCGGTAATGTAGAAGCAGCCAAAGCAGTCGGTACTCGTATTGCAGAATTGGCTAAAAAGGCTGGTGTTAAAAAGGCAGCTTTTGATCGTTCAGGGTTTCGATACCACGGACGTGTACAAGCACTTGCAGATGCGGCTCGTGAAGCTGGTCTGAAAATTTAGAGGAATTTAAGATGGCTAATCAACGTAGAGATAATCGCGATCCTGATCAGGAAAGTCATGAACAACTAATCAATATTAGACGTGTTTCCAAGGTGGTCAAGGGTGGGCGAATTTTTGGGTTTTCAGCACTGACAGTCGTCGGTGATGGAAAGGGTCGTGTAGGCATGGGACGTGGTAAAGCACGAGAAGTTCCCTTGGCTGTGCAAAAAGCGATGGAATCTGCCCGTCGGGATATGACTAATATCAACTTAAAAGGTGCAACATTACAGTATCCGGTTGTTGCTACCCACGCTGGTTCGACAGTGGTTATGCGGCCGGCATCGGAAGGTACGGGGATTATTGCTGGCGGTACAATGCGTGCCGTATTTGAAGCAGTTGGTGTAAGAGATGTTTTAGCCAAATGCATTGGTTCTACTAACCCGGTGAATGTTGTTCGAGCAACATTGAAAGGATTAAGATCTATAAATAGCCCTGAAAACATCGCAGCAAAGCGCGGTAAATCAGTTGCAGAGATTCTGGCTTAAGCCTGATTTCTAAACACCTAAATTATTATTGAACTGAAAAAATGGCTAAAGATAAAACTGTAAAAGTTACCTTAAAGAAGAGCGTGATCGGGCGCGGACGTAGGCAAATTGCTTGCGTTAAAGGGCTTGGTCTGCGCCGGATACATCACACGGTTGACGTGTTGGATACGCCAGCTAATCGAGGCATGATCAATAAGATTTCTTTCATGCTTGCTGTTGAAGAGGGCTCATAATGAGACTAAACACTATAAAACCTGCTGAAGGTTCGAAAAAAGACGCGAAGCGCGTTGGTCGAGGTATGGGTTCAGGCTCGGGTAAAACTGCGGGTCGCGGGCACAAAGGTCAGAAATCACGTACCGGTGGTTCCATAAGAGTTGGTTTTGAAGGTGGTCAAATGCCGATTCAGCGGCGTTTGCCTAAACGCGGATTTAGCTCGGGCATGTCACGTGTAACTGCAGAAATTCGTTTGCATGAATTGAACAAGGTTGAATCCGGCGATGTGGATTTCAAAACATTGCTTGATGCAGGTTTGATCAACCGCAACACTCTTCGTGCCAAAGTGGTGTTGTCAGGAGAGTTGAAACAAGAAGTAAATCTTAAAGGTATCCGAGCAACGGCTGGCGCAAAAGCGGCAATCGAAGCGGCCGGAGGTAAGGTAGAAGAATAATGGCTGATAATGATGGCATAACGGGTAGCTTTTCAAAGCTCAAGGAATTACGGCAGCGCATATTCTTTGTGTTAGGTGCGTTTCTTGTCTATCGAATTGGTACCCATATCCCGGTTCCTGGGGTGGATCCTGGTGCGGTTGCCGAAATGTTTCGACAAACACAAGGTTCGATCCTTGATGTATTGAATATGTTTTCTGGTGGAGCGTTACAACGTTTGTCAGTAATGGCGCTTGGTGTGATGCCTTATATTTCAGCATCAATCATTATGCAGATGATGACTTCTATAGAGCCGCGCTTAAAGCAGCTTAAGGCTGAAGGCGAATCTGGTCGTCGTAAAATACAGCAATATACGCGTTACGGAACGGTGATATTGGCGATATTTCAGGGAATTGGGATATCCACTGCTGTGCAGGGACAGCCTGGTGTAGTGTTAACTCCAGGCTTGGGCTTTACTATTACAACGGTAATTACCTTGGTCGCTGGCACAATGTTTTTAGTCTGGTTGGGCGAGCAAATTACTGAGCGGGGTATCGGTAACGGTATGTCGCTGATTATTTTTGCAGGTATTGTTGCTGGGCTGCCTGCAGCAGTAGCTGGTACGCTTGAATTAGCCAGAACGGGTGAGTTTAGTCCTCTATTTGTAATTGGTTTATTGATTGGTGTGATCGGTATTACAGCATTTGTTGTTTTTGTCGAACGTGGTCAACGACGCATTACTGTCAATTACGCTGCTCGCCAGCAAGGTCGCCAGATGATGCAGGCACCAGCTAGTTATTTTCCGTTGAAGATGAATATGGCGGGTGTTATTCCACCTATTTTTGCTTCCAGTATTATTCTGTTCCCTGCGTCGCTGGTTAACTTCTTCGGTACCAGTACCGAAGGTGTGGCAGGTGCTTTAAGGAGTTTTTCTACTCTAATGCAGCCAGGTGAGCCGGTTTACACTTTGTTATATATCGGAATGATTTTATTTTTCGCCTTCTTTTATACCGCTTTAACGTTTGATCCGAAAGATATTGCGGAAAACCTGAAAAAGTCTGGTGCTTTTGTTCCAGGAATTAGACCTGGCCAGCAGACTGCAAACTATATTGATAGTGTGGTATCAAAGCTAACTCTGGTGGGTGCGTTTTATCTGTGTATCGTGTGCCTTCTGCCTGAGTTGATGATTGTGAATTGGAATGTACCTTTTTACTTTGGTGGTACGTCGCTATTAATTATTGTTGTTGTGCTGATGGACTTAATGGGGCAGATTCAATCGCATTTAATGTCGCAGCAGTATGAGGGCTTGATGAAGAAGACGAACCTCACAGGTGGTGGATCTCGTCGTCGTTAGATTTGCTGGTGTAGGAGCGTTGATGCATTCCTTTACTGGTTGAACCCAAGTAGGTTAAATATTATGAAAGTTAGAGCATCAGTAAAGAAAATTTGTCGGAACTGCAAGATTGTTCGACGCAAAGGGGTGGTTCGGGTTATTTGTACCGATCCACGCCATAAGCAGCGTCAAGGTTAAGCAGTATAAACCATTTAAATGCTTGAAATTGAAGCATTAAATCAGTATGCTACGCGCCCAATTTTGGGTCGTAGTAACTAAAGATCGGAGACTATTACAGTGGCTCGAATTGCTGGCATCAACCTGCCTACTCATAAACATATAGAGATCGCATTGACCTCTATTTACGGCGTTGGGCGTCCGCGTGCACAGAAGATCTGTGATAGCGCAGGCGTTGCACGTAACACTAAAGTAACTTTATTGAGTGAAGACCAGGCGGAGAAACTTCGTCAAACGGTTTCGCAATTCGAGGTTGAAGGTGACCTGCGACGCGACGTTTCAATGAATATAAAACGATTGATGGATTTGGGCTGCTACCGCGGTTTGCGCCATCGTAGGGGCTTGCCGGTTAATGGCCAGCGTACCAAAACTAATGCAAGGACTCGAAAGGGCCCGCGCAAACCTATTAAGAGATAGAGTAGCGGATTAATTTCTGGCTAACTTACTGGATACCAAATTATGGCAACTGAGCCCAAATCAAAGAAAAAAGTCAAAAAGCACGTCGTTGATGGTATTGCGCACGTGCATGCGACCTTTAACAATACGATCGTTACGATCTCAGACCGTCATGGTAATGCACTATGTTGGGCGACCGCTGGTGGCTCAGGTTTTCGTGGTTCTCGTAAGAGCACACCGTTCGCCGCACAGGTAGCTGCTGATCGTTGTGGCAAAACAGCAATGGAATTCGGCATGAAAAACCTTGAGGTTCGAGTGAAGGGTCCTGGACCCGGTCGAGATTCGGCTGTTCGAGCGTTGAACAATTGTGGGTTTGAGATTTCACAAATTACTGACGTTACGCCTATTCCACATAACGGCTGCCGCCCACCGAAAAAACGTCGCGTATAAAGCGATAATTGACTACCGCGCAGTATTAGGGTGGTCAGATTTTTTAAACAGACTAATATCAAACAAACAGAGACCAAATAATGGCTAGATATCTGGGACCCACCTGTAAGTTGGCAAGACGAGAAGGTACGGATCTGTTCTTGAAAAGCCCGGTTCGCCCGATCGATTCGAAATGTCGAATTGATCGATTGCCTGGACAAAGTCCTACAGCAAGACGTGGTCGGCCAACTGTATATGGCACGCAGCTGCGCGAAAAGCAAAAGCTACGTCGTATATATGGAGTGCTTGAGAAGCAGTTTCGTAGTTATTATCGCGAGGCAGCGCGGCTTAGTGGATCTACAGGCGAGAACCTTTTGAATTTGCTTGAATCAAGGCTTGATAACGTAGTTTACCGTATGGGTT
>JAQWNC010000025.1 GCA_029246505.1 Arenicellaceae bacterium
AGAATCTTTGTTCCAAAAATCTTCCGACTGCCAATCAATTGGATGTCGGGTAGGTGCTTCTAAACTGCCTTCTCGAACCGCCATATTCCCACCCCAGATAAAGGTTACCGAAACTAAGCTGGTCTAACTCAAAATGTAAAACAACGGTTTAAACAAACCGGGCACCCATGGAAGCGCCCGGTTTATAGAACATTTAACCGACTATTTAGTCATCCAAACTATCTAAAGTCTTTTGAAACTTATTTGCATGTGAGCGTTCGGCTTTAGCCAAAGTCTCAAACCAGTCAGCAATTTCATCAAAACCTTCATCACGCGCATTTGCAGCCATACCTGGATACATATCCGTATATTCATGAGTTTCACCAGCAATGGCAGATTTTAAATTATCTTCAGTTCCACCTATAGGCAAACCGGTAGCCGGATCACCGGATTCTTCCAAATACTCAAGATGGCCATGGGCATGCCCAGTCTCACCTTCTGCGGTTGAACGAAATACTGCAGCAACATCGTTATACCCTTCAATGTCCGCCTTTGCAGCAAAATATAGATATCGACGATTGGCTTGTGATTCACCAGCAAATGCTTCTTTAAGACTGTCTTCGGTCTTAGAACCCTTTAATGACATTTTGTTCTCCTGTAAGTATCAATTATGTGCACTGCTTCCACAGGTACACGCGTTATATATGTGCACGGTACGTACACAAATAAATCCAATTAACTACGGCCAACTTTTATAATCGCAGTGCCCTACCATAATGTTTTGCCAATACGTTATCAAATAGATAATTTAAAGCTAATTCATTTGTAAAAACTATATATTCATTCCGAATATCCTTTCTAAAATCGAACCTATTCTTCCAGCGACCAATAAAGGTCAAACATAGGGTCAAATACCCTAATTTCTCCATTTGTAGTGCGAACACGGTCATTGAACCGAACTGGCGTGTCTGATTTAACCAATGTTAAGGAGCCTTTGTTTAGCTTCAACCCATAGAATACTGCGCCGTTTACTGAACAAAACGCCTCCAGCTTATCCAATGCACCTGCGGCCTCAAATATATGCGCTAAAACTGATAAGGCCACAGGAACATTAAAGATGCCGGCACAGCCACATGCCGATTCTTTAGTATCTATCGTATGGGGAGCCGAATCCGTACCCAGAAAAAATTTTGGACTCCCTGATACTGCCGCATTTACCAGCGCTGCGCGATGCGACTCACGTTTAGCCACTGGTAAACAGTAATAGTGAGGACGCATACCGCCAACCAACATGGCATTTCGATTAATCACTAAATGGTGTGGGGTAATAGTAGCAGCAACTTTTTTCGAAGCCGAAGCTACAAAGTCTACGCCTTCTGCACTGGTAATATGTTCGAAAACAATGGGTAAATCAGGGAAACGCTCGACAAGTTTTATCAATGTGCGTTCGATAAAAACAGCCTCTCGATCAAATATATCAATCGCCGAATCAACCACCTCGCCATGTACTAACAACGGCATACCCAGTTCCTGCAAAGTTTCAAGCACTGGGTATATCTTTTCAATGTCTTGAACACCTGCATCGGAGTTTGTCGTCGCACCGGCAGGATAAAGCTTAGCTGCAGTAATGATTCCACCTTCGAAGCCTTCACGAATATTTTGGGGATCACTGGTCTCTGTCAAATAAAGTGTCATCAGGGGATCAAAATTAGGCTGACCTACCGCTGTAGCAACTGATTTAATTCTAGCCTTATAAGAACTCGCATCCTGATGCCGAACTATAGGAGGAGTAAGGTTCGGCATAATAATCGCACGCTCAAAATTTTGTGCTGTAAAGGGTAATATTGCCTCTAACACAGCACCATCGCGCACATGCAAATGCCAGTCATCGGGACGCCTTAACGTAATACGTTTAGTCATAGTTTAAATAATTACGGAATCAATCAAGGTTCTATCGCTTGACTAAGCCACCCGCCTAAGCTCGTTTTGATCACTATGAGGAAAAATCTTGCCGTAGATATCTATTGCAGTGACTTCAACATACTTGAGTGTGTCACCACCAACAACCAGGCTGTGGGTAAATTCAATAGTACGCGCATTTTCACACATAAATGGTGATTGGATAATCTGCCAGTCGTTGCTTTCCAGACTAGCCGCCACATTCAACACAATATTGCCATCGGCGTCAGGACTCCCATCATACCTGCCACCAGCAAGTACCGACACTGCTCGTGTAATCGTAAGGAAATACATAACCGTGTAATCTGATGGATCTCACATCCAATACCCGGTTTGATCGTGAAAAATACGGTCGTCGCTTTGTTTACTAACGACCTGGTAATAGCAAACAGCCTCCATATCTTGCTTATCCGCATTATCTATGACGCCGACTACAGCAAAATCAATCGTTTCATGAAGCGGGTTTTTATCCGGGCCTTCCGGTTCAGGCGCAATATCCATACCTTTTATCACCGATCCAAACACCTATGAGGAAGCCCAGGGGCTCGCACTCTGTTTTATTTGCTTGTTTTATCATCAACCCCTATCACCATAAGCTAGTCCGTTTCTAAGTAATGTAAACGGCTAGAAATCTAGATTTCTAGCCGTGTCCGTGAAGATATCAAATCCTCGTACTGATTTACGAACCCGAAAATACAAATTAAATATTAATCTTTAACAGCAATAACGTTAATCTCTAGCAGTAATCTCGGATCTGTTGCGAGACGAACCACTTGCACTGTCGTTGTCGCTGGAGTGTGCTCTCCAAAATATTCTTGCCACACTCTAAAAAAGTCTTCCTGCTCTGTCGTGTCAGTAAGGTAGCGAGTGGAAAAAACAACGTCAGAAAAACTGGCTCCAGCAGCATCCAATCCTCGCTTAACATTCTCCATAGCTAGCCGCGCCTGCCCTTCCATATCGGTAGGGATTATATCGAATTCCTCTGCCACATGCGGGTGCTGATGATAAGTAGGCGCTGCTGTTACTCCAGCTAAGTAGACAGTAGTTCCTCCGGTTACTGAAATTGCCGGCGCATAGGGTATCCACGTATCCGGGGCTTCCGGATAATGTATCACCTGCATTTCCTTTGCTAGTAACGTCATTTGACCGTTGTTGGTAGGCTCAGACACCTGATTGCATGAAGTTAGTAATCCAATCGAGGCAAATAGTATTAAGAGTAAATATGGTTTCATTAAATTCTCCATAGAATATAAATAATTAAATTAAGATTCGAGAGACATTCTAGGACAGAATCTCAAAATGTATATACAGTTGATCGAGTAATTTGCAATAAACCACCAATTCAATGAATAATCCTCACTTACAATCGAAATCTTTTAATAAAAATACAATAACATGTTGGACTACTTATTTTTAATCCCGATATCAGTTTCTTTAATTTTGGGTGTCATTAGCCCTGGACCTAGCTTTGTTTTAGTTTCAAAAACGGCAATGTCCAGTTCAAGGCCCGTAGGGATCGCGTTATGTCTAGGCATGGCCCTCGGCGCAATGATTTTCGCGCTGTTAGCGTCAGTTGGCCTGTACTTAATTCTTGAGACCGTTCCGTGGTTATACACCTTGCTCAAGATATTTGGCGGCTTATATCTAGGCTTTCTTGCCTTCAAGCTATGGCAGTCTGCTAGTAAGCCAATGCCTAGCCGTTCTAATGTAAGTTCAAACAAGCTATTCAGGTCATTTATTCTTGGGCTAATTACTCAGTTAAGTAATCCAAAAACAGCCATTATCTTTGCAGGTGTTTTCGCAGCCTTTATGCCGCAAAATCTACCACCTTTTTCCTACGTATTGTTATGCACATTAGCGTTTATTATTGATCTGGCTTGGTATTCACTAGTGACAGTTGCGCTTTCGACCCGTAAGGCCCAAAGTATTTATACACGCTATAAAACTCAAATTTGTAAAGTCTCAGCCGGCTTTATTGGACTTATCAGTATCAAATTAGCCGCCAGTCCGTAATCACTGTAGCGCGGCACAATAACGAATTGACGTTGGCGGTATGCCTGGGTAAGAACCGTGAACGACTATCTCCTGCAGAACACCTGAAAATGAATGAAACATTATTGTTTACAGATGGCAGCGTAAACACAAACTCAGGTATTGGCTGCGGGGCTTATCTAGTAGTCAAGAATCTCGATTACATAAATTTGGAGAGTTTAAAGGATTCCGTAAAGATAAAGCGATTTGACTCTACTTCGTCAACCAAACTCGAATTGGAGACACTGCTGTGGGCGCTCAACAAAGTTATACCCCAGCTAGGCAAACTTAATAATGAGCTCAAGATATATACTGACTCACAAAATATTATCGGTTTACTAGGTAGACGCGAAGTTCTAGAGCAAAATGACTATTACTCCAAAAATAATAAACGGCTACTTAATTACCAGCTCTACAAAAAATTTTACGAAATGTCTGATCAGTTAAACTTTAAATTGATTAAAGTAAAAGGGCATAAAGCATTAAGTCAAAAAAATGAAACTGACCGATACTTTGCACTTGTTGATCGAGCGGTAAGGCGTGCCATGAAAGAAAATCAAACTCTAAAATAAATAAATCGAACCTCTACCTTGCAATAGAGCCCACAAAAACTGTATTTATTTTAACGCTAAATCAATAAAGCATATTCCCAGCCGTAATATGCCAAGCCCCCTATCTTCATGCTATTGTCAGCCTCAAATCTGTAACAGCTATATTCGCACAGACGTTACCAAATGGCGTGACTCAACAAGAAGAGTTCTAAATTGAAAATCGATATCTATACCAGCACCAAAGATGGTGAAAAATACCTATCCGTTAAAGCCGGCGTTAAGCTTGAAACACTGGAATTAAACGACACAATGGACTCAGACATGATGAGCTTGTCTCCGTTCAGAACTCGTCTTGAAATTGATCCTAGCAAACCTCATAAAGCACTCCAGGCGAAAGCAATCCTCAAGCAAATTGAAACGTATGGCTTTGCCCTGCATGGTGCAAAAACCCGAATTAAGCTATCCACGAAGAAAAAGCGCAAAGCCCCATCAAAAGCTGCTACGAAGAAAGTACCTATTAAAAAAGTAGGCGCCAAAACAAGTAAAAAATAACTAACAAACCCAAGTAATCTCAATGAATAATAATGATGTACTTCGGCGGGTTCGCTATATATTTGATTTTAATGACTCAAAAATGATTGCTATATTTGCAGTTGGAAAACCAGAAAATGAACAGGCAATAAGCCGAGCCCATATTAGCGATTGGCTAAAAAAGGAAGATGACCCCTCACACAAAGTCTGCACAGATATGATGCTGGCTACATTTTTAAATGGACTAATTATTGAAAAACGTGGTGTAAGAGAGGGTTCTATAGCGCTACCGGAAAAACGCTTAACAAACAATACTGTGTTTACCAAATTAAAAATAGCGCTAAACTTTAAGGCAGAAGATGTACTTGGAGTATTGGAGTCAACTGGTCACACTTTAAGCAAACACGAATTAAGCGCTTTTTTTCGCAATACTGGCCACAAACACTACCGCGAATGCAAGGACCAAGTTCTTCGAAATTTCCTTAAAGGTTTGCAGCTTAAATATCGTAAAGCAAAATTAGATTAGGAGATATTGCACGTATGAAAATTCAAGTTCTTTGAGCTCAAATAGCGCCGCATGGTATATTTTAGCCATAAAATAGTAAATTAATCAAAACTAGTTAAAGTTATTTGAATTTAATTTTTATCGATTAATTCCGATATTTCGAAATTTTAACTACGATTTTATTTACGAAGGATTTATTTTTTCAAATTAAATAGCGCCTGCTCCCACGACTCCAATAGTACCCCAAACCTATACCTATTAAGGGTTTTAAAGATATTACTGGTTTTTTTTATAAGGGACCCAACCGATTGAATACTTTTAGAGTAGGCTTAAAAACTCAAAGGAGTTCCCTCCAGTTCATAATTCGATATGCCAACCCAGCTCCTTGTGAATTTGCATGGCTTTCATAATCGTGTATCCTGCGCGCTGCATATCTTTTAGCAAAAAGGTATGTATGCAGATACCTGCAAACAATTTTTTATTTAACAAAGAGAACAGTAGTATGAGCAAAGGTACAGTTAAGTGGTTCAACGCAGATAAAGGTTTTGGTTTTATTACTCCGGATGACGGTGGTAAAGACCTTTTTGTACACCATTCAGAAATTCAAGCTGGCGGCGGTTACGCAACGCTAAACGATGGCCAAGCAGTAGAATTTGAAGTTGGTGAAGGCCAAAAAGGCCCATGCGCCAACAACGTTGTTGCGGTTTAATTTAAAAAATAAACACTGCAATAAAGCGTAGTGCAAGTAAATTGTAATTACGCTGGTCTGCCAAACTGTTAATCGCAGTTTGGTAGGTCTAGTGTTGGCCTCTAGTTTAAGCCAATCTAGGTATAGTCAATACATACGGACTAAATCAGTTGTAGCCCATCAATTCCATATATCCTCGCCCGACTTGCCGTCGGAGCAATGAATAATCTTTGGAATCGAAAGCGAATATCACACCTTCCCAGTAAGGTAGAAATCCGCTAATAAACTGCTGATCGTGTAGTGGCTCGATCGTAAGGTCAATATCATATTTAGGAATCGATACGTGCCAGCGTAACGGTAGTTCCCGGTTGTCTAGAGTTTTGGTTGTCAGAACCTCCAGCTGCACTTCATCCTGCAGAATATTTATTTTAGATCCGTTTTTTGCAACTAAGCTGCCACTTACCCAATATTCGTCTTTATTTTCATCTCCAATCTCTCGCATTTGGTAAAGCATTAGGGCCCGCCCATCATCGAGATGTAAAGAAAACCAATCCCAACCAGATTGATTTTCAGCCAAGGGCTGTGAACTCCATTCACGATCTAACCAGGCTTGCCCGGTAACCATCACCGGCTCGCCTTGCCATACTATTTGTCCACTCACTTCTAAATGAGGTTGGCTATAGTAGTAACTAGCCTGTCCGCTGGCAGACTTCTGGCTATATCCGTCTAGGCCATTTAAAACCATAGGAGTCCCTGCTGTTAACTGCAGATTTGCAGCGTATTCTCCATTATCGTTTATGCTAAATCTCAAATCCAAAGGATAAAGATCATTGCTCCGACTGCTCAAAGAGGTGCCGAGTGCCCAGTGATCTATCCATGCGCTAAAGGGCTGTGCATCCACACCTGCTTGTCCAATACCGCCACGCGCCATTTTTTGCCAATGTCTATGCAACTTCTCGTTAGTTATCGCGGCATGCGCTAACCAGACCTGATTACTACCCCAATCCGATTTCTCTCCGCCTTGTTCATCACTAGTACTAATTAGCGGAGATAGCGACTGCCGAAACAACGTCCACTGTACACCGTAGTGCGAGCCATCAACATCTTGTAAATTAGCAGTTACGTACCACCATTCAATTCGAAATTCAGGATGCGCTCCATTATCACGAGGAAACTCAAGCTTGTGATCTGATAATACCTCGGCGTATCCACTGGCAGCGTTACGCAAAAAAACGTACGGGTCCCCAGACTGAGCCTGCACTGGAATATCCCAGACCAACATAGCCAGCATTGTGGGCATCAAGACTAAAATTCTCATCTGGTGTACTTAGCCATTGCCAGCCAATGACGTAAGGGTTTACGCCTAACCAGCCAAAGTACGGGAATAGCACTCAAGATCAAAACAAAACCTGATAACAATCCGGCACTGATTATCGACTGCGCTTGCCATAGCAGCGGCATAGTCCAACCAAAACTTAAAATATTTATTTTTTCAATCAACACCCAAGCCAATATGTACCCTAACGGTATTGCCAGGATAAACGTAACAGTAAATTTAAACAGTAACGTCGCGAACATACCTGTAATAAGTTCAGATCGATGCAAGCCTATAGATAGCAAATTACCTATAAATCCTGATCGTTCCATTTGTAATGCCAGTAGTGCGCATAACATCGAAACCCCTGCAATTATTAGGGTTAACGAGTTGAGTGCAGCAGTTATGAGAAAGGTACGCTCAAAGACCGTGCTTGCCACACGCTTGATTTCAGATTGCGAACGAATACGTTCGGCAGGGACGCCTAAATTCTCTAACTTTTCGATAACCGATAGTTCACTCCTTGTACCATCTAACATTAAAGCCCAGCCCGAGCTATTTGCCTCGGGCCAGTATATTTTCAGTGTTTTCAAAGGCAAATAAATTTGAAATTTAGTGTTTCCGTAATCGTGAAGTGTTGCCAATACATGGTAATTTTCGGATCCAGTCGAGGTGTCGAGCGTAATTTGTTCACCTGGTAGAATACCCTGCTTGTGCCGAAATTGTTCATTAATGAACACGCCAGCACCGGTAAACCATTGCTCTTGTACATCCGCGATCGAATCTGATGGAATGGTTTCCGCTACCAAACGGCTAAATGTGCCAATATCGTTATACGCCGGATCTTGACTATCCACTGCCCTTAGCGAAATGCTATGACCTTGCCAGCGAATAGTTTGCTGTGCAGATAAAGAGAGTGCGGCCACACCACTTAAATTCTTTGGTATGACTAATTGATCATACTCTCCAACGACATAGATATCCGCTGCAAGTCGATAATCTATCCAATCGTTAAACGCAGCACGAAAACTGTTAACCATTAAGTTAACGCCAATGTTAGCGACCAACGCCAACAAAATAGCCATAAATGCAATTCGCGTTCTTGGCAGTTGAAGTCTGATATCTGATACTAGCCAACGCGTCATGTACCAACTGTTTGGTAGGAAAGTTTTACCTAACCATACAAACCACATCAGGACTTTCGATAGAATTAATGTCCCGGCGAGTAGTAGCGCAGCTAAGCCTCCAAATGCGCCAATCAATGCTTGCTTCTGATTCAGTAGATTACTATTTAATAGTATCCAGGCTAAAACCAGTAAAATCGCAATGGGTAAAACACTCTGCCAATTTGCTCCATACGTTAGCTCATCTTGGTTTGTAAATGGTTTATTTATCGACGTAGTGAATAATAAGCTCCGCATTGGCACAGCGATTGCCAGCCCCATCCCCGCGAAGGCAATCAAAAAAGTCTGCCATAGCCAATCGATATTAAATATAGCGCTAGCCGAAACTGACGCACCATATAGGCCGTTTAAAGTTGCGCTAACACTGGGCAGTAAGTTGTTCCCTAACCAATAACCCAAACCACAACCAAAAATAGTCCCAATGATAACCCAGACCAGATATTCGACGGCCAACCCGAAACCTAACTCGGCTAAATTCACACCGCAGGCTCGAAGGGTCCTTATGCTCGCGCGGCGATATAAAATCGAAAATTGAGCAGCGTTATAAATAATAAATAAACCTACGGCTAACGAAAGCAAGCTCATCGCGGTTAAATTAATGTGAAAGCTATCGGTTAATTGAGTTAAATCCAGAGCCTCGGCGTTACTCACAAATTGAAAATTCTCAAATGCTGGAGAATCTAATAAACCCGCAAGTAATGCTAACTGCCTCTGATCACCCGATGTTACCGCTATATAATCAAAGCCATCTTTGTTGAAAACAGCCATTGCAGCGCCAACATCCATAATCAGCTTATTACCCCCTTGCTGGTTAGTAATAATATGGCTAGGTGGGAGTAAGAATCCCTCACGGGTAACTATTTGATCGCCCTCTTCGACCACAAGACTACTGGCTAACTCTGAGGGTATATAAACTGAATACGGCGGCTGTATAAAGCTTAGCCACGCCTCGCCCGAGAATGAGTTACCTATAATAACCGGGTCGATATCTTCAGTTTTAACGTCGCTGCTTTTTGTAGAACTTCCACCGAGTGCAAATAAATCTGTCGCAATAATCTCCAGAAACCTACCTTTACTATCTCTCAGACGACGCTCCAATACCGGCACTAAACCGTCGTATCCAGCCCGACGTAGTCTCGCATAAACCTCTAGTGGCACACCCTGCGGCAAATTGGTGGTAATCAAATGAGTAACTTGATAATCGAGCAATTGGCTTGCTTGCTGATAGCTCGACTTAGCGGTTTCGTTGATCACCTGCACTGCTACCCATAAAGCCAAACCCGCAACTAGGCCGGTTAATAAAAATAGAGACTGGCCCAAATTTCGCCAATGATAACTAAGCAGGGTTTTCAGAATGATCGCCATGCGTATAAACTAAACGTTATTCATAAGTGCACTTACTTCTCGGGAGTCATTCAAACGGCCAGATTCCAGAATCATAGTTCGCTCTAAAGCGTTAGCCATTTCATCGCTATGCGTGACCATAATTAGCGTACTACCGGCAACCTCAACTACGCTTAATAATAATTCGATAGCGGTATTACTATTTCTGCTATCCAAATTGCCGGTCGGTTCATCGGCAAGTATTAACTGCGGCTTGTGAGCGATTGCTCGAGCGATTGCGACCCGCTGTTGTTGTCCGCCAGACAATTGCGTTGGCAATTTCGACAGACAGTCTTTCAAATCCAATTTTCTAACAATATCTTCGATAAAATCAGGATCTTGGTTTTGCGCCAGTACCGCCTGAAAACAGATATTGTCTCTCACGCTCAACGTGGGAATAAGTTGATAATCCTGAAAGATGTAACTGACTTTAGACCGTCGCAATCGCGATAACGATAATTCATCCATTTTGTGTACCGGCTCTCCATCAAACCAGATTTCACCAGTGTCCGGTTTATCTAAGCCGCCGATCAAATGTAATAAGGTTGATTTACCGCAACCACTATCGCCTTTTATGGATAAACTTGAGCCTTTATGTAACTCAAAGCCAAGATTGGACAGCACAGCCTGTGAACGACCGTTCACCTGATAAGCTTTATTTAATCCTTTTATGCGCAATAATAAATTCATCCAAAGGTTTAACCATAATTCCTACGTATCGAAACAATTCCACGGCTCGACCTGTTCGCCGGGGATCCACACCCAATTCCGGCGGCCGACCAAAGGCTCGATAAACGTCGCCGGATCGGTGACCGTCTGCGTGTAATCGAGCCGGCTCTCATTCGGGCTCAGCGTGAAGCGCTCAAGGAGTTCTGCGTCGGCACTCAGAGGAATACCGGAACCGAAGTGCATGAAGTTGATATGGGTAGTGGTGATAATGAGGTCACCACCATCCCAGTGACCCACCGAATAACCCAATGGCGATCGCAGCGGTTCATTTGTCACAGGCTCCATATGAATGACGCGCACGAGATCGTATTCCTCGATGCGCAGATGAATCTCATCCCCCTGGTCGACGAACTCGAATGGATAAGGATTCGTCATGATCATCGGCATCCCTTTCGGTGTGCAACCTGGGATCGGGTTGTCGGCGACCGGGTCGTATGCCTCTCTCGCAGCCTGAGCGGATTCGGTCAATGGATAACCATTCTCCAGGACGAGCCTAATACCTGCATCGCGGCTCCAGACGCGGAATACTCCATTTGCTGCCTCTTCGGCTGCGCTCACTTCGACCGCCGAGAATTCGGTCGCTACAAGAGCGATCGCGCCCTCTGACCAGCGCGGTTTAGCTGCTGGCTGGATGAGCACTTCTTCACCGCCGGGAAGCTGCAGGTTGCTGACCTCCATGGCGTCGGCGGCTGAGCGCGCGGGCGGGCCTGCCACCCGTACCCGTGTCCCAACCGTCAATACGTCAGGACCCACCCCGCGGCGCGACAACATCGCGGGCGGCGTGGTCTCAAGTGTCCATTCGTTGCCCTGATCATCTTCGAGCCAGAATCGAGTATGTGGGTTTCGAAAGATCACGCGGGTGATTACGCCCTGCGTTTCTATGACCTTGGTCATGTCATAGAAAGTCGCTCTTGAATGATGTGCCGCAGACTCGAAAACAGCGCAACTGAGCAAGAGCGCGGCAAAGAGACATCGAGTGATCATTGTTAGTTTTTTTCTTCTACTGTGGCTCAATGCGAAATTCGCTCGGGTGTGGTGGTACCACGGCCCGCTCCTCCGGTATATCTAGCTGCGGAACCCAATCATAAGGGACACGGAAAGCGCGATAGATGTTGTGCCGTGTATTGTCAGACGCATAGAAATACGGGTTGAGGTATTCCCAAACGATCTCGCCATCAACGGTAACCTCGAAGGCCCGACCAGCCGATCCTTCGGTTATCAGCGTGTTGCCATTGGGCAAGCGTTGCGCCGCACCGACATTCCAACTAAGAAATCGAAAACTGCTATGACCGGACATTGAATACTCCCAGACGATTTCTATTGTTACCGGATCAATCTCGAGCACCCTTGAGCTGCGTCTCGCGACATTGTTTCGACCATCTGGGGCAACTGGAGTCGGCTCACCGTAGCCTGCTGCACCGCCGTTATCGAACACCATAAGATTTCCCGCTCCGGGCAGGCCGGTGGGGATAATATGCGGATGGTGCTGGCCGATCACCTGACCAACTTCCAGTAGTGCCTCGGTTTCTCGGAAATCAGGACCCATCCGCCAGACAATCTCGCCATTGCGGGCGATAATGGCGACGATATTGGCGTGGCGGGCGGAGATGAGCACATTGTCTGGATGAAAACGCTCATCGCCTTTGTCGTACCAACGATTGGGTCCAAGGTAAGTCGCAGAATTGATGTGTAGCCAATCCTGGCTTCGAATGACAACATCCATGTCTACTCCTGTTGTAAGCGGTCTGCTGTCGGCACCGCTTTGTCGAATGGCACGCCTGGCTGCCTCGGAAAGACCCATCTCTTCGATATGATCGCTGGCCAGCCAGTCCCAAAGCACCTCGCCATCCCAGGAGACTTCCAGGATGTAATCGTCATTGAGACGTCTACCGCTGATCTCTGGTACCGTCACATTCTTATGTGCGAGAATAAGTGTTTTGCCATTCGTAATAGCGGGGCTACTGCCAGGGGCGTAATATCCCGCATGAAAACCTTCGCGTTGCCAGTCATGATGCAACCGTGCGGACCAAATGGTGGCCGCGTCTTCGGTTTCCATTTGTTCGGTTTTATTAAAGCTCCAGATAACATTGCCTTCCCAGTCCACCTGAACCAGCTCGGCCCCGTCATTACCGTTGGGAGATTCCTCCGCTGCCACCCCTATGATGTACCCTTCTGGCAAAATTCTGCCCAGGCCGACGACGTCAGCCCATCGCCGGACGATGTTGCCGTTCATATCGATTAACACCACACCCTTGTCGTCGGGAGTTCGATAGACTGTGTAACCGTTCCAGGCCTTGTCCGGGTGGTAGATTGTCGTGCCGGTCGGGTAGATGGTGGGGGCCGCTAGAGTGGCCGAGGAAATCATCCCCGCCATGCACAACCATGACAATGAGAACAGCCAGCCTTTTTTTCGAGTCATTTCGTCTCCAAAAATTTAATTCAATTCTGCGGCCCGGGCGAAGGCTGGCAATCGTAGGTTTGGATTTGCTGCAGCTCTGCGGGTCGGAAGAAGCGCTCCCAACTTATCGGTTCCGAAAAAGTCACTGGGTCCTCAACCGTGAAAATGGCCTCAAGGAGCGGTCCTTCTTCCAGTACCCGGTAGCGTTCCGTGACAAGAAGCTCATCACTGTGTGGCGGGCCACCCACCCTCAACGTGTAGCCGGCCGTGATATGGCTAGTCTGGATAAGTACCTCACCACCGACGTATCGACCAGTTGAGAATCCATTAATAGTATGTGGGGTTTCAGACGGCGGCGTACGCCCATCCATATAGATTGTCCGCACCGCATCCCAGTGCTCCGTAAGTACCCTTAGGTGATCGCCATCCTTGGTAATCTGTATCGGCGTCGGGCTGTTCATCGATACCGTCAAGGTAGGTTTCTCGCAGCGCAGCCCGGGGTCATCTGTGGGCAGGCGATTCGCCCACGCCTCGCGCCCTGCTTCCGTCAGAGGCGCATCTCTGAAGTTCATCCGTGGGGCGGGGATATCTAGCACATTACGCGATGAGCCGGTGTTCGGTTGCCAAACAATATCAAGCCCGGGCCATTCCCCATCGGTCCTCAGGGCTATATCGACCGTCGTTGGCCTTCCGTGGAGGTTGTCGTTTTCGGAACCCAACCCCGCTGGAGGAGTAGGCGAGCGAATTTTGCCAGTTGCTAAGTCGTTGAATAAATGTCGTGTCCAGCCGTCAGGCATCACGATATCGTCCGCCCGAATGAGCGTTTCGTCATTGAAACGCGCGGGCGCCCCAACGATCGCGATATGGTCACCCGGCTTAAGGTCATCGGCCAACCATCCTCGGCCACGGCGCATGCCGACCCAACCGGGCATCTCGGCTCGCCATTGCTCCAACTCGCCTTCCTCATTGACCACGTTGAGAACAACATAGCCATGGGGGTTCTGTGCCATGAACTTCTCGACCACACCCTCTATTCGGATTCGTTCATCCACCTGGAAGAACGAGATATACGAGTGATGAGCCTGTAGCGGCCAAGCACCTCCCAATAGCGTTGCGAAAACACCCATCAAAACTCTCTTCATCAACTCCTCAACCGAGCATTATCTTCTCACGCCGATACTGATTGTATACGGATTGGAACCCTAACGATCATCCTCGTTTAGCATCAGCTAGCTCTATCTGGGTGGACACAGTTATATTCTCCGACGGGGTCGGACGTAGCGCCCCGACGCAGACTACCTGTCACGACCTCAGTGAAATACGGCGAATCGTCGGCTACCCATGACACCTCGAGAACCTGGCCGTCATCGCTCGGGGTCAAGCGCTCCACCGTGTGCAATTGGTTACTGTGGGGCAGCCCGGGAAACTGGAAGAGCACGCCGGCCTCATAGCCAACGGTATCGATCATTAGCGTATTTCCTTCATACCGGCCAATCGAGTGCCCGAGCGGAGTGTCGGCAATGTTCTGTGGATGCTCACTCTGATCCAGATGTACGATCCGTTGCACATCCATAAATTCGTGATGAATCAACACGGTATCGCTAATTTCCTGTATCTGCATTGGGCTGCCATGGCCCCACAACCGCGCGATACTGACGGGTTTACACTGCAAGCTCGGGTCATCGGTGATCGGGTCATACGCTTCCAGTGCACTGCGTCCTAGGTCGGAGAGTATCGCTGCGCGGCGATTCGGTTCGCCTGGCAAGGGCGGACCGCCACCACCGGCATTTTCTCTTATGACCGATCCCCAGGTGCGACTGAGACTCGGGTTACCGCCTTCGGACACGCGCGCCTCGCCTGCCGGGTTGGGGCCATCGGCGAGGGCTTCTTCTGAGAAACGCTCGACTCGCGCAATACGCGTGCCATCCTCCAAAACGCCGGAGAGGTAGTAGCATTCGTTTTCGTTTGTTGTTGGGGGATTGGCGTTGATGACGATGCGCTGTCCAGGCTGGAATAAGTCTTTCGTCCACCCATATCGAATTGCAGACGCCGCATTGATAAGATCGCAATTCCATGTGACGGTATTGCCATCGTCATCGGTGGCGTCTACGAACAGGCGTGAATGAGGATTGACGAATTGATATTCTTTGACGACTCCCTCGATGGTGATCTCAGCATCGATGTCAAAATGCCAGGTCCTCGAATGGTGTCCGTAGGCCGCAGTGACGAACCCAACTGTTAATAAAAAACCAAAAATCAACTTATCCACTAATCTCTCCTCTTGTGAAAAGTTATGGCATTAAAACTCACAGAGTCATTCTAGATTACATTATCTAGAGCAGTTCAAAATAAACTTTTATTTAGAGATGCTAGCAGTAATTGGTCGAATTAGCGTAAATTCGCCAAAAACTCATGATTAAATAACTTTAAATGCTTGGTCTATATCCAAGATAATATCGTCAATATGTTCGATACCAATACAAAACCTTAGCATTTCCGGCGAAATACCAGCCTGGGCTTGTTCTACCTCGGTCATTTGACGATGCGTGGTCGATGCCGGGTGACAAGCAAGACTTTTTGCATCACCAATATTGACCAAACGCTTAATCATTTTGAGTTCGTCATAGAACTTAACCCCGGCGTCAAAGCCACCCTTAATGCCAAATGTCATTAACGAAGACGGCTTACCATTAAAATACTTTTGCGCAAGATCATGATACTTATCACCTTCTAAACCAGCAAAACTAACCCATTCAACTTTGTCATGATCTTTCAGATACTTGGCAACAGCCATTGCATTGTCACAATGTCGTTCCATGCGCAGCGGTAATGTCTCCAATCCCTGTAACAGCAAAAATGCGCTCATCGGTGCTAAAGCTGAGCCTGTGTTTCGTAATGGCACTGTCCGTGCCCTCGCTATATAGGCAGCCTCACCCATCGCCTCAGTATAAATTACACCATGATACGCTGGCTCAGGCTCATTCAACATCGAGAATCGTTCTTTATGGTCTTGCCAGGGAAATTTTCCTGAATCGACAATGATCCCTCCAAGTGTTGTGCCGTGGCCACCAATATATTTTGTCAATGAGTGCACGACGATATCAGCACCGTATTCAATCGGATTCATCAGTGCCGGAGTGGCAACCGTACTATCGACGATTAATGGCACGCCATACTCATGTGCCACCAGAGCTAGTGCTTCGATATCTGCGATATTGCCAGCCGGGTTACCAATAGATTCACAAAAAATTGCTTTGGTTTTACTATCAATATGTTTCGCTATATCAGCTGCGTTGTCACTATCAGAAAACCGCACATCAACGCCTTGTTTAGGCAGCATATGTGCAAAAAGAGTAAAGGTGCCACCATATAATTGAGGGGTACTAATTATGTTGTCCCCCACCTCGGTAATTGTTTGTATCGCATAATTAATAGCAGCACTACCAGATGCCACCGCCAATGCAGCCAACCCGCCTTCCAAAGCCGCCAAACGCTGCTCAAGAACGTCCCATGTGGGATTCATAATCCGAGTATAGATATTACCGGGCACCGCTAAATCGAAAAGATCAGCCCCATGCTGGGCGTTATCAAACTCGTAAGCGACCGTTTGGTGAATAGGTACCGCACAAGCATTAGTACTATCAGATTCATACCCAGTATGAAGGCAAATTGTTTCTTTTTTCATTTTCTTATTACCAGTTTTTTGACTTTCTAAGTATAGCTTAGCTTTTGGAGTTCATATGAAAGAGTATGCGGTATCTGCAGCCTACTGAAAGCCTCCCCTACTCTAGGGCATCTGTACTGTGAAAGCGCAGCTCTTGATTTACGTTGCGTAATACTCATAACAGTCATAATAAGGAAAATATCCTGCCCGGTAAAATAAGGTATTTTTATATACTTATTACTTTTTACACCGGAAGGTTCATAGGCATATTATGCTATAAATATGTACCGTCAAGGTCTAAATCGTTCTAACTAAAGCCTCCATCCTTTTCTAAACGCCTCACGTTTTTAAACTCAGAAAAGGACCTACAAGCGAGTTAACCCATACCAAGCCTATATCTGCTAACTATACGAATCGCAAAGCGTAGCTCATACCTATTAGACATCTATATTGTTCCAAACCTTACTTATAATCAACTTTTACTAGCAACAGTTCCCTTTAATTTCTATATTAAAATAGAAGCCAATCCGGAAAACCGATCGAAAATTTCGATTGTAAATTGAGTTCCAGTAGCGAAGGATAAAATAGCAAACTCATCACTTGATCGTAGAAAAATACCATTATCGCCCAGCATCCTAATGCATATGAAATGGCCACCAATTTGGAGTAATGTCCCCAACGCGTAAGATATACGCCAATAAATATTGGTAATGCAATCTTTTGGCCAACCAACAATGTTAAACCTATCATACACAGCAGATAGCCAAAGAATGGCAAAGACTCAGCTAACCAGGCGTCTTTCGCGGCTGAATTTAAAAGTACTTTCCAGCTACCGCTGCTTCTTTTCCTTTCGTGTAAATGTAGAAAATCCTGAATCACAACTACTAATGAAAGTAGCGCTCCGGGTACCGATATAAGCAATGGGAATTGACTAACTACCGGCGACCAAGCTAGTGCGGTATAAGCTGCCCAAACGAACGTTACAAGTAAAATCAGCGATATAGGAAAAGAAACCGCGGGATTTCTCTCCGAAGCTTCCCCCGCGAGCACCTTTCCAGCAAGCTTGTCTCTGGCAACTCCACGCACGGCCAGAAAAATAGTAACCGCTATAATCAGCACCAGAACAATAACGATAGGTCGTCCAAGCCATCCAACCCCTTCGTGAATTCGTGTACTAATTTGAAACGATCGCTCCAAAATACTGCCTAAAACCAGTGCCAATATAACCGGTGGTCTTGGCCACCCTCCACGTTTCATAAAAAATCCAATAATACCGAACGCGGCACAGCTAAACCAAGCACCAATTGATGCACCACCTAGCCAGGCTCCCATAAATACAAATAGCAGCACTCCCGGCACTACTATCTGCCCAGGAAGCAACGCCACCTTGGCAACCTGATTGACTGTCTTCAGCAGAATCAGCGTCGCGACAACGCTGGCTATCGCGATCATCCAAACGAAGCTAAACGTCATGGGTAGATTTTCTGTGAGCATGCCAGGGCCCGGACGCAGGCCATGCATTATCAACGCCCCCATCAGAATGGCAGTTCCAACGCTACCGGGGATCCCGAGGGTCAATGTAGGAATCAAAGCACCTCCGCGTAAAGCATTATTAGCCGCCTCTGGCGCTAGCAAACCACGCACATCACCTTGTCCAAATTTTGAATCGTCCTTTACGCTTTGTTTAGCATGCGCATAAGTAACCCAACCGACGATTGATGCACCAAGTCCGGGTAGCATGCCAATATACGCACCAATCACACTGCAACGTACGACCAACCACCAGTGTTTAAATGCATCGCGAACCCCATCAAACAAACCATTTTTTGTATCTTCGGTATTGCTGGTCCTAGCGATCGAAACGTCTTTTATCGCTAATTCCATAACCTCCGGAATCGCGAATAATCCTAACAGCACTGGTATTAGTGGCAATTGATCTAATAGATACAAGGTACCAAACGTGTATCTAGGCACTGCTTGAGATTCAGGCAAACCAATCGTCGCTAGCAGTAAGCCAAACAATGCTGCAACCACTCCCTTTATGATCGACTGTCCAGACAAAGACCCGACCATGGCCAGCCCTAACAGGCCTAGCATAAACTGCTCAGGAGACTCGAACGCGAGAATCACCGGCAAAATCAAAGGTAAGGAAATACCCAATGCAGCAGCACCACAAACACCACCCATAGCAGACGAAGTAAAAGATGCTCCAAGGGCGCGTGCAGCCTCACCACGTTTTGCCATCGGGTAACCATCCAAAACGGTGGCCTGTGATGCTGCTGTGCTTGGCACACCAAGCAGAACAGAAGTAATAGCCCCACTGGTCGAAGTAGAAGCCCAGGACGCTAGTAGAAGGGCAAACGCAGCGACCGGCTCCATACTAAAGGTAAATGGCAACAATAGAACAAGGCCAATGGCACCACCCATTCCCGGAACCGCACCCATTAAAATGCCGATAACGCA
The DNA here is from genome assembly GCA_029246505.1 of Arenicellaceae bacterium. Lineage (GTDB taxonomy): Bacteria > Pseudomonadota > Gammaproteobacteria > Arenicellales > Arenicellaceae > UBA10349. The sequence goes on from JAQWNC010000025.1 coordinate 19,381, forward strand.
GCCAAGAGCGAAGTAAATAAGAACGTGCCACTGAAAAATAAGGCCGAGACCTTCGAGTAGTGCTTCTATCATTTATTAATTTCTCGTATTTAGTGCCTGTAGCACAGTCTAATATTTAATTAGCAATGGAGTTAGAGCTTCGCAGCCATATTCCAAGTTTTAAAGGAAACCGAAGGACCTAGTTATTGATCAAAGCATCGCTAAAATGGCCTGATCAAGCCATACTAGACTTTGCAATCCCAGTAATCACTATTTAATACCCACTAATTCTCTCGATATGGCCTTTGATATATTCAAGTACTTCCGGGGTAACATTCTCTGTCGCGCCCAATATTTCAGCCTGTCGCTGATAATCCACATACTCAGGAATATAACTTAAAATTTGTTGCCCCTCTTGCGCGTACTCAGCCGTTGCCATTGCTTGTTCAAGACCAGTCCTAAAAGTTTCTGCTGCCGCCGCATCCATTCCAGGAGGGCCTAAAAAGACATGCTGCATAGTTTGATCCAGCTCTACCATGGCAGCAATAGAATCCCATAAAATGCCAGATGGCATCGTACCATTTAAGGTCTGATATAGATCGGGCAAGGATGGAATTTCCGGCACTAAAGAATTCTGTACTAACCCTCCCTGTGCATTCAATACCGGCAGACTGAAAACTGGCAAGGCATCCCCCTGCTCAACAAGCACCGGCACCACCTGATTAAGATACGCATGGGCAGCATCTGTTGCAGTATTAACCTCACCGCTAATAATAGAGGCTCGAATATTGCCGCTACTAGGATAACCACCAATATATTTATAATTTATATTCAGCAAGTCTAGTCCCATAGTGCTAATGATCATCCTACCATGTGTTGGTGGCATTCCTCCAAACAGAAGATCCTCAGAGGCAACAAGTTCACTCGGCTGGGAATATCCGCCCATTAATGAATCAGTACGTGCATATACAACTAAAGCAGCGATTTGCACTCCACCTAGCGGTGTAAATTGGCTGTATTTAAAAGTAAAACCCGGATACTCAAGTAATTCCCCTAACGAAGAACGTGGGCCGTAATACACCGTGGTGCCATCGTTTGGCGCTCTTAACAAAACATGCAAATGGGCGTTCAGTGAAGAAGCACCTGGCATGTTATTGACGATAACCGTCGGATTACCCTCAAGGTTTGCCTCCAAATGCTTGGCTAATAGACGACCTACTGTAGTGCCGCCCGCGGAAGCATCTAAACCAATTACAAGAGTAATCGTTTCACCAGCATACGAATGCGGCTCGTCAGCGGCGTCAATACCATCATTATTGGTTGTGTCAGATGCATTACAAGACACTAACGTCATAGCAATTGCAAATATTGCAAAAACTCGAAAATGCCGCTTTATCGCGAAACTCTTCATTACTTATACTCCTAGTTAACCTTTACAGTTATTCTTTACAGTTATTCTTTATAGCTTGCTTTCAGATAGAGGAAGATTATTCCAAACAACAGCTGTTTCTACAGCAGCGTCATCTAGCAGCGCGCCAATTGGGCAGCGATCAATTGCCAATGTTTCAAGGCGCGCGAGTTTAGCATCAGAAGCACTAGACTCAACATTAATAACCATTTTAGCCCCAACAAAACGAATTATGCGCGTATCGTTCTCTCTGCCCACACTGCGGGCAGTATCTAGCGTTACATCAATTTTTATCTGACCATACTCAATCCGCATAGCCTGAGCTACTTTTGCGACCTGGATCGCCTGGCAGGATGCAAAAGACGCTGCAAAATGTAGAAGGGGAGTGGCCCCATCATCTTCGCCGCCTCTCTCAGGCGGTTCATCAATAATCGCCGAATGATTATCCATCGTAATATCGCAATGCAGACTTCTTGATGTAGTCACCGCCGTCGCGGTTCTAGTGTTGCATTCGAATTGTTCTTTTAGTCGTATTGATGCCATTTTCTTACGTCACTCCCTATCTATAAATTTCAATATTAAATCCAAAAAACACAATTAATCATCCAGTTCAGTATAGACGATCCGCCCACCCAGTATGGTTAGAACCGACGACAAATCAATAATTTCATCTTCAGGGACTTCGAAGTAATTATCGCTTAGTACCGCTAAATCAGCTAGTTTACCGACCTCAATCGAACCAATAGTGCTTTCGTCGCGAGAGAACCAGGCGCTACCCAGAGTATATAATCGTAACGCTTCAATTCGATTTATCTTCTGATCAGCATTTACCGGGTTTCCCACAACATTCTTCCCACTCACCATGTAATAAATCGAATACCAGGGGCTCATAGGCTGCGCGTTAGTACTATCAGTTCCGGCTCCTACCGGCAATCCACTATCAACCAACATACGCAGAGGCGGGCCTGCTAATTTGCTATCAACATTACCTCGATTCAAATATCGATGATCTTGAACCGTAACCCCTGCCCCTAGCGACTGTAAACGTGAAATTATATCCGGGGTAATTTGATGCACATGAGTTAAAGACCAGCGTAGGTCCCCAATAGACGCGATTTCATTCGCCTGCTCAAAAGCCGCAAGATGTGCCAAGTTTTCCTCGGAAGAACTTGAATGTTGCTGCAGTGACCAGCCATTTCGAGCCGCAAGCGCTGTAGCGGCAATAAATGGTGCACCCTTGTTGTTAGAGACAGTATGTTCACCCAAGGCAACTACACGCAGCATATCATCGCCAAAACCCATCACTGAGTTGCGCACTCGCTGCTCAATTTCTGAATCGCCACTACCGTCGCCAACGTTGTCGTCCCAACTCATATACATTAAGCGCAATCGGACACTAGTCTGATTTTCACGCCAGAGTTGATAAATAGTTTTGTAGTCCTTGTCAGATTCAAATAGCTGCGCGCCCGGACGATTAGTGCCTGCAGCATCAATAATTGTGGTTAGGCCTAAACTATTAGCATGGCTCATAAACTCAGTAGCACCGCGCCGGAGATCAGCCTCAGTCTGACTAGCTTTAAGCACATCCCATGCAGCAATTGCATTACCCGGGCCCCTACCCATAGTAATCATTCCATCAGTAGCCACGGCGATACCTTCAGCTTCTAATAAAGCTTTACCCGTTGAATTGGTAACCCCTGGCCCGTTTGCTCGAAGGTGCATATAAACCGGATGATCCGGCGCCGCACCGTCCAGCTCGATAAGTGTAGGAAATCGATTCTCGCCTAAGAACTGTACTGGATCCCACCCGCCTACTATTGATATTAACTCTCCATCAGGAACACCCACCGCCCGTAGGGATATAGCCTGCAACAATTCGTCAATTGAACGCGTGCTTTCAACCGTCCGCAGATCATGCCCAGGACGCAAAGTTCCACGTACAAAATGCATATGCGAATCAACTAAACCAGGCACTACAGTTCGACCATTCAGATCAATTACCTGGGCGTCAGGAGCAGTAGCCGGAGAGATATCACCCACCGAAACAAATCGGCCATCTTCAATTAGTACGCTATTCACAACGGTATTCTCACTATCCAAAGTGATGATGTTTCCGTTTACCAGCAAGATAGGCTGGGTGTCTTGCGCCAACAATGTATTACTGCTTAGGCTGAAGCCTATGCAGCACATAACACTTACAAATCGACTAACCGTGAATATAGACATACGCGTTCTCCAATAATCAAAAATACTAATGCTGGGTTTCCTGCCCCTACCCTAACTCCTACCCCTACCCTAACTTCTGCTCCTAGGAGCAGGGCTAAACATCAAGACAGTACGCAGGGAACTAGACAATCAAAATTTAGTGACACAAATCATCGATCACTTTCTATTTCAACTAGCAAACTGTTTAGTTGGTTTAATAACCCATGCTTATCTGCCTGAACCAATCAGAAATAAAATAGACATAATTCCCAAATGAAGAAATAGCATTTAACCGATATCTACCAGAATAAACTACTACATAGGTACAACTGCCACAGCTTCAACTTCCAGTAGAAATCTTGGGTCAGTTGCTAGTCGCACGATTTCGACTGAAGTACTTGCAGGACGATGATCATCTCCCCAATAACTATTCATTACGCGATTAATTTCATCTTGATTCTCGCCAATATCGACCACAAAACGAGTCACCTGGATAATATCTGTCAGCTCCCCACCAGCGGTTTCCATAGTTAGCTTTAAGCGCTTCATAATAGATTCAGCTTGCGCCGCAGCACTAAAGTCGAGGCCATCAAATTCCGCAGCCACATGTGGATGGCTATGTGGAACAGGAGCTGCAGTTATACCCGATAAAAATACTATATTTCCTTGTCGAACTTTTATAGCTGAAGTAAATGGCATATTTACGCCAGCCGCTGGCTCAGTACCAGCCAAATGCACATATTCAAAATCCACACCTTCCACACTGCCTACACTTTCCACAATCTCTACGCTATCGCTACTACAGCTAGCCAGGAATATAGGAAATACGACGAGTAGACCGGCACCAAATTGATTAATTCTTTTCATTTGTATATCTCCAAGTTTAAAGGAATTCATATATAGGCTACTAAGTATGCATTCATAACACTAATTTATAATTACACTTATTTTATTACTTAAAATAAAAAAAGGCACCTCCAAAGAGGTACCTTTTACAAGGTGCTACTTAGTAGAAATACTACTTATTATCTACCAAAATGCATATTGAACTCTACACCAATATGACGCGGGCGTTGTAGACGTCTACGCCATACACTGCGAGAGGTGTCGGCTGTTTCGATAATTCGCTCATCAGTTAGGTTATTAACATAACTAGCAATTTGCCAATCACCTTCAGCAGGAACAAACGTTAGCCTTAGATCTGTTTTAGCAACACCCGGTTGATAGACAGAAGATTTAGGGGAACTAAGTGGATAATCACCAATTTGAGCCGCCCAATCAAGACCACTACGGTAATAAACATTAACTCGAGGCGATAATGTTGCACCGCTTGCCAAATTCACAGTGTGCTCAATAGCCAAGTTTGCAGTAAAATCTGGAGTCATATCGTTGATTAGAACATTTGAGAAATCCTTCAGCGCGCCTGAAGTAGGATCAACATAACTGTAGTTGTCATATTCATTCGACAAATAGCCAACATCCAATGACATGTAGCCACCGTCCCAAGGAACTGCTCTCATTTCAAATTCAACACCGTAGATAGCTGAAGACGCTACGTTTTGCACTACGCCTATAGGATCGTCTGCACCAAATGCAAAATCTGGGTTTGGAAGATTTTGTGAACGTTGTTGGTTAGTGTAATCCATGTAGAATATATCAGCACTGATCTGCACAGCGCCATCACGCATCGAACCTTTGTAGCCAAGCTCATAGTTAGCAACGTTCTCAGGGTTATAAGTAAGTAAAGAAGCAACTGCCGGAAGACTAGAGTTGATTTCAGTGTTGAAACCACCAGTCAAGAAACCTTCAGAATACAAAGCATAAATCATGCCGTTATTAAAATTACGTTTCAGGCTGACCATCGGAGTGAATGAAGTAAACGTTTCTGACGCAGTATTGAAGAAGCCGTCTCCAATAACCGTTGAATAGTTCGCAACCGGACTGAAAGCACAATGATTACGTGGATCCTTTGTAAAATCACATCCAGTAGACGGGAATTCAATATTATCGAATGTACGATCGTCTGAAGTATATCGACCACCAAAGTCTAAAGTGTAATCATCGTTAAAGTCGTAAGTACCGTTAAAAAAAACGGCAGAAGACTTATTCCAAACATCAACATTATTAAAGAATGGGCCAGGACCGAATGCATTTCGACGCGGACCATTAGGCCACTGACCTGTACCTGAAGCATTCGGCACCATTTCAAAATGCAATCCGTTCTGCGAGCACACAACACCAGGGCTAGCTGGGTTAGTAGCCGCTCCACTAGCAACAAATGCTGGATAACAGCTATTGTTACCATTCATCGCGGTTTCTTCAAAATAGTTGACGCCAAAAGTAAATTGAAACTGATCATTTACCTCTGCTTCCATCAATACTTCAACGCTTATAGTATCGTTGTTTGCACCACCGGGACCTACCGTGCCAATAGCATCAACTGGGATAGATACGTAATCACGATCTGCGAAATATCGTAATTCCATGTTTCGGAGTGAAGCTCGAGTCGTGAAACCAACTGCATTCCAGTAACCTGCATCCTCTAGGTTATGCTGGATTCCTAACGAACCACCTCTAGTATCAACATCTGAAAATGTGTTCTTTTCAGATGAATTAACAAAATCGCCGGCCGCGATGTCAGCATCACACAAGTCAAACATCGCCTGCTCAGCGCCCTCATATAAACGCCTCTCAAGGTTACCTGCTCCACCACCCCATCTTGGTGCGTCTTTCAGTGGGCCTTGGCCATAACAAGAGCCACCAGCGTTGTCGTCACGTTTATTAGCAGCTTCCAAAACCAAGTCAACTGTGGTGTTGTCACTAGGAAGATAGCGAAAAGCTGCGCGAATTGCTTTCTGGTCTGTGGAACCTGAATCTTTGTTCAACAATTGATTACGGTAATAACCGTCAAACTCTTCAGAGCCTGCACCGATCCGGGCAAAAAACTTATCCGAAAGAGGAATATTAACCATCGCCCGCACGTCTTGCTGGCCATCATCGGTTATGCGAGTAAGAATACTGGAGTCGAATTCAGCTTGTGGTTTTGTAGAAATTATATTTACCGCACCACCAGTCACATTTTTGCCAAACAAGGTACCCTGAGGTCCTCGAAGCAACTCAATACGCTCGATATCTGTAGTGCTCATAAAGCCACCTAAAGAACTCGGCATATAGTGACCATCAACGTACATACCTGACCCAAAAGCAAAAACCGGATCCGGATGTCCACCACCAATACCTCGAATTACTACTCGATTTTGATTGGCACGATTTGAAGTGGTTAAAGTTACATTTGGAACAAACTGTGCTGCCTGATCCACGCTATATATACCTTGAGTTTGCATTTGACTTGCGGTGATAGCAACAATCGATAGCGGCAAAGACTGAAGACTTTCCTCTCTTCTACGGGAAGTTACGACAATCTCTTCAAGTACTCCACTAGCACTAACTACTTGACCAGCTTGTGCTGCGGCTTGGCCGGAAGATAGTAGTAGTGAGATTCCACACGCTGCTCCTACCGTCACACCTTTCTTATTAAAATGAATAAAACTAGGTTTACGACTCATTACAAAACTCCTGTAACTAAATGGTTAAATATAATCAAAAACTGCAGTCAACAATACCGCAAACCATTCTATTTAAGGTTAATTAGTATAAACGTGAGGTTTTTTAGGTAATTAATACAGACTCACTAGATGAACCAATAGTGCTATAGAGGCATTAGTAATTAGAAATACACCATGTAAACCTATACGGACACATAACTCTATGGTGTTCTGCTAAAACAATGCTTACATACAGTAGCCATGTGACCCTGTCTACAGCGGCATTAGAGCATAGGCGATGCCGCAAGTTAACTTAATTCTTTATATTAATGTAACTATTGATAAAATCTGGTCTATATTACAACGTTCAGTACAGTGCCCTTTTCGCCTTAAATCTAAAAAACTCTCTGCTGGACCTTTACTAATAGGCACCAACGTTGTGAGCCATAGTAACCTGCTACTGAGCGGCGCTTGTTAGGACGCAGTCGTATTTAACCATACCCTCATTAAGATCAACCCAAACTCCTGTTTTAATAAAGGGTGCGGTTAGCATTACCGGGTCCGTAATGGTGACCTTATAATCCATTCGTGATTGGTCTTCACTTAGCGTATAGCGCTCCTTAAGCACCACCTGCTCGCTTTGACCATATCCGCCTAAATCTAAATACGGGTAGTTTATTCGAGTAGTCTCTACTAGCAATGTGTGTTCGTTTTTCCAGTTAGCTATTGAATAGCCTAACGGAGAAAATGGCTGTTCAAGCGGGTTTTCTACCGACTGTAAATGCAATGTTCGAGTTACATTATATCCTCCAGACACAAATAAAATTTGATCACCACCATCAATAAACTGATGCGGATGCGGTCCATGCATAACTTTTGGTAAACCAGGTAATTCGCAGGCAGCGTCGAACACGTAGGGATCCCAAGTTTCCTTAACCGCTTTAGCAGCTGCAGTAGCAATCTCAGCTAAAGGAAGTGCGTTTGGGTCGACAATTGCAGTTACCGAATTAGCCCCTGGAGGGCTCCATACTCTGAAGAAGCCCTTACCCTTTTCGATTCCAGATGAATCGCGGAAGGCTGTATCTGACCATTTGTCACGCCCGCCAACCAGCTCGTCAGCCCAACGAGGATTACCACGGGCAACTACTAATACTTCTACCCGCTCTTCAGACAAACGCCCTGCGGGTAACAGAACATTAGTTAGCCAAAACTTATCCTCAAATAAAGTAGAACGATTACCGGCTACACGCAACTCATCTCCAATCTCAAACATATCACGGGTTACGCCTGCGCGACCAAGCATATAAACAGTACCTGCCTCCATTTGCCATGTGACTTTTTCACCGTTGTCCTCGGTAACTTCTAACACAAAGTATATATGCGGATATCTCCAACGCAGTTCGACCAAAGTACCTTCCATTTCAGTAAATTCTTTAGAGAAATGGGTAGTTGAATGATGAGCTAGTAAAAAACTAGCCGGCAACGCAGTCAAAGCTGCCATGATAGAAAGCATTAAAGCTATCGACTTTAATTTTCTCATTAGTTCACCTAGCTCCTTCACCAAGCTTATTAATCTAGCTGGCAATTATAAATCGGCAACGTGTGCCCTAAGGCGAGCCAATAGCCTTTAAGCACGGCTGGCTGCTGTAGATTTGGAGGATCGGTTACGGTAGTCTCGAAATCTAGCCTGCCTTGATCATCACTTAAGGAAAACCGCTCTACTATTTTTACCGCTTCACTTTGCGTACTGCCCCGATTATCAAAGAATGGCCAGCTTATATTGGTAGTGGTAACCACTAGAGTGCTGCCTTCCCACGCTCCTACTGAATAACCCAACTTTGTCGCTAGTGTATCCGCTGGTATAGCTGTATTGCCCATATAAACGGTACGCTCCGTATCATATAACTCAGCCCTAAGCTTTATTTCGTCGCCTTGGTCTTCAAATTCAAAAGGATGTGGGGTTAGCATAATTCGGGGCATTCCTTCACCTTCGCAACGGGTAGCAAAGTTATCCAGCATATCGAATGATGCTCGATTGGCGATAGATACTTCGGTTAATGGCTGATTTGCCATTTGTTGCCCCCAATAAATCCCACGGGGTGAACTCCACACACGAAAAATACCTTTATTTTCAGATATAGTGTCAACTACCTCTTCTGTAGCTTCAGCCACCAAAGTCGCTTGGTCGCTAAATCTGATAGATCGGTTTTCCCAAAGCAGTATTTCTTGCCCACCCGGTAGCAACATATTAGCTCCTTCAAGAGAATACTTATCCCTCGAAGACCGAAAACCAATAACCGTTACAGAAGCGTTGATCGGAAATAGTGTGCGAGTAATCCCGCTTCTAATGTAATTGAATATCGAGTTGCCTTCGATCTTCCAAACAACTTCTTCACCATCGTTGTCTTCAGACCTTACAAAAAACATACTATGTGGATTGCGCCAAGACACTTCGATAAGTTCACCTGTGATCTCAACCATTTCATCGGTATAAAACGCATTAGAATGGTGCGCCCCTGCCGGACCAGTTGTAGCGATCAAGCACAGCAAAGCTATCAGGTAGCTATTTTTTATACCCGTATTAAAGAACCTCATTACCTTAGTAATCAAGAAACTTTCCTTGTAATGAATCCGCTGGATACTCGGACAGTTCAATACGATGCCCGTTCAATTCAGTAACATTGGACAAGACCGCATTAGTTCCACCACTACGAATTTCAGATACGTCCGCACCAAACCCAACAAACCTTTCTCTAACTACTTCCATATTAGCAACCTGTAATCCAAAATGATTAATGCCGGCGGGACGGTTTTCATTTTCTGGCTGCAACTCAACAAACGTGTCCGCGCTTATTTGCATATATACAAGCGCTGTTTCACCCGCTGGGTTGGTTACCCTAAAGGCCTCTGGAAACCCCAGGGTAGTTTCATAATAGCTTACCGCAGCATCTAAATCCGGCACACTAATCCCAACATGGTTTAGCTTGAACTCACCATCACCAGGAGCGACTGCGTTCCCTTGTGATTGTGCAACGGCCAATTGCACAGCAAACCCAAATACGGCACCACCAACAAATAAATATAATCCTCGCATGCTATACCTCTCTAGAAATTGATTAAATTAAAACTATTCAAAAAACCAGTTCGACTTCGAACTAGCTGAGACCTTGTATCGACCTGGTCCAGTGAAAAATAACCCGGCACTGACAAACCAATATATCAATTGAGTTTCGATCGATATTGCTCCCTGTGGAGTCAAGCTTACACTGGTTCTTACTTCAATATAGACGACCACCGTCATCGTAACGAACAACGCGAGTGCCGACAATCGAGTGAATAAGCCAAGCACAATTAATATGGGAGCAACAACCTCCGAGAGGTAGGCAAAGTACATGAGAAATCCCGGTAGGCCGTGCGATGCCATCCTCGCCATCGGCATATCAATCCCATGCATGACTTTATGCCAACCATGAAAGAGAATAAGAACACCAAACATTACCCGCAGAAGTAAAAGTCCCTTATCCCCGTCTGCCCAAAAAATTTTCTCGCTACTCATAAAATTTCACTTAGTCCCTAAAAGTTATAGCTATAAAACTCTCAAAAAATATATTAATGCCGCTTTATTTGCAACCAATTCACGGAACCAGTTGCGTAACTCAATTTCCAAACAACTCAAGATGGACGTTTCGCGGTCATTATCTTGCCAAAGTTGGCATATTCACCAGCACCTAATCTCGCCAGTGGTTGAACTATATTGGCATCGATAACTACTCGGCCATTGTTATTGATTTCAACACAACCATCATTAACGTAAATTTCGTTTACCTTAGCAAATAGCAGGGAGTCTCCGTTGTTTCCAATAGTCTGGATATCATACCGGTCGCAAAAGAATGCCACTTTGCACTCGGTAATTCGTGGAACTGGAAACCCATCTATCAACGTTGTTTTTAATCCAATTTCGTCGAGTTCCGAAACCCCTGGAGGCAATGTTTCAGCGGACTGGTTCAACTCGTTCAATTGATCACAACTGGCGATGTGTACCACAAACTTTGATCGAGCTTTAATATTACGGATAGTATCTTTTTCCCGTCCGTCCGTTTGCTTCCCAATAGATACCATCAATAGTGGAGGATCACTACACACAGCATTAAAATATGAAAACGGTGCGAGGTTAAAATTACTCTCTTGGTTTTCGGAAAGTATCCAGGCCACCGGGCGCGGTAATACTGTCTGGGTTAAAGTAAAATAGGTCGCTGAAGTCGAGAGCTGGTCTAATTTGATCTGCATGATTTGCGTACTGTGATCTGGCCCAGTTGGTGAAGTAAAACCACTTATATCTAATAAAAGGCCAGCGTGAAAAAATTGGAAAATCAATCTTCCTGCGCTGCTCCCGGTTAAAAATATTAGTACCTAAAATATTACCAAATACTACGACCTTGAATTCTCTGGTTAATATGTTGTACATATCATTAATGTTCGATGCACGGAATTCATCGTAACTGATCCAATCGGCATACTCTTCCATAAAGATAGCAGCTTGTAGCTGTTCAATCGTTTAACCCGTAGCGATGCCTTCCTCAGTTACCAATAACACGGTTCGGTGCGAATCATTCGCCGCCCTATACACATTTTCGGTGATCTGCTCAAAGTTAAAATCTGATTGTTCTTGCGCCTAACTGCTAGTTGAAAAAGCTATTAATACCAAAATACCGAATAATTTCAAACTGAAGTCACACCGCATCATGATTTCTCTATGTTGTTACATCGAACCCAATAATTATTCTAAACACCTATCTCGTAAATTTGTGCTTCCCCTCTCTATTAAGTTGATGCTTCCAACGCTATGGCATGCCTAATCAGGCAATTGAGCATTCAACGTTGAGCGCAGCGAAATATCTTTATCACACGGGAAATCGTAGAATGGCGTTTCCGCAGACACACGATAATAGACGAGCGTATCGGTATAGGGCTCCCTGAGGTACACGGAATCTTCAACTGTATAGCTAATCGCCAACTCACTGCCATCGGCATTCAAGCTGTATCGCTCCACTATTCGCTTTTGATCGCTTGAGGGTATATCTGCTCCATTACCATTCGCATCAAGATTACCGGCCAAGCCAGCTAACATCGCAGAGAATCCGGAGCTATCCACAATAAGCGTATTTTCTTCAAATCTACCACTGCGGTAACCGTACTCAGATACCTCAGATGTTGGCTGAGCTGACACTCCAAGTACAAATGGACGCGCCACATCATAATATTCGTGATGCAGAACTACTTGATCACCATCAACCCTAATATCAAAAAGATAGGGTGGATAAAAAATCGATGGCAGATTCGGTGCGATGCAATTCATTCCTGGCGTATCATGAACATTAAATTTGGCCCGCGCACCCATACCAGCATCGGTTAAAAGCATTGGCGTATGACCTATCCGCTGGCTGCCTCTGGTGGTGCCAAGGTAGCGTCCAGCAAACCTATCTAACCCAGTCACGCCAGAACGCGCATCAAAAATTCGGTCCTTTGACCCTCGCCTTAGTGCATTCATGGTATGAAAAACAGTACCATCTGCCGCTTGAAGGTTCGAGCCAAATAAAAGATTCTTATCTTTGCGGCGACCCTTGGGCCCTGAAATAGTAACCACGTCGCCTACCAAAAACGTGGTATCTGATATCCCCTCTCTTCGTAGCAGCCCCACAGCATGGCCTTCGACTTCCCAGCTTTCAACTGAACCTTCACCGCTGCGCACGTTAACCATAAAAAATGAATGCGGATTACGAAGCTCTATCGAAGTCAAAACACCACTTACTTCAACGATATTGCTCGCATCGTAATGCGTGGCGAAGCTATGGTGCGCTAATACGCTAGTCGACAGAAACCCAAGTAACGGCAGAACCAACACGGCCAAATATTCCCTATTCACCGTATGTTACCTTCGCTACTGATCGTCGTTTATAACCGCGGTGGCTTTAATCTCTAAATCGATTCCCGGTAATGCGAAACCAGCAACTGTAATCAAAGCGCTCGAAGGGTAATGACCGGGCTCGAATTTAGTCGCTCGAATATCTACAAAGGAATTACCATATCGGGTATCACCAATAAATACGGTCATAGTAACGATATCTGCAAGCGATCCACCTAGCTCCACCAAACGACTCTCTATAACTCTAAAAGCTTCATGAGCTTGCGCATCGAAATCACCAGCAAGTGAATTACCCTCGGCATCGAATGGTGCGGTAACCCCAGCGAGCCAAACGGTCTTGCCTCCCTCCGTGACAACAGCGGGAGAAAAAGCTCGTTTATCAGTCCAGTCCAAGGTTAAATATTCCCGACCCAACCCATAACTCTTTATTAAACTCTCTGTTGAACGCTTTATTAAACTCTCTGTTGAACGCTCTGTTGAATTCTGCTGAGCAACAGAAATCGTTGGAGATGCCATCACCAACAACAAAACCATACTTAATAATGACGTACGTTTTAATTCTTTGACTTGATTTAGTATTTTGATACTCATCTACTCCTATTATTTGCCTAGCAGCCTAATAAAAAAATAACCAGCAATGCACGGTTTGATCACTTGCGTGCACTGAAACTATATTAATGATCTGGACAATGCAATCAATCAGTCTAATAGTTCCTACGCTACCCCTGGCCACATTGAGAATGTTTTTTAAAAACCATAATATGCTGATTCAATAGATAAAACATTAAAGACCCCAGCCACCCATATTACCTTGCCAATAATCTGACAAAATATTCTAGATATATGGTTATTATGTAAAAGCTATCTTCTTACCGGATGATCTATTTGAGGAAGTCTCATGTTTGAAAAGTATACGATGATCGCTACATATTTTAGCATTCTAATTTACTTGGGCTTTTTAGCCTCTAAGCGTGTTAGGAACATGAATGATTTTGTGATTGGCGGCAAATCACTTGGATTCTGGGTCGCGGCTTTTTCGGCACAAACCACTGGTGAATCGGCGTGGCTTCTTCTCGGGCTTACCGGTATGGGTGCGATGCTCGGTTTTAGTACTTACTGGGTAGTCTTGGGTGAAGTTTTAGGGGTCACTATTGCCTGGTTCTTTATGGCAAATCGATTTAAGCAGCTAACCGACAAATATGATTCGATGACGGTAATCGATTACCTGGTTAGCCGTTTCAATGCCAAAACCAATGTTTTGCGCATCGTTTCAGCCCTCGCTCTTTCCATTTTTGTTTTGATTTATATTTCCGCCCAAATAGATGCAACTGGTTCAGCATTCGAACGATTTCTGGGCTGGGATTATCAAGTCGGCGCAATTGTTGGTTTCGTTGTAGTCGCGAGCTATTGCATCGCAGGTGGTTTCTTGGCGGCTGCTTGGACAGATATGTTTCAAGGCGCAATAATGCTTATTTGTTTGATGTTATTACCCACCGTGGCTTTTCTCTCAATATCCAATAGTGGCGCTATCTACTCGGGCTTAGTTACTCTGGACCCCGGATTAGTAAATATTTGGGGCTCTGGCGGGTTCACTTTGCTAAATGTCTCTGTTGTGATTGGCATGATGCTTATTGGACTTGGATTTCTAGGCTCACCTCAAGTATTCGCACGACTAATCGCGATCAGAAGTGAGCAGCAAATTAATCGCGGTAAGTGGGTTGCCATATTATTCACACTTTTAGCCGACTTTTCTGCCGTTAGCATCGGTGTGCTAGGACGCTACATCTTCACTACTCAGGGTATTGAACCTGATGCCGTGCTGGGCAATGGTGCCCAAAACGTATTGCCTGAACTGGTTGAATACACATTCCCTCCATGGATGGTCGGACTTTATGTTGCAGCTGTCTTGTCAGCGATCATGTCTACGGTATCTTCATTGCTGGTAATGGCTGCTGGATCAGTTACACACGATCTATACGAACGAATTATTAATCCCGCACTTACTGACCTTAAAGCAGCCCGATTGTGCAGAATTATTACCGTGGCGATCGCCGGGCTAGCATTAGGTTTATCGGTTATCGTATCGGTAGTAGCACCTGATCGGGTTATTTTCTGGTTCGTGATATTTGGCTGGTCAGGAATAGCAGCAACTTTTTGCCCGATGATAATACTCTCTCTATTTTGGGTTAGATTTACAGAAAAAGCCGCCATCGCTTCAATGATCACCGGGTTTTCAATGACCATGATAACTAAGTTCATTATTCAAGATATGGCAGGCATCGGACCTTACTTCACTGCCCTTGAGACAATGCCTCCATCATTTATCTCAGCACTATTAATTGGCTATCTCGTAACGATTATTGCGCCAGATAAGGAACTTGAAAATCGATATCGTTCCGAACTAGCCAGTCTGGATAAAAGCCCTAAAAAAAGTACCAAGCACTTGAATAAGTACTACAAAGGAAACTTTTAATGACCACTCAGAAACAAACAAATACGTCTAAAACTGTAAATATAATTGGGCACTACATAAATGGTCAGGAATTCGTGGCAGAGGAACCAACTAATGACGTTTTCAACCCGGCCAGCGGCAAGGTAACAAAAAAAGTTAGCTTGGCGAGTAAGTCTACTATTGAGCAAGCCATTAAGGCTTCTCAAAACATTTTTCCTGAATGGCGTAATACGCCACCGCAAAAACGTGCACGGATTATGTTTCGATTTAAACATTTACTGGAAGCACGTAGTGATGACATATGCAGACTAATAGCATCCGAACATGGAAAAGTGCTGGACGATGCACAGGGTGAACTAAGCCGGGGAATCGAAGTTGTCGAATACGCTTGTGGAATTTCTGAGCTGTTAAAAGGAGAGCATTCAAAAAACGCAGGTCCAGCTATAGACTGTTGGTCGGAGTTTCAGCCCTTGGGGGTAGTGACTGGTATCACGCCATTCAATTTTCCAGCAATGGTGCCTATGTGGATGTTTCCAATAGCCATCGCCTGTGGTAATTCCTTCATTTTAAAACCATCTGAAAGAGACCCGAGCACTGCAATGTTATTAGCTCAACTTTTAACCGAAGCTGGGCTTCCCAATGGCGTATTTAACGTTATTAATGGCAACAAAGATGTCGTCGATATACTGATAAAAGACCAACGTATTCAAGCGGTAAGTTTCGTCGGCTCTACGCTAATCGCGGAATCCATTTATCAACGCGCTTGCAACTCAGGCAAACGTGTACAAGCCTTGGGAGGAGCCAAGAATCACGCAGTGATTATGCCCGACGCGGATATTAATACTACCGTGAATGCATTAATGGGTGCAGCATATGGATCTTGCGGAGAACGTTGTATGGCGATCTCGATCGCGGTGTGCGTTGGCGACGATACGGCAGATCAATTGGTGCAACAGCTAAAAACTCGTGTTCAGAACCTTAAAATCGGTCCCGGAACCGACATCACAAATGATATGGGGCCATTAATATCGCGACAGGCTCACACACGGGTTAGTTCCTATGTGAAACAAGGTGTGGCACAAAATGCTAAATTGATCGTCGATGGCCGTGACCTCATGGTAGAGGGTCATGAAGCCGGGTTTTTCATCGGAGGCTGTCTGTTTGATAAAGTAACTGAGGAAATGAGTATTTATCAGGATGAGATATTTGGCCCGGTACTTTGTGTTTTAAGAACAGATACCATCGACAATGCAATTGCAATGATCAATCGCCACCAATTCGGCAATGGTGGGTGCATATTTACTAAAGACGGTGGCACCGCTCGATACTTCTCCGACCAGGTTAAAGTAGGGATGGTTGGAATTAATATCGCTTTACCTGTGCCTGTTGCTAGCCAAAGCTTTGGCGGCTGGAAGCGCTCTATGTTTGGTGATCTCTATGTATATGGGCCAGATGCGATACGCTTCTACACACGACGAAAAACCATTACACAAAAGTGGCCCTCAAGTGACAGTACTGATAAACCTTTATTCTCTTTTCCCAGTGGTTAGCATAGGAGTAACGTAGCACTGATTTATGCAAATGTATGCCGTCAGGAAGTACCATCAATATACAAGAGCCTGTATGTTGGCTAAAGTTAATACTACTAACTATCTCGGCGCAGTTTTTTTGCGTCTTGGTTAGCCTTTCGCTGGGCACCAAACTACACACCTAACTACACCTCTAATTTACACTCAGGGAGCCTAATATCGTGACTTTCATACCAAAAATATTCGCTTTATCTATCGAGGTTGTACTCACAATTGGTGTTTCTTCGCTTGCGCATTCAGATGCTGAAAAAATCGCTGAACTATCTGAGTCAATTCAAAAATATGCTACCGCCCAAAACTGAGATACAGTAGACACAGGTTATATGGAGCTTTATTCGGTTTACCAGAGTGACCATGGTGCAGCTAGCTCACAAGCTCTGGAAATGTCGGGAGTAACGGGCAAGTGGAGTAACAACATGGTACCGGCACTTCAGGCTTAATTGACCCTCTTTATGGCCAAGCTTTGGTGAAATACCATCTACTCCAGCTAGAGACGAAAAAACCAACTAACTCTTACGATGGAATTGGCCCAGAACTTATTTTTGAACAGATTTATGTCGACTCTCCGGATAGGGACGAGCGGTTTTTTGTGACGATACGACAGTACCCCCGATACTATATCGATAGCCAGATGGCAGCGAAACTGTAGGTAACTACAATGCATTGGGATGCGAGCGGAGCCTCTTTGCAACAGATCATTACTATCTGCAAGCAAAACGAGTATTTACTAGATCAGGCTTAAGCCATAGTTCACCTGGGTGGCTATCATCTCGCTGGTAACGAACAGCCCACTGCTATTGACTCTTACACCGGCGCTTATCAGCTGTTAACTAGCAGTGCCGATCCCTACGCGGTTGCATGGATGCAACCACTATTTACAACGATTACGATTGCCCCAGAATTAACGATATCTTTTCCAGGGGCTGCACCAACCTCGATTACTACCCAAGGAATACAATTTGGCTTTAATATAAATTCGAACGGCAAAACTGCGAATGTTGAGGTTGTTGATGGAGCTAGTCGTAGTAATCGAACCGGACAGCAGAATATAATAAGCATTATATCCGCAGCGTTGTTTAGGCCTCACTTCGATAAGAATGGGGTAGTGGATTCAGCTGAGGTAGAAATCTAATTTGGAATCAATCTGCTAGCTGTAGATAGCTGGCACCGCTATTTAAGATCGACAATTATTAATCAAGCGTACTTATCAATTCGTTACTGATCGCTCTAGCCGTAGCTTTAGCCTTAGTGGCGATAATTTTAGAAGTGGTTTCGGTCAAACGAGTGATCGGACCACGAACTACAACTGCGGCCGCGGTATTACCCAAGCCGTCATAGATTGGCACTGCAACCGATGATAGATCGGGTTCTACTTCACCCCCTATGTAGGAGTAACCCGCTAGCCTGACACTTTCCAATTTCTGAATATATGCCTCGCTGTCGATATCATCTCCATCTATAAAAAGTGTTAACTCTTCATCACCTAAAAGGTTCCGAACCTGACTCTCTGATTTACTCGCCATAAACACTCGACCAGATGACCCAAGATATACTGGTACAGCACGTCCAATCGGAGCAACTATTCTCAACTCTCGATCAGGTTCGATTACTTCAATGCATACCCGTTGTTTCCCACGCAGTACGATAAGACAAATTGTTTCTTGCGTATTTTCCATGAGAGCTTGAAGATGTGGGCGGCAAATCTTACGGATTTCGCTCGGCCAAAAATTGTAAATCCCCGCACCAGGAACGTAACGTTTCGTATCCAATTCCTGACGAATCAGGTCTGAATTCGCCAAGGTATTTAAAATCCGCAAAGTGGTCGCCTTATCCAGACCGACACCTTGGCTAATTTGGGTAAGTCCCATCGGTTTTCCATCGCGACAAATAAACATCATAAGCGCAATTGCACGCTCAACAGAACGATTTGTTCTCATTAAAAAACCTCTATACAATACGAGAATAATACTAATCTTGGTTCAGTAAGTAAAATTATTATTGTTTATATTGAACTCGTAGCTGGTACTAAATTTAATCATCGCTACTTATATACGGAGTTGTTTTAGAATGTCATCAGACCCACGTGCACTTGCGCAACAAGAAATCCGCAACGTCCGCTCCCGTATCACTGACCTTAGTGATGACGGAATCGATTTGATTCTGCGTGAAGCTCGATCGCACTATGGCTGGCAAGATAAACCGATAACAGATGATGATCTTAAAAATATATACGATATTACCGTCACAGGTCCGACCTCTAATAATGGCCACCCTATCCGCATTTTATTTGCGCGTACTGATGCAGCCAAGCAACGGCTGGTACCTGCGTTAAAGGGTAATAACGTTGAAAAGGTGCTTGGTAGCCCGGTTTGCGCAATCATCGGCTACGACATGAAATTCTATAAGCGATTGCCTGAACTGTTTCCCCATGACCCGGGAAAAACACAGATGTTTATCGACGATCCTATTCGATGTGCCGACGATGCGTTTCGGAACGGGTCGTTACAAGGCGCGTACTTCATGATTGCTGCCCGAGCATTAGGTTTTGATGTTGGGCCAATATCCGGATTTATAAACGAAACCGTGGACCAGGAATTTTTTACTGGTAGCACTATCAAGTCAAATTTCTTATGTAATGTTGGGTATGGCGATGAAGAGTCAGTATGGCAAAAATTACCTCGACCATCCTTCGACAGCATTTGCACCATTCTTTAAAGTAAAGTAGACGATATGATTCACAGGAACACCGGGCTGCTGCAAAGTGATCGCAGCCTAGCAACACCAGGCTATAGAATATTTTCTCCGCTTGGCCTATCCAGCACATTGTTAATCAATATGTCTGGTGAGGTTGTGCATTCTTGGGATCTTCCCTACGAGCCGGGAAATTACGGATATTTGTTACCTAGCGGCAATATGCTAGCGGCTGTTCGCACCCCTGATGGCCCAAAAGGTCTGCCCGCCAAAGGCGGCTTAATGCAAGAAAGAGATTGGGATGGAAATCTCTTATGGGAGTTTCACGACAGCTACCAACATCATGATTTTCGTCGGTGCAAGAATGGCAATACGCTTTACTTACGCTGGGAATTAATCCGCGAGGAAAATCACAAACGAATTCAAGGCGGACAGCAAGGCAGCGAACACGCCGACGGTATATGGGGTGATGTCATCCGCGAAATCGAACCTGATGGTAAGGTCGTTTGGGAATGGCGAGCAGAAGATTGCGAAGAAATGTACTCATTTCCAATTAATCCGATGTGCCCACGTCATGAATGGTGCCACGCCAATTGCATTACCCAGCAGGATAACGGCGATATATTGATAAATTTTCGATATAACCACTTGATGGCAATCATTGACTATAAAACCAAGAAATTTAAGTGGCATATGTGCGACTACTCATACGGTCAGCAACACAGTGTCTATATGATCGAAAATGGTAACATCATGTTTTTTGCGAATGGCGCTAAAGTTCTGGGCGTAGGGCCCGAAGGCGGCTCACGGGTAATAGAACTTGACCCAAAATCAAAGCAAGCTGTGTGGCAATACGCTGGCTCACCACGCTTTTCATTTTTTAGCTGGTTTATTAGTAGCGCACAAAGACTAGCTTCCGGAAACACATCGATCCTTGAAGGTATTAAGGGTCGGCTGATTGAAGTAACCCCGGATGGGGAAATAGTTTGGGAATATATTTCTCCACACTATGTCACAAAAAAACACCCTATGTACACCGGTGGCAATTGCATTTTTCGAATCTATCACTATGGACCAGATTCGTTAGAAATCGCTGGCCGCTTACCTGCCGATCCCTGGTAATTATTATAATTGGAGAAAAACTAACTATGGCTGTAACCTTATATCACTGGTGGGGATCAACCTGCTCACGAAAAGCCCGAACAGCCTTAGCCGAAAAAGGCGTCGATTGGGATAGTGTGCATATCGACTTACATCAATTTGAAAATTGGGCTCCGTGGTACGTCAAGATTCATCCTAATGGTGTGGTACCAGCAATGGACCACGACGGTAGAATTATTATTGAGTCCAATGCGATTCTCGAGTACATCGATGAGACTTTTGATGGCCCTGAATTAAAACCCGTAAACACATGGGAACGCGCAAATATGCGGGTTTGGATGGATAAGTCTGAGCATGTACTGCATAAAAACATGCACCTAATTTCACATAATAACCACCACGCTCATCGTTGGGGCGAATACGCAGCAAAACACGGCCAGGAAGCTTTAATGGAGAAGGTACGATCGCAACCCGACCTTCAGCGTCGAAGCGACGAAATCCATAATTCTGATGGTATCTCAGATGAAGTTGTTGCGTTTGCGGTCGAGAGGGTTAAGGACCAAATGTCTATGATCGAAAAAGACCTAGAGCGCGCCCCATGGATAACGGGTGATACCTTCTCCCTGGCAGATATTGCAGTACTGCCGTTTGTCGATCGATTCAAAGCCAACGGATACGGTGAGGAAATTTCTGAAGCCAAACGCCCGCGTTTGGCAGAATGGTTTGCTCGTATACAGGAACGTCCTAGCGTAAAAGAAGCATACTCGTTTATGGACCCTGACCTGGAAGCCTGCTAATAGTATTTTTAGACTAAAGCTGTGTTATTTTAAACATTCCAATCGATATCTTAGATTAGTAAGCGAGCCCCCTTTCACGGTGAATTTTACCACGACTCCAACGGGGTAGACGACGAGATCACTACACTAGCTTGGCGAAACCCGCGTCCTGCCCGGATCTTCGTCATAAAATCTGAGGACCGATATGAGTATAAGCATATACCAGGCTACAAATTTTCAGAACACCGCTAGATTCCAATTTGTTTCAGCGTCCATTACGCTCTCTTTTGTGCGATTTATTCCAGTATCACTGCTTGCAACAGCCATTATTTTCGCCACTCCCGGGCATACTCAGGAAGGCCCCTGCCTGGGCGAGAATGACCTTGCACTGATCAATGGCAATATCCATACACTGGATAAAAACAACACCGTCGTAGCTTCGGTACTGATACGCAATGGCGAATTTTTAGATTTAGCAGGAACGAATTACCAAAACAGATTCTGTACCGATATTATTGACCTAGGCGAGCGTACTGTTATCCCCGGCCTGATTGATAACCACGTTCATTTTGTAAGAATTCAAAATCGTCCGGGTCACGATACACGAGAAATAGAAACAACATTCTCGACCGCTGAAGTGCTTACTACCATCTCATCCAAAAGCACATCTGTACCTCAGGGAGAGCTGATTACCGGCATTGGTGGATTCATCACTGCTCAATGGGCGGAAGCACGTTTCCCAAGTATAACAGCGCTTGATCAAGCTGCTCCCGAGCATCCTGTATACCTATCTGCATTCGGATTTGGCCCCGGACAAACAAATACTGCTGGCCGCGACCTAATCAACAGCCTGGGCGGGAAAGTTAGTCCAGATGGTTCTATCGCTAGCCGCGAAGATACTGCGCTGGCGTATGAAGTACTAGCTGCGTCTATAGATGACGAGCACCGGGAACGGCAACTCGCCGATGTGATCATCTGGGCCAACAAAGTCGGGCTAACAACCGCAATGGATATGTCGGGCACGGTGCCTGGAGTGGGCTTCCTTGACCAGCGCACGGGCTACAATCCAATTGTAAATATGGCGCGAGATGGTCGGTTAAATCTAAGAACTCGTTTGTATTTTCCTGCCCTAGATGAAGACGCAGAACTTTCGCAGCTGCAAGGCAGACTAGACAATAGTTTTAATAATTTTGGCTCCGATATGCTGAAGACGGTTGGTATTGGAGAATGGTCGGTTGGCAGAACCTTATTTAATCAACAGCCTCTGAGTGAGGCCGCCGCAGACGCGCAGCGTCAGATTGCCGAACGTGGCTGGGCTTATCACCAACATCTTCATAGCCCGGAAGAATTCGATGCACATCTAGATATTTGGGAATCACTTGACCCAGAATTTGATCTGTCTTCATTACGCTGGACTGCTGGCCACATGAGTGGGGTAACGCCCGAGATTGTACAACGAATCGTTGCACTAGGTTTGGGGATTGGCGCCCACGGACAGCCATACCTGCGGCCTGGGGGAGATGCTGGCGGGCCTCCATGGCGAACCATAGTGGAAAGCGGTGCAGTAGCTCTCGGTGGTGGATCTGATGGTGCGCGAATTTCACCCTTTAATCCCTGGTCGATGATTTACTACATGGTGACTGGAATTAATGCACAAAACCAATTGGTTAATGATGGCCAGCAAATCACTCGCAGGCAAGCAGTCAAATTATATTCATCTGCACAGCAAGGCTGGTTTACTGGTGAAGATGAAAAGCTCGGTGGTATAGCCACCGGGCGATTCGCAGACCTGGTGGTATTAAACAAAAATGTTTTTAACCAACAGCTGGTTCCAGATAGTGAGATTCGAAACATGCAGTCTTCCCTAACGATTGTTGATGGACGTATTGTTTATACTGATGGAACATTAACCATTCCGTAGTAAACACATAAAGCTCTACCCAATAAAAAAGCCCGGACTCACCAATCAGGCCGGGCTTTTTGTTTGCCTAGTTTTACAATTTAGTTAGGATAGATACTCGGTAAACGATCTACTCGATATACAGACCAACCTAAGCCTTCGTCCTTAAACTGCAATTCCCAAACTTTCTCTCTGGCATCATCGCTAGTTACTTCAAACCAACTGGCCCAACGCTGTGCCTGACCAGGAGGTACATTCGTATTGGTTCCAGGAGCAGTTTCCCGAGCACCAGAATTAATTAGAATATTGCCAGTGGTAGGGAGCCAATCAATATCCCCTAGATATCGATTGTAATAATGCTCCTGCTCTAACCCATATGCCCAAGGCTGAGATACTTCCATAGTTTCTTCGTTCACAGCATACTCAACGCCGCGCGAATAACTATCAGCCAGAGGCATGCTGTCAGCATATGGCATGGTGCGATCTACACCATTGTCTAATAATAACAGAGTGCCACGACCGCTGTGAGAAATAGCGTGGTGTTTGTAAGACCATTCCACATCGCCCACCGGCGTCAGTAGCTTATCCGCATATTCCTCGCTCCAGGCTTCATGAGTTCCCAATATCCAAACCAGCTCACCGCTACTCATAGATACTTTTAACACTGCATTTTGATAAGGCATAGACATAATAAAGGAGTTATCAGATTCATCGTAAATTATGGCATTACCATGGGTGTAGTCGTAAACGATACCTTCGTAGCGGCCGTCGTAGTGGTTTGCCCAATAATCTTCACGCAGAGAACCATGCGTAATACGATAAGGATCGATAAGATCCAGAAGCTTCCACTCATTGACAACCTCGCCATCACGGGTAATCTCAATAATGACATCACCGACCAGTTGGGCTCCATCCTGACGCGGTGCGTTTGCGTCGCGGGTACTGGTATGCCAATTGTCGTAGGCACGCACTTCTGAACTCATCACCAAAAAATTACCATTAGGGATTTCGATCATATCGTGGTGAATTGAATCGCTCTCAACGGCTATGCTACCTGGTGCAGGATCTTTAGCCGTGCCGGTAAAGTGCCAGCGGTTAACAATGTTTCCAAGTAGGTCAATCTCAACCATGCCACCAGTTCCAGGCCAGATTTCATATAGAAAATTGCCGTTACTAATTCTTTTAATATCGTGTAGCAGGTGCCCTTCCGGCTGGTAATACCAGATGGTCTCACCTTCATTATCGACAATTACTGCGGGCAGTGAATCGGCCCATTTTTCTGGCCAGCGTCCATTTACGTTAAAAAGATTCACGCCTGGCTCCATACGATCAGGCTGGCTCACAACAACATGTGGTCGTGGGTAAAACTCTGGTAGTGCTGGCGTTTCGAAGACCTGAGTTTCAGTAACAGTAACATTTCCAGCCGCGTCAGTTAGCGAGGCGGTGATTGTATGCGCAAGACTTGGCCGCATGCCCACAACTGGAAGTTCATGGGATGTAGACATATCACTACCCATACTGTGCGACCATGCTTTTGAGCCATCATCAAACCTTAGAACTACACTAGCCGGTTCGTCCGTTGTAAAACTAAGTACTGCTGCTAACGGAACAGTAGGGTTTGGATTTTGTACCAAACTCAGATCGCTAACCACCGGCCCAGCCGTATCAGCTGCGCCCCCTTCTGCAGTAGTCGCAGAGTCATCAAGTGAGCTACCGCAACCGTAAAGCAAAGTGGCTGACCCAAAAACTAACGCTGTGAACAACCGTTTACCTTGAAACATGATATAGATACTCCTAATTTAGGCCTGCTTAAATTGCACTGAATAATTCAGCATACAAGCTCGTACAAAACTTTATTCATTCAGGTGCGGAATAAAATAGAACCACCTAAGCACTCTAAACTAATCCAATAGAATTACCCCGGCTATCCACAACCTACCTATATAAATAGCACAATTCTTGATGTCAATTATAACTGACCATAGTAGGCTATTTCGAGGCTGTAAAAGTATATCAAAGCACTTTTTATTGCAACGATTTAGCTAAACTATAAAGGTTCACCTAAATAACCCTAGAACAGATTTTTGACGTCAAAATAACGTTTTAGTTGTTTGATTTAGGCTGGAAGCAAGAAATGCACACTCACTTTACTGTACCGTATTGCAGTGCACCTATACCGCAATGTAATTTCACCTTGTTCCTCAACCACCAATACGCTATCTTCAGAAAATATAGCTAAACGCCCGGTGCGTTCTTTAAAGAGAGGGGTTGTAATGCAGTTAGATTTTTTTATAGTGGTTGCTGTAACCGGTATGTTGGCAGCCTACCTACATTTAGTAATGGGACAATGGGCTGATCGTATAGGTCTGTTTCGGCTAGATTTTTCCCGCGTTATGGCAGATTTAACTTTCGGAAAATCTATGGAAGGAGAGGCTCCATACTGGGCAGGGTTTATGGTGGTGATCCTGAACGGGGCATTTCTAGCTTTATTGTATGCAACCGTTATTGGACCTCATTTACCTGGGGAGCCCGTATTCAGAGGGTTTTTATACGGAATTATTCTATTTTTCTGTTCCGGACTTTTTTTTATCCCGGTATACATAAAAGAAGGGCTTTTCTTATCGCACGCCTCACCAAAGGCGTGGATCTCGGTACTTATGGTTCATTTGGTATTTGGACTTGTAGTCGGCTGGCTAAGCCCGGTTCTCGAGTAACAATAAATTCAGAATATTTAGAAATAAACCGACATGCCTGACCGGCATACCCTAGTACTTCAAGGTCAGCGCAGTAACCATAAAGGAATTTATTATGAACACAGGAATCTTGATTGCCGTACTAATCTATGAGATAGGCATTATTCTCGGTGTTGGCCTTTGGTTAGCCAGACGTGAAGCCAAGCATCCCAAACGCGAAGGTGATTTTGCTTTAGCTGGGCGCGATCTACCGGTGCCGGTAGTTGCGATCACTTTAGCGCTGACTGTGTTGGGTACAGCACATATCCTGGGCGTGTTCGAAATGGCCTGGGTATTTGGAGCAGCAGCAGTGTGGTTCAGCATCGCCCACGTAATCTTACTGGTTCTAGTTTGTCTTACTACTGGTCTTTGGGTACGTCGTTTAGGGTTGACTACGGTCCCGGAAATTCTGGACATGCTATACGGGCGCGGTACAAGGCTACTGGTTTCTTGCACTATGGCCGGAGTCATCTTCGGAATCCTGACCATTGAGACTCAAGGCATTGGCATCATTATTTCATCAATGACAGGCTGGACCATTACAAATGGTGCGGTGGTAGGCGGCATATTAGGAATCTTCTATGTGGTACTAGCGGGCATGAAAGAAATTGGCTGGCTAAATCTGGTTAATGCCGTTGTTATGTACGTAGGTTTAATTCTTGCAACGATCTTTCTTGCTTTCAAACTACCTGGTGGGAACTATGGTTCGGTTGCAGAGTTCTACACCTCTTCTGGCGACGACTTTATGTTGAATATATATGGTACACCCGAAATATTTTTTGCCTTCGCAGTTGGCTCTGTTATTGCGGTTGTATTTAGTCAAAGTATCAATCAAATGCTCATGCAGCCATGCATGTCAGCGGCCAGCGAAAAAACCATTCGCAAAGCACTCTGGATAGCGGCCCCATTAAATGGAATGTTTGGTGTATTTGCTGTGGTTATCGGTCTAACCGCTAAAACAATCCCCGAGTTTGCAGCCCTTGGGCCCAAGGTAGCAGCGACCACCATGCTTATTAACTATCTGCCTACCTGGTTGGCTGCAGTACTACTAGCGTCATTTTTGGCTGCTATCTTATCCACTTTTGCGATGACTAGTTTGGCGCCAGCCACGATCGTTACCGTCGATATCTATAAAAACTTATATCGGCCCAACGCCTCAGAAGCAGAGCTAACCAGAGTAATGCGTACGCTTATTATTACACTAGCGATTATTGCCATGTCTGTCGCGTCCTTTCTGCCACCGATTCTGGCCGCTATGAATTGGCTGTTCTCTTGGCTAGTGCCGGTTTTTTGGGTAGTAGTATTTGGTTTGTATTGGAAACGAAGCAGCGCAGTTGCTGTGGCTACATTGATCGCCGCCTGGACCGCAAACTCACTTTGGTCGTTCACCTCGCTACCGACGCTGCTAAATATGCAAGATGGCCTCAACCCCTATGTGACGCTGGCAGTTACTCTGGTTGTCATCATTGTGGGTAATTTAATCGTCAAAGGTAAACCCGGGTTTTTTAGTAGCTCTGAATATCAGGCTCGACTAAAAGATCAATCTACGAATACCAGCGCTTAGCTGATTAGGAGAAAAAACTATGTTTTGGAGTATATTTTTTAATTCTTTAATTCTCATATTCACAATAATAATTATTGGCTGGGGAATTTCTCACTGGTTCGAAAAGCGATTAAACTCAAATAAAACCATAGGAACGGAGTAAACGATGGATGAATTAGCAGTCACAAGACTTTGGATGTATGGCGTGGTCGCATCAATGGTGGTCTTCGGTTTATTTGCGTTAGTTGGCTACTGCCGGCTAAACAAAGAAGACAAGCAAACAAAAACCGACGATTAGGCAATTGACTGGGTATTAGAACTTTAACTGCTGATTAATCCTCGGTGCTCCGCTAAGGCCCCAAACTGGAGAAATAGATTAGATGTACTTGTATACACTTCTTTACGGAATTGTACTCGCGTTACGATTCACCGCTCTGTTGCACCCAGACTTCAGAAAACGTTTAAAAGAGCATGACATGGTCGTGCAAATTAAGCTGGAAAACAACAAAGTTGGCCGCTACTACATTATCAAAGACGGAAAAATTTCTACCAAATCAGCAATTCATCCTAAGCCTGATGTAACCATGTTTTTTAAGAACCGGAGAATCGCTCAGCGGGTTCTCACACCTCCCAATGACTATGGGGAACTAGTGCACGCCGGCAAGAACTTCCAAATGGGAGCAACCGGTGAGGACAAATTAGTTTGCTGGTGGATGATCACACTCGGAAAACTGCTGTCATCGGGTTGGAAAGTTGGCGTTAAAATGCCCAACGGAGAAACACGACTGGTCAACAACACTAACGGCGGGCCCCTGTATGTCTATGTAAAAGACGGCAAAATTATCCGAACAACTCCAATTGAACTCGATAATGACGATGCACCTTCTTGGACGGTTTACGCTCGCGGTAAAGAGTTTAGGCCACCACGACGAGCAACAGTACCAGCCTACTCTCTTGGTTGGAAATCAATGATTAACTCGAAGGAACGAAACCTCTACCCAATGAAACGCGTAGATTTCGATCTAAATGGGGAACGAAACCCACAGAACCGCGGCAAATCAGGATACGAAAGGATTAGCTGGGATGAAGCGCTGGATATAGTCGCAGGAGAGTTTAAACGTGTTAAGCGAGATTGTGGCCCAGGTGCCATCGCACTTAGCCATGGGTCACATCACAATTGGGGCAATGTAGGCTATTACCTAAGCGCCATGCTCCGGTTTTTCAATGGCATCGGCTTTACTCGCGTTATGCATAATCCAGATAGCTGGGAAGGCTGGTATTGGGGTGGTGTCCACCATTACGGCCATAGTATGCGGCTTGGAAGCCCTGAGCCCTTTGGTCAGGTTGAAGACTGTCTTAAAAATGCTGAAATGATTGTATTCTGGTCCAGTGATCCGGAAGCAACTAATGGATTGTATGCTGGCTATGAAGGCACCATACGCCGACTCTGGGCCAAAGAACTCGGAATCAAGATGGTGCATATTGATCCGCACTGGAATCAAACTGCGGGCTTTTTTGGTGGTAAGTGGATCGCACCAAAACCTGGCACCGACCCAGCACTAGCGCAAGCCCTATGCCACGTATGGATAGAGGAAGATCTGTATGACAAAAATTTTGTCGAAAACCGCACAACCGGGTTCGACGAATGGGCCGCGTATATTATGGGCCAGGGTGATGGCACTCCAAAATCACCTGAATGGGCAGCGTTGGAAACGGGTATTCCAGCACGCGATATTCGAGCACTCGCGCGTGAGTGGGGCAAAAAGAAAACCTACCTTGGTGCTGGTGGATTAGGCGGAGGTTTTGGTGGAGCATGCCGCACTGCCACAGGAACTCAATGGGCCCGAATGATGGTCATTTTGATGGCCATGCAGGGCTTGGGAAGACCTGGAATAAATTTTGGAAACCTGCAACAAGGGGCTCCTCACGATTATACATTCTGGTTCCCGGGCTACGCAGAAGGCGGCATTTCTGGTGACCTCACGCATACAGGTAGCGCATTGGTCACCTACCCGCGTATGCCACATGTAATGAGTATGAATAACTGCAAACAAATAGTATCTCGCCTTCAATTACCAGACGCAATTCTAAACGGTGAAGCCGAAGGCTATCTGACTGACCCAACGTCAATGCATGGACAGTTTTCATCTTTTAAATACCCTGCCCCTGGACATTCCAAGATTCAAATACTTTATAAATACGGTGGCGCGTCAATTGGCACGATGAACAACTCCAACCGGTGGATTCAGATGTATCAATCTGAAAACCTCCCATTTGTAGTAAGCCAATCAATTTGGTTCGAAGGAGAGACAAAATTTGCCGACATTATTTTACCCGCGTGTACTAACTTTGAGCGTTGGGACATAGGTGAATGGGCCTCCGCCGGTGGATACGGACATCAATTCTACAATCAGGTAAATCACCGTATAGTTACTTTGCAGGCCAAGTGTCAAGAACCTGCTGGGGAATCAAAATCTGATTACCAAATATTTCTTGAGCTAGCCAATAGAATGGGGCTTGGCTTATATTTTTCTGAAGGCTGCACCGAACTGGATTGGGCCAAGCGTATTTTTGATGCCTCTGACGCATCCAAAATGGTCTCATGGAAAAAGTTTATCAAGAAAGGTTACTACGCTATCCCACCCGACGAACCGGAGGCTCGCGCCCCAACCGCTTTTAAGTGGTTCTACGAAGGGCGCAAAAAGGATGTGCCCGAGCCACACCCGTTGCCAGCTGATTATAGCGAAGAGTTTCAGAAGGGTTTGCAAACGCAATCCGGGAAAATTGAATTCATTCCAGAATCATTGAAGAAATTTGACGACCCGGATCGCCCGCCGCTAAACAAATACATGCCTAGCTGGGAAGGCACTCAAACTACAGATTTACTGAAGAAATTTCCGCTGCAGTTGATTTCCTCACATGCCCGATATAGCTTTCATACATTGGGAGATGGTAAAGACAGCACGATTAACGATATACGCGATCACCGTATGCTCATCGACGGGTACTATTATTGGATTGCTCGAGTAAACAAATCCGACGCAAAAGCGCGAGGCGTTAAGCACAGCGACTTAATTACATTACACAACGATCGAGGCTCCGTAATTTGTGCAGCCTATCTAACCGAACGCGTCAGGCCAGGGGTTGTACAGGCCTATGAATCATCGGCGGTCTATGAACCCGTGGGCGAGCCAGGCAAATCAACTGACCGTGGCGGCTGTGTAAATCAATTAACTAGTCAACGCTCACAGTCTAAAAAATCCTCTGCCATGGCACCTAATGCCTGCCTCATCGACTTTAAGCCTTATTTGGCGGACACTACCACTCGCAACACTACTGCGGAGGCTCACACATGAAAAAGTGGAATATGATTGTAGATGTTGCTCGTTGCCATAATTGCTACAACTGCTTTATTACAACCAAGGACGAATACGTCGAACAAGAGCACAAAGGTTACACTGGCCCCCAACCCTTACATGGACATTCCTGGGTCGATATGGAATACCGTGAAAGCGGCGAATGGCCAATAGTTGAAACCAATTTTCGCCCAGTAATGTGTAACCACTGTGATGATGCACCTTGTATGAAGGCAGCAACCGGCGATGCGATCAAAAAACGCGACGACGGCATCGTAATAATTGATCCAAAGAAATCAAAAGGGCAAAAACAAATAGTCGACGCTTGCCCATACGGCGCAATTTATTGGAATGAAGAGGAACAGATTCCACAGGCTTGGCCATTTGATGCTCATTTGCTCGATCAGGGATGGGAGAAAACAAAAATAGAAATATCTTGCCCTACTGAGGTTCTCAAATCGGTAAAAGTAACCGATAAAAAAATGCAGCAAATAGCGAAAGAGGAGAACCTGACCACTTTAGAACCCCGAATGGGCGCAAAACCCCGGGTTTACTATAAAAATAACCACTTGTTTGAAGCATACTTTATTGCAGGCACTGTCGTTACTAATATCGAAAATCGAGAAGAATGCCTCGAAGGTGTGACTGTCACAGCCGTAAGAAACGAGGAAATCATCGGTAGTGCCGTAACTGATGGTTTTGGCGAATTCAAGATTAAAAAAATCTACCCTGACGCTAACTCAATCACACTAAAAGTTGAACATGAAGGAAAGATTGTCAAAACTTTGGGGGTTCCGTTAGAGGATAGTACATACATAGGTTGTATAGAAATTTAGTAGCTCTATGAATGGCTAGTAATAACAAAAATACCGGGGCGCGTGGAATTCAAGTAATTGCACGAGCAGCCAATGTACTTCGGTCTTTGGAAAGGGAATCGGAAGGTCTCAGCTTACGTGAAATTGCAGACAAGGTTGGCCTGGCGAGATCAACTGTTCAACGTATAGTCGGTGCCCTGGTTAATGAGCAGCTACTCATTTCAGCAACACCAAATGCCAGAGTAAAGTTGGGTCCTTCTCTGATTAGACTTGCTGCCTCAGCAAGTATTGACGTCGGCGAGCTACTCAAACCCTATATGCAGGACCTTTCTCGTCTGGTCGAAGAAACGGTTGATCTATCAGTATTGAAGGGCAAGAGAGCGATGTTTATAAATCAGGTATCAGCCCGTAATCGGCGCTTGCAGGCTGTATCCCATATTGGTGATGCATTCCCCTTACATTGTACTGCGAACGGTAAAGCACTAATGGCAACAATGTCAGAGACGGATCTGGATAAATATCTAAAGGCCGAATTAGAGAAATTTACACCGAACACCATAACCGATGTCATTCAGCTAATTACAGAAACCGAAGATTTCCAACAGAACTTCGTCGCAATAGATCGAGAAGAACATACAGAGGGCATATGTGCAGTGGGCACATCTTTTAAAGACCCCTTTGGTCAAGTTTTGGCGCTATCAGTTCCAATACCTTCGCATAGATTTTCTCGAGTCGAAACACTAGTTAGCCAGGCACTGATCGAATGCCGGAATGAGATAATCTTTACTTTAGGAAAGCAATCTAATTAGTCGAATCGCCGCGCTTAATGTTGCGTTAACGCAAACTAAGAAACCGACTCGCTGACTCTAGGTCGCATTTATTCATGTACATCTCCAATTCTGGAGAGTAGATCAAACTCCTCGAATGAGACATGGGTTCAGTCAAGTACTCCGGGTCTTCCAAAATAAACTCTGCTTCAAGACGGGTTCCATTTTCATTTAAGCTATAACGTTCAGTAACGTGTTTTTGTGTACTTGACGGCACT